>JBAUOP010000001.1:0-43513 GCA_049579805.1 Acidobacteriaceae bacterium
TGCTCGTACTGACCGGCATCCTGTTGGGAGCCGTCCTGCTGGTCATGGTGGGCGAGCAGGCGCAGGAGATGCAACTGGCTCACTGGCTGCCGACCACCGTCGTGCCAATGCTGGCGAACAGGATTCCGGCGTGGATGGGACTCTGGTTCTCCGTTTTCCCAACAGTACAGACACTGGCCGCGCAAGCTGTCGCCTGCTTGCTTGTACTCGGCTCCTTTGCCGCCGCCCGCAAGTGAGGCTTCAATGGCATCCGCAGGGATCGCCTCGAAGAGCATTACGCCCTTCGACAACGAGAAGGGGAAGAACTCCAATCGCCGCTACAGAGTCAATCCAGTGAATATGGAACATGGCGTTTACAGCAAGACCGGCCAGGGTAATCGCGGCAAGATACGCGCAGGTCGCGGATTGAATTGCGTCCGCAGCCAAAGCGCGATTGCCTGTGGTCCGGGCTGTCCTCCGTTTGAGCCACGCCAGAGTCGGCATTGCAATCAATGCAGCGATCGAAACGCCAATCCCTATCCAGCTTGTCGCCGGCTGAACGCTGTACAGCAGCGAAAGTGCGGCCGCAACGGCCACGACACCAGCAAGGACAAAGAGCAGGATACCGGCCCACCGGGCTGCTCGGTCCTTTTTGAGGGGAAAGCCCGGCAAAAACGCGAACAACACCACGGCCGCGGATAACAACTCCACCAGACTGTCTGACCCGAAAGCAAGAAGCACCGTGCTGTGCGCCACGCTCGCGGCATAGAACGAGACCACACACTCAACCAGCATCCAGGCCAATGAGACACCCTGAAGCCAAAAAACAATTCCTGGCGTGGGCTTTGGAGAAGCGGCACAGGATTGGAGGTTGTCGTCGATGGGGACGGATTCGCTCATTTCGTCCATTTTCATTCATCGCTCGACTTCCATGCCAACCTTATGGAACCGTTATCGTCAGCCTTTAGCATCGACCATGAGACACAAACGGGGTTCTTTGAATCGGTTGCTAATTACCTTGGCGGAGAAGGGATCGGCGATGGCGAACACGGTACGTTCTGAGGCGGCACATCATGAAAAGGCGGAAAGCAGATAGTACCCAGCTACTCGCGGAACTCCATGCGCTGGAGCGCAAGCCGCCGAAGCGGTCGGATCGGCTCCTGGCGAGGCACCTGAAATGCGAAGAGTCACAGAGTCTGGCGCACGCCGTCGCGGAGGCGGCGCGCAGGTCGTCGTCCGGGACAAAACCGGTTCTCGAGCCACCCGGCGAACTGCTGGCGCCCCTGATCTAGCGCTGCTGGGGCAGGGATGCGGGGAATCGCTCCCGTCCCCCCGGCGCATTCCGGCAAGCTACAGTCTCGAAACCAACGGCGAGCGCCTCTGCCGCCTCTGCGCGGCGCTGGTGGAGCGGAATCTTGCCGACGCGAAACTGTGGCAGGAAAGCGGAGGAGTCGCCGTGGTCTTCGCGCGCAGCGCCATCCAGAGGCTGATCGAGGAATTCTGCGGCGCGCTGGAGACGAGATCGAGTATTGCTGCGAAGTCAGGGACGACGTGGGGACCGGATATTGCCGGAACGGCGCGCTCGACGACGGCAAACTCATGGCCGCGTTCGAGGTCCAGACCTGCGGCTATCTGAAGATCGGAGCCGCGCTGGCCGCGCTCGAAGAGGAGGAGCGATTCCTCGGAGCGGCGTTCTATCTCCTGCTGCGCCGGTCGCTCTGCCGCTGGATCCGCATCTACGATCACACGGACGCCGAGTTTTATAACGAACAGCTGCATGAGTGGATGGAGCAGGACGACTCTGCGAACCGCGCTGCTTATGAGTTCCCGCCCGTCGAGGAAGCAATTCCGGAAGTCGTCAGGATAGCAGACGAATGGACCTGTCGTGGCGCGCGCAAGCTCCTGCGCCGGCATCTCAATGGGCCGCACTCTTTATGGATTCGCTATTTGCTGAGGATCCACCAGCTATCGCGATTGAAGGGCTGCGTTGCGCACTTCGAAGGGGATTTCGACGACGCGCCGGTGCCGAGCCTGCTTTTGGTCTTTCGCGAAAACGACGCGATCCAGGCCTGCTTCGATCACGAGTCGGACCGATATAACGAGACCACCAACGAGCCGTCCTGCGCCGTCTGCTTTCGCCCGGAGGTCCGTGAAGAGTTCGACGCAGCGCTACGCACAATGGCGATTTTTCTCAGGCTCAACGTCGAACTGGCGAAGCTGATTACGCTGCTTAACGAACAGGGGGACAAGCGTGCAAGTCAACGTGAGTATCGGACAGAACCATCACTTTGCGCTGCGTGAAGCTCTGCTGATCTACCGTTCGAGCGAACAGCAGTACGGCCACTTCGGAGACACCTTCATCACACACCACGAAGTAACTCAAGGCGACCAGGCCCAACAGCCGGCGCTGGGTCCGGCGAAACCGTTGACCATCGAGTTTGTTCACGCTCTGGTCCAGGCGCTGGGAGGCCGGGTGCAGGCTGAGTTCCTGCCCGAAAACGTTATCGCGCGCACGGAGCGGTTGATTGCCTGGTGGACGCGAGCGCAGAAACGCCAGTTGTTCTTCGGAACGACGCAGGGCGACCTGGGCGGGATCAATGGCGCGATCTTTCCGCAGCCGGCGCTGGTCTGGCTGGCGACTGATCGTTCGCCCTCGGTCCGGGCTCTGAAAGAAGATCGGCGGCCCGGAACCGATACCAGGCTCTGTGTGGCTCCTTACTGGAACCTCTACGAGACGGGAAGCGTCTGCCTCGGATCGATGCGGGCTCCCGATGCCTCCACCGTCGCTTCCATTCCCCAGTGGGAACAGAGCTTCTATGAAAGCGAGTTCACGCACGGCAACGTCGGCAGGCTGACTCGGCACCCTGGCGGCTTCGGGGGGCTGTGGAAGGAACTTGCGGGAAAGGACCAGTTCCCCGTCGACTCGCTGATCGAGTTGCCGGAGACCGTGGAGGAATTTCTCTGCGGGAAGAGGCGCGGTCATGATGACTGAACACGTTCTCCCGAAATCGTTGTGGCGCCGGGAGCAGCCGCTGCGCGTGCTGGTGGTGGGCGCGGGAGGCAATGGCAGCGCGGTGCTGCTCGGTCTTCCCTATCTTCACCAGGCGATGAGAGTGTGGGGCTATGCCGGAGGCCTCCACGTGATGCTGGCGGACGGCGATCTGGTCTCGGAAACCAACTGCGTCCGGCAGCCGTTTGCGGCGGCCGATGTCGGGCTGAACAAAGCCGTCGTCCTGATCAACCGCGTCAATCTCTTCTGGGGCCTCGAGTGGCAGGCCCATCCCGGGCATTTTCACAAAGACTCTCTGAGGACCAATTCACCTGGTCCTCATCTTCTCATCGGTTGTGTCGATACGCGGGCGGCGCGGCGGGCCATTCTCTCCGCTGTTACGCGAACGAATGACAGCACCATCTACTGGCTCGATCTCGGCAACAACGCGAGCAGCGGCCAGTTTGTGCTGGGCCAGCCGCTGAACGCGGCGAATCGGCGCAGCGCGGTCCGGCTGAGAATTGTTACGGAACTCTACCCCGAGATTGCCGATGCGGAGGCAGGCGAGGATCCGCTTCCCAGCTGCAGCGCGGCTGAGGTGCTCGAACGGCAGGAGCCGTTCATCAATCAGGTCCTCGCTACGAGCGCCCTGGCCATGCTGGCGAGGCTGCTTCGCTACGGAAAGCTTAGACATCATGGAGGCTTTTTTAACGCGTTCACCGGCAAAACAGCCGCCCTTGCGGCAGACCCCGATGCGTGGCGTCGTATACAGAAATCGAAGAAGAGGATGGCGAATCCCGGCTAGCTGCTTGCTCAGCCAATCACTTGTCATTACACTTACCAGTAGGAGTAATACCCATGCAGATCACAAGCAAGGGACAGGTGACGATTCCGCAGGAAGTCAGGAACCGGCTGGGCCTGCTGCCCCATACCGAGGTGGAATTCGAGGTAAGCGGCGACCACGCCCGGATTCGCAAAGCCAGACGCACGGAAGGATCGGGCGTTCGCGGACAGAAGGCGCTCAGGGCGCTCCGCGGCTCGGCCGATACGCGCATGTCGACGGACGAGATCATGGCCCTTACGCGCGGAGGCGGCCGCGGCGGCGCGAACGGCAAATGACGACGGTCCTCGACAATCTGGCGGCCCGTCTGCGCAACTGCCGCGGGGTTCTCGTCGACAGCAACATTCTTCTGGACATAGCGACCAGCGACGCGAGATGGGCCGACTGGTCTGCTCACGCGCTGGCTGAGTGCGCCGACTATACGGCCCTCATCATCAATCCGATTGTCTACGCCGAGGTGTCGATCGGATTCAGCACCATTGAAGCCCTGGACGCTGCTCTGCCGCTGGCCTCCTACGAGCGGGAAGATCTGCCGTGGGAGGCCGGTTTTCTTGCCGGCAAGTGCTTTCTGAGCTATCGCCGGCGGGGCGGCCAGCGGGCTACGCCCCTTCCGGACTTTTACATCGGAGCGCACGCAGCCATCGAGCGGCTGGCGCTGCTCACGCGCGAAGTTGCGCGCTATCGGACCTATTTTCCAAAGCTGGAAATCCTGGGGCCAGCCTAGAATCCAGGCGGCTGGGTCAAAGAGGTCTCCTGTTGGAGCACCCGCTGGGCCTTTCTAAATCGAACAGCGGCCTGTCCCCGGAGGGCTGTTCTCAAAAAATCCAAACATAATCAGGAGGATTCATTCCCATGTTCAAAGAACTGGCGCCGCTGCTGCGGCATCGCGCTGTCCTGTTCACCGTGACCCACGTCGAAGAGGACCAATTCCGCGTCAACGTCATCCCGAAGAAGGTCGCGGACGGCGAAAACGACGCTCTGACGACACCTGTCACCGTTACCGGCACCGTGGAAGATCTCGACGGGGAGCTTCCGCAAACGCTCGTGAATTTCGTATCTGCCCACCTCGAACTGAAGAACACCCTCAAACGAGCGAAGGCGGAAATGGAGGAGGCTTCCAAAGCTGCCAAGGCCGAGGCCCGGAAGAAGTCGAGAAGCCAGGGATCGAAGAAAGATCAGGCCGACCCGACTCCCGGCAAGCCCGCACCGACGCTGGAATCCCAGTCGGCAGCCAAATCCGAGCCTCGAAAGGCTGCGAGCCTATTCGATGCCCCGTCGGAGTCGCCGGCACGAGTTGGTTCGCCGGCAACGACTACGGCAGAAGACAGCAGGTCGAATGGACCGTCCGACTCGGATGAGGACGAAGAGATTCTGCGCGAAGCCTGCACCGAAGGCGAAGACGAGGAGACCGACGAAGCGGCTTGAAGCTGCCGTTTGGTGACCGATGCTCCTGGATGCCACCACCGGCGGGTCCGAAAAAGCCAAGACTGGCGCCGGCGAGGGCGGCGGGAGGCCAGGGACCTGCCTGAAAGCCTGCCGACCAAATTGAATTTATCCACCAGTTTTCCAGGTGTAATTCACAGCCGGCACTCCAGCGGTCAGATGGGACGGACAGATCTCGGCCACCTCGAGGAAGCCATTTTGTATCTGGCGCTTGCGATTCCGGAGCAACTGAATCTCAAGGCTGCAGAAGGCAATTGAGCCGGGCTCAGGTCATCGCTCCACCGAGGTCCGGCCGCCGGTTGCGGATGGACTTTCGCCTTCTATTCTCCTATTCTGTTCCCATGCTCCAGGGACCGTCGGCACGCAAGTCGTTCGTCGTTGCCTGCAAGAAATGCCGCCGGGACGTCCCGACCGGCGTCGCCCAATTCCCGTTCCAGTCGATCGTCGTCGAGTGCCCGCTGTGCGGTGAAAGGCGCCGCTATCTGCCCTCAGAGGTGTTCCTCGGACGTGTCGATCAGCTGGTGAATCGCCAGAAGCGCACGGGAGCAATCTGATGTTCGACCCCGACGCGCACATGCCCCGGATCAATCGCGGGATGGTCTACCTCGGCGCATGTCTCATCGCCGGCATTCGGCTTGCCCGGGAGCGGCAGGTGAACGTGCGGGTGGTGCCGACGAGACAAGCGATCGAAGAATCCGTGGATCTGGCACACGAGATTTATAACCGCGTATTCCGCAAGGTACCAGAGCGGGTGAAAGAAATTCATTGATGCGTCAGGTCGGATTGCAGATCCCGAAGTCGAGACAACTTTCGCGCGTCACGGGCATTGTCCAATTGGTGGCGGTGCCCTACGAGCCGTGCGAATGGCTCGCTGGCCTATTAACCGCGTCGTCTGGCAGGAACGGGGAAAGTCCAAAGTTGGCGAAGAGGCGCGGCTCGATGAAGAGGGTTATTCGAGCGATCACATCGTTCTCCAGCGTGATTACGTGAATCGAGTGAGCGTTCCACTGCTTATTGGCGGAGGAGAACTCGTAAACAGCAAAAGCAGGCTGGCCATTGGCAGCCGTAGGTACAAGGTGAAGGCCGCCACAGGTCTTCCATACGCCAGCAAAGAAGGCCCCGATGATCTCGCGCCCCGCGAGCCACTGCAGCCACGGAGGCATGACGGCAGCCGCATCCTCTTTGAGCAGAGCGACGAAGTTGTCAACATTGTGCCCTTCCCACGCCTGTAGATAGAGGCAGAGGAGGGTTTGCTGCGCAGAAGTTGGCGGTGATTGGATGGACGGCCGCCGGTCAGAGTAGCTCTTTGAGAGGGTTTCGCGCGCCCGCTGCAGGGCGCTGTTGATAGACGCGGTGGTGCCTTCGAGCAGTTCGGCTGCCTCAGCCGATGCCCAACCGAGCACATCACACAGCATAAGCACGGCGCGCTGGCGAGGGGGCAGCTGCTGAATCGCGGCCACGAATGCAAGCTGCACAGATTCCCGCGCCGTGAAATGCGCTTCAGGATTCGGCGCGGCATCGGCGATACCTTCGAGGTTGGAGTCCGGGTACGGCTCCAGCCACGGGATGTCGGTAGCCGGGGCGCCAAACGCCGCCGGTTCAACAGCCGGTCCCAGTTGATCGGGTAGGTATCGCTGCTGATGCTTGCGGCTCTCGAGCGCATTCAGGCATGCGTTGGTGGCGATTTTATAAAGCCAGGCGCGCATCGATCTCCCGTCGAAACTCGCAATGCTGCGCCACGCGCGCAGATAGGTTTCTTGCACCAAATCTTCGGCTTCGTGCAACGAGCCCAGCATCCGGTAGCAATGCAGTCTGATCTCGCGACGGAATGGTTCGGCGAGCCGTTCGAAGTCCCGGTTCGCGTCGTCCGCTGTGGGCTCGATATGGGGGCTCTCGATCGCCATTGCGTCTGATTGTAGACTGCATGCCTCAGAAATGCGGAGCCCGCGCCCAATCTGCATCCGTTCGTTTAGCGCACCGCGTACACGAGACTGACGCGCCCTTCTGAAAGCTGCTGTACACTCTTCAGCTCAAGGCCGCACTGCCGTTCAGTCGCAGCAAACAACAGCTTGCCTTCACCCGCGATCAGCGGATACACAATCATCCGAAGCTCATCGACGAGGCCGGCATCGATAAGAGAAGCCGTAGTTTTTGCACCGCCAACGAGGTAAATGTGCTTTCCGACCTGTTGCTTTAGCGCGACGATGTCGTCGAGGCTGCGGATGATTTTCGCATTCGGCCAGGCGATTGACCCGACGGTATTTGAGAGCACGTAATGCGATGTGCGCTGGGCGAATGCGGCCCACTCGTGTTCGGCCGGTGTTGGCGGTGTACCCGTAATCCATGCCGGTTTTTCCGGCTCTGTCTGGATCGAGGTCCAGTACTGCTCGTAAAGAGCGTACATACCGCCGCCGAGAACGCAGGCATCGATTTCGGGCGTCAGGCCGTAGTCGTCCGACCACGCTTTGACCCAATCCGCCGGCCCATCGGCTCTCTCGATCTTTCCGTCCAGCGACGCCTTCATGGCAGCAATTAGCTTTCTCATGACGCTCTCCTCGACTTTCCTTGCGGCGCAGCGAATAGTTCCGTCATATCTGTAGCAGCGACTTCAGTTCGACTTTCCCTTCGGGTTCGGTGAGCCTTTGCCGGTTGCGATCAGACTTTTCAAACTGCCGCGAATGTAGGTGCCCCAGGCATCCGAGCAGACGTTGTAGCATTCGTACTCAGGCACCAGTCCTTCATGCGTGAAGTGAATCTCGGTCTGGTCGCCCTTCTTCGCGATGTCGAAGACAACCTTTGTGTTCTTCCACTCAGCCTTGTCTTCCGTAAAGCTGAAGAAATTGTCGGTCACCAGCCAGGCGACTCTCTCGCCGGGACCGAGTTCCACGAGCTTCATGGTGCACTTGTGGAGGTCCCGATAGTGGTACTTGAATTCGTCGCCGACCTTCTTCGTGCTTCCTGTAATTTCCTCTGACCACCACCCACGAGCATTGCGGATGGCATTGAATGCCGCGCTCGGCGACTGATCGACCAAAATGGCCGCTGTGTAATTTTGCTGCGTCATGTTGGCACCTCGTTCTTTAGATTTGGCCGTCTGATTGCCGTGTGCCAGCGAATGCACACGTCGCGGTCTGTTCGTCCACTTACGCGAACAGGTCCGGCTGATTCTTCCCCGTCGCTATCAGGTTGCGCAAATTCGTGCTCACCAGCATGCCCCAGGCGCCTGAGCAACCCCCGTAGCACTCGAATACCGGAACCAGGCCCACATGCGTAAAGCGAAGCTCGGTCTTGGCTCCCTCCCTGGCGATCTCAAAGACGATGTCGGTCCCGATCCATTCCTTCTTGTCCTTGACGAAGGTCAGTTCGGCGTCCGTAACACGCCACACAACCTTCTTGTTGGGGACGAACTCCGTTACCTTCTGCGTGGACCTGTGCATGTTCTGGTAGCGGTAAGTGAATTCGGCGCCAAGGCTGTCGGTGGTTCCATCAACTTCTCCCGACCACCACCCGCGAACATTGTTAATCGCCTTGAAGACCTCTTCCGGAGATTGATCAACCGTAAAACTTGTCGTGAAATCCTGCTTCTTCATAACCGCTCCTCCGTTCCCTTTGTGTCGCTGTTTGCCCTGTTGTACGTGGCGCGCGGCGCTCTTTAGAGAACCGCCGCGCTCTCGGGAACGAACCCTGCGTACTGGCGCTCAAACTCCTTGGCTACGCCGTTGCGCCAGCCGTCGGCGATCGAGCGGGACGCGGGGTCGGGGCAGATGTCCTCTTCGCCATTCTCCAGGCCGTCGAAGATGCCTTGCCCGACGGATTCGGGCGATGCCTTGGGAATCTCAAAGCCTCTTGTCATGTCAGTGTCGACGGGTCCCAGGAAGACCCCATGGACCGTCACGCCCTGGCCCGCCAGCAATGCGCGAAGAGATTGCGTCATGCTGAGTGCGGCCGCCTTCGAAATGGCGTAGCTGGGTGTGAGCGGCAACGGAGCCAGAGCCATCAGCGAAAGGTTGTTGACGAGGGCTCCCCTGGTGCGCTTCAGCATCGGCAGAAAGGCGCGCGATACTTTGTACATGCCGAAGAAGTTGACAGCGAGGGCCTGCTCGATGACGTCGGTATTGCTCAGATCGTCGTAGGGAGCGATGCCCGAGTTGTTGATGACCGCGTCGAGGCTGCCCACCTTCCGGCCTGCCTGTTCGATCTGCACATCGTTGGTTACGTCCAGCGCGACTGGAACGGCGCGTTCGTCCGCGATATCGATCCCGCTGCGCGTGCCGGCGTAGACTCGCTTTACTCCGCGCCGGAGGGCTTCAAGGACGAGCGCATGGCCGATGCCGCGATTGGCGCCGGTAATTAGGACTGTCTTCCCAGTGATATTCATGATGTTTTCCTTTTTGGGCTCGGGGCTGCTTTCTTGCTCGCCCGTTCCTGCCTCTCTACTGGGTAAAACCGGCGGGGTGGTCAAAACTCATCGGCGCCTCGGGATTTTTCTCTATTATCCGCGGGGCCGCTCGCACCACCAACACCCTGAAGGAGTTTGGGAGGATTTTGATTCGGGAGACAGAACGATCGAGTCACCAATGCGCTCGCCAACGCCGATAACACTCCAAAAGTCGGCTTGGCACCAGGCTTCCAGAAGCGACTTTGGCAGCGTGCGTTTAGACGCTTGCTCACCGGCGGACAGCATCGAATTGTAATTCTGATTCTGAATTCAAGCGATAGGCGTCCGGTTCCCATCGGGGCCGTCCATGCACCAACGTGCCGCATCCACCTGTGACATAGATGATGACCAACGAACTGATCGCCGCGATGGCAACGGGCTGCATCGTCCCGATCCAGGGGCGAGCATCGGTCGGACGCATCGTTCGCCGAAGCTGGAGCAGTACCCACGCTTCCATGGTCAAGGCAGCGGTAAGGACAAGGACCGCGATCGCATGGACAAAGAGAACTGCGGTGTAGAGATTCATTCGCTACTCCTTCGCAGGGGTTGTCTTGGTAGATTCGCGCATGGCCCTCGACTCCAGGTTTCGCCCGCCTGTCTGCGGGCAAGGCGTACCAGCTGACAGACGAGCGCACTTGTGGTCGACGGCAAGAGAAGAAGGCTATTTGAAATCACCCGCGGTGCGAACCTCCTCATAGATACCCGCTGTGGACGATTCAACAAAGGTGCGCAGTAGGGCGATCTGCTGCTGTAAAGCCTCACTCTGGTGGTACTCCTTGTGGGCCTCGGCTGATTCGTACTGGGTCACCCGGATCGCTGACTTGCCATCCGGACTCCTGTACAGGCGACTGCCTATGAGGCCTTTCGGCAGACTGGCCGACGCAACGAAGCTAAGATCAGCCTCGAAGAAGTCGTCGATTTTGTCGGGCTTGATCGAAATGAAATTGATCTGTGTTACGGGACTCATGGGTTTTCTCCTGGTTGGATGAAATGATTGAATCAAAGCGTGGCGAGATCACTGCCAGGTCGCTGCGCAGCGGTGTTGAAGTTTGCTGTAAGCATTTCGGGATGGATGTGCCGGAAGCATAGTCATGGCTTCGCCTTCTTCGTGTACGCGATGCCTACGACCCGCCGCATGTGTCCGGGTTGCTCGACCTCGTTGAGCATGAAATGAGCGACGTCCGCCCGGCTCACTGTCGCATTTCTCCCCGCGCCGGACGGCAGATGATCGTCAGCAACTCCGTAATGCTCTGTCCGGGCTCCGTTCGTCAGGCGCGGCGGCCGCACGATCGTCCAGTCGAGACGGGTAGCCTTCACGATCCGCTCCATTGCGGCTGAATCGTCCGCGATGTTGCGCAGGAGCGTGTTGCGAAGCACGCGGCCGAACATTCCAATGTCGGGGAAGAGCGCGGCGACTCCAACGACGAGGAGGCGACGCACGCCGGCGGTTTGCATGGCCGCCACCGTGGCCCGTGCACTGTCGCTGGTGATCGTGTTTCGTGAGGGTCCTGGCGGCCCGAGCGCCGAAAGCACCGCGTCGTGGCCCGCAAGGGCCGCGCTCATCGCATCCGCATTGCGCACATCACCTTGAATCACAGTCAATCCGTCGCGTCGAGCGCCGAGCCTTTGCGGCGAGCGGACGAATGCGGTTACCTGGTGGTGCCGTTCAAGAGCTTGATCCACCAGTTGGCGCCCAATGCCGCCCGTGGCGCCGAGAATGAAGAGACGCAACGATGTCTCGGTGCTTGTCATGGAAATTGATCTCCCTTGAACTCTCGCATCTCGTATATCCGATAGAGATGACTCTATTGAATAAAGGTTGCTAAACTTTTTAAGAATGCCGAAATCAGCAAGGCGTGCTTATAAATCGCTGACTCGCCAGCGGCAGGCTCACGAGACCCGGCGGCGGATTGTCGAGGCCACCCGGCAGCTTCTCGAAGCCGAGGGCTACGCGGGAATGACCGTTGAGGCGGTTGCACGGCGGGCTGAGGTCGCCGTGCAGACGGTTTATGCCGTCTTCGGTTCGAAGACGGGCATCCTCGCCGAACTTCTCAACCAGAGCACTTTTGGGCCCGATTATGAGGACACGGTCCGGGAAACACTGGAGGAAAGAGACCCGGAAGCGCGCCTCCGGGGAGCGGCTCGGATCGCCCGGCGGATTCACGATGCGCAGCGGGCAGGCTTCGACCTGCTGCGCGGCGCGGGGGTGGTTGCGCCCGAACTGGCGCAACTCGAACAGGAGCGCGAGCGTATTCGCTACGAGCGGGAGGAGGCGATGATCATTTCCCTGTGCGACGCGAAGAGGCTTCGTCCGGGACTAAGTTACCGGAACGCCAGAGACATCCTCTGGACGCTGACGGGCAGCGACGTGTACCGAATGCTGGTGCGCGACCGCGGGTGGAGTTCCCAGAAGTACCAGGATTGGCTGGCTGAAACTCTGGTTCGCTCGCTACTGAGCCAGTCTTAAGTTCCTGATTGCCAGGCAGGCAACCGTTTGATGGTTATGATCAAAGTGAGAATACGATGAGCGTCGAGATCCATCCGCGGAAGATCCGGGGCAAATGGGTGGAGGGCTACGCACTGGACCTCCACACCAGCAGGAGCACTTTCCTCGGTTACGACGGCTACGGACATCCGCAGTTCGAGACGGTTCGATCCGAGCTGGGCGAATTGCTCTATAAGCTGAAATACCGAGCCGATCCGTCGGCAGTGGATTCAATCGCTGAGACTGCAGCGGAGTTTCTAAAAGATAAGTGGCGCATCGATGTTGATCTGATCGTGCCGGTTCCGCCCTCCAATACAGGGCGAAAGCGGCAACCGGTCTTGGAGGCCGCGAGAGCGATCAGCGATCGGACTGGAATCGAGCTCTGCCTCGATGGCGTCGTGAAAGTCAAACAAACGCCACAGCTTAAGAATGTCTTCGACTTCAAGGAGCGGGTTGCTGCGCTCGAGGGCGCTTTCACAATCGAAAAGGCTAAAATACAAGGTAAGCGCGTGCTTCTTTTCGATGACCTCTTTCGTTCCGGAGCGACAATGAACACGATCACGGAGTGCCTCATGACGGACGGCGGAGCCAAAGTCGTTTATGCACTGACGTTGACCCGGACGCGGAGTAGCTTATGACGACGGTATTCATTGGCGGTTCCCGAGCGGTTTTCCGGTTGAATGAGGTCATTCGCGGCCAGCTGGATGACTTGATCCAGAAGAACTGCAAGATCTTCATAGGCGACGCGAACGGAGCGGATCGCGCAGTCCAGCAGCATTTCGCCGACCGGCGCTACGGCAATGTGGTCGTCTTTTGTATGGATCACTGCCGAAATAACGTCGGGAACTGGCAGATTCGCCCCATATCCCACCAGGGAGGCAAGCGGGATTTCTCCTATTTCGCGCAGAAAGATCTCGCGATGGCGCGCGAAGCGCGTTGCGGCGTAATGTTCTGGGACGGCAAGAGCAAGGGAACCCTCAATAACATTCACAATCTTCTACACGAACAGAAAGCGGTCCTCGTCTATTTCTCGCCGGAAAAGGCGTTTCATAAGCTGACCAAGGAATCAGATCTGAAAGATCTTCTATCTCGATGCGATCGGGAGCAGGTGGACCGTGCGCAGAGACAATTGGATCAGTCGGACGCCACGATGCATCGCCGGCAGATGTCTTTGCCATAACGCGCAGAGATCGCCGTCTCTGCGGGCAGATTGAGCATCCCCACTTCAGTTCATTTGGCCGTTTTGAAGTGGTTCCTCGAAACCGCCGATTTCCCGGAACCCCTTCCGGAAAGTTGATCCGCAGGAAATTCCAGTTTCTGAACAAGCTACAAACAGTGATTGAAAAGCCCACGCGTTGTGCTCTGGTGCGTGGGCTTTTTTTCGCATGCGGGAGGTTTTTCATGTCGTCTCTAGCGCAGGATCATTCATTGTTCGAAATCGATCGCGAGCTCGACACCCTCCTCGACGAAATCGAAGAGGAGATCGAAAGTCGCGGTGAAGCGTCGGCCGAACTCGTGGAGCGATTCCAGCAGTTCTGCGAAGCGCACAGCGAAAAGGCGGACCGGATCGGCCGCTTCCTTCGCATGATGGAGACGCGAGTCCAGTATTGCCGGAGCGAGGCAAACCGTTTGCAGGAACGCGCCCGGAGCAGCGAGCGCAAGGCAACGCAGACCAAATACATGGTCATGTACTACCTCAAAAGCCGCGATCTCAAAAAGATCGAAGGGCGTGAATTCACGCTCCGCATCCAGAAGAACAGTCAGGATTCTGTACGTTTTACCGACGAAACCCTGGTGCCGATGCGGTATCGAACTGTGGCGGCCCGGCTCGACGGGGCTTTGTGGGAACGGTTGATCGAGAGCGTCTCGGAGGAGATCAAACGCCCGCTCTTAGCTTCGATTCAGGATGCTTCGCCCAGCAATGAAGCCATCAAACATACGGTTCAGAACCAGATTGCTGTGCCAGGCGCCGAAATCTACCGCGGCGAGCATCTGCGTATTGCCTGAACCGATTAGCAGCCGCAGAGCAAGCGTCGATTTTAGGGCCGCAGGTCCCCCGCGCCGCACTGGTCGTGATCCGGTGCACCCTGTCTCATTCTCCATCCTCTAAGCTGGGAGAGGAGGTTTGTCATGTCTTCGAGCGAAGTGCGTCAGCATGCATCGGGCGTCTCCGGATCTCCTCAGCCCCCGGAACCCAGTTTCGCCGAACGTGTGCGCACACTTCTCTCGACCGCTTCCACGGCAATGCTGTCGACCGTGTCGCGTCGCCATGCCGGCTTCCCATTCGGCTCATTGATGCCCTTCGCACTGGACGACGCCAGCCGGCCGCTTTTTCTCATCAGCAGCATGGCCGTCCACACGCAGAACCTCTGCTCCGATCCGCGTTGCAGTCTCTTCGTCGCACAGGAGAATGCAGAGGGCGATCCGCTGGGCGCCGCGCGCGCCACCCTTCTCGGTTCCTGCGAGCCCGTTCCGTCGGAAGAGGTCGCCTCCGCCCGCGAGACCTACCTTTCCTGCCATTCGAACAGCCGCTACTGGGTCGACTTCTCCGATTTCAGCTTTTTTCGCCTTGCGCCTCTGGATATTTATTACGTCGGCGGTTTCGGCGTCATGGGCTGGGTCGACGCTGCCGAATATCGGGCGGCCCGCCCCGATCCTCTCGCTGCCGCCGCGCCTGACATCATGGCCCACATGAATGCAGACCACGTCGACTCCATGATCCTGCTGGCCCAGACCTGTGCTCAGCTCAAGGCGAGCGAGGCGGCCACGACCTCCGTCGACCGCCTCGGCTTCTGGCTGCGGCTGAAAACGACCGAGGGCATGAAGGGTGCGCGCATCAACTTCCCTCACGAAGTCTCGACACCGCAGGAAACTCGGCAGGTCCTGGTGGAGATGGTCCGCCAGGCACGTGAACGAGGGGCTATTTCCGGCTGAAAAAGGGTTACCTGTAGCCAGCCCCAGAGCCAAGCTCTGCCCATAGCCTCATACCCATCTCTCAATTCAACAACTGACAGAGCGCCCGATTCGGGCCGCAAGGAGGCGGTATGTTTCTCTGCCAGCCATTGCTCGATGTCCTCATCGCCCGGGGGATCGAGGACATCGATTCCTTCATTCAACCTCCGTCCTGGAACGATCTTCCGGATCCCATGTCGATTCCTGGGATGACCTGCGCAGTCGAACGCGTGCTGACGGCGATGCGCGAGAAGCAACGGATGACGATCTTCGGGGATTACGACTGCGATGGGATCCTCGGCACGTACATATTACGCTCGGCTCTGGCCAGCCTCGGAGTTCAAGCGCGAGCGTATCTGCCGCACCGGGATGAGGGATACGGTCTCAGTTCGTGTGCCGTCCATAAATTCTCCCTGAGCGGTACGGATTTGCTGCTCACGGTCGACAACGGCATCAACGCGCAGCGGGAGATTTTGCTGGCGCAGCGGCTGGGTGTCGATGTGATCGTCATCGACCATCACCGCATTCAGCAGCAGGCCAATACGCTCGCCGTTTGGTCCCAGGAGTTCTGCGGCGCTGGCCTTGCGGCCCTGTTCGCGATGACCTTGGCGCAGCGCGCCGGCTGGAAGGACGGACGCGTCGAACGCCTGCAGGCTGCCATGAGCCAGTATGCCGCGATCGCATCGGTCGCCGATTGTGTTCCGCTGCAAGACGGGACGCGGAAGCTTGCACGTCTGGGAATGCATGAGCTCGGGCACACCGAGAATTGTGGGCTGGGGGAGCTGCTGCGGGTTTCCTGTGTCGATCCAGCGCAGCCCGATTCGAACGACGTCGCGTTCGGGGTCGCGCCACGCATCAATGCCGCCGGACGAATCGACCATCCCGAACGGGCGCTGTCGGTCTTCGAGGCGGCGAGGGACGAGGATGCCGCGCGCAGGAGCGTCGAGAGACTGGATCAGCTCAACCAGCAGCGGCGCCAGCTTGTGGCTGCGGAGTTCGGTAAGGTTTGCGCGGAGATCCCGCAGCCGGCGCCGCCCGCTCTGGTGCTTTACCGGGAGTCTTGTCCCAAAGGCATTGCCGGTCTGCTTGCCGCCAAATGCGTCGAGCGCTTCAGGGTGCCGAGCATTGTGCTGGCGCTGTCACTGGAACCGGGTCTGGTGGTCGGATCGGGCCGGAGCGTCGCCGGTTTCGACCTGGCCGAAGCGCTGGAACAGTTCCGTGGATTCTTCAAACGGTTTGGCGGTCATGCGCAGGCTGTCGGATTGACCATGCATATCGGCCAGATTGAAGCCTTCACAAACGAATTCGCCTCCTTCGTGGAGGGCCTCAAATTGGATCGCAGCCACGAGATCCGTGAGGACGGGGAGTTGGTGCTGGCGACGGCGGGCAAACACTTCGACGAACAGCTGACACTGCTCGAGCCGTTCGGGGAGGGAAACCCCGCACCCGTATTCCTGCTGCGCGGCGTCGAAGTGGCCAGTTTCAGGCACCGGTGGGTGCGGATCAGACAGGGCAGGTTCAGCCTCGAAGCCCTGTGCTGGGATCTGGCTCCGCAGGTTGGGAGTCGTGGAAGCTGCCTGATTGAATTTCGCGGGAAGCGACGTGTTCTCAGGAGCTTCCGGGTGGGAGACCGGCAGGGTTCCAAGGCCATTTGACTGAGGTTGGGTTCCGTGGGAAAACAGTCCCGTAGAAGGGACCACAGCTATGCAGAACCCAACCACAGACATTCAGGAAATGATCAGAGAACTGAATCGATTTCAATTGCCGAGCTCTCTGATGGAAAGCTTCGACACCTGGCGGGAAGACGTCGCCGGAGCCGTTTCCCGGGAGTTCAGTCCATCGCAGCTAAGCTGGTTTCTCGATCTGCTGAACCGCTTTCGCGGTCCAGAGGACCGCAAGGACTCGCTGCTCGAAGTCTTCGATCCCGGCATGTACACCGCGAGCCATCCGGCCTGGGAGGCGGCTGCGGGAACGGAGATCGAACTTCCGGCGCTGACGTCCGATGTAGCCGGGGTCGCAGGCGCAGATTCAGAATTTGCGGAGATCGCGCGGGAAGAAATCAGAGATTTTCGCGAGCTTTCGAGATCGTTCGCCGATGAGGAGATCGTGGGCCTTGCGAAGTTTGCATGTGCCGCACTTGCCGACCAGCGTAAGCCGGTTGGAGGAAGAGAGGATGCCATCCGCTACCTCGCTCTCAATGCCAGTGCCCAACTCGAAGACCTCTGGGCCGAGGACGACACCCTTTGGGTGAATGCGCCAAGCCGGCGGATTCACTTCGAGGATATGGTGGCCAGGCGAAAAGCGGATCTGTTGGCAGCGGCGTCGGCTCGGCCTCCGTTCGAGGAGAAGGACTTTGCCTGCTACACCGATGATGAGATCCGCGCGTTTGCCTTTGATGTGCGCAAGCTCTTCCTGACGGAACGGGCAAGGCATCTCGCGATCTGCTCGCGCTGTCAGAGGCGTCTTGAATACTGGTCGGGTTTGGTCGAGAACTTCGAGCGCGCTACACCACTGCAGGAGGGGAGAGCGGATGCATAAGCGGGATTCTTGCGCGCGCTTGCTTCGGATCTGAATTGTGGCTGAATGAGTGCCTGGCCGGTTGTAAACGACTCAGCGAAAACGAGCTCACAACTGCGATGAAATGACCGAGACTGATGCCTTGGCGCGGCAAAGGCCGGATTCTTCGGCGAGCGGAGAATACATGATTTAGCGATGGAGGCTGATCCAGCGAGGACACATGAAAGGATCACAAGGGGGATTCGATAGAGCTGATCCTCTGCACGGAAGGGTGATCGACATTGATGCGCCTAGTCATCGCTGCAAGCCGAGGGATCGAAACTGCGATTCGTGCAAATCAAACTCACCGGAAAATACAATTGACCCTCTGCTCCCTGCGGCATCACCCATCACGAGTGCCGACTCCTCGATCGGGAGTCTCGCGGAGCGAATTGAAGCCAACAATGAGGTCAGGTTTGCAAAATCGCGATGTGCGGCATAATCGCGGCCAGCATAAGCCACGATCCGGTAGGTGGCTTTGTCATCGATCAAGATGCGCTGGATCACCACACGAGATTTACGGTTCGGCATCGGTCAGAAAACTTCTATACAACCAGTTGCATTCTTCGGGGACAAACTCGCCAGTCACCGGTTCGCTTCGTTAGACAATATCCCGAAGAACGATCGAGCCCTGTGACAAATATCACAATGGACGGTGAGAGCAGGTCAATGCCGCACAGAGCAGGCGAGCGGGCTCCGTAGCAAGAATAACAATGCGACGGAACCAGATATCCAGATCGCGATGACCAGGAAATGGTGCGCTGCTACCGGAAGCGAAGGCTTCAACGCCTCCAGGTGGGAGTTCTTGCAGTCTTCGCGAAGGATGATTTCCACGGCATGATGCATTTCACATGACGTGCTTGTAATCAGGACCAAAATTGTCGTATATAGGAATAAGACCAAATCGGTCGTATATTAAATTTGCGACTCAGTCGCAATTAAGGGTGCTCATGTTGCTCCCGCGTCGCGAACTGCTGAATCAGGTGGAAGCCAGAGGAATACGCCTCACCGCGCAGCGCCGCGCGCTAATTGAAACCATCCAGCAGGCGACAGCCCATCTTGACGCGACGACCCTCCTGAAGCAGGCACGTGAGCGGGATCCAAACATCAACCGCGCGACGGTCTACCGCACCATCGAACTCCTGAAAAAACTGGGCATGATCGACGAACTCGATCTCATGCATCTCGACGGCGAGAAGCACTTCTATGAAGTGAGAACCGAGCAGGATCATCTGCATTTGGCCTGCTTTAGTTGCGGAAAGATCATGGAGTTTGCGACTCCCTCCTTTGAGCGGCTCAAACGGGAGATCGCGGCAAAGACCGATTTCAACGTGCAGGTCGTCCGCCTTGAAGTGGGAGGCCTTTGCAGCGATTGCTCTGAGAGGGAGCCGAAGGAAGAGAAGCTTTTGCAGTAGGGCAACACCCAGGTCCCCGCGGCAAACTCCTGGCAGAGCCCGCGAGGACCTGAAGACCACAGCCGGGTAGACTGCGGGCTGGCTCCACTATAGGGACCTGCCCGCAAGGATTCAACAAGAGGTTCAGCTGTCGGCGCTCGCCGATGGCCTGAACAGCAATGTGTTCTTTTGCGAGGCAAGTTCATGCATGGTTCGGCGGATTCTCGTTGGTGGTTCTTTCGTCCTCTCCTCCTGGTTCTGATTCCACTTCTCTCGGTTCCTCTCGTTTCCGCTCAGGCGCAGCGCAAATATCCGGGGCGCGGCGCGGTTTCGGCTCAGGATCTGTCGAAGTTGACTTCGCCCGCTGCGATTGGAACTACCGCGGCCGATCAGGTTTGCGCCCGGTATACGACCGGTTCAACGGTCTCAGATCCGCCCATCCTCCAAAGTCAGAATGGTGTGCTCGAAGTCACCATCGGTTATTACACGGTGACCGATTCACAGGATCTTGTCCGGTACTGTTACGTCACGAGTAACGGACTTGAGGCGCCCACGCTGGTCGTCAATCCCGGCGACAAGCTGATCATTCACTTCACAAACGATCTGCCGGCTGCCGCATCGAGTGCAAGCGACAGTATGGCGAGCATGAGGATGTCGCTCTCGAACGAAGGCGCCACAATCAGCAATCCCTGCAACGGAGTGATGGGCACCAACGTCACCAATATCCACTTCCACGGCACGGACATTGCGCCGGTATGCGGTCAGGATGAAGTCATTCACACTCTCATCCAACCGGGACAGAGCTTCGATTACAACGTCACCATCCCAACCACCGAGCCGCCAGGCCTCTACTGGTACCATCCGCACCCGCATGGCATCTCCGAAGGCCAGGTGCAGGGCGGAGCCACGGGCGCGCTGATTGTGGAAGGCATCCAGAATGTCTATCCGTCGCTCGCAGGAATGCCGACACGAACCTTCGTGATCCGTGATCAGAACTTGCCCGTATCCGAAACAAACGGTAACAATATCCCCGCTTGGGACCTCTCGATCAACTACGTTCCAGTCACGTATCCCAGCTACACGCCAGCGGTCATCCAAACTCCTCCCGGCGAGCGGGAATTATGGCGTGTCGCCAACACCGCGGCTGACACGATTCTGAATCTCCAGTACGTCGTCAACGGAACGGCCGAACCCATGCAGGTGTACTCGATTGACGGCTACCCGATGTCTTCGGGCGGAGCCAGCAGCGAGACCACGATTCAGCTGGGGCCGGGTGCACGCGCGGAGTTTGTGGTGACCACGCCCAATGTCGGAGACACGGCGCAGCTGATTACCCAGTACCAGAACACTGGCCCGGATGGAGACTACGATCCGACGCGCCCGATCGCCAATATCGTCAGCCAAAGCGATGCACTAGCCCCGGCACAGATTCCGTCGTCAGTTGAGCCGGCGAATACCACCCTGTTCCAGGGTCTCGCCAATCTCACGCCGGTGGCACACCGCAATCTCTACTTTTCAGAGGTGCTCCAGAATCCGGCTGATCCGGACAGTCCCACGACTTTCTACATCACCGAAGAGGGCCAGACCCCCGCCATCTTCACCATGAACCAGCAGCCGAATATTGTGGTTCACGCGGGAACCGTTGAGGACTGGACCATTCAGAATCGGGCCCAGGAAGATCACGTCTTCCATATTCACCAGCTGCACTTTCAGGTGCTCGACGTCGACGGGCAGCCGGTCAACGATCCCGCGCTGCGCGACACTTACGATATTCCCTACTGGAGCGGCAGCGGACCCTATCACAGCATTACCGTCCGCATGGACTTCAGCGATCCGAACATCGTGGGTACGTTCGTCTATCACTGCCACATCCTCGAACACGAGGACGGCGGCATGATGGGCGAGATCGAGGTGCTGCCTCCAGGTGCATCTGCAACCGCAACCGTTGCTGCATCGGCATCGAGCATCGCGCCCAATGAGAGCGTGACGCTGACGGCCAATGTGGTCGATGCGAGCACCGGTGATCCGGAGCCCACGGGCCTTGTGCAGTTTCAGCTGAATGGCGAGAACGTCGGTGATCCGGCGCCCATTGCTAACGGGGTGGCGACGCTAACCACGGGAGTGGACGGAAATGCTGGCAGCAACAACCTCGTGGCCTTCTACGAAGGCGACCCAACCTACACCGAGGTGACTTCACCGTCGATTCCGATCACCATCTCGCAATTCGGTCTGACTTCTTCGGGAGCAACCGCTGCGGCGGGGGCAGCAGCCATCGCCACCGTCAACGTCAATGCGGCAAACAACTACACGACTCTCATCAATCTCACCTGCACCCTGCCCACGAGTATGACCCAATCGGCCTGCTTCGTGAATCCGAACTCGATCACTGGCACCGGCACTGTGCAGCTCACGGTCAATACCACGCCGGCGCATCCTGCCAGCAGCAAACTGAACTCTCGTCCTGGCTGGCTCGCCGCAGGAGGGGGCGCAAGTCTGGCCTGCATTTTCCTCCTGATTCTGCCAAAACGCAGGTGGCGTAACACGGCGCTGTGTGTGCTGGCGATCCTGGCGGTCGGGCTCACGATTGTCGGCTGCGGCGGCGGTTCGACAAAGACCGACCCAGGCACAGCAGCAGGGACATACACGGTCGTGGTGACGGGCACCGCAGGAACCGGCTCGTCCCAGTATCAGACCAGCGTCAATGTTCCCGTCACGATCCAGTAAGGGCGTCTGCCCCACGCAGAGAAGAGGAGAAGGCATGTCGAGCAGAGCCATTCGTCGTTTGATCCGGGCCGCGGGATTCGTCTGCGTTGTTGTGAGCTTGTCGACTTCTGCGTTGTGGGCCAGCGTCGGCGGCAGCATCTCCGGTACGGTGAAGGACCCGTCCGGAAGTGTCATCCCCAACGCGCAGGTCGCCGCCCGGGAGGCAAGTACCGGATTGACCTACGAAACCCACACCGACAACAAGGGCTATTACACCTTCCCGGTGCTGCCGGTCGGGCGTTATGTGCTCGATATCGAAGCTTCGGGATTCGAGAGGTACGAGCGCAAAGCGATCGTTCTGGACACGAACGCCGCGCTCGCGCTCAATGCCTCGCTGGTGGTCGGCAGCGTCTCTCAAAATGTAACCGTCACCGACAACACACTTCACGTTGAGACAACCAGCACGCAGCTGGGCCAGGTCATTACCGGACAACAGATGACCTCGGTTCCGCTCGACGGGCGCAGCTTTACGGATCTTCTGTCCCTCCAGCCGGGCGTTGCGCCGCAGACCGCCATCACCGACACCACGGTTCAGGATGTCGGAGCCACTGTCCTCAATCCCTCAGGCACACTGAACCCCGGCAATCAGTCCGTGAACGGACAGCGGGAGACAGCCAACTATTTTGGTGTGAACGGCAGCGACGTCGAAGAGGACGTTGATGCCGGCACTGCGGTGATCCCGAATCTTGACGCCATCGCGGAGTTTCGCATCATCACCAGCAATTTCGACGCGGAGTACGGCGAATACAGCGGCGGCCAGATCAGCGTCGTTACGAAATCCGGGACGAACGAATTTCACGGGAACGCCTTCGACTTCCTGCGCAACACCGATTTCGATGCGCGCAACTACTTCTCGCCGACCCGAGGGGCCTTCCGGCAGAATCAGTTCGGCGGAACGCTGGGCGGTCCGATTCGAAGGGACAAACTGTTCTTCTTCCTCGATTACCAGGGGACGCGGCAGACGCAGGGCGTGGATACGGGGAATATTGCAGTGCCCTCGAGCGCCGACCGAAGCGGCAACTTGTCTGACTTCACATCCGGAACCGCCGGCAATCAGCTGAGCGGACTGGTCAGCGGCCCCTGGTTTGCCAATATCCTTACGCAGCGGCTTGGCTATCAGGTGGTTTCGGGCGAGCCCTACTACCTGCCGGGCTGCACATCTTCCAATACGTGCGTCTTCCCGAATGCGGTGATTCCACAGTCGGCCTGGTCCGTTCCAGCGCAACGGATGCTCCAGTACATTCCTGCGCCGAACACAGCATTGGGAACCTTTGCCACCTCCTCCTCCAACCAGACGGTGCGCGATGACAAGGCTGGCTCGCGCATCGACTGGAACACGCGTTGGGGGCTGATGTCGGCGTACTACTTTATCGATGACTTCTATCTCGTCAACCCCTATCCGGTTGCACAGAGCGGGGCCAGCGTCCCTGGCTTCTCCGCAGCGACCAGCGGGCGCGTACAGATGCTGATGCTCAGCGACACGAAGAGCTTCGGCGCGACGATGGTCAATGAATTCCATCTGAGTTACATGCGCGACAACACCAACCTCGGCCAGCCCATCGGCGGATGGAACGTGAGTCTTGCTTCGCAGGGCTTTGTCAACGCTGACGGGACCGACAGCATCGTCGCCCTCGATCCTCGCGGCCAAGGAGTCGAGAATCTCAACTTCAATGCCTATTCGACCGGGGCTGCTGCCAATCAGCTCATCCAGGTGAACAACACCTGGCAGGCATCGGACACGTTCTCGAAAGTCCTTGGCAGCCACACGATGAAATTCGGCGCTGAATTCCACGCCGACCAAATCAATGCCGATCCGATCGCACAGTTCAACGGCAGCTTCGTCTTTTCCGGACAGGAAACCGGGGTCGACTTCGCGGATTTCCTGATCGGAGTGCCCAGCCAGTACAACCAGAGCCAGCTGAATCCGTTCTATGCGCGCAACAAGTATGTTGGAGCTTTCGCCCAGGACAGCTGGCATATGCTTCCGAATCTTACCCTGAACTACGGACTGCGCTGGGACCGCATCGCTCCCTGGTCGGAGAAATACAACCAGATTTCAACGTTCGTCCCCGGAGCGCAGTCGGTTGTCTTTCCCGGTGCGCCTCCGGGCATTCTCTATCCGGGCGACCCTGGCATCCCAAACACGCTCGCGCCGATCGACGAACTCGACTTCTCGCCGCGCGTTGGCATTGCATGGACCCCTCAGGGGGCGAACGGCAGTATCCTCTGCAGAATTCTCGGCTCGCCGGGCACAACCAGCGTACGCGCCAGCTTCGGGAACTTTTATACCTCCATCGATGCGCTTGCCATCAGCGTGCTGGCCGCCAACGCTCCTTATGGGACGACCTACACAAGCCCCGAGCCTCCGCTTTTTGCCACTCCCTTCATTGGAGCTGCGGACGGGGCCAACAACGGCCAGCCGTTCCCCTACAAGTTTGCGCCTCTCAATTCCTCGCGCAGCCATCCCGATCCAAACATCAACTGGGCCACCTACGAGCCGATCAACGGAATTCCGGGCTACGACATTCACAACCACACGCCCTCCACCGAAGAGTGGTCGCTGTCGGTTGAGCGCCAGGCCGGCCCCAAAACCGTGCTCGACGCGACCTACGTTGGGTCATCCACTCATCGCGAGAGGGTACTGATTGCCGAGAATCCAGGAAACCCGGCTCTCTGTCTGAGCCTCAGCCAGCCCAGCGAGGTCATGTTCGGGACGCTGACCTGTGGGCCCTACGGCGAGGATACGGTTTACTATCCGGCTTCGGGAGGCGTAGTCAATGGAACCCGGCAGCAGTTGGGTCCCAACTTCGGCAGCAACGCGCTTCAGTCGAACATTGGCGCCGCCAACTACAACGCACTGGAGTTGAGCGCACGGCACACTGCCGGGCGTCTCGAATTCGATGCCTCCTATACCTTTGGCAAATCGCTGGACGAGTCGTCGAACATCGGCGAGGAGGTGAATCCCTTCAAGCCGGCGCTCAGTTATGCGATCTCGTCCTACGACATCAAGCATAATTTGGTCGTCAGCTACGACTATCAGCTGCCCTTCGACCATTTCTTCCGTCCCAATCGGCTCACGAAAGGCTGGTCCCTCTCGGGAATCTCGCACTTCTCGACCGGCTTCCCGGTCACGATGATCAACAACGGGGACAACTCGCTGATCGGGACCAATCCAAACGGCGTAAACAACTCGAGTATCGATGAGCCCGACTACAACGGAAGATCTCTTCGTCTGAACAGAAACCCGCGAAGCCAGAGCCACAATGATTTCGACGCGGCCGACTTCAGCATGAACGCGCTGGGAGATCCCGGGACGTCGAAGCGGCGCTTCTTCTATGGCCCCGGGCAGGACAACTACGACATGGCGGTCGCAAAGAACCTCGACTTTAAGGAATCGAGGAGTCTGCTTTTTCGGATGGAAGCATTCAACGTCTTCAACCACACGCAGTTCTTTGCCCCCCAGGCTGTCGATGGCGACATTGGCAGCAGCACCTTTGGCAAGGTCATCAGCGCCGCGCCGCCGCGCATTCTGCAGGGTGCTCTCAAATTCAGCTTCTGACTTGAGGTTCAATGGGAAGAGCGGAGGATTCAAATCTGCGGGAACTGATCGAGGCAATGGTGCGCCTTTTGATCACTTATGAAATCGAACTGACGAGCTATCAGACGGTTTACGACGCCCTGCGCATGAGGCTCAGCGAAGAGGGAATCGACATCGATATCCGGAAGATGCTGAGAATTGTCGCGCATTCCGGCTCCCTGGAAGCCGAAGCAGAAGCAGAATATGCTGCGTTCTTCGGGTTGACGCGCGAGGTAACGCCCGACGCTGTGGAAGGGGCGCTTCGCTCGATTCGGCAGACGATAACTAACCGGAACAGCCGCGATGGCCGAGAAGAATCAACGGACCTGTGAAGCCGGCTGTGGTATAGCTTCCGGAGTCGGCCTCAGTATTTGCGCGGGATTTCCGACCCCGGCAACCCGGAGCAAGATTCTGCAGGGGCGTCCCAAATCAGCTCTAAGTTTTCTCACGCTGGCAATCCCCGGGGAGCATCTCTTATCTTCGAATTGGTGAGGTCGTTCGGATGCAGATCGAAGTGAGATACCGGTTGTTCGCAGTCGCCATCCTGTTGGGCACGATGTGGGCCACGACTCAGGCCCGTGCGCAGGAGACTATCGTCGCAATCCGTCACGCAGAAAAGCCGGCCGCGGGACTCGGCCAGCTCACATGCCAGGGGCTGAACCGGGCGCTCGCGCTGCCGAAGATCCTGATCGGCAGATACGGCAGGCCGGAGGCGATCTATGCTCCCGACCCGGCCGTCCAGGTCAATGACTGGAGCAATCAGCTGTATTCGTATGTGCGTCCGCTCATGACGATCGAACCGACTGCGATCGCACTCGGGATGCCGGTCAACGCACAGATTGGCTTCACGGACATCTCCCGGCTGCAGTCCGCGCTGACGGCTCCCGCCTACGCGCACGCACTGATCTTTGTCGCCTGGGAGCATGGCATGCTGAACAAGTTCGCCCAGCAGATGCTCGGGAGCTATGGCGACAATCCCTCGCTCGTGCCTGACTGGCCGAACAGCGATTACGACAGGATCTACATCTTCAAAATCCAGCGGGACAGTGGTCGGCCACGGTTGTCCTTCAGAATCGATCATGAGGATCTGAATGGCCATCTCAGCCGCGCCTGTCCGGGCCCCGCGCAATGAAGCGGAAGTGGTCAACGACCCGACATACTTCCTGAGAAGCAACCGGATTCCGCTCAGGGGCTTCGGAGGTATAGGTGATGCAGGATTGGCTAAGGGCATTTCATGGCCCGTACCAACCGTTCCCCGCCTCAGAAGTAGCCGTCAAAATCGGCGTAACCGTCGCCCTCGGCCTTCTCGTCGGTTTCGAACGTGAATGGTCCAATAAGAATATCGGCGCGCGCACCTTCGCGATGGCTGCGCTGCTCGGCCTCATTGGCTCACTGCTTGGATCTGCGGCAATCGTCGTCAGCGGAACCGCCGTTCTCATCCTGATTGCTTTTGCGAATTTTCGAAGCATTACGGTCCAACGCAAGCTCGAAGCGACCACTACCCTGGCGCTGGCGCTTATTTTCCTTCTCGGTATTCTGGTCGGCGAAGGTCACATTTTCACTCCAGTCGCCTGTTCGATTCTCATCGCCATGCTGCTCGCGCTCAAGCCGCAGTTCCGCGCCTTCGCCGGCGGCTTAACGCAGCAGGAGGTCCGCAGCGCGATTCTTCTGGCGCTTCTTGGTTTTGTCGTTTGGCCGCTGCTACCCGATCACTATGTCGATCCCTGGCGTCTGATCCAGCCGCGAGAAGACTGGATCATCGTCGTTGTGATCGCATGCCTCGGCTTCATGAATTACTTGCTCCTGCGTGTCTACGGCTCACGTGGCGTTTACCTCACCGCAATCTTTGGCGGTTTGGTCAATTCCACCGCCTCCGCAGCGGAACTGGCAGCAACACTCTCAGCTACCGGCCTGGGGTCACTTGCCGTGCCCGTCGTCCTGCTTACGTCGGTTTCCATGTTCCTGCGTAATATCACGATTCTGGCGATCTTCGGACACTCAGCCGCGCACGCCGCGGTTCTCCCGCTGCTGGTCATGTCAGCGATCGCAGCGTTCTGGATCTATCGTGACCACCGCAAGGGCGGCACTGCCGAGAACTCTCCCACGCTCACACTCCGTTCGCCGATTTCTCTGAGCAAAGTACTGCGCCTGGCACTGCTGTTTATCATCATTCAGGTCATTGCTACTCTTGGTCAGCGCCACTTCGGAAGCATGGGCTTTGAAGCCGCCAGTCTGCTCGGCGGATTTGTGAGCAGTGCCAGCGCGGCCGCAGCTGCGGCCAGCCTTGCCGTGCATCACGCGGTGACTACCGGGCAGGCGGGGACGGCAGTGGTACTCGCCTCGATGGCGAGCGCCTCTATGAACCTGCCTATGGTTTACCGGCAGAAAGGGACTCGCCCTGTCATGCGCGAACTGTTGCTCAGCTCAACCCTGCAGATCGCTGCTGGCGTCATCGTGCTGGTGATGCAGGCGCAATGGCGGCGTTGGTTCTAGGCAGGAGGTTGGTCTGATCGCTCTCTGGCTTCGTGTATTGCATCGGGATGACAACTCGAGGAGCCCAAACAATGGGAGCGCGACACATCTGCGACGGCACAACACCTCGGCCTTCCTCATAGAGGCGGATTCTCGGAGTCACCCTCGTGCCCATTGCAGTCGAAGCCGCAGTCTAAGAAGAAACGCGGCCCGAAAACCCGGGGCGCTCAGCCGTCCAAGGGCTCGAGCTTGTCAGGCAGCCGCAGCCGGAGCAAAGCCGTCGCAACCGCTGATGGGCGTGACTTTCAGGTGTAGCCCGGCATGTTTCGGATGGCCGCATTCGTCGACGATCTTCAGGTCGGCCTGATGCGTTGTACGAATGCTCACGAGCACGTCGGTTTCGTGGTGTTCTCCGAAGTGAGTACACAGACCGCACTGTCCTTTTTGAACCGCTTCCATGTCCTTACCTCCTGTTACCAGTGTGGGGATGCGAAGATCTTCCACAACCACAGAAGTCCGTCTTCATCCGGGTGTAAAACACTACCGATTCGGACAGCCATCGGCCACCAGGAGTTGCGGCATGGCCGGTGAGACCATGCCGATTTCAATCAACGATAACTTCGGTTCCGTGGGCCCGCCGAAAGCCGGAAGGCTTTTCGACAGCTCACCGTTCCCGGCGGTTGAAGTTAACTTTAGTCATCGTTTCCGTCCCGGCGCATGATGCGACCGGCACGAATCCAGAGCCGAAGGGAGCGACCAGGAATCAGGGGATCCGCATGGACAGCTCCAGATCGCCCGTCAGCGGCACAGACAAGTACCGCTTCATGTCGGACCGCATCCGGCTGACAAACTCCGGGCAGCGGTGCGCATCATCGGCCAGCAGCAGCGATCCCGGCCGCAGGTGTGCTTCGATGCGATCGAGAATATCCGCATAGAGCGACTTAGCGCCGTCGAGCAGCACCAGGTCCAGCGTGCCGGGAAGATCATGGCCTAACGTCGCCAGTGCATCGCCTTCGCGAATCTCGACCAGATCGATCAGGCCGGCCTCGGTCAAATGCTCTCGGGCGCGTGCAACTTTCGACGATTCGAATTCCGTGGTGATGATGCGGCCACCGCCGTTATCGCGGAGAGCCGCTGCCAGGTAGATGGTTGAGACGCCGAAAGAAGTGCCGAACTCCAGAATGGATTGCGCCCCGGTGGCACGGGTGAGCATGTAGAGCAGGGCTCCGGTTTCGCGGGAGACCGGCAGTGGGACCTCCCGAAGCAGGCCGTAGAACTCGCGGTATGCGGTCCTGCTGGTGATCAGGTGAGACGCATCCGACTGGGCGACGGCCTGAAGGACAGGCTCGCTGGCATCGGCCTCGTGGAAGAGACGGTCCAGCAGTTGAAGAATGTGGGGCGAAGAGAGAGTATTCGTAACCATGAACGCACCTTCTCGCAAACCGGCTCAGGGCCGGTGAGCAGATTGAAATGTGCGTTGGTTGACGGTAACGCTTACGGCAGCGGACAGGAAGCCGCTACAGGGTTCATATTCGCTTTCGCCGGCGGGCCGTGTCAAGTCTGCATGGTTGGCCCGCGTCGAAGCGCGCCTTCCGGCACCGATCCTGTTTGCGCCTGATTCCGCGCCGAGGCTGCCCACTAAATGACGGGAATACGGCTAATGTCTCCTGCGAACATTCAGCTGGCAGGCGGCGCCCTGAAGGATGAGAGCCAGGCCCTCCTTATACCGTCGTTCGAAACGATCAAAAAGGATCGGCCCTGCCTGGCGCATGAACGGAAGCGCTTCAGAGGAAAGGGCGTCGCTTCGCCGCTGAATGTCGTACTGCCTGGAGCGCTCTCCGGGGCGTGGAAAGACAGCCTGCTCCTCGATGACGAAGCTCAGCGTATAGCTATAGACCGTGCTGAGCAGGACCACGCCCTGGCGCAGAGTGAATCCGGCTTCAACCAGTTGCGCTCCGATCGACTCCGCAGTCTTCATGTACTCTGTGTTCGTCAACTTCGTGCCTGTGACCATGCGGGCTCCGTCCCGGTAACGAAGCAGAGTTCTGCGCAAGCCCTCTCCAAAGGCCGACACGTACTCCTTCCAGCCGGCGCGCCCGCGCCTGGGCAGAAGCCCCGGAGCTGCGTCGGCGAGCAGCAGCGTCGCCATCTCGTTCAACAGCTCCTCTTTGTTTTTGAAGTGCCAGTAGAGCGCTCCGGCCCGCACCTTCAAGGCCGCGCCGAGGCGCCGCAGCGAAAGCTCCTCCAGCCCAACGTCGTTCAGAAGCTCGAGAGCGCCGCGGGTCAGAATCTCGCGATTCACTTTCATGAATCCAGCATATCAACTCCCGCGTCCCATACTTGAACGCTGTACAAGCCAATTGTACACTGTTCAAGTATGAAACCCGGACCGGTTGTATCTCCGTGTTCAGGATCTGCATAAAAGGAGTTCCAGATGAAAGCAGCCATTGTGAATGCTCCCCGGAGCAGGCCGGTATACGGAGAGTTCGCCGAACCCCATGCCCGGGACGGTTTCACCGTTGTCCACGTGAAAGCTTCGGCGCTCAGCCAGCTCACCAAATCACGCGCCTCAGGATCCCACTACAGCTCGGACGGGATGTTCCCGGCCATCTCCGGAACCGACGGCGTCGGCATGACCGAGGACGGGAAACGGGTCTACTTCGCGTTTCCTGAAGCTCCTTTCGGAGCTCTTGCGGAACGGTCGCTGGTCAGCACGCGGCACTGCCTTCCCGTTCCGGATGGTCTGGACGACGTCACCGCGGCAGCGATTGCCAATCCTGGCATGTCAGCCTGGGCCGCACTGGTGGAACGTGCGCATCTTCAGCCCGGGGAAACGGTGCTGGTGAACGGGGCAACGGGGACGGCAGGGCGTCTTGCGGTACAGGTTGCAAAGCACCTCGGAGCAAAAAAGATCCTCGCGACCGGGCGGAATGAAGCCGAGTTGGAGGAAGTTAGGTCGCTCGGCGCCGATGCTGTTCTTCCGTTTGCCCCTGGAGCGCTGGACTCCCAGGGAGCAAAGTGGTACGAGGAAGCACTGATCGAGGAGTTCGGGAAAGGTATCGATATCGTGGTCGATTACCTGTGGGGCCAGACGGCAAGAGCCATCATCAGAGCGATTGCTAAAGGCGTCGAGGACACCACTCCTGTTCGCTTCGTCCACGTCGGCGGCGCCAGCGGTGAGGAGAGTATCGATCTCCCCGGCGCCGGTTTGCGTTCGTCTCCGATTGTGCTGATGGGAAGCGGCGCCAAAAGTGTGCCGCAGCCTGTCCTGTTGAATGCCGTCCGGAACATCTTCGACGCAGTCGGTCCCGCACATCTGCGCATTGCGACAAAAGCTGTACCTCTGTCGGATGTGGAAAGCTACTGGAACGCTCCCGGAAAACCACGAGTGGTCTTTACTCTCAGCTGAGCCGAGAAGGAAACAGCTGTCATCTCCGACCCCGCTAGCTCTATGCTTTTCCTGGTGCGGAGATTCCGAACCAGCGTTCAATGGATTGCTCGGCGGCGGCGGAATCAGATTCTGCATCCGTCGCCCATGCAACGAACCCATCGGGCCGCACAAGAAGCGCAGACAAGCCCTTCTCATCTTTGGCGTGCAAGCGGACGTAGCGCAGCCTGTCCTCGAGCCCATCGCACATGGCTGCCAGCGATGGACAGCCGTGAAAATCGAGCAGCAGACCGCGACCATCCTGGAGGAGATCCCCCAGGCGGGTGTCGTCTCCGAGTTCGAAATCCGGCGCACTCCGGCCGATCAGCGGGTGTCCACCTCCCAGGTCGTATTGCGTGGAGACTCCGGAGATCTTCTCGATGAAGTAGTTGGTGCCGTCCTTCGAGGCGATCAGGTCGCGAATGACCGCGGCGATCGCTCGGGCATGCGGATCAGGCCGAATGACGGCAACTTGTGCGCGTGTCCAGTTCAGAACCCACTCGCCGATCGGGTGCCGCTCCGCTGTGTAGGTGTCGAGCAGATCATCGGGTGCCCAGCCTCTCATGACGGCGCCCAGCTTCCAGCCAAGGTTCATGGCGTCGCCCAGACCGGCGTTCATGCCCTGTCCTCCAAAGGGCGAGTGGACGTGGGCCGCGTCGCCGGCAAGCAGGACACGCCCTTTGCGATAGGTCGTCGCCTGGCGGGCTCGGTCGGTATAGCTGGTAGCGATTTCGACCGACTTAAGCCGAACTCTGGTTCCCGATACCCGCTGTAGCATGGCCTGCAGGTCTTCCCGGGTGATCTCTGCGGTTCGGTCAAACCTGCCTCCGTCAAAGTCAACGACGCCCACGCGGCCGGGGGCGGGGCCGTGCGTGTAGAGACCGCGGGGAGTCAGATGGAATCCGGGAGCAAGGCCGTCGAGATCCTCGAACTCGACGATGGCCATGTACCCGGTCAGCTCAGGATCGGTGCCTTCGAATTCGAAACCGGCAATCTTCCGAACCGTACTGCGTCCTCCGTCGCAGCCGATCAGCCACTTTGCTTCGAAATCTGCCTGCGCTGTTTGCACGGAAACGCGATCCGCGGCTTCATTGAAGCCCTGGACCTCATGTCCGAGACGAAGCTCGGCGCCAAGCTCTCTTGCTCGATCGGCCAGGACAGATTCGAGGGCCTCGAGACTGACCATGCCCCCGCCCACGGACGGACCAGCGAGAATCCACTGGTGGCCCGAGAAATCGACCTTGCTTGCGTCAAGCATCATGCCGGCGAAGTGACCGGCGAATCGCGGGGTGGCAGCTGGCGGGGAGGAAACTCTCCCTTCGCCGGTGAACTGCATTCCGGGCCGTTCGCCTCCCATCCAGCCAATCGAAGCAGCCTTCACGTCGCTCAACAGTCCGCGCCGATAAAAGGCCTCGGCGGAAGGAAAGTTCAGTCCGCGAGCACCCATCCATCCGCTCTTGAGCGGCGTGCTGGGATTTTCATTCTTTTCGAGCAGCAGCACGGAGGCACCGGCTAGACGCAGCTCGCATGCCAAGAAGAGTCCAACCGGGCCGCCGCCCGCAATGATGACGTCGTAGATCATGGTTCGATTCTCAACTGTAGAGTGTACGAGGCGCGCATCTCAGATGTTCCGCAGCCCATTGCGGCCCGTCCGCGCCTGCGTCGAAACAATGCCCTCGCTATCGGCGGCAATTCTGCGACGCCTTCCGAATATGCGATGATTTCATCGAATGAAGGCGACACCTGATTATGGCGTGGACGCACCCGGCGTCATGCGTAGTTTCTTTCTGCTTGGCTTCGCATGTCTGCTGTTCGCTGCGTTCGCACCCCATGTCGTTCATATCGGCTCAGTGAAGATCGAGACGCGCAGCTTCTTCTGGCCTGCCGGTTTTCTCCTCGCTGAGGGAGTGCTCTTTCTTCTCTACGTGAAATTTGGCAAGTTCCGCCATCGCGATTTCATGCTGGGCATGCATGAATGGCGGGGCGATGAGCGCGTGCTCGACGTGGGCTGCGGCCGCGGGCTTCTGCTTGCCGGCGCAGCAAAGCAGATTGCAGCGCACGGAGGCACGGGAGATGCCACGGGGATCGATATCTGGTCGAACACCGATATGGCCGCGAACTCGGCCACCGCCACCGAACGCAACCTGGAACTGGAAGGCGTATCGCAAATCTGCACCCTGGTCAGCAAACCGGCCCAGGAAATGCCGTTCGATAAAGCAACGTTCGATCTTGTCGTTTCCAACCTCTGCCTGCACAACATCTACGACCGTCCTACCCGTCGGCAGGCCATTGAGCAGATCGCGCGGGTACTGAAACCAGGCGGCACGGCCATTCTCTCCGACTACAAACTTACCGGCGAGTACGCAGAGCAACTCAGGAAAATGGGCTTCGCGGTGGAAAAGCGCCGGGGAAGCTTAATTACGACATTCCCGCCGCTCACCGTCGTTCTTGCTCGCAAGCCGCTCTAAACGCCTTGATACCCCGAACATCGGCGGACAATTGCCGATCTCGATCGGATCGCAGTATATAATAGAACGGTCGTTCGTTTTATTAGTTGTGAAAAGTAAAACTTCATGAAAGCAAATCGTCCAAGCCGCACGGCCGAACACAATGCGCTATTCCGTGCGATCGAGTATTCGCGGCCGCCTCAGGCACGCATCGTGAGTGACCCGTTCGCCTTTAGCTTCCTCGGCACGTCATTCCGGCTCACCGCTCTTCTGTCGCATGTCCCAGGTCTTCGAGCGCTCCTGTGCCGGTATATCGACTACCGATGGCCAGGATCACGCACATCGCTGGTTGCCAGAACTCGGCTGATCGACGAGTATCTAGCCAGAGCACTGGGTTCCGGGGTGCGACAGATTGTTCTTCTGGGCGCCGGATTCGATTCACGGGCCTATCGGCTCCCCGGCGCGGATCGAGTACAGTTTTTCGAGATCGATCACCCAAACACCTCAGCGAAGAAGATGGCTCTGGTCGGACGCTTGTTTGGCACGCCGCCCAGTCACGTGAGGTATGTCCCGGTAGATTTTCAAACTGAAACGCTCCAACAGGTTCTGGCTGACGCAGGTTTCGAGGCGCGTGATCGCAGCCTCTTTCTCTGGGAAGGGGTTTCCAATTACCTGACTGAGGAGGCGGTGAGGACGACATTGTCGTTCATTGCCAGCCTGACTGAAGGCACACAGCTGGTTTTCACTTATGTGGATCAGTCCGTTATCTGCAATCCGTCCGGTTTCGCGGGAGGCCGGGAAGTCCAGCGTGCGATTGCGAAGCTGGAAGAGCCATGGACTTTCGGAATCCGGCCCGAAAGAGCGACCGAGTTCCTGCGCGAATGTGGGCTTAGTCTCGACAGCGATCTCTCTGCTGCCGACTACCGGAGACTGTACTACGGACCAAACGACCGGATCAGAGGTTACGAGTTCTACCACGTCGTTACCGCGCACGTATCTCCACCTCAACAACGCGGCTCGGAGCAGCGCCAGGAAGTTCACCATGCCTAAGGTCAGTCAGGAATATCTGGATGGCCGGCGCTCTGAGATTCTCGATGCGGCCATTGTGTGCTTTTCGCGAGATGGGCTGCATCGGACAACGATGAAGAACGTCGTCCGCGAATCTGGGTTGAGCCCCGGGGCGATCTATAACTATTTCAACAGCAAAGAAGAGATCGTCGAAGCCATTGCCGAGCGCCGGCAGGAAAGAGAACGCGAACTCGTATTAAGCGCAATTGAGAGGGGCCCGGCTGACAATACTTTGGCACGTGTGCGCGATGCATTTCTCGATCAGCTCGGGAATCCGAAAGAGCGGCTTCGCCGCCGCGTCAGTGTTCAGCTGTGGGCCGAGGCTCAGCGCAGCACGGGCGTGCGGAAGATTGTCCGGCGCAGTTTTGAAGAGCCCCGCAGGCTGCTGACCGAAGCCCTCCTCGACGCGCAGAAAAAGGGAGTAATCGCTGGCTGGGCGGACCCGGACGCGATCGCATGCTTTGTGATCGCTGCTTTTCATGGTCTTGTGCTGCAGAGGGAATGGGATAGCAATTTTTCGGCAGAGCCTCACAAATTGCTGCTGGATTTGCTCCTGAAGGCGGTTGCCCGAAAGCACGAGCCGGCAATCGTTGAATGAGCACGGTTGCACACGGAAAACCGGCAATCCTGCCTCGCGTCGAGTTGCGGAAGTCTCTGTCGTCAATCGACAATACTGCAGTAGGGAAAACAGAGTATGCAGACACGACGCGATTTCCTGAAGCTGGCAGCCATGTTGTCTGGAGGAGCGGCCGTCTCCGGATTTGTTCCCGACTCCGTTGAGCGGGCCTATGCCATCGAGCCGGAACCAGGTTCCACGTTTCTCGATGCCGAGCATATCGTCATCCTGATGCAGGAGAATCGCTCCTTCGACCACGCATTGGGAACACTGCGCGGCGTCCGCGGTTTCAACGATCCTCGCGCGATTCGTTTGCCAAACGGAAACTCGGTCTTCGTGCAGACCGATGCTGCAGGCGCTTCCTACGCACCGTGGCGCCTCGACATCAAGGACACCCGCATCACCTGGATGGGCTCCATCCCCCACTCCCGCAACAGCCAGGTGGATGCCTGGAATGAGGGCCGCCACGACAACTGGATCGATGCCAAGCGGTCCGGCAATGCCGAATACGCAGGCGTGCCCATGACCATGGGCCATTACACCCGGGAGGATCTGCCTTTCTACTACGCCCTGGCCGATGCTTTCACCGTCTGCGATCAGCATTATTGTTCGGTGATGAGCAGCACGTCGCCGAACCGCTGTTATCTGTGGACCGGAACTATCCGCGACCGGCAGAGCGCTGATTCCCGCGTCTTCATGCGCAACGAGGAGATCGATGACGGCGGCATGGTCTGGAAGACCTTTCCGGAGCGGCTGCAGGAAGCGGGAATCTCGTGGAAGTCCTATCAAAACGAGCTTGCCCGCTCGCCGCTCTCCGGGGAAGAGGACGCCTGGCTCTCGAATTTCGGTGATAACATCCTCGAATGCTTCGCGGCCTACAACGTTGAAGCCTACCCGGGATTTATTCCGGCCGCACAGCGCTGGATCGCGGAATCCTCGGAAGAGGTACATAAGCTCGAAGTCCGGATCGCCGCGGAGAAAGATCCAGCCAGCGCTGCCCGGATGCGTGCCCGGCTCAAAAAAGCTCAGGAGCGCGTGGAAGCGATCCAGGCCATGTTGCAGTCAAGCAGCGACAATCGCTACCAGCAGCTCACCGACCAGCAGAAGGCACTCTTTCACGCTGCATTCGTGACCAATGCCGGCGACCCCGACTACCACGTTCTCGAGCCCCTGAAGTATGACGACCAGGGCACGCCGCGGACCATGATGGTCCCTCGCGGCGACATCTTCCACCATCTCCGCAAAGACGTGGAGAGCGGCAATCTGCCCACCGTCTCCTGGATCCCCGCTCCGGAGAACTTCTCTGACCACCCCACGTCACCCTGGTACGGCGCCTGGTACGTCTCCGAAGTGATGGACATTCTGACGAAGAATCCCGAGGTGTGGAAGAAGACCATCTTCATCCTGACCTATGACGAGAATGACGGCTACTTCGATCACGCCCCCTCATTTGTGGCCGCCGATCCGAAGCGCCCGGAGACCGGCGGCGCTTCGGCGGGTATCGGCACCGCGCTCGACTACACCTGGCGCGAGGATGAGCTTCGGCAGGGTGTCGATGAGCAGGAGGGTCGCTCGGGCCCTATCGGGCTCGGCTTCCGCGTGCCCATGATCGTCGCCTCGCCCTGGACACGCGGCGGCTGGGTGAACTCGCAGGTCTTCGATCACACTTCGACGCTCATGTTCCTGGAGCAATTCGTCCTGCAGAAATACGGCGAGGCGGTGCGCGAAGAGAACATCAGTGCATGGCGGCGGACCGTCTCCGGCGATCTCTCATCCGTTTTTCGGTCCCACGACGAAAAGCATCCGGCTCTCGACTTTCTTAACCGCGACAGGTTCGTCGTCGGCATCGAACAGGCGCGCTATAAAGAGATTCCATCGAACTATAAACAGCTCGGTGCGAATGAAATTGCCGACATCAATCGCGACCCGCGGCGTTCATCGTTTACTTATCACCAGGAGCCGGGAACAAGACCGGCGTGTGCTCTTCCGTATGAACTCTATGCCGAAGGCGACCCGACAACCGATGGAACACACTTTGAACTGCGGCTTACGGCGGGGAACAAGGTCCATGGGGACAAGTCTGCCGGCGCGCCGTTCAACGTCTACCTGCGCAATCTCAAAGATCCCTCGAGCGATGGGTTCAGAGCGGCCACGTATGCTGTGAGTGCAGGCGACACGCTTCGTCCCCGGTTTGCGCTCTCCGATTTTGGAGATGCAGGCTATTCGGTCGAGGTGCTGGGGCCCAACGGTTTCTACCGCGCGTTTGCGAGAACATCCAACTCATGGATGGTCCGAATTCAGACTGAGTACGAGATGCGACATGACAGGCCCACGGGCAACCTCATCGTCCATCTGCAAAATCCGGGCCCGGAGCGACTGCAGGTTACGGTCGCGGAGCGGGCCTATAGAACCAAGTCACATCGGAAAACACTCCTTCCCGGTGGCTCAGCTTCGCTGAAGCTGGACCTGCAGCACAGCCATGGCTGGTATGACTTCACCGTTCACGCAGCCGGGTCAAGTGCCGAAGCCCTCCTGGCCGGACGAGTGGAGACCGGACGGCCCACTATCAGCGATCCATTGATGGGACGAATGATTTGACAGATTTCTGAGGGTGACATGGCTGGCGCGGAGACACTGTCTTATGCCCGTCGATTCTGTCCTTCGCGTGCGCCGGCTGCACCGGGCTAAGCCTTTCGCTCAAAATGAATTCAAGGCCACTCGCTTCTGGGTCTGCTTGCGCAGGTATTCTAGTGCGCCATATCCCACCAGAGCAGGCCCATGCCCGTCGTTGTTAGCGTCGCCCCTGCAATCCGGCTCACCCACTCGCCGCCCGGAGCCGCTTTCTCCAGCATCAGCAATAACGTGATCCCTGCCATCCACCGAAGATCCATCACGCCCGCGGCAAATGGCAGCAGCATCAGCATCCAGCAGCAGCCAACACAGATCAGCCCATGCTCGGCTCCCATAAGTGCAGCTCCTCTCCTGCCCTCACGCCACTGTCCCAGAAGAAACGCAAACGGAGTCCGGCAATGGTGCAGACAGGCATTCTTCATCGGTGTCCACTGGTACAGACCGACCGCCATCAGCAGGCATGCCGAGAACACGACGCTGGTGGAGGCCATCCGCACAGACAGCAGCGCACGGGCATGCAGAAACTGCTGTAGTGTCGCGCATCCTGCGCTGAACACCACCCAGATTGCCAGGTAGCCGGCAACGAAGAACGCCGTCGAGATGACCGTGCTCTGCTGCGCCTCGCGGCGACGTTGCTCCTGACTGAAGGCGAAAACAAAGGGCAGCGTCGAGGGCAGCATCATGGCCACCATCATCACCGTCCACATCGCAAAGAGCGGCTCCGCGCCTTGCCGCATCGTCATGGCGGATCCGGCAGGCATCGTCATGCCCATCGAGAGATGCATCATCGCCAGCCAGGCGATCCCCGTTACTGTCAAGCACCCGCCAAGCAGGATCGCTCGATCGCGATCCAGGGGCCAGCCTGTTGTCTTTGCCATAATGGTTAGTTTTGGTATGCGAACGGGGAATACAGGCCATTGCGATCCGACAGCGTCCAGCGGTAGCCGTGGTCTTCGTAGCGCAGCCCCTTCGATTTGGCCACCGTCGCCGGATGTCCCGGCGCGATGCACAGGGGATGTCCGGTGATTTGGACGTCCGCGCCATCTGCGCCGCCGATGGCCTCGATGTCCACATCGGCTACCTCGCCGATTTTCAGAGTCCGGCGTTTCCCTTCCTGGGTGAACTCGATCCGCGCGCTCGCCACGCCGAGTACCTGTCCAATATGCGACGCCAGGCGCGCCGGATGGCCGCCGCTTTGCCCTGCAAAGATCTTCACCAATGCGTCCTTCTGCTGGTCGCTGGCCCGCTCGTCCACGTACAGCGCCGCCTTCCACGGAACTTCATGCATGGTTCCCGGTGAGTCCACCGCCAAGCTCACATTCAAGCCGGCCAGATCGATCTTGCCAAAGTGGCCCTCATCGATATGCCAGCCGACTACGACGGTGCAATTTCCCTCTGTCGGCCGGCTCAGGAAAATGCACGGACAGGCAGGCTTGCAATTACAGGACTCCAGATACTGCCCGGATATACGCCAGTTGTCACTCATATAAACCCTCTGTTTTCGACGTTGGCTTCGGAAGAGCGGTAGTGCAGCCCTTCCTGCCTTTATCGGTCCAGCGCCCCCAATTCGGTGCTCCGCGCAGGTTCCGCGTTCTCGCTTGGATTCCCTGATTCCAACTGGTACTGAGCCCTCAGAGAGCACGATGAACGAAGTGCCAGTAACGCGGCATCCCCCGCGCAGGCCATTTTGGAGGCGCAGATTGAAATGGCCTGAACGGGCCATGGAGACTGTTAGGCGACCAAATACCCGCGACGTGCCGCCTGGGCAACGGCAGCGGCTCGTGTGGGCACGTCGAGCTTGTTCAGGATATTCGCCAGGTGGCGATGAACCGTGTGTTCGCTGACGTAGAGTCGCTCAGCAATGGAGTCGTTGCTCAGCCCCTCCGCTACCAGCCGCAGCACTTCGATCTCGCGCCTGGTCAGCTCACAATGGTCCGGTTTCCGAGCCCTGGCCGGATTCACGGAGCAGCACGTAAGGAGATCGGAGAGTAGCTTTTCTGCTCGCGCGGCCTCCAGTGCCGCATCGAGAGCGGAGAGAATCGCCTTGCCGCGGCGGAGTTCCTCGACTGCGGCGTCCACTCTTCCCAGCGCGCACAGCGCACGAGCCAGTTGAACCCGTGCCCGCCCGGTTTCAAACGGCGCTCCACTGCGCGCATACATCTCGCAGGCATCTTCGAAGCTGAGCCGCGCCTGGTCGGCATTTCCTTTGCTCAACGCGGCGTAACCGGAAGCAAAGCTGAGGCCGGCTCGCAGTGGAGCTGTGCCGATCGTCGCGGCGATATGCCGGAACTCGTCGAGAGCGGCTTTCGTTCCTGGCACGTCATGCAGATCCGCCCGCGCCTGTATCACGAGTTCCAAACCCGAAGCTCGGTCTGTACGATTGGGTGCCGGCAGATGGCGCAGGTATTGTTCGATCAGGTCGAGCGCGCCTCCCGGATTCCCGCAGTCGAGAACCAGGCGGGCCCGTGCGAGCAATCCCGCGCCGTGCTGCTCAATCTCCTCGAGTATGGCTGCAGCTTCGGAAAGGCGTCCCTGTCTCCGGCGCAGTTCGGCGAGACGTAACAGCGCATCGCCCTTCATGGCCGGTCGGCTTGCGGCAAGTTCCTCGCTTGCCGCACACAGTTCCTGTTCCGCTTCGTGCCAGGTTCCCTGCCACAGGCATATCGACGCATACTGGGTGCGGGATATGGCAAAAAGTGGACGCAGGCCCCATTTCGCGCAGAAATCCTTCAGCCTGCGACACCATTGCACAGCCCGTTCGTAATCCCGCACCCGTTCGCAGGCTGCAATCAGATAGCAGCCGCACAAGCCGATGGCCACGCGGTCCGTCAGCTCCCCGGCAATTACCGCCGCACTCACTTCATCGAGAGTTCGCATTCCGTCGGCAACCGAGCCGGATACGACCAAAGCGAGCCCCATAACCGCACGGCCCAGCATCTCGAGGTCGACGCTTCCTGCAGCCTGGGCAATGCGAATCCCCTCATGGGCCAGGGAGACTGCACGTTCCGGGTCGCCTTCTTCGAGAAGGCACAGAGAGCCCTCGCGCACTTCGAGCCAGGCGCGCTCGGCACACGGCGGCTGGTTCTCCAGAAGACGACGGGCGCGCTGTAACCAGCCATTGGCGACGACGTTCTCGCCGCGAAAGGCCCAGGAATCCCAGGCCAGCCAGACAGCAACTCTGGCGGACGCGGCGCGATCACCCCGGGCCAGATACAAACGATAAGCGCGCTCGCGGGAATCAAAGACGACATCGGCCAGGTCGAGCCACCACGCCGCAGTTCCCAAGCCCTCGACTGCCTCGGGAAATTCGCGGACGCGAAGCGCCGCTTCGAAAGCCGCAAGCGCCTCGGGCCATGCGCCTCGAGCGAGCGCTTCGTCGGCGGTCAAGCATTCGGATGGCCTGGGAAAGACCATAGCGCAGGGGTCGATTATAGAAGACCGTTGCTAATGAGCAGATCACACAGGGGGGAAGTGTGTGGAACCCCCGACCTTTGGGTCAGATGCTGCTCCAATGGTGGTTATCTGGCGTTGTCTGATCGGCTAAATCGATGCGGAGGTGGATTTGAGCTACGGCCCCTTGGGTTAAGTGGGTTAAGAGAGGTGTAAGCCACTGTATTTTCAGCGGCGTGGACGGCGTCGTTGGGACTTGCAAAGATCGACAAATAGGTACAAAGCGGTCCAAAATTACACCGGCCTCGTTACCTGGGGTTGGTTTGGGGTTGAAACCGAAGAGAGATGGCGTCCGGGGGGAGGCCCCCACCGATTTTTGTTGCGCATCGGAATCCCTGACGGCCGATTGGAGTGCGTGAGCGCATTGGGCTGAAGTCATCAGTTGACAATCGGACTGGCCGGATCACTAAACACGGGCTTACCTATCAAGACTCGATTTTTTCGAATGGGCGGCTGCTCTGGGTAGCTGGAGCGGGAGGTTATCCACTCAGCGGGGCGAAGGGTGAGCAATGACGGTCATACCTCCGTCGAATATGTACTGGCGGTCGTGGGGGGGCGGCGAAGAAGAGGCGAAGTGAAGATGGGCGACCCTTTGACTTTTCCGAAAAGGTCGGTCCGGTGTGATACGTTGGCGACAAAAATGGCCCGCTCCATATGCAGGAAAGCGTCGCGATTGATACCGGGATGGAGATGCACGATCTGTTCGAGTCTCCAGAATTCCAAAGCCGCGGAAAGCTGCATCACGATCCGGCGCGAGAAGTCCGGGTGCTTCGCCGGATGGCGAGCATTCTTGCCGAGCGGCCTGCTGACGCGCTTCCGACACTTGTAGAAATCGCAGTTGAGGAATGCCACGCTGACAGCTCCGGAGTAAGTCTCGAAGAACTCCAGGCTGAGGCTGGCCCGCGATTCCGATGGGTGGTCGTGGCAGGAAGCTTCTCTCGCTATCTCAACGGAACGACGCGACGAGGATACGTGCCGTACGCGGAGCGGAAGATGGAGCGCCCCTGTGTTCGTTCAACTCGAGGGCGCTAGCTTTGGTTTTCAGATCGGGGGACAATCCACTGACTCAGTGCTCGTCGGCATGAACCGTCACGCGATCGACGATCTGCTCAAAGATAAAGTGAAGCAGGGTGGCGACGTGGCGGTAGCAGCGAGTCCAATCGGTCGGAACTCGCAGGCCTCAACGACTGAGTTGGCGAATGCGGAGTTTCTTACCTATTCGCGGAGCCGTGGACTCTTTGCCGGCATAGACCTCAATGGCGACATCGTGCATCAGAATAGCGCGGACACAGAAATCGTCTATGGTCGCGACATTCCCTTCGCGCGGATACTTTCTGCCGCCGTGAACACCCGGCCCGCCGCAGTCCACTTTGTTGCGACCGTCAATGAGCTGTTTCGTCGTGGTGTCGCCCATGAAAGGACTGAACACCGATCGAGTGGGTCCTTCGATGAGCCGACAATTGCGATGGGACTTATGTATTGGGCAAAGCTGCGTTGGCCTCCAGTCCTACCGCTAAGCGATCGGGGCCTGGAGGGGAGGGATACTCCAAAAAGTGAAAAGGGCCAAGTTGCATCGTGCAGATTCGACACCCAGCCCGCTGTCGTTTTGGATCATTCGGACGGGCGATAGAATCTGACGGGGAACTTGAGCCGCGACCGCGCCCCATCATGGCCAGGACTATTCGTGGACTTTAATTTGATTGCGTCCGCTGCGTTTTGCTTCATAGCAGGCTGTGTCAGCTTCTTTAAGGAGCGATACCACGTCTTTCGTGGGGCGAATTGATGCCACTCCGATACTCGCTGAAATCTTGAAACTATTTTCCTCCCAATGGAAATCGATCGCTGCGATGTCGCCCAAAAGTTTGGCGAGAACCTCATTGGCTTGTTGGGGAGCGCATCCGTTCAGAATTACTGCGAATTCATCTCCACCAAGGCGGCCGACCGTATCCGAATGCCGAATGTTTTGCTGCAGCACTTCCCCAACC
>JBAUOP010000002.1:0-1675 GCA_049579805.1 Acidobacteriaceae bacterium
ATCTCCCGCCACAGGAACAGCGCGAGGCCCCCGACCGCCAGGAACGCGCAGAGGACGATTACGTGCGATCCAAACCAGTCGTCCTCCTGCCCCTTGTCCAGCATGATCTGCAGCGCGCCGATCGCCAGCGCCAGCAGCCCCAGCCCGATCCCGTCCACGCTGCCCTGGCGCTTCCGCACCTGCTTCAGGTACGGCGGATCCTCCACAATGCGCCGCGTCAGGTACAGAGACAGAATGCCCACCGGAATGTTCAGGAAGAAAATCCAGCGCCAGGTGAAGTTATCGGTGATCCAGCCGCCCAGTGTTGGACCGATGGCCGGCGCCACCACCACCGCCATCCCGTAAATCGAAAACGCCATGCTCCGCTTCGCTGGCGCAAACGTGTCCGCGAGAATCGCGCGTTCGCTCGGCTGCAGCCCGCCTCCGGCTGCTCCCTGAAAGATGCGAAAAATGATCAGCATCGTGAGCGAGTTGGCCAGCCCGCACAGGAACGAAAATACGGTGAACAGCGCAACGCAGCTCATGTAGAAGCGCTTGCGCCCGATCCGGTTCGCGATCCACCCGCTGATGGGCAGCACAATCGCGTTCGAAACCAGGTACGAGGTCAGGATCCACGTCGCTTCCTCGTACGTGGCGCCCAGCGTGCCGGCAATGTGGGGCAGGGAAACGTTGGCGATGCTCGAGTCGAGCGCCTCCATGAACGTCGCCAGGGTCACGGTGAGCGCGATCACCCACGGGTTATAGCGTGGCGTCCAGTGCTCGTAATGGAACTCGTTGTCGGCGACCCGCGCTTCTCCCGCGGAATCGCGCCCGGACTGCGCCATCCCTGCTCCTGCCCGCTTTCCTGTTCAGATTTCCAGTCGGCCGCGGCTTGCGCAAGGTAGGGTGCGGTCAGGCGGCGTTATCTGGATTCTAAATGAGCCCGCTCATCCCCCCGTCGAAGGTTCTGCCAACGCGGCACCTCGCCCCAACAACCCGCTAAGATAAAAGTTTGACTCCCATCATGTCCGACTCCGCACCCAGCTCGCCCCGCGTCCGCTTCGCTCCGTCGCCCACCGGTTACCTCCACGTCGGCGGAGCCCGCACCGCGCTCTTCAACTGGCTCTTCGCCCGCCACTTCGCTGGAACTCTCATCCTCCGCATCGAGGACACCGACTTCGAACGCTCCTCCGAGGAAATGGTCCAGGGCATTCTCGACGGCATGAGCTGGCTCGGCCTCTCCTGGGACGAAGGCCCCTTCTTCCAGTCGCAGCGCCTCGACCTCTACCGCCGCACTGCGGAACAGCTCGTCGCATCCGGTCACGCTTACTACTGTTTCTGCACGAAGGAAGAATTGGAGCAGCGCCGCGCTCAGGCCGCAGCCGCCGGCCGGCCTCCGATGTACGATCGCCGCTGTCGCTCGATCGATTCTGCGGAGTCGGAAAAGCGCCGTGCCGCCGGTCAGGTGGCAGCCGTCCGCTTCTCCGTGCCCGATGGATCCACCTTCTGGGACGATGCCGTCTTCGGCCGCGTCGAATTCGCCAACGCTGAAATCGAAGACTTCGTTCTCCTCCGTTCTGACGGCATTCCCACCTATCACCTCAGCGTCGTTGCCGACGACATCGACATGCGCCTCACCCACATCATCCGGGGCGCCGATCACATCTCCAACACGCCCAAGCAAATCCTGCAGTAC
>JBAUOP010000003.1:0-1747 GCA_049579805.1 Acidobacteriaceae bacterium
GCAGACCCCCCGACGCTGCCGGCACTGCCGGTCCTCGGCCGGTTCACGGTTGATAAGGCTCCGTCGCCGTTATTCGGGCTGGCTTCGGCGAGCGGACTCGACACCCTTCCGCTGCCCAGGTGGGTACGACGGCGGCTGCACCGGCTGATGTTCGCCTTCGGGATGGGTGCTGATTCTGGTAAGGCGTCGGCGCACTTCGAGCGAGGCCGCGTGGAGATCGATTACGACAAGACCACCGAACCGATCTTTGATCGGGTCGCCGAGGGCTTGGACGCGTTCGAGGAGGATAGCGGGCTACGCGCGTTGCGTAGGCGGAAACCACTGACCGTCCATGCCTGGGGCGGGGCGTGCCTGGGCCCCGACCCCGAGCATGGCGTGGTGGATCACCGGGGCGAAATCTACGGCAACCCAGGACTTTTCGTCGCCGACGCCGCCGCGCTGCCCGCCGCCGTCGGCACGCCGCCCTCGTTGGCGATCGCCGCGTGGGCCCATCACGTCGCGAACCGCCTCGCCGACAGCATCGCCCGGCGCCCGAACCTGATCGCCGTCGAACCATCCACCGAGGGACCACACTGATGGCCGAGTTGTCCGAGCGCGCCCGCCGGGTCCGCAAAAGCATCATGGACCGCACGCGGGCCGAAGGTGTCGTTCCCACGACTGCCGATTTGTGCCGAGAACTCGGCCTGTCTCCGGAGGACCTCGCAGCGGACCTGCTCAACCTCGAGGCCGCAGCCAGTGTCGCGCGGCAAGACTCCGCCCACGCCGGACTGACGCGGTTTCAGGACGAAGACCTCGACGAACCGCTGCCGCCGCTGGGCGAGATCATGTACGCCCGCCCCTTCGCCGCGTTCAAGAACCATTACCAGGTCTGGGTGGACGGCGAGCAGAAGTGGTTCGCCGAATGCGCCGTCGAAGCGTGCTCCATCTCGGCGCAGTTTCCCGGCAAAGAGGTGACCGTCCGGTCGGTGTGCCGCCAGACGCGAGAGCCAGTGGAGCTGGTAGGACGCGACGGGGTGCTGGTGGACTATTCGCCGGCAACCCTGCGTGTCCACCTGGGATACCCACTGCGCACCCTGCCCGCCCGCATCGTCGGGTGGTGCGACTACAACAGCTTCTTCGCCTCCGAAGACGCCGCACAGCAGTGGGCCAGTGCGCATCCGGACATTCACGGCGTCACCCGCAGCCCCGAGACGATGTCACGACTCATCGGCGAGCTATTCGGGAGGGGACGACTCGCCTACGACTACCAGCCCGCGGTGCCGATCCTGGACGCCGTGCTGCACATGAAGCGTTACGGCCTGGACAAGCCGACCGCACTCGGTTTCCGCGTCCCCGACCCGTTCTTTCTGCCCAGCCCCGGCATGGTGCGGGATTGGAAACGGCAGGGATACGCCAACTACTTCCGATTCTCGTTGCGATGACGGTGCCGGCTGACGGTGCGCTAGATGATGTTGAGCGCGTCGAGGAACCGGGCGGCGTAGTCGCGGTCGCCGGTGACGGCGAGATCGCCGTCGCGCCACCCGACGCGCCGGGTCGCCCAGCCGGGAAAGTCGACCGAGGGGCCCACGATGCAGGCCGCGGTATCGGCGCCGGCCGCAGGCGTGACGGCCAAGCGGCCGTGGCCGGCCGGCCGGATGTCCCAACTTCCGCCGGCCAGGCCGGTCAACGTCAGGGTCAGCGGCCGGTCGACCCACCCCATCTGAGGTTGGTTCATCTGCTCCATGCCGGCCAGCATCCACTCCAACGT
>JBAUOP010000004.1:0-14398 GCA_049579805.1 Acidobacteriaceae bacterium
CTTCAACATTCCCCGTCACCCCCACCCCCCCGCGGGCGTATACCAAAACAGGATGCCCCGCCATGATCCGAGCGGCCACACACCGTGACCTTCCTCATATCGCCGCGTCTCACTTCCGGGCAGCGTAGACAAGGGGAGATGTTGCCAACCCCATGATCGAATCCGACGCCCAGCTCGACTCGGCTCTTACCCGCAAGACCAGTCCCGGCCCCGCTTCTGACTCCCTCGTCACCGGCGTCGAGCAGCGCATCGCTGCAGGATCTCAACCAAAAGCCCGTCCCTCCGGCCAGGACCCGTCCGCCCAGGACTTCGTCCCGACCTTCGCCACCCTGCAGATCGCCACAAAGTCCCGCCTGACCAGCCTGCTTTCCCTCGGCCTGCACGGCGTGGTCTGCGCCCTCATCATCCTCTTCGCGCTCAGCCAGTGGCACATACGCCAGATCCAGAAAAAGCTCATCGCCACCACCGTCGATGTCGCCCCCTACATCCCTTCTTCTCCGCTCAAAGACACCATGGGCGGCGGCGGAGGCGGCGGCAATCACGAGATCCTCGAAGCCTCCAAAGGCAAGCTCCCCAAATTTGCCAAAACCCAGATCGCCCCGCCGCAGATCCTCCGCCTTGACAATCCGAAGCTCCCCGTTGAGCCCACCGTCGTCATGCCGCCCATCAAGCTCCCCGACGCGACGAACATGCCCGACCTCGGCATCCCCCAGTCCCCGCAGGTCACGCTCTCCCAGGGCGGCGGCTCCGGTTCAGGATTCGGCTCCGGCGAAGGCGGCGGCATCGGCTCCGGCCGCGGCAACGGTATCGGCCCCGGCACCGGCGGCGGCTATGGCGGAGGCGTCTATCACGTCGGCGGAGGCGTCTCCAACCCCGTTCTCGTCTACGCCCCCGACCCCGAATTTTCCGACGAAGCCCGCCGCGCCAAGTACCAGGGTGTCTGCGTCGTCGGCCTCATCGTCGACATCAACGGCAATCCCCAGCGCGTCCACATCGTCCGACCGCTCGGCATGGGCCTTGACGAGAAAGCCATGGAAGCCGTCCGCCAGTACAAATTCAAGCCCGCCCTCTACAAAGGCAAAGCCGTCGCCGTCGAAGTCAATATCGAAGTCAACTTCCGGATCTACTGAGAACCCCACCCTCGCCGCTTTTGCCAATCTAAAGTTCGCCATCCCAACTTTTTATGTCGTCATCCCGAGCGCAGCCGAGGGACCCCCCGACCATCGGGAGGGGATGAGCCGCGCAGCGGCTCCCGCTCTTCGCACCTGGCGGCACTATGACCGCCGAACGCCGAACGCCGCGGAGTGCTGCACTTCCCGCCATCCCCCGCACTCCGCAGATCCTCCCCGCGAAAGAGGTCCCCGCATGCACCGCCGTCGCTTCGTCCAGTCTGCCGCCGCTCTGATACCGGCATCCTTCCTCGATCGCGTCGCTCTCGCCGCAACTCCAGCCGCCCCAGCCGCTCCCCAGGCCCACGTCGTCCGCGCCGGACAGGACCGCCTCGGCGAGCACCACACCCTCGGCTTCAGCACCATCGCCTTCAAAGTCCTGCCCCGCGAAACCGCCGGCGGCCTCTTCCTCATCGAGCACACCAACCTCCGCAAAGGCGGCGGCCCACCGCTCCACCTCCACTATTCCCAGGAAGAATACTCCTACGTCATGGGAGGCGCCTTCCTCTTCCAGGTCGGCGACCAGCGAGTCACGCTGCATCCCGGCGACTCCGTCCTCGGCCCGCGCCGCGTCCCCCACACCTTCACCGTCACCAGCGACACGCCCGGGCACATACTCATCGCCTTCACCCCCGCCGGTCAGATGGAAGACTACTTCCGCGTCGGCGAAAAGCACCCTGCCTACCTCAGGGACCCCGCCTTCTACGCCAGCCACGGCCTGAAGCTGCTCGGCCCACCCCTTTCCGCCAGCTAGCTCCCGGCTCCCGGCTCCCGGCTCCCGGCAACCTGTCACCTGTAACCTGTAACCTGTCACCTGTCACCTGTACCCTGTACCCTGTAACCATGCTCATCACCCTGCTCGACCTCGAACGCGAGCCGGTCCCCTTCGACATCACCCTCCCGCCCGGCGCCATCGACTACGGCGACGAGGCCACCCAGATCACTCTCCTCGCCGTCCAGGGCCTCGCCGAGCTCCTCCGCGAGCACCGCGGTCCCAAAGAAGTCGTCCCCGACATCCGCGCCCGCGCTCACTGGTCCGGCACCTTCGAAGCTCCCTGCGCCCGCTGCCTCGAACCCGTCCGCCACTCCCTCAGCGGCGACTTCGACCTCCTCTTCCGCCCCCTCGGTGTCGATGCAGGTCCCGCCGACCGCTCCCTCGCCGCGCCTGACACTGAAATCGGTTATTATCAGGAAGGTGGTCTGGTGCTCGAAGATGTTCTGCGGGAGCAGGTGCTCTTGTCCCTCCCCGCGCGAACCCTTTGCGGCCACGACTGCAAAGGACTTTGCCCGCACTGTGGCCACAATCTGAATACCGACCCCTGCAACTGTGAGGAGCAGTCCTCCGATCCGCGCTGGTCGGCCCTTTCAGACCTGCGCAGTCGGCTCAGTCCTGAAGCGGACAAGGCCAACAAAGCCCCCCGCTGAGATTTCACCCCGCGAGCCCGCGCGCCTGCGCCGCCCCTCCGGGATCGAAAGGATTTTGCAATGCCGAACCCAAAGCGCCGCCACTCGAAACGGCGCACCTCCATTCGCCGTGCCCACGATGCCCTCACCGGCGTCACCCTCTCCGAGTGCCCCAACTGCCACGAGCGCAAACGGCCCCATCACATCTGCCCCAAGTGCGGCTACTATAAGGACCGCGAAGTTCTCGAAACCAAAGAGGCCAGCTAGCCCGGCAGACGATGCTCACTGACATCGCTCTCGACGCCATGGGCTCGGACAAAGCTCCCGAGCCTGAAATCCGAGGCGCGATTCTTGCCTGCCGCACCCTCCGCGTCCGCGTTCACCTCATCGGACCCGAGCCGATCCTCCGCCGCCAGCTCTCCTACGCCCTCGAAGGCGACCGTCTGCCCATCGAAATCGTCCACACCGACGAGTTCATCTCCATGGACGAGAAGGCCGCCCACGCCGTCCGCACCAAGCGCAACAGCTCCATGCGTCTCGGCCTAAAAATGGTCAAGGACAAGCGCGCCGCCGGCTTCTTCACTGCCGGCAATACCGGCGCCGGCATGGCCACTGCAAAAATGGTCCTCGGCGCGCTGCCCGGCGTCGACCGCCCCGCGCTCGCCATCGTCATGCCCACTCTGGCCGGCTCCCCCTCCGTCGTCCTCGACGTCGGCGCCAACGTCGACTGCAAGCCGCAAAACCTCGAACAGTTCGCCGTCATGGGCGAGCTCTACGCGCGCTCCGTCCTCCGCATCCCCCGCCCCCGCGTCGGCATCCTCTCCGTCGGCGAAGAAGAGAGCAAGGGCAACGAGCTCACCCGCGAGGCCACCGCGCTCGTCAAAAAGCTCCCCGTCAATTTCATCGGAAACGTCGAGGGCCGCGACATCTACTCCGGCGCCTGCGACGTCATCGTCTGTGACGGATTCGTCGGCAATGTCGCCCTCAAAACCTCCGAAGGCATGAGCCGCCTGGTCCGCGAGATGTTGAAAGCCTCCCTCACCCAGACCGTGACGGCGCAAGTAGGAGCTCTGCTCTCCCGCAAAGCCTTCAACGCCTTCCGCCGCCGCCTCGATCCGTCGGAATACGGCGGAGCGCCCCTGTTAGGCGTGCGCGGCGTCTGCATCATCGGCCACGGCTCGTCGAACGACCGCGCCATCATGAACGGCATAAGAGTAGCGGCAGAATTCGCCCAGGCCGGCATCAACGAACGGATCGAAAGAGAATTCACCTCCCGCCCAACACAGTCCACCTCCCCCGACCCCGACCTCCAGCTCCCGGTGCAGTAGGATTTGCCATCCAGGCAGCCGCGCTTCGCGCCAAAAGAAAAACTAAACCTGTCATCCCGAGCGTAGCCGAGGGACCCCCCGACCATCGGGAGGGGATGAGCCGCGCAGCGGCTCCCGCCTTTTGTTTTTTTACGCTGTCATTCCAGGCGAAGCGCGAAGCGCGCTGCAATGTCGCCCTGAGCAAGCTGCCGTCAGGCAATGGGTCGAGCGGGCGAGACGCCCCGTCCATCGCAAGGGGATGAGCCGCAAAGCGGCTCGCGACCTGGCCCGATCGGGCCTGGCTGCTAATTGGACAAGAACTCAGCTTGCTCAAACACCCGAGTACGCCCTTTCGCCCCCTTCTGTGGAAAACTTGTCAACCCTTACGAAAGTTCCCACCCCTCATTCCACAGGCTTTATCACCGAAAATCGCTGGCAGGAAACCCGTCGAAACCTGTCATACTGGACTTATAGAGTGAAAAAAGAAAAAGCCCGCGCGCGCGGGCTTTTCCGTTAGGGTGTCTACCCACATCGAAAACCGGGGCCTCCTCTGAACCCCTTTGATTTGATACACATGCATAGAGGGGGCTCCTCTGGGAATGCGCAAGTCGCTGCAGCATCAACACTTACGCAAAGTTAATCGGAATTTTTTTCGAACGCTGTACCCTGAACCCTGTCTCCCCTACCGCACCTGCGCCGGGAACAGCGGCACCGCCGGCCCCGTCCCCAAAACCACGGGACAGGCCAGCATCCGGTTGAACATCGCGGCGTTGCTTGACTCGAGGTGCCAGGCCAGGATTTCCTGCCGTCCGTCGCGGCCCTCGACCTCGACGGCCAGCGTCGCCAGCACCTCAGCCTCGCTGGTCTGCAGGGCCGTCGATGACACCGGCGTCCCCTGTGCCGAGGCGAAAAACGCATGGTGCCCCTGCATCAGGAACCCGACCGGATCTTCGATCGGGATCATGCCCAGCAGCTCGTTGCCCTGGGCCGACAGCCCTTGCAGCACCTGGTCCATGAACTTCCGGTTCTTCGCCGCTTTCGGCGGAACGCAGCTCACATCGATCTCGAAGATCGCCAGCTGCGTCGTCGCTGCGCCGCCCTCGCCAACCGCCAGCAGCGTTCGGGTACAGCCGGCGCCGGACTTCATCTTTTTGGAGCCTGCGCCATCCTCTCCATAGAGCATGCGCTGCCCCAAAGCGGTCGCGGTCCTGGAGTCCATCGGAGTCAGCTCCGCCGGATACGAGAAGGTCAGCTGCAGCGCCGGATCGGTGAAGGTCCGCAGGGCCGGAGCCGCAGGCTTGCCGGGAGTTTGTCCGGCCGCCAGCGCGGTGAGTAAAAGGATCAGGCCGAAGCGCATGGCTCAGCTCCATTCCATCGAGTACTGGCCACTCGCGCCTGCCAGAGCCGGCTTGGGTTCGCTGGCCAGATCGAGGACGAGCCGCTCCAGCACCAGACGCTTGTCCGGCGGCTGCGAGCGCAGCTCCAGATCGGCCCGCGCGATCAGCCGCAGCGCCCGCGTCAGTTCCCGGCGCGACTTGTACCGCCGCGCCTGCCGAATCACGTCTTCGGCGGCAAACGGCGGCATGCGGAAGCCCTGCCACAGCGCCTGCCAGATCGCTCGCGAGTCGCGGACGTTCTTCTCGAGGATCACCAGCATCTGCCGAAACGTCCGCGCCAGCATGTAAAGGTGGCCGATCGCCGAGTCCTCGCCGCCGTCGCTGGCGTTCAGCAGCCCATGCAGCAGGCTGATGGCGCGAGCGCGGTCCTTCGCGGAGATGGCGTCAGTCAGCTCGTAGAGCGAGCGCTGCTTGGCCGCCAGCACCATCGTCTCCACGTCGCCCAGCGTGATGTGGCGTTTGGCGCCGGCGTAAAGCACCAGTTTTTCAAGTTCTGACGCGATCAGCATCATGTCGGCGCCCAGCGCGTCGGCCAGCTCGCGCGCTGCGTCCGGGTCGATGACCACCTCGCGCCGCTTCGCCTCGGCCGCGATCCACTTCAGCGCGTCGCCCTCGTCCACGCGGGCCAGCTCGATCAGGCCGCACCAGTCGCCCAGCGTTTCGCGGATGCGCTCGTAGCGGTTCTTGTCATCGAGGTCCATCCGCCGCGGATCGGACGGAATGCGCAGATGATCGGCGACGAAGATCAGCAACGCCTGCGGGTTGGGCGAGCGAAAGTAAGCGTCGATGGCGGCGAACTCGTCCTTCTTCGCGCCACGGGTATAAAGCGTCTTCAGGTTGCGGATGAACAGCACCTGAAACGGCGCCATCAGAGACGGCGTCTGCGCGCGATCCAGCGTCTCGAAGACGCTGGTTTCGGCCAGATCGAGATCGGAGAGGCAGAAGTCGCGCAGGTCCGGCGGCACCAGAGCGGCCAAAACGGCTTTGCGGCAGCGCTCGTACAGAAAGACGTCGTCGCCCACCAGGACGTAACCGGCACGCAGGCGTTCTTCTTTGATTTCAGCCAGAAAGCGGTCGGTGGATGCGAAGCCGGCGCCCATCGGTTTTCAGTCTACGTGGAGCGTGGCTCGGGCGAAAGCATTTTCCCAGACTCCGAATCGACGCGTCCGGAATCGAAGCTGACAGCAGCCGGAGTGATGTAGGTCACATTCCTTGCCCCGCACGCTCCGGATAATGGGTTCAGCGAGGCCGTGAACCGGGCCATTTCTATATACTTTTGTTTCCGGTCCTACGGCCTCCCCCAGAGTCCTTCATGTTTCTCCTTTGGCTTCGAGTTGCCGCTTCGCTGTACGGGGTCGCCAGCCTTCTGGCGATTCCCGCCGTGCTCGGCAACCGTCCGCGCGGGCATCGCTACTGTCTGCCGGTGGCTCTGGCAGCCTGGTTCTTCCACCTCGTGGCGACGGTGGAGATGCTGGCCAGCGCGCACCACCTGATACCGGTTCTGACGACCGAAATTATTTCGACTCTGGCACTGGCGATCGTCGCGATTTTCCTGCTGATCTTTTTCATTTACCGCACGATCTCCTTTGGATTGTTTGCCTTGCCGCTTGCATTCCTGTTGACGGTGATCCCGGCTCTTGGCCCCGACCGCTACACCTTCACCTCGCCGATGGTCCGCAACGGCTGGATCGCCTTCCATGTGGTGATGCTGCTGGTCGCCTACGCCGCTCTGGCGTTCAGCATGCTGGCCAGCTTCCTGTATCTGGTGCAGGAACGCCGGCTGAAAAGCAAACAGTGGACGAAGGCTGGAGTGACAGAGCGGCCGAAAACCCGGCCCCGTGGATTTTTGACCTGGCTGCCGCCGCTGGCGACGATGGATCAGATCTCCAATACGACTCTGATCCTCGGGTTCTGCTGCATGACCGCCGGTCTTTTTGCGGGCTCGCTGATCGCCCAGGAGCAGGTCGGCATCCGATATTTTGGCGATCCCAAGATCCTGTTGTCGTTCGTCATGTGGGGTCTGTATGTGGTGATCCTGTTCATCCGGCGCAACTCCGGCATGCGCGGCCGGCGCGCGGCGTGGCTCACGTCCGGCGTGTTTGTCCTTATGCTCTGCGTCTGGGCCGCCAATCTTCTCGGGTCCGTTCACAGTTCCGCTCACAGGTTCGGTCTCAGATGAGATTCCTGGTCACAGGTCTGAACCACAAGACGGCGCCCATCGAGCTGCGGGAGCGGCTGGCCATTGGTCCGGAGGCGCTGGCGGTGACCACGCGCGCGCTGCTGGCTGAGCCAGGCGTGCAGGAGGCGATGGTTCTCTCCACCTGCAATCGCGTTGAGCTGCTGGTCTCCCACAACGGCGTGGAACCGCAGCTGCCCGGGTTCCTGGCGTCTCACTTCTCCGTGGACCGCACGGAACTGGAACCACACCTGTATCGATACCAGGACGAGGAAGCCATCAGTCACATGTTCCGCGTCGCCGCCAGTCTGGATTCGATGGTGGTGGGCGAAGCGCAGATCCTTGGACAGGTGAAGCAGTCCTGGAATGTGGCGCGCGAGCTGGGCGCGGTGAAAGGCCCGCTGGACAAGCTGCTGCAGGGTGCATTTTCCGCTGCCAAGCGCGTTCGCACCGAAACGGAAATCGGCTCGTCGTCGGTTTCGATTGCCTCCGTTGCGGTGGACCTGGCACGGCGCATTTTCGGGTCGCTGAATGGCAAGAAGATCCTGATCATCGGCGCCGGCAAAATGAGCGAACTGGCAGCACGGCATCTGATGCAGCATGGTGCCGATTCGCTGCTGGTGGCTAATCGAACCTGGGAACGCGCGGTGCGACTGGCCGAAGAGTTCGTCGGAGAGGCGATCCACTATGAAGATCTGGACGCCCGGGCGCATGAGGCGGACATTATTGTCACCTCGACCGGCGCCGCTCAGCACATCATTGGCGTGGAGCGGGCACAGCAGATCCTGCACCGTCGCCGGAACCGGCCCGTGTTCATCATCGATATCGCCGTCCCGCGCGATGTGGATCCGAATGTGAACCGGCTGGAAGGCATGTTCCTGTACGACATCGACGACCTGCAGTCGGTCTCGGCCACGAACCTAGTCGATCGGGCACGCGAGGCCGAGCGCGCCGAGGCCATCATCGCCGAAGAAACGGAGCGTTTCCGCCGTACGATTCGCACGATCGACATCGCCCCCATCCTGCAGCACGTGCAGGGCAAAGTGGAGGAGATGCGCCAGACCGAACTGCACCGCTCGCGCCAGCTGCTGCAGTCTCTGACGCCGGAGCAGCAGATGGCTCTGGACGCGCTGACCCGCGGGCTGATGAACAAGTTCCTGCACCTGCCGCTGCAGGCATTGAAGACCGCCGCCCGAGAGGGGAATGCCGTGGCGCTGGAAGCCATCGGCGGCGTCTTCGCACGCGAATGCATCAGCGAGAAAGCCGAACGGCAGGCGGCTGCCGATGCCGATCGCCAGGGCGCTCTGTGCCCCGAACACCGGGAGCCAGCCGGCGACGAACCGAGTAAGACATAGCAGGCGCGAACACGATAGGCTGGTCACTGACTCCGCATGCCCGCATCCCATAACAATCGAAACGCTGCCGCGTCGAAGCCTCTGCGCATTGGCTCGCGCGGCTCGCAGCTGGCGCTCTGGCAGGCGAATCACATTGCGGAGCGGCTGCGCGTCGCAGGATATGAGGTATCGATTGAGATCATCAGGACACTGGGCGACGCGATGCAGCATGTTCCCTTTGCCCAGGTGGGCGGAGCGCAAGGCGACGGCAAGGGAATGTTTACGAAAGAGATTGAAGAGGCGCTTTTCGCCAGCCGGATCGATCTGGCCGTGCACAGTCTGAAAGATTTGCCGACGGAGCTGGCGGCGCCGTTCATCATTGCGGCGATTCCCGAGCGGGTCGATCCGCGCGACGCTTTTGTCTCCGTGAACCACGCGAGCTTTGAAGCGCTGCCGCAGCAGGCGCGCATTGGCACCAGCAGCCTGCGACGGCAGGCGCAGCTGAAGGCGCAGCGGCCCGATGTGGAGTGCGTGGAGTTCCGCGGAAATGTGGACACGCGCCTGCGCAAACTGGCCGAGGGGCGGGTGGACGCGATTATCCTCGCCTCCGCCGGACTGGAACGGCTTGGCCTCACGCAGCATCGGCGGGAGTGCTTCTCGCCTCTGGTATTGTGCCCGGCTGCGGGGCAGGGCGCGCTGGCGATTGAGACGCGCGCGGGCGATAAGGCAACGGCCGAGGCGCTGACGTTTTTGAATCATGAACCGACTCGCTACGCCGTGACCGCCGAACGGGCGGCGCTGGCTGCTTTGGGCGGCGGGTGTCAGGTGCCCATTGGGATTCACTGCTTCCTTGGCGATGAGGGATACACGATTGTTTCTGCCGTTGGGGCACAGGATGGATCCGAGGTGCTGCGGGTGGTTCTGGACCGGCAGGTGAATGTCGCGCCGGAAGTCCTGGGCCACAAGGTCGCCGACGAATTGCTGCGGCAGGGCGCAGGGCGGCTTCTGGCGACTGTGGGATCGGATGCTCCCACCGCGGGGGCATAGCTTATGGAAGGTGAGTTCTCAGGGGCTAAAGCCCCTCATTCAAAGCGTTCGGCAACGGCACGACTGAAGTCATGCCCTGATACAAATGCTGCATCGGATTTCACCGAGACAGAGCTGCCGCTGGCTGGGCGGAGGATTCTGGTGACGCGCGCCCGCCACCAGGCCGTGGTGCTCGCCGATCGACTCCACGCTCTGGGCGCGGAAGTGCTGGAGATTCCGGCCATTGAGATTGCACCGCCGGAATCATACGCCGCTCTGGATGCGGCGCTTCGAAATCTGTCACCGTATCAATGGCTGATTGTGACCAGCGTGAACGGGGCGCGCGCGCTGGCTGGGCGGATGGGCACCCTGGGAATTGAAGCGGCTGCGTTCGTGCATCTGAGCATCGCTGCCGTAGGTTCAGCCACGGCCCGGGAACTGCGGGAGATGGGTCTGGAGATCGCGGTCACACCCCGGGAATACGTGGCGGAATCGCTGATGGAAGCTTTGGGCAATCAGGTCCGCGGGCATCGCGTTCTGCTGGCACGGGCCGCAGTGGCGCGCGATGTGATTCCCGACGCTCTGCGCGCAAAGGGCGCGACCGTGGAGGTCGCCGATGCGTACCGGACCGTGATTCCCGCGGAATCTGTAGCGCGCATCCGCACAAATTTCGGGACGGGCGACATTGTCGCGGACGCTGCCACGTTTACAAGCTCTTCGACGGTGACGAATTTTCTGCAACTGTTGCGGGAAGCCGGCGTTGCCGCTCCGAAAACGATGCGGGCCATCTCGATTGGGCCGGTCACGAGCCAAACGCTGCGCGACCATGGCTGGGAACCGGCCACCGAGGCCGATCCGCACGATCTGGAGGGTCTGGTCCAGGCAGTGCTGCGGGCTCTGGAAGGCGCGCCTTAGCTGTATTTCGGCTTGCGGATTTATTGGCGAGGGTGTGACGTCTGACTGGCGCCGGCCGGTTGTGCGGCAATGGCGAAGTGACCGCTGCGGACCGAGGCCAGTTCGGGATCCGCCGCCTGGCCTGCCTGCACCGGCAGCGGCTTGCCGCCCAGTTCATTGGGATTCGCGGGATTGGACCACAAGGCTCCAACCTGGACGGGCTTGGGCGTCTGGGCAATGAGGTTGTGGTGCAGCTTACGCTGCTTGTCCACGTAGGCTTCAATCACGCGAGCCGCAATCGGGGCGGCAGCGTCGGCTCCCCAGCCGCCATGCTCGTTCAGGACGACAACCGCAATATCGGGATTGCGCCGAGGCGCCATGCCCACGAACCACGCGTTGGCGCGCTCGTTCCCGGTGCCCAGGCTCTTTACGCCGGCGCTGTGACTCACGACTTCCGCGGTTCCGGTCTTCCCGGCAAAATCGATCCCCTGCAGCCGGGAGGCGACCGCGGTACCGCCGCCATTGACCGTGTTGTACATGCCCTCGGTGATGATCTGCCACGTCTCAGGCGATTCCTGGATGGTGACGTCGCCGGAGCCGGGGTAATTTTCCAGAATCTGCTGGTACATGTCAGGGCTCAGTTCGCTGGGGAAGACAACATGCGGCCGCTTCAGCACTCCCCCGGAGGCGATACCGGCGATGGCGCGCAGAAGCTGGATGGGGGTGACTGTGACGGCTCCCTGCCCGATGCCGACGGAGACGGTTTCGCCCGCGTACCACTTTTCGTGGAACGTGCGCAGCTTCCATTCGGTTGAAGGCATGGTACCGGAGGCTTCATCGGGAAGGTCGATGCCGGTTTTCTCACCGATACCCACCTCGTGAGCGTATTTCGCGATGGTGTCGATGCCAAGGCGCGCGGCCAGTTCGTAGAAATAGGTATCGCAGGACCAGGGAATGGCATGCTCGATATCGACTTCGCCGTGGCGCTTGTCGCAGGCGAAAAAGTGGCCGTAGAGCGTGGCGCCGCCGGTGCAGTCGACTTTAAAAGTCTGGGCGACGTTCTCCTGGAGGCCGGCGAGCGACATGATGATCTTGAAGGTCGAGCCGGGGGCAAGCTGCGCCTGGATGGCTTTATCCATCAGGGGGTGGTTGGGGTCGGTGATCAGCCGATTCCATTCATCGCGCGTAATGCGAACGGCAAAGTCGTTGGGGTCGAAGATGGGACGGCTGACCAGGGCCAGGATCTCGCCGGTGTGGGGATCCATGGCGATGACCGCGCCATTGTGGTCGCCGAGGGCGTTCTCGGCGGCGCGCTGGATGTCCAGATCGATGGTCAGCCGCAGGTCTCTGCCGGGTTTGGCGGGCTCGATGCCGAGACTGCCGATCTCGCGACCGTGACTGTCGACGGCCACATCCTGGGAGCCGTCCACGCCGCGAAGAATGCCGTCGTAGGCAGCTTCCACGCCGGATCTGCCCACCACGTCGCCGGGCTCATAGACGGCGTAGCGCGGATCGTTCAGCATCTCCTCGCTCACCTCGCCCACATACCCGATCAGTTGCGCCGCGAAGCCGTCGAGCGGATAGAGCCGGCGCTGCTCCTGCATAGTGTCCAGCTCCGGCAACTCATCCTTGTGGGCCTCGATGAACTCCTCTTCGTCCGGCGTGATGTCCTGCTTCAGCGGCAGCGGCTGGTATTTGGGAGCCGTACGGTACTTCCTGAGGATGGCCTCGATCTGATCGAGGCTCATGTTCAGGCCGCGGGCGATCAGGGGCAGGTCCGGGGTGATGTCGTGGCCCTGCTCGCGCACAAGAAAGCAGGAGACGGAGGGGTAATTGTCGACGATCAGACGCCCGTCACGGTCGAAGATCTTGCCGCGCGGCGCGAGGATCGGCACCTTGCGGATGCGGTTGGCCTCGGCCATCGCGTGGTAGTTCTGCCCGGCCACTACCTGCAGCCGCCAGAGCCCGAAGACGAGAATCCCCATGATGATCGCGATCACATACTGGAACGCGGCCAGGCGCATCGAGGGCAGCTTTTCGTCGCGGTTGAGCACGGTCGGATGCAGCTCTTCCAGCCCGCAGCGTGCAAATCGGGCGATTCTCTCTCCCTGAGGGGTGATATAAGGATAACGCGATTCCGCGGGCGGAACATCACTCTGTGGTTGTAGAACCCCTGCGGTTCATCGGAAGGGGGTCTATGACCCAGGAGAAGAAACGGGCGAAGAAGAGTGCGAGCGGGAAAGGCGAGTTCCTGCCGCCGCGGCCCATCAGCCTGCGCACGCTGGGAGATTATCTTGACCTCTCGCCGGCGACCATTTCGCTGGTCCTGAACAACGCCCCCGGCGTGCGCTCCATACCCCAGGAGACGCGGGACCGCGTGACCGCCGCGGCGAAGAAATTCGATTACCGGCCCAGCTTTTTCGCCCGCTCCCTGCGCCGCCGGCAGAGCTTCTCGGTCGGAGTGCTGGTTCCGGAACTCAGCGACGGGTATTCCGTTCTGGTGATGAACGGGATCGAGGAAGTCCTGATCGAGGAGGGTTATTTTTATCTGACGGCCAGCCACCGCCGCAAAGCCGATCTGATCGAGGAGTACCCCGGGCTCCTGATGGATCGCTCCGTCGAGGGCTTCATCGCGATCGATACGGCCCTGCAACACAGCCTGCCCCTGCCCGTTGTAGCGGTGGCCGCCCACAAGCCGCTGCCGGGCGTCACCCGTATTGTGCTGGACCACCAGCGCGCGGCCGAGCTGATGCTGCGGCATCTCTATCAACTTGGGCATCGGCACATTGCATTTATGCGCGGCCAGTCCTTCAGCTCTGACTCCGACAACCGCTGGAAGAGCCTGATGAACGTGGCGAAAGAGCTGAGTCTGGAGATCCAGCCGGAACTCGTCGTTCAGCTGCAGCTGAACCTCTCGTCGCCGGAACTCGGCTATCCGGTGGTGCCGCAGTTGCTGGCCACCCGACGGCCGTTCACGGCGCTGGTCGCCTACAACGACATCTCGGCCATTGGGGCCATTCGTGCTCTGCGCGACCACGGACTGCGCGTGCCCGACGATGTTTCGGTGATTGGCTTCGACGATATCCAGGGCGCGGCCTATCACACGCCCAGCCTGACCACCGTCCGCCAGCCGCTGAACAGCATGGGGAACACGGCGGCGCGTATCCTGCTGCAACGCATCCGCGGGGGCCCGAACCAGGACTATCCCGAGCAGATCCCGATCGTGCCGGAGCTTATCATCCGCGAGTCGACGCTGCCGCCCAATCCCGGGCGCCTGAAGAAGAAGTAACGGCCAGGGCGAAGCGCATAGAATCAATCTTTCCATGGTCCCCAACCGTGACGCCGCCCCTCGCTTTCCGCTGCTTTGCTTCGGGTTTGTGGTGTGCGGCATCGTCACTGTGTTGCCGGGGCCCCTTCTGCCGGTGCTGGCGGCGAAATGGGGCCTGCGCGATGTGCAATCCGGCGGTTTCTTTGCCGCGGAATTCGCAGCGTCCATGGCAGGGGCGATCTTCTCTCCACACCGTCTGCGCCGGAACCTGCCCACCGGCTACGCAATCATGACCGCCGGAGTGCTGCTGCTGACGCTCGCCAGCGAGATGGCGCCGCCCGCCCTGGGCCACGCTCTGGCCCTGGCAGCTTTTGCGCTGATCGGGCTGGGGATCGGACTCTCGGTGACAGCGACGAATCTTTA
>JBAUOP010000005.1:0-2433 GCA_049579805.1 Acidobacteriaceae bacterium
CCCGCGGCCAGCTTGAGCGGGTCAAGAAGCTGCAGCAGGCCACCCAGGCGCGCGACAAGGCCGTAGACGCGCTCATCGACAGCGTCGACATACCGCTGCCGGAGAAGTTCGTCGAGCACGAGCTCGGCCACGCCCGCGAGAACATCGAGAACCAGCTCGTCCAGATGCGCGTGACCAAGGACGACTACCTCAAGTCCCTGGAGAAGACCGAGGAGGAGTTCGACGCCGACCTCGTGCAGCAGTCCGAGCGCTCCGTCCGGGTCGGCTTCGTCCTCGACGAGCTCGCCCGGGCCGAGAACCTCTCGGTGAACCAGGCCGAGCTCTCCTATTTCGTCGCCGACCAGGCGCAGCGGATGGGAATCAGCCCCGAGTTCTTCGCCCGGCAGCTCACCGAGAGCAACCAGATCGGCGTCGCGATCACCGAGGTGCTCCGGGGCAAGGCCGCCACGCTCGCGGCCGAGCGCGTCACCGTGACCGACGACAAGGGCGAGACGATCGACGTCAAGGCGCAGATCGAGGAGCTCAACTCCGACGTTGACGCGATGCTCGCCGCGCAGGCCGCGGCCGAGGGCGCCGCCGAGGCCGACATCGCGGTCGACGACCTCGCGCTCGACGTGGCGGCCGCGCTCGAGGCGGAGGATGAGACCGAGGTCGTGCTCGAGGCGGTTGCCGAGGCGGAGGCCGAGGCCGAGGTCGTCGACGAGGCCGAGGCCATCGTCGAGGACGCCGAGGACGACGAAGAAGAGTCCTGACCTGCTCGAACTAGCTGGCCCAGGGCTCCCGCCCTGGGCCACGCTTTTTTGTAGCAAAGCCGCAACGCGATGCGCCCAAAGCGAACAGCGGGGTACACCGGACTCGGTCGCTCCGCAAGGGCGTTAATGTCGCAGACAACGACACCCGAAGTGATCGGAGCTGACCACGTGACACAGCTAGTTGCCAGGACGGCTTCCCCTGACGCCCCGGTGATTCCGGGGGATCTGCTGTTCCAGCGGTTGCTGCGGCACCGCATTATCTTCCTCGGCCAGCAGGTTGACGATGACATCGCCAACCGGATCTGCGCCGAGATGCTTCTGCTCTCCGCCGAGGACCCGACGAGCGACATCTCGCTCTACATCAACTCCCCGGGCGGTTCGGTCTACGCGGGTCTGGCGATCTACGACGTGATGCAGTTCGTGCCCAACGACGTGGGCACCTACGCGATGGGGATGGCCGCCTCGATGGGTCAGTTCCTGCTCACGGCGGGCGCCAAGGGCAAGCGCTACGCGCTGTCGCACGCCACGGTGCTGATGCACCAGCCGTCCGGCGGCATCGGCGGCACCGCGACCGACATCCGGATCCAGGCCGAGCAGATGCTGCACGTCAAGAAGACGCTGTTCGAGCGGACGGCGGCGCACACCGGCCAGCCCATCGGCACCATCGAGAAGGACGCCGACCGGGACCGCTGGTTCACCGCCGAGGAGGCCAAGGAGTACGGCTTCATCGACCACGTTGTGCGCAGCGCCCTCGAGGTCCCGTCCGGGAGCGTCGGCTCCTAAGCCTCCGCGGGCAGGAGAGCGGAACCCACGGACATAACGACCCGAATCGGTTAAGGAGCGAACGAACGTGACCGATCTAAGCAGAATTCCGCAGTCCAGGTACGTGCTGCCGTCCTTCGTCGAGCGCACCTCGTACGGGGTCAAGGAGATGAACCCGTACAACAAGCTCTTCGAGGAGCGGATCATCTTCCTCGGGGTCCAGATCGACGACGCCTCCGCCAACGACGTGATGGCCCAGCTCCTCACGCTGGAGGCGATCGACCCGGACCGCGAGATCACGATGTACATCAACTCGCCCGGCGGGTCGATGACCTCGATGATGGCCATCTATGACACGATGCAGTTCATCCAGCCGGAGATCACGACCTGCTGCATCGGCCAGGCGGCCAGTGCTGCGGCGATTTTGCTCGCGGCGGGCACAAAGGGCAAGCGCATCGCACTGCCGAACTCGCGGATCCTGATCCACCAGCCGGCGACGGAGGGCGGCTACGGCCAGTCGTCGGACATGGAGATCCAGGCGAACGAGATCCTTCGGATGCGGAGCGCGATGGAGGCCATCCTTGCCCGGCACACCGGAAACGACGAAGATGTCATCCGGCGCGACATCGAGCGCGACAAGTTCCTGACGGCCGCCGAGGCCAAGGAATACGGGATGATCGACGAGGTGCTGACGGCTCTCAAGCGCGGGTCGCTGAAGGTCCCGGCGGTAGTTTCGTAGCACGGGGGAGGATTCGCTCTTCCCTCCCGGGCCGCTGAGGGGGTTTGATTGGACCATCGGACTCCACAAGGCGGTACCGTCAGATAGCAAGCGGTTGACGGCATGGCGGGACATGCCCGCCAGGTCGGGCCAGTAAAGCGCAAGTCGTTCCCACGAAGCGCGCAAACGGCCCGGCGCTGG
>JBAUOP010000006.1:0-4945 GCA_049579805.1 Acidobacteriaceae bacterium
AAGCTATCCTGAGCGGCGACTGAACGTGGACGATCCGGAAGAACTCTCCCTGCAGCTTCTCTATCGCCACCGTAGAACTTTCGCCGTCGGTCACGGGTGTGCTCCAGAATGGACGGACACGGCCGAGCCCGAAACCTCGTCCATATCAACAGCCTCCGTTCCCGCCTTTGAAATCAAGCCGATCCTTCCTGCCCAGATTGAGGGTCTCGATCTTAGAATGAAGGATCTGGCTAGCGATGACCTCTACCACTCGATCGAATTATGCCGCACTCTTGCCGCAGAATACGCCAAGTGGATTTTACATCGTGAAGATGAGATCGCTGCCGACACCTCGTTGTCTGAGACTCTGAAGGCCACGGCGGCCCGGCATCTCGACCGGTGCAGGACGTGCCTTGCCAGGATGAACGCCGGAATAAAACTCCTCGAAGACGATCCGGGCGTTGCCCGCGCTTTCCGCCTCATGAACGAGGCGATGTTGAAGCAGCAGATACATTACGAGATTGCCTCCCGGAAGACGCGTTCCTGGCAGAGCGGCCCCGACGGGCTCAAGCTGGAGAGTCCGTTCATCGAACCGTCCTACGACGACGCGAACCGGAAGTGGTACCCGTTCCAGCTCGCCTTCATTCTGATGAATCTTGCGCCGATGAACGACTTTCGCGACCCGGACCGACAAACAGTCGATTTGATCTGGTTTCCGACCGGCGGCGGCAAGACGGAGGCGTATCTCGGCTTGTCGGCCTTCACGATGTTTCTCCGTCGGCTGCGGAATCCAGCCGACGGCGGCACCTGCGCGATCATGCGGTACACGCTGCGCCTTCTGACGACGCAGCAGTTTCAGCGCGCCTCATCGCTCATCTGCGCCTGCGAAATCATAAGACGACTCAACCCGACCGAACTTGGGACGGAATTCTTTTCCGTCGGCCTCTGGGTCGGGCGAGAGGTGACGCCGAACACCGAAGATGGCGCCGTGCAGGCCCTCCGCGCGCTCCAGTCCGGGCGAGGCGCTAACCGTTTCGTCGTCCTCGCTTGTCCGTGGTGTGGCGCGGCCATGGGACCGCAGGCTCACGGCCGCGGCTTCCAGTGCAAGGGCTATCGCAAACTTGCTCACCCCAACAGGGTCCGTTTCGTATGCGACGATCCGGCGTGCGGCTTCAACTCCGGCGACGGGCTGCCGCTCAAGATCATCGACGAGCAGATTTATGATTCCCCTCCGACACTGCTTGTCGGGACTGTCGACAAGTTCGCCATGCTGGCCTTTCAGCCGGAAGCCCGGCACATTTTCGGTATCGACACGCCGTATTCACCGCCCGAGCTCATCATACAGGACGAGCTGCATCTGATCTCCGGTCCGCTTGGATCGATGGTCGGACACTACGAAACCGTCGTCGATGTCCTCTGCACCAGAGGTGACGGTGAAGCCCGTGTCGTCCCGAAGATCATTGCATCAACCGCGACCATCGCGCGGGCGGAAGATCAGGTCGGTAAGCTCTATGGCCGGCGGGCGTTTCTGTTTCCGCCTCAGGCCCTCCGCGCAGGTCATTCGTTCTTCGCCCAGGAGCGGGAGGACCACGTGGGTCGGCTCTATGTGGGAATTTTCGGAACCGCCCTGCCGTCGCATGTCACGGCCCAGGTCCGGGTCATGTCGGCGCTGCTTCAGGCCCCAAAACTCTTCGAACCCGTGTCTCCGGACGTGATCGATCCGTACTGGACCATGATGGGGTACTTCAACAGCCTGCGCGAACTCGGTCACGCGGCCACGCTCATCCGCGCCGACATCCGCGAATATCTCAATGCGGTCTGGGACCGCCTCGGATTGCGTCTTGATCAGGTGCAGACGCTCGGTCGCGACCCGCGACGCTTCATCAACCGCGATGTCGAGCTGACAAGCCGCGTCCAGAGCAGCGAAATACCTGGAATCCTGCAGGAACTGTTCACGCCGTACGATGGCACCGCTTCGTATGAAGCCATTGATGTCTGCTTCGCGACCAACATGATACAAGTTGGTCTCGATATTCCTCGCCTCAGTCTGATGACAGTTGTCGGTCAACCCAAGACCACTTCGGAATACATACAGGCATCGAGCCGGGTTGGCCGCGATATTCGCCGGCCCGGCCTCGTCGTCACGAATTTCAACCCGTTCAAGCCAAGAGACCGTTCGCACTACGAACATTTCAGATCGTATCACCAAAGCATCTATCGAAACGTAGAGCCGACAAGCGTCACGCCCTTTTCAGTACCCGTCAGGGAAAGGGCACTGCACGCGCTGATCATCATTCTGAGCCGCTTCTGGGGCGGTGACGAATTGCGCGCAAGACCGGATCATCCGCCGGGTCCCGATCTTGTCGAGCGTATGCGACAGGCTGTACGAGATCGCGTGATGACCGTCGAGCCCGATGAGTGGCCCGCGACCGACGCTCTCTTCGATGACATCATCGCCAAGTGGTCAGTTGCGCCGCCGCACCGTTACGGAAACTTCGGGCCGCCCGTCGAGGAAATGCCCCTGATGTACCCCGCGGGCACGCAGCAGAATCCGATCTGGCAGAGCTGGCCATTTGCTACCCCATCATCCATGCGCAACGTAGACAGCGATTGCGGTGCGCGGCCTCTTGTTGGCGGATACGGGACGACGGCCTTCGTCTGACAATCAGGGTTACCATGCCAAATCTCCGCCCCATCCGACGAAATCAGCTTATCAGTCCGTTCGGCGTCGGCGCGATGGTGGACTTCCGCGGCGACGAGTCACTCATGACTGCCGGCCTCGATGAATGGCCATTCGCGACTGAAGAGTGTCCGCTGGACTGGCTGGTCAGGGAAGAACGTCTGGAAACGAAACTCGGCGTCACGCATTTCCGTCTTCCGCCGGAGCACCGCGAGCCAGGCCAGGGCATTCAGCACGCCAACAAGTTCATTCCCTATATCCGCTTTCCCCGTTGGCACTACTGTCCGCGCCGTGGCGCCATGGAGTTCCTCCCGCTTTACGGTACCCGCGTGAAATGCCCGTGCCGTCCTGGCCTGGATTGTTTTTCCACGCCGGAGCGCCGGCGACCGTACCTCATTCCGATGCGGTTTGTCGCCGTGTGCCCCAAAGGGCACATCGAGGATTTTCCATTCATGGAGTGGGTTCACAGGAACGGGCCCTGGGATGCCTCACACAAGCTGCGCATGCTTGCCGGGCGATCTTCTGCAAGCCTCTCTGGCATCAGGATCGAATGCAATTGCGGCAAAAGAGAATCGATGACCGGCAGCTTCAATTTTGATGCCGACAGCGGGGGCGCACTCCATCGCATTGGTCATGACTGTTCGGGCCATCTGCCCTGGATCGGACGAATTGACGGCAGGCCGGGTCAATGTGGCGAATACCTGCGCGTCCTCCAGAGGGGCGCATCCAACGTCTATTTCCCGGTTACACACTCTTCCATCTACATTCCGTTGTGGGGCGAAGGCGCCAGCCGGACCATCAACAAGCTGCTCGACATGCCGAAAGTATGGGACAGCCTCATCGCAGGTCTGGACGAAGGGAAGTACATCCAGAAAGTGCGTTGCGAAGTCATTGCAATGAACTATCACGTCGATCCGGAGGAGCTGCGAGCCGCAGCTCAGCGGAAACTCGACGGCGAAGAGATCGAGGAAGCGGCGCCGAGATCGGAGGAGGAGTTCCGCAGACAGGAGTACGACGCACTGCGCGAGGCCAGGGGGGGTGAAACGACTGCGCTGCAAGTGCTCATTCGTGGAGCCGACGAGTATGGCGGCGACATTGCGAGGCTCTTCGAGCGCATCGGTCTGGTGCGCAAGCTCCGCGAAACACGAGTACTTGCTGGATTTTCACGTCTCCTTCCTGTGGACGACCCCGCCAATGCGCAGCTTCTGCCGATGGCCGAGTCAGCCACGTTAAGCTGGTTCCCTGCAACGGTGGTCTATGGCGAGGGCATCTTTCTTCAGCTCAACGCTGAACGTTTACAGGACTGGGCGGCAGCGCCATTCGTTGTTGAACGAATAGCCGAGCTTTCACGGCGCTATAATCAGAGGCGCGTCGAACGTGGGCTGTCTGAACGTCCAGTCTCGCCGAAATATGTCCTTCTGCATACCTTCGCTCACCTGCTGATAACGCAGCTTGCATTCGATTGCGGCTACGGAAGCGCTTCCCTCAGAGAGCGCATCTATTGCGATATCGACGATCCCGCCAAGCCGATGCAGGGCATACTTATCTATACGGCGTCGGGCGACTCGGAAGGTACTCTCGGCGGACTGGTGCGCCAGGGCGAACCCGACCGTCTGCCCGACATCATCTTCCGCGCGCTCAGCCGCGCTCAATGGTGTTCCAGTGATCCTGTGTGCATCGAAAGTACCGGACAGGGCAGCGACAACGCCAATATGGCGGCATGTCATGGCTGCGTCCTTGTTCCGGAGACCTCATGCGAGCAGGGCAATCGTCTCCTCGACCGGGGCATTGTCATCGGTACGCCGAGGCAGACCGACGCAGGATATTTTTCATCCGTCAATGTTTTGCCGGCGTAGCTGACGCCGGTGCCGTTCAGCCGCAGGGCGTGGTCTTGGCAGATTATCTGAACCCCGAAGCGCGTAGCGCGATGATGTCCCGCATTCGCGGCAAGGATACCGTTCCTGAAATCACGGTGCGCCGGATCGTCCACGCCCTGGGCTATCGCTATCGGCTCCATTGCCGCGACCTTCCGGGAACCCCGGACCTTGTTTTTCGACGCGTGAAGAAGGTGATCTTTGTGCACGGCTGCTTCTGGCATCGTCATCAGGACTGCCCCTACGCCTACACACCGAAAAGCCGGCGCGCTTTCTGGAGAAAGAAGTTCAGACTAAACAAGCGGCGAGACCTGACGCACATGGCGCAGCTGAAGAAAGACGGCTGGCGCGTGCTGGTTGTCTGGGAGTGCGAGCTGGCGTCTCCGAAGACGGTGACCAACAAGATCAGGAG
>JBAUOP010000007.1:0-69501 GCA_049579805.1 Acidobacteriaceae bacterium
TCCAGTACGATCTGCCACTTCTCTTCAGGCGTCCTCTGTACTCGTGCCTTGCGTCCCATCGTGCCTCCTCGGCGGAGGCCTCAACCTTATCTAATCCCCGTGTCCAGTTCCAGCAGGGTGCACTACATCGCCGTACCCTTGTTTCTTGAGGTTCCGCTTCTGAAACTCCGCTTGTGGGAAGATATGATCTTCATGAAAAACAGCGTCGCGCCAATCCCGGTCGGGATAAAGGAGAGACAGCACAAGATTTGTGTAGCGCCCCTGATACCCGTATCCGAGGATCCTCTCCAATTCAGAGTGATCAAATTGCGGTTTGATGCCGAGTGAAGCATAAAGAGCATCCGCAGGAAAGGGCGACTTCGGTCCACAGGGTGCCAGCAACTCTCGGAGCCTGGTCAACGTTGTATCCGACGACCCGCCGAAGGCATTCTTGAGCGTCGAGAATATGAACCAGCTGCGTATCGACACCTGCGCGTCGGCATCCTCAGTCTTGGAGGATGTGTCGAAGGATGGGTTCTGACGCTTCATTAGATAGAACGCTATCGGTAGCAATGCTAGTGGCGCAACGACGTTTTTGTCGGTGAAGCCGAAGCGCGAGATTAGTCGCACCGTCGCCGCGAGCGCGTCTTGGATTCGTTCCCAGTTATCCTCAATGATGCGGAGGTTCTTCTTTGTAAAGTTTTTGACTTTGTATTGGATGGGCAATGTCTCGCTGAGATACAGGCAGGCTTTCAGAACGAAATCCTTTCCGAAACGATACCCATTGCCGATTTTATTCAACGATTCGGTAAAGCTGTGAATCTCGTTGCGCGCGTCAGTCTCCCAATTCGCGGTCGCTGTTGCAAGAAGCAAATCGGAATACTCAAGAGGTTCGCCAGCAGAATTTGCGCGCACGAAGACCTGCAGCACCTTCTCATAATCCTGAGATCGCTCCAGGTAGTAATTACCGACAAGCGTAGTATGAATACGGTTGTGCAACCGTCCAATCAGCTTATTCGCATTGTCTTTTTGTTCCTCAGACAGTAGCGCCAAGTGAGGTTTCATATCGGACTTGGCATCTTCAGCATCTTCAAAATCCAGAATTCGCCCAATCCGGTACCAAAGTTGTGGATGGTCACCCCACGAGTCTGGCCCTTCGCGAAACGCGAAACCAAAGGTAAGTTCTTCGGGGTTGTCGTCGTTCGGAATCGGCGCCTTCAAAAGGTTGAGATAAAGTTGAGTCTTCCGCCAGCGATAGTAGAAGTAGCGATAGGATCCACGCAAGCCAACGTAGAGCGATGTAATTCTCTGCTGTCCATCCAGGACGAGAACAATGTCCTTCGTGATGCCGGCCATGTTTGCAGGCGGGTTATGAGGATGTTCCCCGTCGAAATCACGGATGAACTCATAGACCGGCCATTCGTTCTTGTTCGCTTGCTCCAGTTTCCAATACAGAAAAGAGCCGATAGGAAAGTCCGCCATTATGGAGTCGAATAGACGCTCGACTTTTTCTGGACTCCATACGAATTCTCTCTGAATCGCAGGAAGGTAAAGGTCATGATTAACTTGGCGAATGATGTCGCTAACGCGGACCGGTGTGTATTCCATGCGCTTCCCAGAGCCCCTTTCGCTACCGTGCCTGACTTTTCAGAATAAGTGGTGCTCGAACCTTGCCATGGCGAAGTCTGAGACACTCGCAGGCAGTGGGCGGAACGCAGCCGGCCATCCGCAAAATGTCAGCAATGGTAAATGCAGCTACTGGAACCAGAATAAACCACCGGTTGGGAGAGGCAGTGAAAGTGATGCGGTCGCTGGTCAGGCAACAGCGGAGGGTCTGTTGGGGCTCATTTCCCACGCCGACTGCACGCTCTTTTCAAGCTGATCCTGGCGAGCGCGAACCCACGGCGAATAGTGCTTCTCGGTGACGCGGACGCTGGCATGACCGAGCAGAATGGAGACCTGATCGATAGGCACGCCTGCAAGAAGCATCTCGACGGCGAAGGTGTCGCGGAACATGTGGCAGTGGCAACGTTTTGGCGTGCCGTCAGGCTTACAGAGATTGGCCACTTTAAACAGCCGCCGATAAGCGCGCTGCCAGTTGGCGACGAACGTTTTCGGCAGGCCGTTGCCGGACCAAAAGAAGTAATTCGGATTCGGTTTAAGGCCCGGCGGGATCGCGCGCAACAGATCGGCGACGTGCGGCGGCAGCGGCACGAAAACCGGCGTTCCGGTTTTGGCCTGATAGAGCATGAGCTTGTTTTCGATGAGCCTTGCGCATTCAAGCGTGGCGGCATCGCGGATGCGCAGTCCGCTCCAGCGCATCAACTCCGTCAGGGCGCGGATGCGGATGCCGCGCTTCTCGGGAGCCCAGGAGCGCTCCATGTCTTCTCCGAGCCGGTATGTAGCGTCGATGATGCGCTTGTATTCTTCCGCAGTGAAGTAATCCGTTGGCACATGCTTGGCGATCACCCGGCCCATGGTTGCCGTGGGATTCTCCCGGAGCCAGCCTTGCCGGACGCAGAACCAGAAGAAGCCAATCACACGCTCGAACTTCTTCTTGCGGGCGAGTTCCTTTTCCTTCCAGGTTTGCCGCCATTCGGTGATATTGCGGGGATTGAATTCTCGCAGGAAGGTAATGCCCGATTCCTCGGCGAACCCGACGAGTTGCGCCTCGAAGATGCTGCGCAGCTTTTGCAAGGTAGCTGACGCAAGGCCGCGGGCCTCGGCGTCGGCGAGGAAGACCCCCACAGCCTCCTTGGCCGTTGGCATCTTTGCCGGTTTCAGATCCTCTCCGCTGAGAGCGGAGTTCTCATATTTGCGGGCGAGGAGTTCCGCCTGTTCCCAGGATTTGGTTTTGGCAGAGACGCGAAAGCGCCCTGTTCGGCCCGGAAGAGTTCCATCAAGCCACTTGGGGCAGCGACAGCGGCGGTAGGTGGAATCGTCTTTCTTCGCGCATTCGGGGTGATGGCGGGTGTAGACCACAATATAAATAATTGAGAAATAAGCAACTTAGTAATGGTGGAGGCGGCGGGAGTCGAACCCGCGTCCGAAATCGTTGTCAGCAGAGAGACTCCATGCTCAGTCGGATTCGGAAGTTTCGCTCCCTGCGCTTAGAACCGACAAGAAACGCAGAGAACTAGTCCGATGATCTCGCCGACGACCCACGGACCGAGGGCCGCCGACCAGCCCCCTGTGCGACGTCCTTTCGCGGCCCAGGGGCGAAGCCGCGGAGAACGGCAACCTAACTAATTAGGCTGCGTATGCCAGCTGATTGGTGTTGGCAATTATGGTTTTCCAGGCGATTACGGGTGCCCAGACCCCGGCATGCCTCTATGCCGCAAGCAATCCCGTCGAAACCGTGACGCCCCCATGGCGACGCCGGTCAGGAAAAGGATCTCCTGGTGGCAGTTCTATTATCTCACCCTTCATTCCGGGCGCGGCTGACACTGATGTTCGGGAGGGTCGGGCAGGCAATCAGCTGTTGCCGCGGATGTACTCCCGCAGCTGGCGATTGATCTCGGCCGCCTGCTGGACCCCGTTGTCGAGCATGGCCCGCCACTTCTTGGCGTCCTCGTCGAGGGGAATTGTGCCCAGCAGGAAGCTGGTCTGCAGCACGATTTCGAGCGCGTTGCTCAGGTCGTGGGAGAGGCGGCGAATTTCTTTTGCCTGGGACTCAGGAATGGGGCGGGATGGGGGCTGTGGGGTCATGGGCAGGGATCGCTGAGGCCAGAATAACGCGTCAGGGGCTCGCTGGCAGGCAGGTTTGACACGAGTGGATGCCTTTGTAACACTAGCAATTGCTGCCCGTCCAGCGCGATCTGCGCGGGACCTCACTTGCCGAAGTGGCGGAATTGGCAGACGCGCATGGTTCAGGTCCATGTACCCGCAAGGGTGTGGGGGTTCGAGTCCCTTCTTCGGCACCAGCTTTTAGAATCAATGGCTTAGGATTTCCTCCAAAGAGAAGCCAGCGGTAAAGCTCAGGTTTCCTCATTTTTCGGTATCAGCCGAGAGGAGAACTTTGATACCAGTGGCAAGCCAAAGGACAGTACCAAACCTTACTCTCAGTCAGGACGCACGCCGCTGCAAGCACGTCCGTCTTCCGGGCGGCTGGAAATACCTCCGTGCCGACTACAGCGAGAATTTTGGCGTGAAGCCTCACTCTGTGTTCCTGCCGAAGACGAAGACCCCGACCCTTGTCGAGGGCGGCAAGTACGCCCCTTCCGAGTTTCGAACCCGTAGGAGTCATCTTCCCCTCTGGCGAGGGGCGGGTTAAGTGGACTCCAACACCTGCTCAGCTCGGGTATTCCTGCCTCGCGGAACAGGTGTCAACAACGTTGCCGATTTGGGGTAGACGGTACTGGGACGTCAACTCCGGCGCATTATTTAGTACCGGACGGGGCGCGAACAATGCCAGCTTCTTCTTCATACCGATCGGAGTCCCGGGGGGCACCGGACCCAATTCCGGCCGTTTCGGAACCCTGGGCCGCAATACCTTCCGCGGGCCGGCATACTACGACTTTGACAATGCCCTGATTAAGACGACGCCCATCGGCCGCCGGCGCAGTGGTCTGGAACGGGCAGCCGTCCAGTTCCGGGGAGAGTTCTTCAACTAATTCAATGTGGTAAACATGGGATTGCCTGCGAATGCCATCAAGGGTTCCGGGTTCGGCGTCATCGGCAAAAGCGCCGGAACCTGAAGGCAGATTCAATTCTCACTCAAACTTAATTACTGACGGAAACTCGGTAGCGCCGCTTAGACGCGGCAGAGCGTTACGGGAGGACAGGAACGATGCTCTTCAAGAGGTTTTCCGTATGCACCTGGCTGGCTGTTTCTTTATTCACTCTGCTGGCGGTTTCACGCGCGTGCTCTGCCCAATCAGGCACCGGCACAACCGCAGATGGGGCGGCGCTTCAGAGGGCCGATAGCCTGCTCAAGCAGATGACCCTCGATGAAAAGCTGCAGTTCATCGCCTCAAAGTATCCATTCATTGCCAGCCCGGGAGGAGGTGCGGGTTTGATTGCCGGGATTCCCCGGCTGAACATCCCCGACATCAGCAACTCCGATTCGGCTACCGGATCCGGAAGCAAGACACAGGCGAGCACCACGTTTCCGTCAACGCTCGCCATTGCTGCGAGCTGGGACCGCCAACTCTCCTTCGAGTATGGCAAGCAGATCGCGATCCAGTTGCGAGCGCAGGGATTCGGTATGGGCCTGGGCGGAGGCGGCAATCTCACGCGCGATCCCCGCGGCGGGCGCGGCTTCGAATATCTGGGCGAAGATCCTGAGCTTGCCGGTGAAATGCTCGCACAGCGCACCCTTGGCACGCAGAGCGAGCACATCTTTGCCAGCATCAAGCACTTCGACGGCAACGAGCAGGAAACCAATCGCATGGGCGGTAATACTACGGTCGATGAGCGCACCTTCCGCGAGCTCTACCTGCTGCCCTTTGAGATCGCAGTCGAAACGGGGCATCCCGCCAGCGTGATGTGCAGTTACAACCGGCTCAACGGCGATTACGCCTGCGAAAACAGTCATCTGCTCAACGATGTGCTCAAGCACGACTGGAACTTTCAGGGGATCGTACAGTCCGACTGGGGAGCGACGCACTCCACGGTGAAGGCCATCAATGCAGGTTTGGACGAAGAGGAAGGCTCGGAGCCTGGACCCACCTGGTTCAATCGCAATGACGTTCTCTATGCGCTTGCGAACCACGACATCACTGAAGCGCGCCTGGACGATATGGTCCGGCGCCACCTCTACGCGATGATCTCGACCGGCCTGATGGACGACCCGCCGAAAGAAGGGGGCAAAATCGACTTCGCCGCGGCCGCCGCGTTCGCGCAGCACGCCGAGGAGCAGTCGATTGTGCTTCTCCGGAACGAGGGCGGGCAATTGCCACTGAGCACCGAAAAGGTGAAATCGATCCTCGTCGCGGGCGCCCACGCTGACGTGGCCGTGGGAACCGGCGGCGGCTCGGGCGACGTTCTCAAACCGGTCACCGGTTACATTACGGGATGCGGCGGGCTTACCTTCGGCCTCCACGCCGGCTGCGACTGGTGGAAGAGCCCATGGGTTAAACCTGAGGTGCCCCTCGTGCAGGCGATTCAGGAACTGGCTCCCGGCGCTCAGGTGAGGTTTGCGGGCAACCGGGATGAACAGGAGCCCTTCCGCGCCTATTCCATGCAGGAAATCGACGAAGCCGCCGCGTTGGCCGCCAGGTCCGATGTGGCAGTGGTCGTGGTCGACCAGCCGGCAGGGGAGGACTTCGGCGACCTCACGTCACTGCGCCTGAATAACCCGCCCAACCAGGATGCTCTCGTTGAAGCAGTAGCTGCGGCCAATCCGCACACCATCGTTCTGGTGGAGAGCGGCAACCCGGTGCTGATGCCATGGAAGAGCAAGGTGGCCGCCATCCTTGAGGTCTGGTATCCGGGCGAAGGCGGAGGCAAGGCAATTGCCAACGTGCTCTTCGGCAAGGTCAACCCTTCCGGTAAACTGCCGGTCACCTTTCCCGAGCGCAACGAGGACATCCCCACATGGGGGAAAGACGGCACGATGGCCAGAGATCCGGTGTATGCGGAGAAGCTTGATATTGGTTACCGCTGGTACGACGCGAAGAAGATCAAGCCTATGTTCGAATTTGGGTTCGGACTCTCCTACACACATTTTGCCTATTCGGACCTCTCGGTGAAGACTGCCGCGGACAACACCATGACGGTGGCCTTCTCGGTGAGAAATGCCGGCGCCGTCGCCGGCGCAGAGGTCCCGCAGGTTTATCTCGGGGTCCATTATGAGGGTGAGCCTCCGTTGAGACTGGTGGGCTGGGACAAGATCTACCTCACTCCCGGCCAATCGAAGGCGGTGAGTGTGACCATCTCACCACGGATGCAGAGTCTATGGAGCGTGGATCGGAATAACTGGGAGTTCATTCCCGGCAGCGGAGTTTACGTGGGGGCATCCTCCCGCGATATCCGACTAACAGGTTCTGGTCCTGGTCCTGGTAGTGAATGACCTTTCCAATCGAGCGGCTATGGGGCGGCGGGGTGACAGCTGATAACCTCGCACCGCCGCATCGTGCCACCTGGACGCAAAACGGTCAAATGGCGCTCAGTACCAAAAGGTCGCCATCCCTTCGTCGAGTCTGCGGGTCCTCAAGATGTCAGCGCCAGAAGGTGTTGAGGCACGGCGGCCCCTAAGGAAGACCCGTGCTCATCGTGGCCGGCGATCCGGAATTTATGCCTCACCCGGAAACGGGCAATTCGCTCCACCACAGAGGACACGGAGAGCACAGAGCGGCCACGCTCGGAGTCGGGGTTAAGGGTTGCCGGCTTTGACCTTACGTTTGCCTCGTTCCAGGAACGCGGCGCGGATCTTTTCGTATCGCGCCTGCAGGACGTCCAGTTCTTCGTCGCTTAGTTTCTCGATGTCCATCATCTGATCGCCGGCCGCGGCGCTGGTATGGATCAACTCGTTGAGTTTGAGATTGATGGCACGGGCGTCGCGGTTCTGGGTGTTCTGGATGAGGAAGACCATCAGGAAAGTGACGATGGTGGTGCCGGTATTGATGATGAGCTGCCAGGTGTCGGAGAAGTGGAAGATGGGGCCGGTGACAGCCCACGCCAGGATGATGAAAATCGCGCCCAGAAAGGCCCACTTCGATCCGAGCCAGGCGGACGCGGCGGCGGCGAATTTTCCAAACGCGTCTCCTTTGGTTTGAGCGGCAATCTCGGTCCTGAGCCGGCTGACTTTGTCTTTGGCGGGTTTCTGATTCGGGATCCTGGCTGTACTCATAGCTCCCTGCTGGTAAGGCGGCCGTTGGAAGGCAGGGTCATTCTAGCGGGTTGGCGGTTCGTCGGCGGGTGAAAAGGCGAAAAGCAGGTCCCCGTTTGGACTCCGGCGGCCTGATGCCGGGCCGCCCACTCAAGCCAGAGGAAGGCTTGAATCGGGCACCCGGCGACCCTCTCATTCCTGGCGGTCCCCGGACTTCGGCGGAAGTACCCAGAGCAAGGCAACGATCCCGATGAGCGCCAGAGAGGCAGCAGGCCGGTAGTAAGCCGCGGGAATCGCGGTGAGGTAAAGCGAAACGGACGCCAGCTGTTTGCCCCAGCTGGCGTGCGGGGATACCGTACTGGTGGAACGGATCTGGAACCAGAGCGCCATAAAAGCCAGTCCGGGAAAAATGCTGACCGCAGCGTAGAGCGCGGCCGTGAACGACGATAGCCCCTTGACGCCAATCCACTCCATGGCAAAGGGAAATAAGGAGAGGCAGAAAAGAAAAATCAGATTGGCCCAGAAAACACCATGGCCGACGGAGTCCGCCTCGTCCACGAGATAGTGGTGGTTCACCCAGTAAATCCCAATCTGAACGAAGGTGAGCAAATAGAGAAAGACGGTCGGCAGCACCGCAACCAGACCGGCTACGCCATTGGATCTGGGCACTTTCAGTTCCAGCACCAGGATGGTCACGATGACGGCAATAACGCCGTCAGAGAAGGCCTCCAGACGGCCCTTACCCATGCCTTGTCCGCTCATATGGAGTCACCGTAGCACCCGGTTCTCGATTTCGGGAGCGGAATCGGGGGTAGTTGGCTCTTGTTATTCTCCACCGTATTGCGGGAAGACGTGGTCGATCAGCTCGCGGCGGAGGGTTAGGCGGAGGTCGGTGGCGGGGTTGGGCTCGGTGTTCGACTCGGCGTGGGTCGTGGGGGTGGGTGGAGGCGCCGGTGTCGGAACGCTCTTAGCGGCGCTTACAGTGCGAAATTCTCGGATTTTCCCGGAGAAAGAGCTTCTGGTTATTGCTTCCCCGGCTCCGCCTGAGCCGTGGACGGCGCGAGTTCCAGTACTAACGGCGCGTGATCCTGCGCGTTCATCTTCTGGAAGAAATCCCGCAGTGCGGGATATTCCGTCGTCGGATAAAGAATCGACGCCACCCTCTCCAGCCTGCCGTATTCATAGATTCCGTTCCCGCTCCTGTACCGCTCGATAAAGTCCGCGTCGGGCATCGACTGGTGTGCGTCCGTGGGCAGGGCCTCCGCGGTTGAATTGGCGGGCAACTTCATCCGAACCTCATCCTCGATCGAATACGGATAGTGCAGATACACCGGATTGTCTCTCGTGGCGTTCACGAATCGGGCCTTTGCCTGGACCTCGAAGAATGTGCCGGGCACGAAGATTCGCTTGTGTCGCGCCACGCCGAGGGGTCCAGTCACGCTCAGGACCACCCTGAGCGGCTGCTCATCGTCCGTCAGTCCGTCCAGCTCGGTGATCTTCACTGTCATCCCCGGCGCCAGGCCCTGCTGCAACTCGTCCGAGAATTGCCGTCGGACCTCCTCGGCGTCACTGAGCAGCGCCTCCTGACGCCAGCGCAGCGCGATCGCCCCCGTCATCGTGACCGTGACCGTTCCGTGCACGGTGCCATCCGCATCCAGGGTCAGGTCCGCAACGCGGTGCTCCGTCGTGTCCGTGTAGCGGGGAAAAGGTGTATTCGCGAAGTCCGTGCCCTTTTCGGTCTGCCGTATGCCGGTCGTCGCGGTGTGCTTCCAGTGCAACTGCCCAAACTCGCAGTATCGCTCTCCAGGATCGAAGTACATCTCCTTGCCGCCGGTATCGACGATGACCACTTCGTCGTCGAGCTGGTCCCAGTCCAGCTGCTGCTTCAGGAAGATGTTGTTGTCCCGACTGGTGACGAACATGGCGTAAGCTTTGAATCCCGCCGCTCGCACCAGTCCCAGAAAAAGCATTGTGATTTCGCGATCGTAGCCACGCTGTTGCCGCCAGATATCCGCCGCGTTGCCGAACTTCAGTTTCTCCGCTTTGTTCTCCTCCTGGGTGTTCTCACGGGTGAAGTCCATATTGTCCACCTTCATCACCGCCGCATAAATCTTCTTCAGCTTCTGCTCGTCGGTGTCGCCGGGGGATACGATCTGCGCTACCACCTTCTTCAGCTTGCCGGGAGCAGCATAATCGTTCACGCCTTTGGACCAAACCTCTCCCTGCCAGCTCCAGTACTTCTCCGGCGTGTCCTCAAGACTTGAACCGTAGTAGAAGAGCACGCGATATCCCAGGCTGTGCATCGGCGGCGAATCGTCTTCCTCCGCCAGGGCCGGAACATTGTCCAGCGTCAGGTCGAATCCCCTCTTATCGTCAATCACCGCGCCCGCCGGCAGATACCGGGTCGCCCTGACGTCGCCCGCACCCGGATTGAAGTAATAGTGGGCGCGAAGCACCGGAACCGGCTGCTGCAGATACCACTGCGGCGCCCACAAGCCGTAATACGTAATCTCGTAGCGATACTCGAGGATGCTCCCCACCTGCACGTCCGGCAGGCTGAAGCCCTTTTCCATGTACCGCACGTCACCGGACCGCACAACGAGCTTCTGCCACGGCTTACCCGCGAACGGAATCACGGTACCGTCGCTGTGAATCGTCCACGCCTCGACATCCTTGATGTTTTCTTCCCGGTCTTCGTACGGCACCGTCACATCGGAGAACTGCTGGCGTCCGGCCTCGGTCAGAATCTTGATCCGCGCGTGAAAAATGCGCATCTGCCCTTCATCGTCGGCGATTTGCTCGCGCAACAGATACACTGCGGGCGCTCCGGGTGCTGCCGGATCCGACGTCATCTTCAGTTCCTCAGGTGTTGGGGGCGTAAAGCTGGAAGAACCGAAGGCGCAAAGAGGAAATATCAGGGATGCAATTGCGAGAAACCAACGTACAGGACGATACACAAGAGGCCCTCAAAGTGCTGACGGGATTTCACACCCGTTTCGTGCCAACCGCAACCTGCTTTTTTGGCGAGAATATTCATTCGTAACCTTTCACCGCGCCGAGGGGCGCGAAGACGGTCCCTGCGACATGCCTCGCCCGTAATCATCGCTTGCTGAGCTGGGGCAGCGTGGCGGCAGGCGCGAAATTTCGGATGCCGGGGTGACTGAATTGGGGTACACTCGTGGCTCTCCCCCGATTGGCACGGCTTTTTCCCCAGGAACATCTTTCAGAAAACGACACATCAGTTGGGTACGTGTTTTCCTGTTGCGCTGCGGAAGCGTCGCAGGGCAGTCGGATCGCAGGCCGGAATCGGCTTTGACAGAAACTCAGTGCCGGAAGCGGTGTTCAGGTCCGGCAGGATAGTCGGTCTCACGGAGGAGTCTCATGGCGATCTCGTCGCGCATGGCACTGGCTGCGGCGTTGTGCCTTTGCTGTTTCACGGCGCTGGGACAAAAGGGCGGCGGCGGTTCCGGCTCGTCATCGGGAGACAGCGCGAACGCGCCGGGCTTCTCGATTGAGACGGAGATGTTCACCTACAAGGCTGAGGAGCAGAACAGTGAGGCCATCGCCTGCGATATCGCGCGCTATTTGTATGGCGGCACGGTCGAGGATGCGCCGAAGGGATCGCACGTTCCCTGCGTGGTGAACGGTGAGGGGCAGGCTCCGCAGGGAATCGTGCTGATCTCGGGGGGCAGCACGCTGGTGGCGGATTTTCAGATCTGGCGAGCGGATATGGCGGCCATGGACAGTCTGCGCACGCGGGCGGCGGCTGTGTGCGTGGAGGAGCCCAAAGGCAAAGAGGAAAGCGGAGCGGGAGAGCCGCGAGGCCAGGGATCGGAAGGCGGGGCCAGCAGCCGGGGCCTGGGCAGCACAGTGCTGGGATTGATGAATTCCACCGCGCCGGGACAGGCGATTGCGGGCGCGGGCGCGGTGATGGGGATGTTCAGCAGCAGCCAGTCGGTGAGTCCGGTGGTGGGAACCGTGCACGATCCGGCGCTGATGAATGAGCTGGCACGGCAACTGCGAGCGCTCAACATCCGCGTGCTGATTCCGGAACTGTACAGTCCGAACGGGCTTTCCAGCCCGGATCCCGAGCATTCCCCCTACCTGCGGAACCTGAACCAGCTGATCGCCGCCTATAACAGCTGCCTGAAACTCAAAGGAGATAACGTCGCCAGCGTGAACGATGAGATCAAGCAGTTCCTGACAGCGACGATGACGTCGGCGCCGGAGAGCAAGCCCGGTGGCGGACCAAGCGGCGGATCGGGCGGGGGCAGCGGGAGCGGATCGGGTTCCGCGAGCAGGACCGAACCCCATTTGGCGGCGGCGCTGGCGGCGGACGCTGTAGCTCAGAAGGTCGGCATTACGGACGATCCGGCTGCGCCCGCCAACAAAACCTGGCAGCACCTGCTTTGGGTAGAGGCTCTGGAATCGGGCGGCTCGGTCACCAGGACGAGTAATCTCTTCGGGACCAAGGTGCAGTTCGGTGGCGGCGCGGTCGATACATTTGCGGTTTTCCGGCTGGATGGGGACCTGGTCTGCTCCGGGAACGTCTACAGCTTCCAAAGCCCGGTGAAGATCAAGGATCTCGACAGGAAGTACGGCGAGCAGCCAAAGAAGGGGCCGGCGGAATTTTGGGATCTAAGGAGCAACTGCTCGACGTTGCCGCCGGCTTCCTGAGCCGGGCGCGCCTTCAGGCGATCTCATCTTCCAGGGAGGGCCGGGCCGGAACGGCCGGGGTGGCGCGCACCGGGCGCAGGCCGCGGCCGCGGAGACCGATGCGCGCGGCGACAGCCAGAAAACTGATGAGGGCGGCGACTTCGACGAAGATCTTGCCGCCGTCGAGCAGGTCGGGGTGACCGTCTTTCAAATTAGGGTCGGTCAGGATGCTGTGCAGCAACAGCAACGCTGCCGCGGGAAAGACCAGGTAGTGCAGGTTGCGCCAGATGGGCCGGCCAATGCGGGTGCGCAGCAGCGACGAGACGAACACCAGCAGCAACAGGTAGAGGGCGCCGGCTCCGGCGAGGTTCAGCTTCGGTTGCAGCGGGGAATGGATGGGCCACAGGATGTCGATGAGGCGAAAGTGCGGGGCATGCAGAAACAGCAGGACGACCGGGTGCGTGAGGGTAAAGAAGATGGCGAGGTACGCCGTCCACTGATGCAGCAGGAAAACGTTGATATGCCGGTGGGGCCAGTGGCGCCTGGGGCTGTAGCGCAGCGCCATGAGCAGGCCGAGGAGCAGATTGACGGTCGCCGCGCCTGCAGCGCCGAGGCCGAGATACGCGCAGAGATCCAGTAACGTCATGGCAAAGGGGCCGTTCGACTATAAAAACACGCAGACGGCGCGGAGACAAGCGTCGCCTGCAGGGTTGGACGGATGGAAGCTGGATTTTTTCTCAGTCTGAGGGCAGATATTGCGACTGGCGCGATCTGATGTATCCTTCGGAGTCACTTTTTTCCACGCAGCCGGAGCAGCCTGGATTTGGACTGGCAGTCCCTGCCGGAGGCGCGGTGGTGTCATGCGGGTCATGCGTCCTGGGGGCAAGCTCAAACGTCAACGTCAGAAATAGTCCCTCCAACCCCCACTGGCGCTGTGAGCGCCCACTCCAGGTATATTCCGAAGGAGAGTCTCTTGGTGCGCAATTTGCGAAGAATTTCTGCTTTCTCATGGCGTTCCGCCGTACGCACGGGCGCTTTGGCCGTGATGCTCGGCGGAGTTGTGCTGACCGCTGTCGCACAGGAATCGAACACGGATCGGAATCCAGGCGCGACCCAGGAAAAGGGGCCAGCGGCTGGATTTAAGGCTCTGACACTGCGACAAATTGGCCCGTTCCGCGGCGGCCGCGTGGATGCGGTTGAGGGCGTGCCCGGCGAGCCGCTGGTGTACTACTTCGGTGGAACCGGGGGCGGCGTCTTCAAGACGACCGACGGCGGGCACACATGGAAGCCGATTACCGATGGGCAGATCGACTTTGGCTCGATCGGCTCGATTGCGGTTGCGGCCTCGGATCACAACGTCATTTATGTGGGCACGGGCGAGAGCGCGATCCGCGGGAATGCCTCTCACGGCGATGGCGTGTACAAGTCAATGGACGCGGGGCAGACCTGGAAGCATATCGGCCTGGAGGACACGCAGCAGATCGGACAGATTCGCGTGGATCCGCGCGATCCGAACCTGGTGTACGTGGCGGCGCTGGGTCACATGGCCGGGCCGAATGCGGAGCGCGGCGTTTTTCGTTCGAGGGATGGCGGCAAAACCTGGCAGAAGGTGCTGTTCAAGAGCGATAAAGCCGGCGCCATCGACCTGGCCATGGATGCGACGAATCCGCGGGTGCTGTATGCGGCGTTCTGGCAGGTGGTGCGGCGGCCGTGGACGTTTGAAAGCGGCGGCCCGGACAGCGGCATCTGGAAGACGACCGACGGCGGCGACACATGGACGGAGCTGACCCACAATCCGGGTTTGCCGAAGGGGGTGCTGGGACGCATTGGGCTGACGGTATCGCCGGTGAATCCGGAGCGGGTGTGGGCGCTGATCGAGGCGCAGGACGGCGGCATTTACCGTTCGGATGACGCGGGCAAGACGTGGGCGAAGCTGAATGGCGAAAACGAAATCAAGCAGCGGGCGTGGTACTACTCGCAGGTGTTTGCCGATCCAAAGAATGAGAACACCGTCTATGCGGTGAATACAGCGCTGTTCAGGTCCACGGATGGCGGCAAAACGTTTACGACGATTCGGAACAACCACGGCGACAATCACGATATGTGGATCGCGCCCGAGGATCCGAACCGTTTTATCGAATCGGATGACGGCGGAGCACAGATCAGCGATGACGGGGGCAGGAGCTGGAGCACGGAAGACAATCAGCCGACGGGGCAGTTCTACCGGGTGGCGCTGGACAACGATTTTCCGTATCACATCTACGGAGCGCAGCAGGATAACAGCACGGTTGAAATTGTGAGCCGCGGCAATTCGGGAGCAATCACCACCAGCGACTGGCACGATGTGGGCGGCGGCGAGAGCGGCTGGATTGCGCCGGATCCGCTGAATTCGAATTACGTTTACGCCGGTTCGTATGACGGGCTACTGACGCGCTACGACAACAGGACAGCTTCTCTGCGGAACATCAACCCGTGGCCCGATAATCCGATGGGATCGGGCGTGGAGGCGATGAAATATCGCATGCAGTGGAGTTTCCCACTGGTGTTTTCGCCCAACAATCCACATCGGCTGTATGCGGGCGCCAATGTGCTGCTGGCGACGACCGATGAGGGCGAGCACTGGACGGTAATGAGCCCGGATCTGACCCGCGATGACAAGTCGAAGCAGGGACCGTCGGGCGGTCCGATCACGAAGGACAACACCGCGGTGGAGTATTACGACACCATCTTCACCATCGACGAGTCGCCGGTGAAGGCGGGGGTGATCTGGGTGGGATCGGACGACGGGCAGATCCACGTGACCCAAAATGACGGCAAGACCTGGCAGAACGTGACGCCGAAGGACATGCCGGAGTGGATCCGCATCAACTGCATTGCGGCGTCGCCGTTCGATCCGGGAACCGCCTATGTGGCGGCGACGATGTATCTCTCCGACGACTTCCATCCGTTCCTTTACAAGACGAATGACTACGGCAAGACGTGGACGAAGATCGTTAAGGGAATTCCGGACAATGATTTCACGCGGGCGATCCGGCCCGATCCCAACCAGAAAGGGCTGCTGTTTGCGGGCACGGAGTCGCACCTTTATATCTCCTATGACGACGGCGATACGTGGCTGCCGTTCCAGCTGAACCTGCCCGCGGTGCCGGTCACCGACATTGCCTTCCAGAAACGGGAGGACGACATGGTGCTGGCGACGCAGGGGCGCGGCTTCTACGTGATGGACAACATGCCGCTGGTGCGGGCGCTGAATCCGGCGGACTTCAGCCGCGGCACGCCGGTGGAGCTGTTCCCGGTGAAGAAGACGATCCGCATCGACGGCGGCGGCTTCGGCTTCGAGCGCGATCCGTCGTCGGGACAGAATCCGCCGAACGGCGCGGTGATTGACTACTACCTGAAAGACAAGCCGCAGGGGGAAGTGAAGCTGCGGTTCCTGACCGCCGATGGGAAGCTGGTCCGCGAAGTCTCCAGCAAGCCGAAGAAGGGAGAGGCGGCGGAGCCGGCGAATCCATACCGGCGCCGCAACAGCCTGGCTCCGGCAAAGGAAGGGCTGAACCAGTACGTCTGGGACCTGCGCTACACGGACACGACCGGCTTCCCGGGGCTGCTGATGTGGGATGGCTCGCTGCGGGGGCCAATGGCGATTCCGGGCGAGTACAAGGTGGAACTGGTGGTCGACGGGAAGACAACTTCCCAGAACTTTGCGGTGGTGAAGGATCCGCGGGCGCCGACTACGCCGGAGGATTTCCAGAAGCAACTGGATCTGGCGCTGAAGATTCGCGATCGCGTGTCGGAGGCAAACCAGAGCGTGGTGGCCATTCGCGCCGCAAAGGACCAGCTCAAGCCGTTTCTGACCAACTCGAATGAGAAGGTAAAAACCGACGCTAAGCAGCTCAGCGATGAGCTGACCGGGATTGAGGAGGCCATTTACCAGACGAAGCTGCGCGCGGATGAAGATGCGCTGAATTATCCGATCAAACTGAACAACAAGCTGGCTTCAGTGGAAGGGGTGGTGGAAGACACGGATGCGGCACCGACGGCGCAGTCTTACCAGGTCTTCGACGAGCTGTCGGCCCAGCTACAGACGCAACTCGATCATCTGCACAAGGTGGAGACCACCGGCATCGAGCAATTCAACAAGTTGGTGCGCGATCAGAACATTCCGGCGGTGAGCCTGCAGCAGCCGAAGCAGGACCAGGACTAACCCCGGGGCTGCGCGGCTCTCGAACAATGGGCCGGGCAGAATTTGTGCAGGACGACAGGGCCGCCTGGTGACGGGCGGCCCCGACCTTTACCGGAATCCTTCCATCGCGGACAATAGCAACAGAGGTCAACGGATTTTATGCCCCTTTCCGGCGAAGCTATTCGCTTGATGAATTTGGTCGACGACGTGGCGACGACGATGCGCCGCATCCTGGCGCTGGTGCCGACGCTGGCTCCCGATGAACGCAAACGGGTGAGCGAGTATCTGAAGAACTCCGAGCCGAGCGCCGATACGGTCCAGCAGGCACTCGTGAATCTCAAATAGACAAGCCCGGGCGAGCGGTGCCTCTCGGGGGCGGTGCGGCTGCACTCTGTGAGCCAGGGGGCGTGCCGTCGGCCCATGGTTCCAGCGCTGACCGCAGACTCAGCGCTGGGTTGGGGCGGAGGTGACGAAGGTAAGGCGGTTCGCTGCGGATTTTCTGTCGAACTGGGGCTAGCGGGCTCAATCGGCCCAATTTCACAGCAGGGATATACTGCGAAGCTGGCCCCACGGAAAGCATTTTTATGTCTGTATCAGCATGATAAAGAACGATTTATTGATGCATTGTGACTCGCTCTGCGTGGGCGCTTTCCTATGCTTTTTGGAATGGGCAGGAACGGCTGAGTATCCACATTGATTCCCCCCGGTGAAGGATAATGACTGAATGATCAATGGTTTATCCCATTGATTCCATTTTCGGTAACGACGGTCACAGAAGCCTATGAAAAAATCTGTTGACCGGATTCCCGCCCAGAGGTATTTTCAAAAATGTCGATTTTGACTTCCGGCCCTCACCGCTCTGCTTCATCCATCCGGTCAGGCAGAAGAGAAGTTGCTCCCGAGAGGGAGTGAGGCTTGTTTTTTGTCTGCAGGGGCAGCAGAAGACTGGAGTCAAAAGATGACGATCCGAACTATGCGGAGATTTTTCAGAACGGAAAAAATTCGACCAAAAGCTCGGGTTGGCGCGTCTAACATTGAGAGCTTTCGGCGTCTTTTCCTTCCAGCCTGCTTCGGGCCTCAGCGGTTCAGCGGTGTTTCTGTGATCGAAGGCGGTCGGACATTTTTATCTTCATAGTTAAAAGCAAGGAGACTCCACTATGCGCTCTGAACTGATTTTTGGTGCGCTCACGCACGTGAGCAATCGCTACCAGCTATGCCAGCTGGCTTCCAAGGCAACTCGCAAGCTGCACAAGCCCAATACGCGGCTGCAGGATACGATGAACGACGTGCTGCTCCGCTTCCGGGAAACAAGCCCGGCAGCGGCAGCGGCCGCTCGTACCGAGACCGTGACCCTGCCCCAGCAGACCCATCGCCGCGCCGCCTAGCAGAATCCCGGACCGCGCGGCCTCCCGCCGGTCCTTTCCCGGTTGAAAAACCCCAAACCCCCGCATCACCCCTCGCACCCTCCCGATTCAAATACCCCTCCTCAAAAATTCCCCGCAGGTGATCATGACAATCGCAGAACTGAAAGAAAAGAACATCACAGAGCTGAGCCGCATTGCGCGCACGCTGGAGATTCCCGGCGCCAGCGGACTCCGCAAGCAGGACCTGATCTTCAAGATTCTCCAGGCGCAAAGCGAAAAAGAAGGACACATCTTTGCCGAGGGCGTGCTTGAAATTCTGCCTGACGGCTACGGCTTTCTTCGCTCTCCGGACTACAACTATCTGCCCGGCCCCGACGACATTTACGTTTCGCCCTCGCAGATTCGCAAGTTCGACCTGAAAACCGGCGACACCATCAGCGGCAACGTGCGGCCGCCTCACGAGGGGGAGAAGTACTTCGCTCTGGTGAAGATCGAGGCGATCAACTTCGAGTCGCCTGAAGAGACGCGCAACAAGATCCTCTTCGACAACCTGACGCCTCTGTATCCGCAGGAGCGGGTGAAGATGGAAACCGTTCGCGAAAGCATCAGCGGACGGGTGATGGATCTGATGACGCCGATCGGCAAGGGGCAGCGCGGGCTGATTGTGGCGCCGCCGCGTACCGGCAAGACGATGCTGCTGCAGGCGATCGCCAACTCCGTCACGGCGAACCATCCGGAGATCGTGCTGATCGTGCTGCTGATCGACGAGCGGCCGGAAGAAGTGACCGACATGCAGCGCTCGGTCAAGGGCGAAGTGATCAGTTCGACTTTCGATGAGCCGGCTGCGCGCCACGTGCAGGTGGCGGAAATGGTGATCGAGAAGGCCAAGCGGCTGGTGGAGCACAAGCGCGACGTGGTGATCCTGCTGGACTCGATCACGCGTCTGGCGCGCGCCTACAACACCATCGTGCCGCCATCGGGCAAAGTGCTCTCGGGCGGCGTCGATTCCAATGCTCTGCAGCGGCCGAAGCGGTTTTTCGGTGCGGCCCGCAACATTGAAGAAGGCGGATCGCTGACCATCATCGCCACGGCGCTGGTGGACACCGGCTCGCGCATGGACGAGGTCATCTTCGAAGAATTCAAGGGCACCGGCAACATGGAAATCATCCTCGACCGGAAGCTTGTGGACAAGCGCGTCTTCCCGGCCATCGACATTCAGCGCTCCGGCACGCGCAAGGAAGAGCTGCTGATCCCCAAGGACGAGCTGCAGCGGACCTGGGTGCTGCGCAAAGTGCTGAACCCGCTGTCGCCGGTTGAAGCCATGGAGCTGATCGTCAGCCGCCTGGAGAAGACCCGCAACAACGCTGAATTCCTGGCGACCATGAACGCGCTGTAGACGGCGGTTTTGCCGCAACGAAAGAGACCCGCGAGCCGCTCGCGGGTCTTTTTCTCGTTTGGGATGAGGATCAATACGCCTGCAGCGGTTCGATGGGGAGGCGCACCTGGAAGCAGGTCTCGCCCGGCTCGGACTGCACGTGGATGTAGCCGCGGTGCTGGCGCACGATGCGCTGGGCGGTGTCGAGCCCAAGGCCGAGGCCGCTGCCGGGGGCTTTGGTAGTGAAGAACGGCTCGAAGATGCGCGCCTGGATCTCGGCGGGAATGCCCGGGCCGTTGTCCCAGATCTCGGTCACGAGGAAATCGCCGGAGAGGTGCACACTCAGCGTGAGTTTTCCCTGGTTGCGCATGGCGTCGAGAGCGTTCTCCAGCAGCGCCATCCATACCTGGTTCAGCTCGCTGGCGTAAGCGGCGATGCGCGGCAGGCCGGGATCGTAGCGGCGTTCGATCTCGACCTTTTCGAGGCGCGACTGCAGCATGGTGAGCGTCGTATCCAGCGACTGCGGGATGTCCACCTGCTGGATCGGCGCCTGATCCATCCAGGAGTAGTCCTTGACCGCACCAATCAGGTCGAAGATGCGGGTGGTGGCGTCGAGCATGGCTCGCGCCAGGCGCTCGGTGCGTGCCGAGGAAGCGAACTGCGACAGCACGATTTCGAGATGATCGCCCCCGAGGAGATCCGACAGCTCGTCAAGGTTGTCCGCCGCGATGCCCAGCTCGGCCAGGTCGGGCACGATTTGCCAGCTGTTGCCCACGTTGTGCTCGCGGAGCCAGCGTTGGAGCTCATCTTCGCGCTGCGCCTGCGTCACCGAGTCCGCGGGCCGGGCGCGGGCCTGCTCTTCCATGCGATTGCGCCAGGCGCGTACGCGCTCGAGATGCGCGTCGTCGAGGCACAGGCTGCCCAGCCGGAACTTCTGATGGCCATAGGTGCTCAGCTCCTCGATCAAGCCGGCAGCCGAACGCTGCGCCGCCGAGGCGGGATTATTGAGCTCGTGCGCCAGGTTGCCGGCCAGCTTGCCCAGCGCGTTCAGCTTTTCGGTCTGCTGCTCCAGGCGGGTCATCTCGCGAACGCGATCGAGCAGCACCGAAACGCAGCGCTGCGCCATCGACGGAATCGCGGTCAGCATTTCGGGAAACATCGCGCGGTCGATTTGCAGACCCCAGACATCAGAGGCGGCGAACCCCTGGCCGCCATGGGTCTTCATGCGGGAAAAGGGCAGGACCCCGGTGATTTGGCCGGCCCGGCCGATGAAGAGCGCGAGACCTCCCTGTTGCCGGCGCACGTGGACTTCGCCGCGCAACAGAAACCACAATTTGGTGGCGGGATCGCCTTCGCGGAAAATCGGCGCGCCTGCCGGGTAGGACACTTCTTCGCTGTGCGTGGCCAGCCACTCCAACTCAGCGTCGGAAAGACCGTGCAGGGCGGAAACGCGGCGCAGGGCTTCGACGATCGCTGGCAGCGGTGTAAGGACCGGGACGGCGGCTGCGGGAGCCGGGGATGTTGCGACATCCATGGGGAACCCCCTTGCCCGATAGTATTCGAACGGCTGCGCCTGGGCCTGTGGATGGCAGCGAACGGCGCAGGATGAGGATTGGACGGCGGAGGAAGACGGGCGGCATGTCCTCCCCCGCGATTTTTAACTATGCATTGACTGGCTCAGACTGCACTGCCGGTTGCGGGGTTCCATCTTTCACGACCACCGGATCGAGGAATGGCATGGCCGCGCGCAGCTCGGCGCCGATCTTTTCCACCTGCAGGCCAGCTTCGTTCTTCCGCATCTCGGTGAACTTTTTGCGCCCGGTTTTGTTCTCCTCGATCCAGTTTTTGGCGAATGTCCCGTTCTGGATTTCGGTGAGCAGCTTCTTCATCTCGGCGCGCGTGGCGTCGGTGACGATGCGCGGACCGGCGGTGTAGTCGCCGTACTCGGCCGTGTCGCTGATGGAGTAGCGCATGTAGGCGAGGCCGCCACGATACATGAGGTCGACGATCAGCTTCAGCTCGTGCAGGCACTCGAAGTAGGCGATCTCCGGCTGATAGCCGGCGTCGACGAGGGTTTGGAAGCCGGCCTTGACCAGGGCCGAGGTGCCTCCGCACAGAACCGCTTGTTCGCCGAAGAGGTCGGTTTCTGTCTCTTCCGCAAAGGTGGTTTCCAGAACGCCGCCGCGCGTGCCGCCGATGGCTTTGGCATACGAGAGCGCCAGCTCTTTCGCCTGGCCCGAAGCGTTCTGATGCACGGCGATCAGGCAGGGAACGCCGCCGCCCTCGATGAATACCTCGCGCACGCGGTGGCCGGGTCCTTTGGGCGCGACCATCGACACGTCGACTTCTGCCGGAGGCTGGATCTGCCCGAACCGGATGTTGAAACCGTGCCCGAACATGATGGTCTTGCCCTTCTTCATGTGCTGGGCGATTTCCTTTGCATAGGTGTCGCCCTGCGAGTGGTCGGGCGTGAGGATCATGATGACGTCGGCCCAGGCGGAGACATCGCCGACGGATCCGACCTGCAGCCCGGCTTTCTTTGCTTTCTCCACGGATTTGCTGGTTGCGTGCAAACCGACGTGGACATCGACGCCGGAATCTTTGAGGTTGAGCGCATGCGCGTGCCCCTGCGAGCCGTAGCCGATGACGGCGACTTTTTTCTGCTGGATGTGCGACAGGTCCGCATCGTGATCGTGATAAGTTTTTGCCATTGGGTTTCCTTTACAAATTTCAGTTTAGCGAACGAGAGTCGCCAGTCTCCAGTTGCCAGTCCCCGGTTGCCGCCAGGTTTTGATACTGGGGACTGGCAACCGGCAACTGGCGACTGCTCTTAGAACCCTGCTTCTTCCGCCATCAGAACATCGCTGTCGCTGCTCTCTTCGGCGCGGAGTTCCTCCGGCGTTTCGAGGCCCGGCACGCGCATTGCTTCCAGGACCTTGCTGGTGTGCTGGCCGCGGCGCATCACCATGCGGCCGGTGCGCGAGATTTCGAGGATGCGGTCGCCGTTTTCATTCAGCACCTGAATGAGGCCCTCGATCTTGCTCTCCACGCCGGTGATCTCGATCATCAGCGATTCGGGAGCCAGATCGACAATGCGCGCGCGGAAAACCTCCGCCAGCTCGAAGACCTGCGAACGGGTCGTCGGCGTGGCCGCCACTTTGATCAGCGCCAGCTCGCGCGCCACGTGCGACAACTGGCTGATGTCGTCCACCTGCAGCACATTTTCCAGTTTATAGAGGCTGGCGGCAATGCGGTGGCTGGAGGTCGAGGACGCGTCGCAAACGATGGTCATGCGCGAGACGCCCGGCTTTTCCGAGTGACCGACGGTGAGCGAAACGATGTTGATGTTGAGCCGGCGAAAGAGCGACGCGACCCGCGTCAGGACGCCAGGCTTGTCTTCGACGAGTGCAACAAATGTGTGCAGCATCTCAGGCGTCCTTCCCGGTTTCGACCAGCGGGTTATTGGGGCGGCGGATCATCTCGTGCAGCGCCGATCCGGCGGGAATCATCGGGTAGACTGAGTCTTCTTTCTCGACCAGGAAATTAATGAGGTACGGCCCTTTGTGCCCGCGCGCCGTCTCTACGGCCGGGAGGACTTCGGCGCGCTGCTTCACGGTGCGCCCAGGAATGCCGTGCGCGTCGGCGAGTTTCACGAAGTCCGGACTGCGCAGCGGGGACGACTGATAGTTCTTCTCGTAGAAGAACTCCTGCCACTGGCGCACCATGCCGAGATAGCCGTTGTTGACCACGGCGATGTTCAGGTCCAGCTCTTCCTGCGCGGCGGTGGACAGCTCCGCGGCGGTCATCTGGAAGCCGCCGTCGCCGGCGATCACCCAGACTTCCTTCTCGGGGCAGGCGATCTTCGCGCCGATCGCGGCCGGCAGCGCAAAGCCCATCGTGCCCAGGCCGCCGGAGGTGATGAGCGTGCGCGGCTCGTCATGCTTGTAGTACTGCGCCTCCCACATCTGGTGCTGGCCCACGTCAGTGACGACGATGGCCTTGCCTTCGGTGGCGCGCCACAGGTCGTGGATAACATGCGCCGCGTACAGATGGCCGCTGTCCGGCAGGTTCTTAATATCCCGCACCGCGCATTCACCCTTGCTGGCCTCAATCTCCTTCACCCACGGGCTCTCGCTTGCGTCGCGCGGGGCAAGATGGGGCAGCAGCGCTTCGAGGACCTCTTTGAGATCGCCGATGAGCGCGATATCCACCTTGACGTTTTTGTTGATCTCCGCCGGGTCGACTTCAATATGGATCTTCTTCGCGTTCGGCGCGTAGGTCGCCAGCGTGCCGGTGACACGATCGTCGAAGCGCATGCCGCAGGCGATCAGCAGATCCGACTGCTGGATGGCATGGTTGACCCAGGCCTCGCCGTGCATGCCCATCATCCCGAGCGAGAGCGGATGCGAAGCGGGAAATCCGCCCATGCCCAACAGAGTGGAGGCTACCGGGATGCGCATGCGTTCGGCCAGGGTGCGCACCTGCGGTCCGGCGCCGGACTGCAGAATCCCGTGTCCGGCGAGGATGACGGGCTTCTTCGCGTTGCGGATCAGCTCCGCCGCCTGCAGGATCGACGCTGACTCCGTCTTCAACATGGGGTGGGGGCGATGCGGTTTGGGGGCTGCGGCCTGGAAATCGAATTCCGCCAGGCCCTGCTGCGCGTCCTTGGTCAGGTCGACGAGCACCGGACCCGACCGGCCGGACTTCGCCACCAGAAAGGCTTCGCGGATCGTCTTCGCCACGTCCTCTGCGCGCGTGACCACGTAGTTGTGTTTGGTGACCGGCAGCGTGATGCCGGTGATGTCGACTTCCTGGAACGCATCGGTGCCGAGGACTTTGCTGGAGACCTGGCCGGTGATGCAGACCATCGGGACGGAGTCGAGCATGGCCGTTGCGATGCCGGTAACCAGATTCGTCGCGCCCGGCCCCGACGTGGCGACCGCGACACCGACCTTGCCGGAGGCGCGCGCATAGCCATCGGCCATATGGGCTGCGCCCTGTTCGTGGCGCACCAGCACGTGGCGGATGGGAAACTTTTTCAGCGCGTCGTAGGCGGGCAGAATGGCGCCGCCGGGATAGCCGAAGACGACGTCAACGCCTTCGCCCTCCAGCGTAGCCCACAGAATCTCCGAACCCGTGAGGCGCGTTGGTGTTGCCGTCGCGGCGTGATGCGCGGCCTGATTCGCTCTATGGCCGCTGCTCTTCTTTCCTGTACTCATCCCATCCCCTCCTCGCTAGTGGGTCACTGCTCCCTGCGACGCCGACGAAACGGAGTCGGCATATTTGCGGAAGACGCCGCGAGCAAAACGAGGCTCGGGTTTCTTCCAGGTGGCCATGCGCGCCGAGAGCTCCGCATCGGAGATCTCGACCGACAGCTTGCGGCTGGGGATATCGAAATGAATGGTGTCGCCTTCGCGGACAGCGGCAATGGGGCCGCCCACAGCGGCTTCCGGGGCCACATGGCCGGCCATCAGGCCGCGCGTCGCGCCGGAGAAGCGTCCGTCGGTGAGCAGCGCCACGGTGTCGGTCAGTTCGGGAATACCGGCGACGGCTGCGGTGACAGCGAGCATCTCGCGCATGCCGGGACCACCCACGGGGCCTTCATAGCGGATGACCATGACGTCGCCGGGCTTGATCTGGCCGGACTCGACGGCGTGGAACGCTGCGTCTTCCGTGTCGAAGACGCGCGCGGGGCCGCGATGTTCGAGGCGCTTATGCCCGGCGACCTTAATCACGCAGCCTTCGGGCGCGAGATTGCCTTTCAGGATCACCAGGCCGCCGGTCGGCTTGAGCGCCTTGTCGACGGCGTGGATCACGTCCTGGCCGGGCGTTTCTTTCGCGAGCGCGGCTTCTTCGGCAAGAGTCTTGCCGGTTGCGTTCAGGCAGGAACCATCGATCAGGCCCGCTTCGATGAGGCGCTTCGCCAGCAGACGGCTGCCGCCGGCGGCCTGATAATCGACGGCAACATACTTGCCGCCGGGCTTGAGATCGCAGAGCAGCGGCGTGCGGTTGCTGATGCGGTCGAAGTCATCGACGGTGAGCGGGATGCCCGCCTCGTTGGCAATGGCGAGGAAGTGGAGGACCGCGTTGGTTGAGCCGCCGGAGGCAGCGACGCTGGCAATGGCGTTTTCAATGGCTTTCGGAGTGATGATCTGGCTGGGTTTCAGTCCGCGCCGGACCAGTTCCATCACCAGGCGGCCGGCTTCGCGGCAAGCTTCCAGCTTTTCTTCGAGAAAGGCGGGGACGCCCGATAACCCGATGGGCGAGATGCCGAGAAACTCGCAGGCCATGGCCATGGTGTTGGCGGTGAACTGGCCGCCGCACGCGCCCACGCCGGGGCAGGCATTCGCTTCCACGGCTTCGAGGCCGGCGTCGTCCAGCTTGCCCGCGGCGTGCGCGCCCACCGCTTCGAAGACATCCTGCACGGTGAGGTCTTTGCCGTTCAGATGCCCTGGCTTGATGGAGCCGCCATAGAGCATGAGGCCTGGGATATCGAGACGCGCCAGAGCCATCACCGTGCCCGGCATATTCTTGTCGCAGCCGGCGATGGCGATGAGGCCGTCGAAGAGATTGCCGCGCGTGACGAGTTCAACGGAGTCGGCGATCAGTTCGCGGCTGATGAGCGAGGCCTTCATGCCCTCGGTGCCCATGGTGATGCCGTCGGAGATGGTGACGGTGTTGAATTCCATCGGCGTGCCGCCGGCTTCGCGAACGCCCTGCTTTACAGCGTCGGCCAGAGCGCGCAGGTGGAAATTGCAGGGGCCAATCTCGGTCCATGTATTCGCGATGCCGATGATCGGCTTGCGCAGATCCTCGGGGGTAAACCCCACTGCCCGAAACATGGCGCGGGCCGGCGCGCGGTTCGGTCCTTCCGTCAGCGCGATGGAGTAGAGTTTGCCGGGCGCGGTCTTTCCGTTCGATCCGTTGCTGCTCATGCGTTCGCCGATTCTCCTGCACGCGGCGCTACCCAGAAGGCCGCGTCGTGCTGTTGTTCGAATTGGTCCAGAGCGCCCGCATGGCGCAGCGTCAGCCCGATGTCGTCCAGCCCTTCCAGGAGGCAATCGCGGCGGAAGGGGTCGATCGCAAAGCGGGTGCTGAATCCCTGCTGGTCGCGGATCGTGTTTTCTTCGAGCGAGACGGTTAGCTGGTAGTTGTCGGTGCTGGCAGCGCGGTCGAGCAGCGTCTGCACCTGCTCCTCGGGCAGCGTGACCAGCAGAATGCCGTTCTTCCCGGCGTTCGAGTGGAAGATGTCTGCGAAGGAGGGGGCAATCACGCAGCGGAATCCGTGGTCACTGAGCGCCCACGCCGCATGCTCGCGCGAAGAGCCGCAGCCGAAATTGCGCGCGGCGACGAGGATCTTCGCGCCCTTGTAGCGCGGATTGTTCAGCTCAAAGCCCGAATCCTGTCGCCAGTCGAAGAACAGGAATTCGCCGTAGCCAGTGCGCTCGATGCGCTTCAAAAACTGTTTGGGGATGATCTGATCCGTGTCGACGTTCACACGGTCGAGCGGCATCACCTTCGACGTGAGTGTGCGGAACTTTTCCATTACGCCGGCACCTCCTGGTTCTTGAATTCCCAGGTGCGCACGTCGGTGAAGCGTCCCAGGATGGCAGCTGCTGCAGCCATCATGGGGCTCACCAGATGGGTGCGGCCGCCACGGCCCTGGCGTCCTTCGAAGTTGCGATTGCTGGTCGAGGCGCAGCGTTCGCCGGGCTGCAGGATGTCAGGGTTCATGCCCAGGCACATCGAACAACCAGGCTCGCGCCATTCGAAGCCGGCCTCGCGGAAGATGGTGTGCAGGCCTTCGTGTTCGGCCTGAGCCTTCACCAGCTGCGATCCGGGCACGACCATGGCGCGCACGTTCGCGTGGACGTGGTGTCCGGCAACGACCCTCGCCGCCGCGCGCAGGTCCTCGATCCGCGAATTCGTGCACGACCCGATGAACACGCGGTCGATGGCGATCTCTTCGATCGGCGTCCCGGCCTTCAGGTCCATGTATTCGAGAGCGCGGGTCCAGGCGCGGCGGTCGGCGTCGGACTGCGCCGCAGCCGGATCGGGTACCGTCGCTGTTACAGACACCACCATGCCTGGGTTCGTTCCCCATGTCACGCACGGCTCAATCTCAATCGCCGGAATGGTCAGCTCGCGGTCGAATTGCGCTCCAGGATCGGAGGCCAGCTTCCGCCACTCCTCGACAGCCTGGTCCCAGGCCGCGCCCTGCGGCGCGAAAGCCCGGCCCTTCAGCCAGGTAAAGGTCGTCTCATCGGGAGCGATCATGCCGGCGCGCGCGCCTGCTTCGATGCTCATGTTGCAGACCGTCATGCGGCCTTCCATGCTGAGCGAGCGGATCGCCGAGCCGGCGTATTCGATGACGTGGCCGGTCGCGCCGTCGGTGCCGATGCGCCCAATGATGGCCAGCACGATGTCCTTCGCCGTCACCCCTTCCGACAGCTCGCCTTCCACGGCAATGCGGAAGGTTTTCGGCTTCGACTGCGGCAGGCACTGTGTCGCCAGCACGTGCTCCACTTCCGAAGTGCCGATGCCGAAGGCCAGCGCGCCGAGGGCTCCGTGCGTAGACGTATGTGAGTCGCCGCAGACAATGGTCATGCCCGGCTTGGTGAGCCCCAGCTCCGGCCCGATGACGTGCACGATGCCCTGCCGGGGCGATTCAATGTCATAGAGCGGAACGCCGAACTCCGCGCAGTTCCTGCGGAGCGCCTCGATCTGCTTCGCCGCGATCGGATCCTCGATCACGGTGCGATTCGCCGTCGTGGGCACGTTGTGGTCCACCGTCGCGATGGAACGGTCCGTCCGCCGCACCTTGCGCCCCGCCATCCGCAGGCCATCGAACGCCTGCGGCGAGGTGACCTCGTGAATCAGGTGCAGATCGATGTAGAGCAGCGCCGGCTCGCCTTGCGGCTCGGCCACGATGTGCGATTCCCATACTTTTTCGAAGAGTGTTTTCGGTTTGCCTGCCATAGGTCTCTGTTCCGCTGGTTTTTGTTGCTATCGGGCTGCGGCTGTTTTCAGCACCGCATCCTGCACTCGCTGGGCCATCTCCCCGGTCGAAAGCAGCTTCGGGGATTTCTCGCCGCGCGCCAGGTCCGCCGTTCGCCATCCATCCGCGACGACCTGCTTCACTGCCGATTCAATCGCTTCCGCTTCTTCCTCCAAACCCGCTGAATAGCGCAGCAGCATGGCTGCCGTCAAAATGGCGCCCAGCGGATTGGCAATTCCCTTACCCGCGATGTCCGGCGCCGACCCATGGACCGGCTCGTACAGATTGACCTTCCCGCCGATGGTCGCCGAGGGCAGCATGCCCAGCGAGCCAGTAATCACGCCGGCCTCATCCGAAAGAATGTCGCCGAAGAGGTTCTCGGTGAGGACCACGTCGTAATTCTTCGGCTGGTTCATCAGGTGCATGGCCATGGCGTCCACATACTGATGTTCGAGGGTGACGCCCGGATAGTCGTTCGCGACCTCAGTCACCGTGGCACGCCACAGCTGCGACACTTCCAGCACGTTCGCCTTGTCGACCGATGTCACCTTCCTGCGCCGCTTCGTCGCGAGGTCAAACGCGACCTTCGCCACGCGCACCACTTCGTCGCGCGTATAGCGCATGGTGTTCCACGCTTCGTTCTTTGCCTTGTCCCACTGGCGCGGCTGGCCGAAATAGAGGCCGCCGAGCAGCTCCCGCACGAACAGAATGTCGGCTCCTTCGACGACTTCCGGCCGCAGCGGAGAGTTCTGCGACAATCCCGGCCACGCGAAGGACGGCCGCAGATTGGCAAACCCGCCCAGCGCGGCGCGGATTTTCAGCAGCCCGGCTTCGGGACGCTCGCTCGGGGGGAGGGCGTTAAATTCGTTGCTGCCCACAGCGCCCAGCAGCACGGCATCGCTGTCGAGCGCGGCATCGAGCGTGCGCTGCGGCAACGGCGAGCGATCGGCTTTAATCGCCACCCCGCCAATCCGCTCTTCGCGGAACTGAAAGTCATAGCCGCCCTGCTCGGCGACCGATTTCAGGATGCGGACGGCTTCGCCGGTGACTTCCGGGCCGATGCCGTCGCCGGCCACAATCAGAATCTTCAGCTTCTTCGACATGAACTCTCTTCGGGTTCGGGGCTCAGGGCCCTTCGGTGACATACTGCCCGGGACCGGCGATTTAGTTGGCGGTTTTCTGGCTGACCACGTCTTCGCTGGTGATCAGATCCTCGTGGCGCTGGTGATGCGCAACCAGATTGATCAGATCCTGATCGTAAATGGCCTTCTTGCGATCCGCCAGTTCTGTAAACGCGCGATAGGCAATGTCGATGTCCTCGGCACCGAGACGGTAGCCGAGCTGTTCCAGCCGCGAGCGCAGCGCATGACGCCCGGAGTGTTTGCCCAGCACCATCCGGTTGGCGGGCACGCCCATCGACTGCGGGGTCATGATCTCGTAGGTCAGCGGATTCGAGAGCACGCCGTGCTGGTGAATACCGGCCTCGTGGGCAAACGCATTGGTCCCCACAACGGCCTTGTTGGGCGCCGGCCCAAAGCTAATCGTTTCCGTCAGCTGCTGACTCACCGGATAGAGCTTTTCCAGATGGAGGCCGTGATGATAAGGATACGCGTCGCTGCGCACATGCAGCGCCGCGGCAATCTCTTCCAGCGCCGCGTTGCCGGCGCGCTCGCCGATGCCGTTGATGGTGCATTCCACCTGACGCGCTCCCGCGCGAATGGCGGCCAGAGTGTTGGCGACGGCCAAACCCAGATCGTTGTGGCAGTGCGTGGAGAGAATCACGCGATCCGCACCGGGGACGTTCTCGAGGATGAGCCGGAACATGGTCGCGTAATCTTCCGGCGTAGCGTACCCGACGGTGTCGGGCAGATTGATGGTCCCAGCGCCTGCGGCGATGGCCGCGCCCACGAACTGGCACAGAAACTCGGGGTCGGTTCGCGTGGCGTCTTCCGGGGAGAACTCCACGTCATCGACGTACGTCCGCGCCAGGGCGACCATTGCGGACGCCTGATCGAGCGCGGTTTCCCGGTTGATCTTCAGCTTGTACTCCAGATGGATGTCGGAGCTGGCGAGGAAGACGTGAATCCTGGGGCGCGCCGCCTTCTCGACGGAACTGGCTGCCCGCTCCACATCCTCGCGCCGGGCCCGGGCCAGCGATGCGATCATCGGCCCCCGCACTTCCCGCGCGACGGCGGAGATGGCCGCGAAGTCGCCCTCGGAGGCTATGGCAAAGCCAGCCTCCAGAATGTCCACACCGAGATCGGCCAGGGAATGCGCCAGCGCCAGCTTCTCGTGGTGCGTCATGCTGCAGCCAGGAGATTGCTCGCCGTCGCGCAAGGTCGTATCAAAGAAGTGAAGGCGGTTCTGCGGCATGTTGTTTTTCTCCGTTTGGCGACTTCAGTGGAGTGACGAAACCAGCCCGAAGCGATTTGGGTCGTCGCAGGGTCAGTTTCCCAAATGCATTCCTATAAAGCAAATTTGTAATTCTTTGCATTTCCATAAATTTCGTGCATAGTTAATCTGAGAGGGCGGCATAGGCCGCCTTTCATTTATGGACCTGTCACCCCTGGAAACATTCCTGGCCGTTGTTGAAGAGAAGGGTTTCTCGCGCGCCGCAGTGCGGATGCGCCGCACCCAGCCTGCAATCAGTCACACCATTCGCCGGCTCGAAGAGGAGATTGGCGAACCTCTGTTTGAGCGGTCCTCCCGAGACGGAACTCTGACCGCCGCCGGGACGTTACTCCGCGGGTACGCCGAGCGTCTGCTGCGGCTGCGCGGTGAAACGGTCGCGGCTCTCGAGGAGCTGCGCGCTCTGGAACGCGGCCGCCTGACCATGATGGCCAACGAATACACCTGCCTGTGGCTGCTCCCGGTGCTCGATGCCTTTCGCCGCGTGTATCCCCACATTGGCGTAACGGTGCAGCGTTCCCTGGCCAGCCAGATTCCGGATCAGCTCCTCGAGCGTGCCGTCGAATTCGGCATTCTCTCTTTTCGGCCGGAAGATGACCGCCTGCACGCCATCGCCGTCTACACCGACCTGGTGACGTTTGTCGTCGATCCGAAGCACCCGCTGGCGAAGCAGAAGCAGGTTTCCATCCGCGAGCTCGGCGCGCAGAATTTCATTGCGCACACGGTGGCTTCGCCGCTTCGCCAGCGCGTGATTGAGACCTTTGCCCGGCATCAAACACCTCTGAACATGGGGGTGGAGCTGCCCAGCCTCGAAGCCATCAAGCGTTTTGTGGCGCTGGGCAACGGTGTTGCGCTGGTCCCCGGCCTGACGGTGCAGCCGGAACTGGAACGCGGCGACCTGGTCCAGGTGCAGGTGCCGGAGCTCAGGATCGCGCGCCGCCTGTGGCTCGTGCATCGCGCCGGGGCCAGCCTGTCCCACGCCGGCCTGGCCTTTCTGGGAGGGGTCAAAGCGCTGGCCAGCGAGCGGGGCCATCCCTTCTCCTTCCGGGCGGAGCCGCCGCCCGCGCGCACCGGGCACGCCAGGAGGCGTTAACGGGAGCGCGGCGGGCTGTCGAAATGCTCCCTGACAGGTACAATGACCAGGTGGACATCCCCACGATGTTTGCTATTTCACGGAACCCGGATCTGCGGGGGCTCGCCATCGTGTGTGCCTGCCGAAAGCTCCGACGGGCGCTGTACAGAGGTTGACCGACGAATGAAGAAATCGCTGTTTCTGTTTCTTTTCCTGCTGCCTCTGCTGGCAGCTCCGACCTTCGCGCAGGAAAGCCGTCAGGACATCAGCGTCAGCGGCTCGATGATCAATGCGCCTTACGCCTCAGGAAATGCAGTTCAGGTGCATTCCACGCCCGGATACGGAGGCCTGGTCAGCTACCGCTATATGCTGACACCTCACAGCGCCCTCGAACTCAATTTTCACTACGCCCAGAACCAGCAGGAATTTGATTTTCCGGCCGGCAAGTATTTCGTGCATGACAGGATCGAGGAGACCTCGGGCGCCTATGTGCGCAGCTTCTATTTCCGAAACTGGAATCCGTTTCTGGAGGCCGGACCTGCGGCCGTGATGTTCTCGCCCATCGACGACGCCAAGACAACCACATTCGGCGTCAGCCGCACTACCGACATCGGCCTGATGTATGGCGGGGGCTTTGCCTACGAAATCAGCCCCAGCTTCGATATTCGCGCGGAACTTCGCGGGCTGGTCGTCAAGACGCCGACCTTCAACTATAAAAACAATGACTGGCGGACGAACGTGTACTACAACATTTACGACCCGGTCGTCGGTATCGCCTATCATTTCTGAGGCGCGAGTCGCGTAAGAACGCGAAGGGCTGGGCATAGCGCCCAGCCCTTCCATGTCTTTGATGAGAAGCTGACCTGTCAGCGTCCGAGGATCCGATAAGCCACGCCAAAAGTGAATCCATTCGGGGTCAGGCCGCTCGCGTTCTGCTTGACGGTGCCCGAGGTGATGCTTGGCGAACCCGCAAAGGACGGCCAGATTTGGTACTCATAATCACCGCGGACTGAGAGGTTGCGGGTCACCCGGTACTCGAACGTGCCCCCCGGAACGTAGGCGAAATAGCTCCCTTTCAGGCTTCCCGGCGCCGGGTAGTTGGGGGTCTGAATCCAGGCACCCCCCAGCTCCAGCTTGATCCACACCATCAGGCCATGCAAGCGAAGTACGCGGTCCCGCGGGCCAACCAAATAGTTATCCTCGTAGAAGCCGGGCCCAAAGGCGTGCCAGTGCAGCCAGCGCGCTTCGCCTTCGACGCCGTACTGGTCGTGCAGGTCAAAATCGGCAAAGGCGGCGGGCCCGATGAGCTGATTACCGCAGAACGGCGAAATGTTGGCGCATCCCCAATCCGGATTGAAGGTGGACATGCCACCTCCCGCCCAGGCCGATAACTCGCCACCGGTGGCCGCCTTTGAATTCTGAGCGACCGCCACTAGAGGAAAAAGCAGAAATACGAGAAGTCCGATCTTTCTGGCCACTTGCGATCTCCGGTCAAACACGTGCGAGTCCCAGCCAGTTTCCAGCACATGCTTCTGAGAACTCTATCCAACCCGCGATAAACACGGCGTGCAGCTCGATCGTATGAACCGCTCCGCCAGAAGGAGAATCTTCTCCCACGAGTTACTGTGGTGACGCCTGAGTCTGCGGCTGCGATTGCGCGCTCGTCGAGGGCTGCTGCGGGTTCGTGTCCGCCGACGGCGGCGCAGCATTGCCTGCGGCGGGCGTTGTCCCAGCCGGCGCTCCCGGGAGCGGGCTTTCCTGATATCGCTGCAGCCGGAAGTACACAGGCGTAATCTCCAGCGGCATCTTGTCGCGAGCGTTCAGGAGCGGCGCCGGCTTCACGTGCAGCATAAAGACCTTGTCATCCCAGGGATCGATCTTGAGCCGGCTGTTCAGCGGCAGCGCGGCCACCTGAGTCAGGTTGTCCATATCCAGCTTCGGCGCGCCCACCATCAGCGCAGCCAGCCAGGGCTGACCGTCGGGACGCAGGAGCGAGTCGCCCAACCGTGGAGTCAGCAGCGCGGTCAGATCTTTGGAGCGTGCTTCCAACTGCTCGAAGAACAGGCCCACGCTTGCCTTCTTGTCTTTGTAAATCGAGTGATCGAACAGCTCCACTGCCTTTTTGGCAGCTTCTTCGTTGTCCACGTTGGAATGGTTCATCGAGATGCGCTGGAAGGTCGAGGTATCCGGAAACAGCAGGCGGTCGTTGAACGCATAGCGCGTGTCAATATGATGGCCCTCGACGATTTGCGCGAGCTGGAAGCTGATCACCGCAGCCAGGTCCTCTTCCGTGGGCAGCACGTCCACCAGGCCCTTGCTCAACAGAATGGTATTTCCCACCGCCAGCGATTCGAGCGGCTCGGTCAGGATGACGCGACAATGGATGTCGCTGGGCAGCTGCAAATTGTTGCCGATGACGATGTTGTTGGTCACCTGCTCCAGCAGCTTGTCAAAGTCGCTGGGGGGCGCCACTAGTCCGGCCTGGGTCAGGCGATCCAGCACGTTCTGCTCGGCCTGCGAAATCCACTCGCGTTCGGCCTGCAGGGGGCTCACATCGGTGTTGTTTTCGCTCTGATCCTGCGCGTTCTCGATTTCCATCGACTCGGCGTCGGACTCGCTGGTGGGCAGCTTCAGAGAGTAGCCCCAGTAGGTGGTCTGGCCCCGGAAACTCTGCGCGTGATTCACCGGTTCGTGCAGCGTGTCTTCCACATAGACCGCGGCCGGCGCCCATACGCCCGGCTGCACGTTCATGCGCCAGCTGTCGAAATGGAAATAGTGCGAGACGTCATCGTTCGGATTGGCGATATAGGTGCCGTTGAAGCGCACCACATTGCCGTCCTGATCCTCAATCCAGATCCGTCCGAAGAAGCGGCCGGGCCCCTTCACCTTGGGGCGCACGTCAAAGACCCAGGTACGCACCGTGCCCAGAAATTCACGGCGTACAAACTGGAAACTGTAATGCTGCTCGTCGAAGCCGTTCGGGTCGATAAACATCATCGCCATGAAGCCGGTCGGCGAATTCTCCAGGTGGAAAGCCCGGGTCAGATCGGACATGAAGCGGAAGGAGCCGGAGAAAAAGCCGCGCGACTGTCTCCTCTGCGCGTACTCGTCTGCCACGAAAGCCTTGCTGAAATCCACGCGCCCGATCATGTACTGGTCGGCGACCGGGATTTGATACAGCTTCTGATCCGCACGCATGTCCTGGATATAGGACTGCACCACGGGTGTGCTCTTCTCAATCTGCTTAACGATGATCTTCTCGCGGGCGATCGCTTCCTGCACCAGGCGATGCTGCTGCGGAGTGAGAGGAACCAGCTGCGTGGAAAAGCGGTGAACTTTTGCCTGGGATGCAGGCACGCTCAGCAGCAGAGTGACGCCGAGCATCATTAACTTCCGAACCATTGTGCAACTCCTGATAACTTTCTGTCCCGGATCTCTTAGTCGTGCGTTCCGCCAGCGCATCCGATCTGAACCGCTCTGCGCTGCGGCCGTTTTGAGATTACGCCATCTGGAAGGTCACGTGGATGATGCTCACTTCGTCGACGGGGCGACCGTCCCGGGTGGCGGGTTTGAACCGGATCCGCTCGGCCGCGATCCTCGCCTGTTGATCCAGCCCGTGGCCTAATCCGCTGAGCACCCGCAGCACTTCGACCTGTCCGGTGGCCGCAAAGCGGACCTGCAGCGTTACATCTCCCTGAATTTTGAGTTGGCGCGCCTCAGCGGTATAGGCGGGCAGAGGCTTGGCCAGCACGATAATCGGCGTCGTTGCAGGTTCTTTCGCCTGCGTCGCCGGCGTCGGCCCCGATCCGTACATATTGTCGCCGAAGCTGGCTTTCGCTACGGTTCCGTGGCTGCCGGGGCGGCCCGTGCCGCCAACCACGCCGTCATTGAATCCTGCCGAGGCGATGGCCCCGCGATCTTTTCCGCCACGAACTCCGTTGGCGACGCCGGAACCGAAATCGACGCCGTGCACCGAACCCGCGCGCGCCGCACCCGCACCGGGCGCACCCACGCCAGGCGCGTCATTGAACGCGCCAACCGCCGCAATCGTCGCCTGCCGATTCATATTGGGGTTGGGCTTCACGCCCTGAGGATCGCCGAACCCCCCGGTCCTCAGCGAGGGCCTGGCCATGTTGTTAGCCACCTGCGTCGGCAATTCGCTCTTGAACAGTCCCACCTTGGGCTGCGGCGGCGGAGTAAAACGCTTCGGCGGCGCCGCTTCCATCTTCGGCATCTCCGGCGTCGGCATTTTCACTTCGGCGATCTTCGGCGGCTCCGGGAGCGGTTTTGGTAATTCGATCTTCGGCTTGTCCTCGACCACCGGCGGCGGCGGAATGACGTGAATCTTCGGCACCGGCGGAGTGTACGGCTTGGGCTGATCCACGGGGAAGATCAGCTCGGTCGTCTCATAACGGTGCTGCTGTACCTGATGCACCTGCGCGATCGTGAGCAGCAGCATCAAGGCTGCCACGCTCACGTTGATGATCATGCTCATCCCGAACGAACCCATCCGACCTTCCGGCTCGGGGAGCAGTCCAAACGTTCCGCGCTTAAGTGTATTGTCCGTCGCCATTGCCCTGTATCTCCAACATGACTTGAGGAAAGAAGTTGCGAACGATCATGCGATGTAAGGGACCCAAATGCATTTCAAGGACCAAAACCGGCCCTAAGACTGCAGTCTTGCGGGGCCCACCCTCACAACATCCCGCGGATTTAAAACGGTGATGCTGAGATCCTATTCTTGCACACCCCGATTACTATTCAGCGTATTCGAGGGTACTGACGTGTCTCGTTGGCGGTTACCTAAGCGTAACTCAGAAGAAGCCCGCCAGCAGTCACACAAACGAGGCACCTCCCTAAGCCATTTTGGGGACACCATCTTCTCACAGGACGTGCTGCAAGGGTCTCTCGTTCAGCCCGCAGTTCCCACCCTTCTGCCTTCCGGGGTCGCTTCACCTGTGGAGAGACTTCATCCCCCGCCCGATTCGGCTCCCGGACCTGCTGCCTCCGCTAAATCCTTAGAAAGAGAAGAAAGGAGAAAGCGTGCCCGCGCCTGGCGCAGCGGTCGAAAAGCACGCCTCAATGCATTATAAGGAAACTTGGTGCAATGCAGGCTTTCCTTAGGATAGCCGAGAGGCGGAGACGCGGATTGAGAATTTTAGTCACTGGTGGAGCTGGGTACATTGGTGGTACGGTCGCCCGCATTCTCGGGCGTGCCGGAGACTCAGTCGTCATCTACGACAGCCTTTGCCATGCCCAGCGGCGCATGATTCCCGCGGAAGCGGAGTTCGTTCAGGGGGACCTCGCCGACCGCCCACGGCTCGAAACCCTTCTCTCCTCCGGCATTGACGGCGTCCTGCACCTCGCCGCGCTCATCGAAGCCGGCGAAAGCATGGCAAAGCCCGAGCTCTACTTCCGGAACAACACCGCGGGCACTCTGAGCCTGTTCGAAGCCATGATTTCCACAGGTGTCCGCCGTCTCGTCTTTTCTTCCACAGCTGCGGTCTACGGCGAACCCGACGTAACGCCGATTCCCGAGGACGCGCCCCTCCGTCCCACCAATGCCTATGGAGAGTCCAAGCTGCTGGTGGAAAAAATGCTCACCTGGATGTATCGGGTACACGGTTTTTCCTGCGCAAGTCTTCGCTATTTCAATGTCGCGGGCGCTCTTGAAGGACGAGGCGAAGCCCACGAGCCCGAGTCTCATCTCATCCCGCTGGTGCTCGACGTGGCTCTCGGCCGCCGCGAGAAAATCAAAATTTACGGCGAGGACTATCCGACGCCCGACGGCACCTGCATCCGCGATTACATTCACGTCGAAGATCTCGCCAACGCACATCGGCTGGCCCTGCAGGCGCTCACCGAGCCCAGGCAGCTCATCTACAACCTGGGCAACGGCAATGGATTCTCGGTTCGCGAAGTGATCGAGTCCGCCCGGCGGGTGACCGGTCATCCGATTCCGGCCGAAGTGGTCCCTCGCCGTCCCGGCGATCCCGCGATTCTGATTGCCAGCTCGGAGAAAATTGGGCGGGAACTCGGCTGGAAGCCGAGCCATACCACCCTGGACTCAATCATGGAAAGCGCCTGGAAATGGCAGCAGATCCGCTACAAAGAAGCCGCCGGCTGAGATCTCAAGCTACCGGCTGCGGGTCACAAGCTCCCAGCTCCCGGCTCCCCTACTTCTCCACCTCGACGCCGCGCCAGAAGGCAATGTGATTCTTGATGTTACGGGCGGCAGGTTTTGGATTGGGATAGTACCAGGCAGCATCCTGATTCTCCTGCCCATCGACGAGGAGACTGTAGTAACGAGCCTGTCCCTTCCACGGACAGGTGGAGGTGGTCGAACTGGGCCGCAGGTACTCGCGGCTCACGGCGCCCTCCGGGAAGTAGACATTCCCCTCTACTGTCTCGTAAGTCTCACTTTCTGCAATCACTTTTCCGTTCCAGACTGCCTTTGCCATCGTTCCGATTTCCTTCGATTTCAACTGACTCACCACATTAGCAGATGCGCGAGGGGATGCAAACGACGCGGCTGCAATGCCGACGCTCCCGGCATCCGCCTGGGAACCCCCGCGGTAGACGTGCCTCCGCGGCCTGTGCCAGTCTGATAGGTTGGAGGGTATTTTATGCCCGCTCCCGCCCAGGCAACCCGGGTCGAGCGTCGCACCGTCGACCTTTCCGGCTACCCCGATCTGGTCGTGGTCTACCTCGGCATGCGCGTCAATCGCCTGACCGGCCTCAAAACGCTCATCGGCTTCGGTCCCCGGATCGCCAAATCCGTGGAAGCGCAGCCCGACGGCCTGCTCCTTCACGAGAATTTTGTCTTCTCGCTCTTCCCGATGCACGCCGGCATGCGCCAGTACTGGCGCGATATGGACTCTCTGCTCGCCTGGACCCGTTCCGAGCCCCATCGCGCCTGGTGGAAGAATTTCCTGCGCGACTCCGGCGGCACCGGCTTCTGGCACGAGACCTACACGATGCGCGGCGGCATGGAAGCTATCTACGACGACATCGCGATGCCGATCGGCTTCTCCAGCTTCGCGCCCGTGGTTCCCGCTCGCGGATCGATGTTCACCGCCGCCCACCGCGCCGGCCAAAAGGCCGAGGCAGAACCTGTCGTCACCGAACGGGATCTCTACGGAGAATAGGTTCGCTCCCGGCTACAGGCTACCGGCTAGTTCTTCAAAGAACACGATCAGGCTCTCGATCCCGCGATGGAAGTTCGCGATGTGGAACTTCTCGTTGGGCGCGTGCAGGCCGTCGTCGGGCAGCCCGAAACCCATCATCACTGACGGAATTTTCAGGTGCCGCTCGAAATCGCCCACGATCGGAATCGAACCGCCGGAGCGAATGAACACGGTGTCCTTGTTCCATACCGTCTTCAGCGCGCGAGTGGCCGCCCTCACGTAGGGATTGTCCGTCCCGATCACGATCGGATCGCCGGAGTGAATCAGCCGTATCTCGACCGTGACGCCCTCCGGTTTGATCTTCTCCACGAATGCTTTGTATTGCTGGAAGGCCTTCTCCGGCGTCATATCGGGCACCAGCCGCATGGAGATCTTCGCCGTTGCCTTCGCCGGAATCACTGTCTTTGCGCCCGCGCCCGTGAATCCTCCGACGATGCCGTGCACGTCCAGCGTCGGCCGGGCCCACGTCCGCTCCAGGGCCGAATAGCCCTTCTCGCCCACCAGCGCTGAGGCTCCCATTTCCTTCTCGCGATACTCCTCCTCGTCGAAGGGCAGCGCCTTCCAGGCCTTCAGCTCATCCGCGCTGGGCTTCTGCACGTCGTCGTAGAAGGCCGGGATCAGAATCTTTCCCTCGCGATCTTTGAGGCCCGCGATAATCTGCGCCAGCGCCACAAACGGATTCGGCGCCGCCCCGCCATAGGCCCCGGAATGCAGATCCGTTTTCGCTCCCCGCATCTCCAGCTCTGTGTAGATCATCCCCCGCAGCCCCACGCACAGCGTGGGCAGCTCCGGCGCAAACATCTCCGTATCGGAGATCAGGGCAAAGTCCGCCTTGAGCCGGTCGGGATGTTCCCGCACGAACGCCGCGATGCGCTCGCCTCCGACTTCTTCTTCGCCTTCGTAGATCGCCCGCACGTTGATCGGCAGCCGGCTGCCGTTCTTCATGAACAGACTCTCCAGGGCCTTCACCTGGGAATAGAGCTGCCCCTTGTCGTCCACGGCGCCTCGCGCGTAGATGTTGCCGTTGCGCTCCGTCGGCTCAAACGGGGGCGTCACCCACTCGTCCAGCGGATCGGGCGGCTGCACATCGTAGTGCGCATAGCAGAGCACGGTGGGCTTGCCCACCGCGTGCAGCCAGTCGGCATAGACCAGCGGATGGCCTTCGGCGCTCCGGATCACCTCTACGTGCTCCATGCCGATGCGCCGCAGCTCCGCCGCCACCCACTCGGCAGCTTTCTCCACGTCGCCCTTATGCTCCGGCGTCGTCGATACCGACGGAATCCGCAGCAGCGTCTTCAATTCCTCGAGAAACCGCGCCGCATTTTCGCGCGCGTAGCCAACGGCAGCCGAACTCATCGACCTCACCCCCATGATGAAAGCAAACAGGCAAGTATACGTTGAGGTTCCGAAAAGGCTGACACGAGTCAGCCTCGTCGGCACCCAGCCAACAGCGGCCCCCGGGGGGGGCGACCGAACCCCACGAGAAATGGTGCGCTTTAGAATCAGACACTTAGTGCAGGTTGCGATCTCGATATGATCGATAAATCGTTGCAAACAAAAAGGTTGCGATAGACCTCACCCCACTTGGGGGGTGGGGTACTCCTTTTAAGCGGCCTGCAGAGGCGCCGTCCCATAGCGCGGCTTTGTTTGGCCCCCCTCAAAGGTGATACAACAAATCCTGCCCCCCCAATGGTAGTCACCCATATGGCCAGTCAGGAAAAGGTCCTTATCGTCGAAGACGAGCCCCACGCATTGTCGGGTCTCGCTGAGCTTGTTTCAGGGTGGGGTTATCGTACAGAAACCGCGCGGGATGGCCTGGAAGCGCTGGAGAAGGTGAGTGCGTGGCAACCGGGCATCGTGGTCTCGGACCTGAAGATGCCGCGCATGGATGGTCTCCAGCTCCTCGCCCGGCTGGGCGAAGCGAACGAGAAGGTAGCGGTGGTGATGCTGACCGCGCAGGGCTCGATCGAGGCGGCCGTGGAGGCCATGAAGAACGGGGCCTACGACTTTATTCAGAAGCCGGTCGATCCGGCGCGTCTGCGGGCTATCCTGACCAACGCCAGCCGGCAGCGGGACACCGACCGCGAACTGGAAGTGACGCGACGCAAGCTGCGCGAAGCCGGTGTGCTGGGATCGCTGGTGGGCGCGTCCAGGAAGATGCAGGAGATTTTTGCGCTGATCGAACGGGTAGCGGCCAGCAATGTCTCCGTCCTGATCACCGGCGAAAGCGGCACCGGGAAGGAACTGGTGGCGCGCACGCTGCACGACCTGAGCCCGCGCCGCAGCAAGCCGTTTGTTGCCGTCAATTGCGCGGCGATTCCGGAGACACTGATCGAGAGCGAGATCTTCGGGCACGAGAAGGGCGCGTTCACGGGCGCGATTGAGCGCCGGGCGGGCTGTTTCGAGCTGGCGGAAGACGGAACGCTGCTGCTGGACGAGATCGGCGAGATGCCGGTGGGCACCCAGGCCAAACTGCTGCGGGTGCTGGAAGATCGCAAGCTGCGCCGGCTGGGCAGCAAGGTGGAGTCGCCGGTGGACGTGCGGGTGCTGGCCGCGACGAACAAAGATCCGGACGGCGCGGTGGCGGACGGTCATTTGCGCGGCGATCTGTATTACCGGCTGAACGTTTTCAACATTCATATGCCGCCGCTGCGCGAGCACAAGGAAGACATCCCCGCGATTGCCGAGTCGATGATCGTGGATATGAACCAGAAGCACCAGAAGCGGATCGTCGGCATAGACAGCGAGATGCTGGCGCGGATGATGGCGCACGAGTGGCCGGGCAACGTGCGCGAGCTGCGCAACACCATCGAGCGGGCCGTGGTGCTGTGCGGGGAAGGGCAGCTGCAGTCGCGGCACCTGCCTCCGGGATTCGGGACACGGCCGACGCGGCCGGCGAGCGAGCTGCCGCCGAACGCCATTCAGCTGGAAGTTGGCGCGACGGTGGACGATGCGGAGCGGATGCTGATCTTCAAAACGCTGGAGTCCACGAACAACAACAAGACGAGAGCGGCGGAAATTTTGGGCATCAGTCTGAAGACGCTGCACAACAAACTCCGCGAGTACGGCAGTGCCGCCGCGGCCGCGGGAGCAATGGAAGAATAGGGGTAGCCACCGAAGGGCAATGCCGGTATTCTCCCTTTACCGACTTCCTGAAGGCTGAGCGTCGTCCCCCGACCATGCGCCTGAAGACCAAACTCGTGGTCGCGATCACCGGACTGGTGTTTACAGTCGTGGTGATCTTTTCCTGGATATGGCTGAGCCAATCGCTCAACCAATATATCGAGTATTCGTGGAGCGGAACGGACATCATCGCCCACCAGGTGCAGTGGGAGGTCCGGCACGCGCTGGAAACGGGGCTGCGCGAGCGGCAATTCGATCCCAAGGATCCGGTGGCGGTACGAGCCGCAGTGGCGGCCTCGCTGCGTCAGGATCCGGGGTTGATCTCGCTGCTGAACGCGACCATCAGCTATTCGCCGACGATTCTGGATATCGAGGTGGCGGACCACAATGGGCGGGCTCTGGTTTCCGCGCCTGATCCAAGTCTGCAGGACCAGATGGTCCCCAACCGGCCGAATTACTCGGTGCTGCGGCGGAAGACGCTGATCCGGACGCTGCGCGTCGTCTTTGGGCCGCCGCAGGTGTACGACGTGACGGTCGGGCTGGATCGGGAAAATCAGCCGTTTCTGACCATAAGGGTCGGCGTCAGCACGACGTTTCTGCGGAACGCTTTCCGTCCGTTCCTGTATGAGTCGGTGAGCTTCATGGTGCTGGCCATGATCATCTCGATCGTGGTGGCGGCGTTCGTCGCCAATCTGGCTCTGCAACCGATTGAGCAGATCAGTCAAACCCTTGACCTGCTGACAACCCAGGCCGCGAATGCGGACGCATCGCAGTCCCGGGATCTGCGACGACGGGAAGGGGAGCTGGCAGCGGCGCCGGCCGTCGGGGCCGCGCAGCCCGCGCGCCGCGGAGGCGATGATACAGTCGCAAGGGTTTCCGGCAAGATCGAGCGGCTGGGGCAGCGTATCCGCAACGTGGAGGAAGTTTTCTCCGCCCTGCGCGAGAACCTGGACCAGATTCTCTCCAACCTGCAGGACGGGGTGATGCTGTTTACGCGCGACGCGCGGGCCGTGCTGGTGTCGAGTGCGGTGGAGCGGTTTCTCAATATTGGACGGGATCGCATCTTCGGCGCCGACGTGCGGGAAATCTTCGACCGCAACACGCGTCTGGGGCGGATGGTGCGGGACGCCTTCGAGGGCGGCCTGTCCATCGTTCAGGAAGAGGTGACGACTGAGACCGGCCGCCGCCTGGAGGTGTCGCTGGACTTCATCCACGATACGCAGTCACGCGACCGGCAGTCTCTGGGTGCGCTGCTGACGCTGCACGATCTCGAGTCAGTCCGCGAGATCGAGACGGAACTGGAGGTTTCGAGGCGCATGGCTTCGATTGGGCGCCTGACCGCCGGGGTGGGCCACGAGGTCAAGAACCCGATCAATGCCATCGTGGTTCATCTGGAACTGCTGCGCAACAAAGTGCACGCGGGCGGGGACGCGCTGCGGCATCTGGATATCATCCAGAGCGAAATCCGGCGGCTGGACCGCGTGGTACAGACGCTTGTGGATTTCTCGCGGCCCGTGGAGTTGCAGCTCAAGGACCAGGATTTGCGGAATGTTGTCTCCAGTGTGCTGATGCTGGCTTCGGCGGAACTGGAAACGCGGGGGGTGGTGGTGGAAAGTCAGATGCCCCCCCGGCCGGTTGTTTCCCGCGTGGATGCCGACCTGCTGGAGCAGGCACTGTTGAACGTGGTTCTGAACGGGGCCCAGGCGATGAGTTCCGGGGGGACCCTGTCGGTGCGCCTGAGCGACGACTCGCGCTGGGCGTCAATCCGAATCAGGGACCAGGGAGAGGGGATCCCGGATGAAATCCGGGGCCGGATTTTCGACCTGTATTTCACGACCAAGAAGGAAGGCAGCGGGATCGGCCTGGCCATGACGTATCGCATTGTCCAGATGCACCACGGCCAAATTGACGTAGAATCGAAAAGCGGGAGCGGAACCACATTTGTACTGCGGCTCCCGGTTATTTCTGCCGGTTCAGGACAGCGCGTACTTGCGGAAGCAACGGAAGACGCGGTCCGCGGCGAGCTTGCTCGCCAGGTTGGTGAGACCCAGCCAGAAAGGTCCGGACCATGAGTTCCGGAGCGAGGATCGCGGCGCTGGCCTTGTCGCTGGCGCTGTTGACAGGATGCGCCGCACGCCATCCAAGGATTAGTGCGCCTCCTGTAGCCCAGATTCCGTCGCTGCCACCCGTGCAGATGGCCGCCCTCGAGTCCCCGGTGCCGCCGGTCTTCCCGGCGATCAATGAACGGCCGGTCAAGCTGGATACGACGGCACCCCCGGAAACGAAACAGGAAGCGGCAGTGGTCGAGCCACGGCATACCTCCCACCGGCGAACCAAGCCGGCCGGTCAGGACACCGCCCAGGAAGCGCCGAAGACGACGACCGCTCCTGCCCAAACGCCAGCCCAGACCGCCGCTGTGGCCGCCGCACAGCCGTCGGAGGAGTCGCCCATCGGGCAGCTCTCCACCCCCAATGACACCAGCAACACCGGCGATCGCCATGCCATCAGCGAGCAGATCGACGCGACGGAAACCGGCGTCAACGGCATTAAACGTGCCCTGAGCTCAGACGAGCAGAAGACGCTCGCCCAGATCCGGATTTTTATCTCGAAGGCGCGAGACGCCCTGAAAGCGGACGATCTGGATGCGGCGCGGACCTTGTCGAACAAGGCCCACCAGCTGCTGGAGCAACTCAACAAAGAGGAGTAGCGGGGAAGGGCGGTTCCAGCGTTCGCCCCTGAACTTCATTGAACAATTCGGGGATTGGCAGTTTGCGACACGACTGAAAGTCGCGCCCTGATACAACAGCAAAGAGCGGTTCTCTAGCGAACTTCGGGGACAGCAGACTAGTACTACTGTGTTATAAGCGTTGGACACCGCAGAAGGGACAGCGGCAGAGCTGGCGCAGCAGGGAGCGGGCCAGCAGGATGCGCAGAGTGGCGATGGAGTTGGGATTATGCCGTTCGGGACGGACCCGAGCCGCGGGGCTGGAAGCCGGACGACCGTGCCGGGGCTGATAATCCGAGATGGCCGGCGCGGGCTGCGGGGGAAAAACGACTCCGCTCGGCCACCAGGAAGCCATAGGCGGCGATCGCGAGAGTGGCGTGATGATGGAAGCCGCGCCAGCCACGGCCTTCGAAATGGCCCAGACCCAGTTCCTGCTTCAGTTCCTGATAGTCGCGCTCGATGATCCAGCGCTGCTTCGCGAGAGCCGCCAGTTTGCGCAGCGGGACAGAGGCAGGCAGGTTCGACAGCCAGTATTTGCGCGGTTCGGCTTCCTCGCGTGGCCACTCGATCAGCAACCACTCTTCGGCACGGGGCTGATGCAGCTTATGATCGCGATGGGCGGGACGGACCCGCACCGCGGCGAAGCGGGAACGCAGGGGACGGCGCGAGCCTTGCCGCCAGGCGACCGTCTTCCATGCCGTGGCGGGCAGCGAGAGGGCCACTTGCTTCGCCGAGGCCGGAGCGTGTTCCGCATCGCGGCGCAGCCGGTGTGCAGGCCGCCCGCGACCGCCCTTCCACGGCGGGGGAGACAGAGGTCCGGCGCCCGGCGGCCAGACTGTGGTGGTGCTCTGCACGCCGACCACATAATCCAGTTTCATGGCGGCCAGCGCCTCGCGAAAACCGGTGTCGTTGCCGTAGGCGGGATCGGCCAGGATTGTGCCCTGCGGAAGACCCTGTGCGATCGCCTGGCGGATCTGATCGAGCGCGATCTCCAGCTTCGTCCGGAAACGGACCCCCTCGGGAACACCGGCCTTGTTCCTGCGTTCCGGATCACCCGCCCATATCTCCGGCAGATACAGCCGCCAGGCAATCGGCAGGCTGGCCTGCCAGGTGGCCACCGACAGACTGACCGCCACCTGGCAATTATCCTGCTTGCCCGTCTGGCCGCAGTACTGGCGCGCTACGCCGACCGAGTGGCTTCCCTTCTTCGGCAATCCTGTATCGTCGACGATCCAGGCCACGACCGGATCCTTCCTCGTCATCGGCGGAAGCACAGAGTCGCGCACCCGGCGCAGCAGAACCTCGTCCTCCCACGCTGCCGTCGATACCAGATGGTGCAGCGACTGATGCATGCGCCGCACGTTCTCAGGGGCCAGTCGCGCGGCCATCGGTTCCACCGACTTGCGCTCGCCCGGCAGCAGCAGCCCGGTGCAGTAAAGCCCCATCGGCACGGCCCGATCCGCATGCCCTGCGGCTTCGGCTAACTCATCCAGATATGCGTTCAGCCGCCGCTGCCGCACCTCGGCCACACCGGAAGATGTCCTCACCGGGCCAGGTTACTGCCACCCCGATCTGAGAGCCAGGAAATTCCGGGAACAGGAATCAGACTTATAACACAGTAGTACTAACTGACCGCGCCCTGCTCTTCCAGCTGCATCGACAATTCTTCCCACTCACTATTGAGTTCCGCCTGCCGGTCCCGCAGCGCCGCCAGCACCTCCGCCAGCCGCTGCGTTTCTTCGGCGCTCACGTAGACAGCCAGCGCCTGCTCGGTTTCCGTCACCCATCCATCCACCCGCGGAATCTCCGCCTCCACTGCCGCCAGACGCTCCTGCATCTGCCGCAGCTTGATGGGATTCACCCGCCTGGCCGGCAGGCTGACCACCGCCTCCGGTTCAGGCTCGACCGGCAACGCTACAGGCACGACCCGCTCCGCAGCCGCCGCCGTTTCGACCGCCAGCGCCGCCGCACCGCCTTCCTTCCGCCAGCGATAATCCTCGTAATTTCCCGGATAAACATACAGCTGCGATCCGCGCGCCGCATCCTCGAGGTTTTTTTCCACCTCGAACACCTTCTGCGCCAGGCCATCGATAAAGTACCGGTCATGCGAAACGAAAATCACCGTCCCGTTGAACTTCCCGATCGCCTCCAGCAGCACATCCTTGGCCCGCAGGTCCAGGTGGTTGGTCGGCTCGTCCAGCAGCAGGAAATTCGCCGGGCTCACCAGAATCCGCGCCAGCGCATACCGGTTCCGCTCCCCGCCGCTCAGCACCCCCAGGCGCTTGAACACATCGTCGCCGGAGAACAGAAAGCATCCCAGCAGGCTCCGCAGATCCTTCTCCGGAACCTTCGCCGCCGCCTTGCTGATGTCGTCGAGCATGCGCGCATCGGCGTCCAGCACCTTGTACTGATCCTGCGCGAAATACTCCGCCACCACGTTGTGTCCCAGCTTCAGCGTGCCCTGCGTCGGCGATTCCTGCCCCGACAGCAGCCGGATCAGCGTCGACTTCCCCGCGCCGTTCACCCCCACCAGCGCGATCCGGTCGCCCCGCTCAATCGTGAAGTTCACATTCTCCAGCACGCGCTTGTCGCCGTACTGCATCGACAGCCCGGAAACCTCCACCACCGTGCGTCCCGACGGCGGCGGCTGCGGAAAGCTGAAGTGCGGCACCGGCTCTTCCAGCGGAATCTCAATCCGCTCGATCTTGTCCAGCTCCTTAATCCGGCTCTGCACCTGCTTTGCCTTCGTCGCCTGATAGCGGAAGCGGTTGATGAAGACCTCGAGCTGCTCGATCCGGTCGCGCTGATTCTTGTACGCCGCCTCCAGCTGCGCTCGCCGCTCCGCTTTCTGCGTCAGGTATTTCTCGTAGTTCCCGTGGTAAACGTGCAGGCCTTTGTTCCAAATCTCGATAATCTTGTTGACGGTAATGTCCAGAAAATACCGGTCATGCGAGATCAGGATGTACCCGTTCGGCCACCCAGTCAGGTAGTTCTCCAGCCAGTTCCGCGTCTCCAGATCCAGATGGTTCGTCGGCTCGTCCAGCAGCAGCAGGTCGGGCTTCTGCAGCAGCAATTTCGCCAGCGCCACGCGCATCTGCCAGCCGCCGGAAAACTCCTCCGTGCGCCGCGTCCAGTCCTCTTTCGCGAATCCCAGCCCGGTGAGCACAGTGCCCACCTGCGCGTCCAGTGCGTACACATCATGGTGCCGCAGCCGTCCCTCGACATGGCTGTAGCGGTCCGCAACCGATTCGTACGCCGGGCTCTCCGGATCCAGCTCCGCCAGTTGATGCGCCAGTTGCTCGAACTCCTGCTCCATCGCCCGCAGCTCGTCAAAGACGGTCAGGCATTCCGCGAAGACGCTCCGGCCCGACAGCGCCAGACCATCCTGGGGCAGGTAGCCCATCGTCATTCCCTTCATGCGCTGGATCGACCCGTAGTCGAGCCCGTCCATCCCGCCAAGGATCTTCATCAGCGTCGACTTGCCGGCCCCGTTCGCCCCCACCAGCGCCGTCTTCTCGTTGGGAGTGATCAGCCAGTCTGCGTTTTCAAAGAGGAGGCGGGGACCAAAGCGCTTGCCCGCGCCGGAAAGTTGCAGCATAGCTTCATTTTATCGGAGCCGTTTCCGGGAACCACTCCCGCAAGGCGCTCACGGAAACCACCGCCGGTACACCCCAACGATTCCGTAAGTCCTAAGGAAAATCGATTTTACGGTTGCTCTTCTGCCTCCAGGCGACTACTCTGATCGACGCACAGGATTCATTCCCATGACCAAGTCGTCTGCCGTCGCCGCTCCTGGGCGCAAAGTCGCGTCCCCCGCCTACAAGAATTCCAGCCTGCACTCAGCCCGCCGTGCGAAAGACCTCCTCGCCCGCATGACCCTCGAGGAGAAGGCCGCCCAGATGCTCTGCGTCTGGCAGGAAAAAGCCCAGAAACTCGTCAACGAGAAAGGCGAATTCGACGAAGCGAAGGCCAGGAAGGCCTTCCGCGACAAACGCGGCCTCGGCCAGGTCGGCCGACCTTCCGACGCTGGCGGCGGCCGTAACGCCCGTCAGATGGCCGAGCTGACCAACGCCATCCAACGGTTCTTCCTCGAAACCAGCCGCCTCGGCATCCCCGTCCTCTTTCACGAAGAATGCCTCCACGGCCACGCCGCGCCCGATGGCACCAGCTTCCCCCAGCCCATCGCACTCGGTGCCTCCTTCAATCCCGACCTTGTCGAGTCCCTCTTCACCATGACCGCCCTCGAAGCCCGTCTGCGCGGCGCTCATCAGGCCCTCACCCCGGTCGTCGACGTCGCCCGCGAGCCGCGCTGGGGCCGCGTTGAAGAAACCTACGGCGAAGACCCGTATCTCGTCTCCCGCCTCGGTATCGCCGCCGTCCGCGGCTTCCAGGGCGATCGCAATTTTCGCGATAAGCGCCACGTACTGGCAACGCTGAAGCACTTCGTCGGACACGGCCAGCCCGAATCGGGCATGAACTGCGCCCCCGCCAATGTCTCCGAGCGCGTCCTCCGCGAAACATTTCTTTACACCTTCAAAGAAGCCCTCCGCGAAGCCGGCGCCGTCACCGTCATGGCCTCCTACAACGAAATCGACGGCGTCCCCTCGCACGCCAACAAGTGGCTCCTCCGCGATGTCCTCCGCAAAGAGATGGGCTTCAAAGGCTTCATCGTCTCCGACTACTACGCCATCTGGGAACTCGGCTATCGGCCCGACACCCACGGCCACTTCGTCGCCAGGGACAAGAAGCAATCCGCCGCCCTCGCCGTCAACGCCGGCGTCAATATCGAGCTGCCCGATCCCGACTGCTACCTCTACCTCGTCGAGCTGGTGAAGAAAGGCGTCCTCAAAGAGTCGCAGCTCGATGAGCTGGTCGCGCCCATGCTCTTCTGGAAATTTGAAATGGGTCTCTTTGACGATCCGTATGTCGATCCCGAAGAAGCGGAGCGCGTCGTCGGCTGCGAGGAACACCGTCAGCTCGCCCTCAAAGCCGCCCACGAATCCATCACGCTGCTCAAAAATGACAACGATCTCGCGCCGCTCGATCTTTCGAAGATCAAAACCATCGCCGTCATCGGCCCCAACGCCAACCGCACGCTCCTCGGCGGCTACAGCGGCGTCCCGAAGCACGAGGTCACCGTCCTCGAAGGCATCCAGGCCAAAGTCGGCAAAAAGGCGAAGGTCCTCTACAGCGAAGGCTGCAAAATCACCATCGGCGGTTCGTGGAACGAAGATAAAGTCGTCGCCAGCGATCCCGAAGAAGATCGCCGCCAGATCAAAGAGGCCATTCAGGTCGCGAAGAAGGCCGACGTCATCGTCCTCGCCATCGGCGGCAACGAGCAGACCTCGCGTGAGGCGTGGAACCTGCAGCACATGGGCGACCGCACCAGCCTCGACCTCATCGGCCGCCAGAATGAGCTGATCGATGCCATAGTCGCTCTCGGCAAGCCGGTCATCGCGTTCCTCTTCAACGGCCGCCCGCTCGCCGCCACGAACCTCTTCGCAAAGGTACCGGTCGTCTACGAGTGCTTCTACCTCGGCCAGGAAACCGGCCATGCCGTGGCCGACGTTCTCTTCGGCGACGTGAACCCAGGCGGCAAGCTGCCCATCTCTTTCCCGCGCTCCGCCGGGCATCTGCCCGTCTTCTATAACTACAAGCCCTCGGCACGCCGCGGCTATCTCTTCGACGACGTCTCGCCGCTCTTCGCCTTCGGCTACGGTCTCAGCTACACCACCTTCGACCTAAAAAATCCGCGCCTCACGAAAAAGAGAATCACCACCCAAGGCGCCACGCAGGTCCAGGTCGACGTCACCAACACCGGCAAGCGCGCCGGCTCCGAGGTTGTCCAGCTCTACATCCGCGACCTCGTCAGCTCCGTCACCCGCCCGCTCAAAGAGCTGAAGGGCTTCCGCAAAGTGTGGCTCCAGCCCGGCGAATCCACCACCGTCACCCTCGACATCGCACCCGATTCCCTCGCCTTCTATGACATCGATATGCGGCACACCGTCGAACCGGGCGACTTCGAGATCATGATCGGCACCTCCTCGCGCGACGCCGATCTGAAGAAACTGATCCTGCAGGTCACGAAATAATCGCAGTCCTTCGGCGGCACCAAAAGTAAGAGGCGGTTATGGAGCAAAGACTCTCCTTCAAAGAAAAGCTCGGCTATGGCCTCGGCGACATGGCCGCCAATTTCATCTTCCAGGCGCTGCTCGCCCTGCAGCTTTTCTTCTACACCGATGTCTTCGGTTTACGTCCTGCCCAGGCCGGCGACCTCTTCCTTGTTGTTGGCCTCATCGCTGCGGTCTTCAACCCCGTCATGGGGGTCATTGCCGATCGCACCAACACGCGCTGGGGCAAATTCCGTCCCTGGCTGATCTGGACCGCCGTTCCCTTCGGCATCATGGGCGTTCTCACCTTCACCACGCCCAGCCTCAGCATGACCGGCAAGCTCATCTACGCGTGGGTCACGTATCTGCTCCTGCGGCTCATCTACGCGGCCAACAATGTCCCCTACGCCACGCTCAACGGGGTCATCACCGGCGATCCCGACGAGCGCACCAGCATCGCCTCCTACCGTCAGGTGCTGGCGAACCTGGCGGGCTTCATCGTGCAGAGCCTCGCCATCCCCATGATTGCCTTCTTCGGCCACGGCAACGACAGGCGCGGCTACCAGATCACCATGGGCCTGCTGTCAGGCCTCAGCGTCATCTTCTTCATCATCGCGTTTTTCTCCACGAAGGAGCGCATCCAGCCCAATCCTCAGCAGCAGACTTCGCTCACTCGAGACCTCAAAGACCTCTTCAGTAATCGCCCCTGGATCGTTCTCTTCCTCGTCACGACCTTCTACTTCGCCGCCATCGCCATGCGCGGCAGTGTCATGCTGCCCTACTTCAAATATGTGGCCGGCAATGAGAAACTCTTCAGCTGGTTCAACGGATTCGGCCTCGCCGCCCTCATCGCCGGCGTCGCTGTCTCCACGGCTCTGACCGTCCGCATGGGCAAGCGCCCGCTCTTCATCCTCAGCATGGCGCTCACAGGCGTCTTCAATCTGGCCGTGCTCTTTCTTCCCGCCACAGCCACCATTCCCATCATCGTCTCGGAAGTCCTGCGCCAGTTCGCCTATGGCACCTCCGGCCCTCTCATCTGGGCCATGATGGGCGACGTCGCCGACTACGGTGAATGGAAGACCGGCCGCCGGGCCACCGGCACCGTCACCGCGGCCGTGGTCTTTGCTCTCTGGCTGGGACTGGCCCTCGGCGGTGCCATCGCCGGCTGGCTCTTCTCCTTCTATGGCTACGTCGCCAACGCCGTGCAGACCGCCACCTCGATCGAGGGCATCCGTCTCACTGCCGGCCTCTACTCGGCGCTTGCCTTCTTTGCCACCGCCATCTGCCTGTTCTTCTATCCGATCTCGCGGAGGATCAACAAAACCATCTCCGACGAGCTCGCCGGACGACGCCTGACCTTCGGTGCACCCGCCGCCCCTCCATCGCAGAAGTGACTTTTCTTCGAAAGAAGGCGCGGGGCACAGGAAAAATAATCGGAAGAATGGGCAGTTTACCGCCCGCAGAGAAGCCTTCTGCGCGCCCTCAGGAGTTTGTCTTCGCTTCCATTTTCAGCCGCCCCAGCACCTCGTCCAGAGCCGCCTCCCACGCTGGAAGCGCGATGCCGAACCGCTCCTTCAGCCGCGCGTTCGATAACACGGAATTCCGGGGCCTTTTTGCCGGCGTCGGATATTCACTGGACGCAATCGGCTTCACCAAAGGTCGTCTTCCATCGAGCAGATCACCGGCTCTCGAGAAAATCGCCTCCGCAAAGCCACACCAGTTCGTCGATCCCCCACACGTCATGTGATACAGACCCGCCCAGGTCGCCGAGCTGCCGAACCGTCCCGCCACGGCTCCTTCCACAACCGCCCGCGTCGCATCCGCCAGGGCGATCGAACTGGTCGGCGCCCCGAACTGATCATCCACCACGCTCAGGGATTCGCGTTCGTTCCCCACACGCAGCATGGTCAGCAGAAAGTTCTTGCCGTGCGGCCCGTAAATCCAGCTCGTCCGAAAAACCAAAGCGGCCCCACCCACGCGGCGGATGGCTTCCTCTCCGGCAAGCTTGCTCTTCCCATACGCGTTCAGCGGATGAGTCGCGTCGTCTTCGGTCCAGGGGCCCGGCTTCGTTCCGTCGAACACATAATCTGTCGAGTAGTGCACCAGCAGCGCATTTAGCTCCCGTGCCTCCTCCGCCAAAACCCGCGGAGCCTCGGCATTGATCGCCATCGCCTGCTCTGCATCCGATTCCGCGCGATCCACCGCCGTATAGGCTGCGGTGTTCAGAATCAGCGTCGGACTCACCCGCTTCACCACGGCCCGGACCTGCTCCGGCACGGCGAGATCCACGCTCTTGTGATCGATGGCCACGATCGTGCCGAAATCCGCAAAGCTCCGCTGCAGCTCTCGGCCCACCTGCCCGCCCGCACCGAGGATCAGGACCCGGTTCTCACCGCTCAGGGAAACACCTCCGCATCGTGCAGGAGCGCTCCTTCCGAATCCCGATCGGAAATGATGATGCCGTTCCTGTCCGCCGGCCAGGGAATCGCGAGCTCCGGGTCGTTCCAGCGGATGGTTCGCTCGGCAGTCGGCGAGTAATAATCCGTCACCTTGTAGGAAAAGCCGACATCCGCCAGCGCCAGAAATCCATGCCCAAAGCCCGGCGGAATCCACAGCATGGCGCTGTTTTCTCCCGATAGTTCAACCGCCACGTGCTTTCCAAAGTTCGGTGAACTGCGGCGCAGATCGATTGCCACATCCAGCACCGCCCCGTAGACCACCCGCACCAGTTTTCCCTGCGGCTGCGTGATCTGGTAGTGCATCCCGCGCAGAACATTCTTTTTCGAAATAGAGAAATTGTCCTGCACCCACATCGTCGGCAGCCCGGCTTCCTGCATCGTCCGCAGGTTCCAGGTCTCCAGAAACGCGCCCCGGCTGTCGCGGTGGATCGCAGGCGTCAGTAGCCGGACTCCCGGCAGTCCCGTCTCCTCAATCTTCATCACAGGCTCTCAGCGGCAAAGTACGGCTCGCGCAACAGCGCCAGCAGGTATTGTCCATAGCCGCTCTTGCGCACCGGCTCCGCGAGCTTCTCCAGCTGCGCCGCGGAAATATACCCCAGCCGATAGGCAATCTCCTCCGGACATGCAATCTTCAATCCCTGGCGCCGCTCCACCGTCTGAATAAAAAGCCCCGCCTCAAAAAGCGAATCGTGCGTTCCGGTATCCAGCCAGGCCATCCCCCGGCTCATGATCTGCACGTTCAGCGTGCCCGCCTCAAGATAAAGACGGTTCAGATCCGTGATCTCCAGCTCACCCCGCGCTGAGGGCTTCAGCGAGGCGGCCAGGTCCACCACTTGACGATCGTAAAAGTACAAACCCGTCACCGCATAGCGGGAACGCGGCGCCTTCGGCTTCTCTTCCAGGCTGATCGCCCGCCCGGCGTTGTCGAATTCCACCACGCCATACCGCTCCGGATCCTGCACCGGATACGCGAAGACCGTCGCGCCCTTTTCCAGCCCCGCCGCCCGCTGCAGTTGCTTCGAGAACGACTGTCCGTAAAAAATGTTGTCCCCGAGAACCAGCGAGCACGCATCCTGGCCGATAAATTCCCGCCCAATTAAAAAGGCCTGCGCCAGTCCATCCGGGCTGGGCTGCACCGCATACGTAATGTTGATGCCCCAGCCGTGTCCGTCTCCCAGCAGCTCGCGAAAGCGCTCCGTGTCCTGCGGCGTGGAGATGATCAGGATGTCCCGCAGCCCCGCCAGCATCAGCGTGCTCAGCGGGTAATAGATCATCGGCTTGTCATACACCGGCAGCAGCTGTTTTGACACCACATGCGTCACCGGGTACAGCCGCGTCCCCGATCCCCCCGCAAGAATAATCCCCTTCATTGCGTCAGCCGCTCCCCCGTCAGCCGCTCGCCATAGTTCTGCTCGATCCACTGCAGATAGGCGCCCGTCCGTACATTCTCTACCCACTCCAGGTTGTCCAGATACCAGCGCACCGTCCGGCGCAGTCCGCTCTCGAACTGCTCGGCCGGCTCCCAGCCCAGCTCCTGCGTGATCTTCGCCGCGTCGATGGCGTACCGCCGGTCGTGTCCCGGACGATCCTTCACGTACGTGATCAGCTTTCTGCGCGAGCCGGGCGTTCCGTCCGAACTCATCTCGTCCACCAGATCGCAGATCGTGTGAACCACATCCAGGTTTTTCTTTTCGCTGTTGCCGCCGATGTTGTAGGTCTCGCCCACGCGACCCCGCTCCAGCACCGTCCGGATGGCGGCGCAGTGATCCTCCACGAACAGCCAGTCGCGCACATTCGCCCCATCCCCATACACCGGCAGAGCTTTGCCTTCCAGTGCGTTCAGGATCATGAGAGGAATCAGCTTCTCCGGAAATTGAAACGGTCCGTAATTGTTCGAGCAGTTGGTCGTCAGCACCGGCAGACCAAACGTGTGATGATAGGCCCGCACCAGATGATCCGACGCGGCCTTCGATGCCGCGTACGGGCTGTTCGGCGCATACGGAGTCGTCTCCGAAAACGCCGGATCGTTCGGCCCCAGCGAGCCGTACACCTCGTCGGTGGAAACGTGCAGAAATCGGAAAGCCCGCTTCTCCGCTTCGTCCAGACCCGACCAGTAACTCTTCGCCCGTTCCAGCAGCCGGAATGTCCCCTCCACATTCGTACGGATGAAGGCATCCGGCGCCACAATCGACCGATCCACATGGCTTTCCGCCGCAAAATGCACCACCGCGCGCGGCCGGTGCTCGCGCAACAGCGTGCCGATCAGTTCGCCATCGCAAATATCGCCGTGGACCAGCAGGTGACGGCTGTCGCGCTGGATCGAGTCCAGATTTCTCGGGTTACCAGCGTAGGTCAGACGGTCGAGATTCACCACCGGAGAGCCGGCATGCTTCAGCCACTGCAGGGCGAAGTTCGACCCGATAAACCCCGCTCCTCCGGTAACGAGAATGGTGTCATTCATGTGCAGGATTCGCTCGCTTGGAAAGCTTCGCCCATCATAAACGGTTGAGTCTGCCCTCACTGCTTCGGTCGTGAACGACCGCGCAAAGCCAGCCGACAATGGACAAGGCGGAATGAAAGATCTGATCCGTCCCTCATCGTATCCCGCCCGCGCCATCCCGAACAGCCGCGCGAGCGCAATCTTCGTTCACGAAAGAATCATCAAAGTGCTCCCAATGGGTCATTGATTGGACCCTCAGTAACCGATACAACAGGAGTGCGGGTGTAGTTTAATGGCAGAATCGAGGCCCTCCAGGCTTCGGGTAAGGGTTCGACTCCCTTCGCCCGCTCCACCTTTCGGTCGTTCGCCCTCTTTGCGGGGGTGAACCCGGTCCTCGTGCCCAGGACAACAGGGAAGCAAAACGGGCTCTCCGGCGCGAACGGTCCTCCCCAGACCGATGCCGGACTATGAACTACTGGACCATGTCGACTGCCGCCCAGCGCGATGACCCCTCCCTTCCCATCTCCCGGAAACGGGAGCCTTCGAGTGAACGCGTCCCCGTCCTGGATGGAATCCGCGGCGTTGCCATCCTCCTCGTCATGTTCTTCCACTTCTGGGAGAACGGAACCACCCGCTTCGGATCTCAACTCTGGTTGCGCCTCTATGCCTACGTCGCCGGCATGGGCTGGAGCGGCGTGGATCTCTTCTTCGTCCTGTCCGGATTCCTGATTACCGGCATTCTCTACGACGCGCGTAACAGCCGCCACTATTTCCGCGTCTTCTACGGCCGAAGAACCGTTCGCATCTTTCCCCTCTATTACGCGGCTCTGATCTTCTTCTTCGTGCTGGTTCCCTTCCTGCTCGCCCATGTCCATCACGGCGTCTCTGCGGCCATGCGCGACAGCATCCACACCACCCCCGTCGCCAGGCTCTTCGCGTGGACTTACATCATCAACTGGTACGAGGGATTCCGAGGCTGGGATGCCATACCCCACCCCCTGCAGCATTTCTGGTCCCTCGCCATCGAAGAGCAGTTCTACCTGGTATGGCCGTTCCTGGTTCTCAAGCTGCCGCGCCGTCGTCTCATCGCCCTCTGCTTTGGCATCATGGCCCTCGCATTCACGCTCCGGGGCGTCTTCTTTGAGATTCACCTCCCCATCGCTGCTTACACCTGGACGATCTGCCGTGCCGATTCCCTCGCCATTGGCGCCATTGTGGCTCTCGCTTTCCGCGATCCCGACGACTGGAAGGTGCTTCTGAAGTGGGCGCGCCGGCTCGCTCTTCCCGCTCTCGGTGGCATCATCCTGGTTCGCGCTCTCAATCCCAACTGCCTGGCCGGCCCCGGTGACGTCCCCAGTCTCTCCATGGACACGCTCGCCATCAGCCTCAATGGCATCTTCTTTGCCTCATGCATCGCCCTCGCCATGGGTTCTCCCATCGGCAGCCGCAGCCGCCGTACTCTGGGTACCCCTGTCCTGCGCTTCTTTGGCAAGTACAGCTATTGTCTCTACGTCTGTCATCTGCCCATTGTGACCGTGCTGGCCAAGGCGGGATTCAGCAACGATCAACTCGCCCTGCGGCTGCATACGAATCAGTTCGTCGGGGCCGTCGTCGTGAACGTGATCTGCTTTGCCGTCTCCCTGGCGGTCGCCCTGGCCAGTTGGAATCTCTACGAAAAGCAGTGGTTAAAACTGAAAAATCTTCCCGCGCTCAGGCGCAGGGACGCGCTTCCCGCGCAGGCCCCGGTCGCCTCCTGACCCCCGGCCTTTCATCCCTGCCCATGATTTGTCTTCCCTCCTGGTACCGGCGTATCGTCGAGAGATAGTTCGGGTGGCATCTTCTGCACGCGGGAGGAGCCGCACTGGAGACATCATGAGCATGACGCAGCCCCGCACCAGCGACCCCGCGGCCAGCCGGCCGGTTCCGGTCACCTTCCAGACATTGCAGGAAAAGAAGCAGACGGGCCGCCCCATCACGGCGCTCACCGCTTACGACTACGCTACGGCGCGTCTCGTCGACGAGGCGGGCATCGACCTGATCCTCGTCGGCGACTCGCTCGCCCAGGTCGTCCTCGGCTACGAGAACACTCTTCCCGTCACCATGGAGGAGATGCTCCACCACACCCGCGCTGTACGCCGTGCCGTCCGCCGCGCCATCGTCGCCGCCGACATGCCCTGGGGCTCGTACCACGTCGACCTTTCAGCGGGCGTGGCGAATGCCGTCCGTTTCGTGAAAGAGGCCGGCGCCCAGGCGGTCAAGATTGAAGGCGGTGCCAGCCGCGCCGAACTCGTCGAGCGTCTTACCTCCGTTGAAATCCCGGTCATTGGCCACCTGGGACTCACGCCGCAGTCCGTCCACAAAATGGGCGGTTACAAGGTGCAGGGCAAATCGATTAGCGCCATCGGCACTCTGCTCCACGACGCGCACACCCTCGAAGCCGCCGGAGCCGTTCTCCTCGTCCTCGAAGGCATGCCTCGCGAAGTCGCGGCCCGCATCACCGCCGAGGTCGGCATTCCCACCGTCGGCATTGGCGCCGGACCCGACTGCGACGGCCAGATCCTCGTCTTCCACGACCTCGTCAGCCTCACCTTCACCTCCCCGGCTAAGTTCGTCCGCCCGTATGGCGATGCGGCTGCGCTTTTCCGGTCGGCCATCGACGGCTACCGCCGCGATGTGGAGGAACACGCCTATCCCAGCGACGCCGAGAGTTATCATTTGCCCAAAGACGTGGCCGCAGCCCTCGAAACTGCCGCTCTCCACGACAAGGACTGAGAGCCGCATTCGCTGCGAAAGCATGCCGGGATCGAACTTGAATGAAGATCGTTCGCACCATCGCTGAAACGCGCGCGGCCGTTACCGCTCTCCGTCAGCAGGGCCGCTCTCTGGGCCTGGTGCCCACCATGGGCGCGCTGCACGACGGCCACATCTCCCTCGTCCGAGCCGCCAAAGCTGCCTGCGATGCGGTCGCCGTCACCTTATTCGTCAACCCAACGCAGTTCGCCCCCAACGAGGACTTTTCCAAATACCCCCGCACCTTCGAAGCCGACAGCCGCCTCCTCGAAGCCGAGAATGTCGACCTGCTCTTCGCGCCCGACGCCGCCGAGATCTATCCATCGGGCGCAACCACCTGGGTTGACGTTGAAGGAATTCAGGACCGCCTCGACGGCCAGTCCCGCCCCGGTCACTTTCGCGGCGTCTCCACCGTCGTCGCCAAGTTGTTCCACATCGTCGACCCGGACAAGGCCTTCTTCGGCCAGAAGGACGCCGCTCAGGTCGCGATCCTGCGGCGCATGGTGCGCGACCTCCATTTCGATCTTGAGCTCGTCGTCTGCCCCACCGTCCGCGAGCCGGACGGCCTGGCCATGAGTTCCCGCAACCGCTATCTTTCTCCCGACGATCGCCGCCATGCGCTCGTCCTCAGCCGCGCCCTCCGCGCCGTCGAAACCCGGGTCAAGGCCGGCGAACGAGAGGCTGCCCCCCTCATCCAGACCGGCCTGCGGATTCTCGCAGAAGAGCCGTCGATCCGCCTGGATTACTTCCGTATCGTCGACCCAGACACACTCGAGGACCGGCCGCACGTCCGCAACGGCGGCCTCGCGGCTGTCGCTGCCTTCGTCGGCCCCGCGCGCCTCATCGATAATCTGCTGATTCCCTCGCTCTGATCCTTAGCCCGCTTCGGTTAATCCGCGGGCGGCCCGCTGGGCGGCGCTCCAGGAGGTCCGTGGTGCTCTTCCGGCGGCGGCACAAAGTGTTCCGGCATGTGGTGCCCGCGATGACAGGTCCCGCACGTCACCTGCTTGTCCTGCGGCGTTGCGTCGGGATCGTCCACCTTCACCATGTAATTCTTGTTGATCGTCTGCGTCATGCGGATCATCAGACGCGCCGTCGTCTTCTCCGGCTTCGCGTCCGAAGGAAAGTCCAGCTTGTGCGTCTGCGGATTCATTGCGTGGCAGAAGCCGCACTTCACCCCCAGCGCACCCGTGAAGCCCCGCATAATCTCCCGCAGGTGCTCGGGGGTGGTGTTCTTCGGCAAAACCTTCAGGTTGACCGGTTTCGGAAATGGCCGGTGCGAATGGCTCTCCGGAGCGGGCGCGGCGCCCGCCTCCTGCAGGTTCGGCGCAGCGAGGACAGGCTGTGCGGCAAGGGCGAGGACAATAACTCCGGCGAACAGCAAACGGCTCTGCATGTGTATGGAATCCTGGGAACTGGGGCTGGAGAACGGGAAAATCTCAATGCAAATGGTATCAATCGGACGCGGGAGAGCCGAGGCGAGTTTCAGGATGACGAAGAATTCATTTGGCGAAGCATCAGGCCCTTCACTCCGAAACGAAGCGGTTCCCGGCCAACGCAAAGCGCAGCGGGCGGTCGGCCGCTTTGCGAATCCCCACCCGCGGCAGGACTGCGATTTCGCCCACCGCAAAGCCATCGTCCTCCACATGCAGCCCGGAATGGCGATCCGTGACATCCATCCCATTGTGCAGGTCGCGGGTAATCCCCAGCGCCTGGCACAGCCGGCCCGGTCCTGACGCCAGCAGGCGCGGATTCGCTCCCGTTTCCACGCCCCGCAGCCGCCCCATCGTGGCCAGTCCTTCCAGCGGCTCCAAAGCGCGCAGCAGCACGCTGCCCGCCTGACCCTCCGGCTCGCAACTGATGTTCACGCAGTAATGCATCCCATAGATGAAGTACACGTAAGCGAAGCCTGGCGGCCCAAAGAGCACTTCGTTCCGGCGGGTTTTGCCTGCGAAAGCGTGCGCTGCCTCGTCGCCCAGGCCAAAGTACGCCTCGATTTCGACAATCCGCCCGCTCAGCCATTCGCCCTCGCAGCGGCGCACCAGCACCTTGCCGAGCAGCGCGCGCGCCACGTGATCCGGCGGATGAATATAAAACGGTCGCGTAACGACAGGGCAGCGGGCCATTTATTGATGGGCGTATTCCTTCAGCGCGTCCAGAACTTCCTCGGCATGGCCCTCCGGTTTCACCTTGGGGAAAATCTTCAGCAGGCGCTGGTCGGGTCCGATCAGAAAGGTCGTTCGCTCGATGCCGATCACCTTTTTCCCATACATATTCTTTTCCTTCAGAACACCAAACTGATTGCAAACCGTTTCGTCTACATCAGCAAGGAGGGTATACGGCAGGTTGTACTTCTCGCGGAACTTCTTCTGCGACTTCGGTGTGTCGCGCGAAATGCCCAGCACCACGGCGCCCGTGCTCTGGATCTTCTCGAACTGATCGCGGAACCCGCAGGCCTCAATGGTGCATCCCGGCGTGTCCGCCTTCGGATAGAAGAACAAGACTACGGGCTTGCCCGTAAAGTCTTTCAGATGAATGGTATGCTCCCCTTCGTCCTGGAGAGCAAAATCGGCGACTTTGTCGTTGATCTGCATAGGTCCCTCAGTTAGACGCTGCGTTTTCGGCTGTCGCGCGCATCGGTATGATTGTTTCGTAGCAGTGAGGATTATGTCACGGGTTCATTGCAGCAAGGTTGCGGCAGCGCTGCTCGGTATCGCGGCCATGGTCGGCGGCCTCTCCGCGTCGGCGCAGTATCCCGGCCATGTTGACACCAGCACCGCCGCCGCCGGGCCTCACCTCCGCGCCACTGCGGTCGTGGAATATACCGGCACCCTCGCCCACATGAAAACCAGCCGTCTCATCCCTGTCGCCGTATGGGACGGCATGCAGTTCCAGCCTGGAGCTCTCTACCTCGCGGACCCCGCGCCCCTGGCCGTCCTCTCCGGCACCCAGTATGAGCTGGAGTCAGACGGCCGGCCAAAAGGCCTCTTCAACATCAACACTTCCGAAAGCCTCGCCGGTCTGTGGATTGGCATCGGCCGCTACCAGGCGCCGATCGTGCGTGTGGCAAAGCTGCAGCCGGCCAGGGTCATGCCCTATGTCGTCGGCGGCAACGACCCCGACAAGCCGCACTTTGCCCACCTTCCTCCCGGCGGCCAGCAACAGGCTCAAAAGGCCGCGCCTCCCGTCGATCCGGACCGCCCCACCCTCCACGAGCGCCCCAGCAGCAGCGGCGACACTTCGAGTTCAGACAATGCCCCCGGCGACGTCGATCCCGACCGGCCAACCTTCCGCCGTGAGACCCAGGCCCCGGCGAGTACGGCAACCGCCTCCGCACCCCCGCCCATCGATCCCGATCGGCCGCGCCTCGAATACTCCGCTCCCGCAGAACAGGAAAAGCTCGACAAGCCCGATGCCCTCGTTGGCCTGCCCGCCGACATGAATCAGATCGTCGCCGTCTCCGATCCGAAGACCACCGACTCCGAATCCTGGGCCTTCAGCTGGTCCAACCCCGATGACGCTGCAAAGATGAAGGCCGACCTGGAGCAAGTGGCGGAACAGGCGCTCGCGCCTCCCCCACCCGCCCCCGCGAAGAAAGGCACGGCCCGGCACAAATCTCACGCGAAGAAACCGGTCGCCCCTCCCGCGCCCATGCTCGCCGACCAGGAGTTCAAGGTCTTCGGCCTGAGCTTCGGCGGCGGCGCTGCCATGGTCTTCTCCGCCCGCACCACATCGGTCCCGGTCAAATACGTCACCATCATTGCCCAGCCCGACTTCTACGGCAACGCTCAGATCCTCCTGAAGCATGTCACCAGCGGCGGCGATCTCGATGTCTCCCCGCGCATGCGCCTCATCGATGCGGTGGACGCCCGCGGCGATGGACGCGCCGACCTGCTCTTCGAGCTGCGCGGCCGCACCTTCCGCCAGTTTGCCCTCTATAGCATCGCCGGCGGACAGGCGACCCAGGACTTCATCACCGAGCCCAGCCCTAATTGATCCTGCCTCTGTTACAGTTTTGGGAGCTGGCCGGTGTTCCATCCGCCGCCCAGGGCGCGAATCAGCTGCACGCTCGCCACGAACTGCCGCGTAGCAATATCTTCCTGGGTTCGTTCGTTGGTTAGTTGCGCCGTCTGTGCGGTCAGCACCTCCAGATACGTCGTCACTCCGCCCTTGTACCGGTGGGTGCTGATCAGCAGCGATCGCCGCGCCGCCTCCACCGCGGCCTGCTCCGTCACCGCTTCCTGGCTCAGGATCCTCAGGGCCGCAAGATTGTCTTCCACATCCTGGAAGGCGGCCAGCACGGTCTGCCGATAATTTGCTACCTGCTGCTCGTACCCCTCCCGCGCCTGCTGCGTAATAGCGTGCCGCCGCCCGGCGTCGAACAGCAGTTCCACCGCTGACGCCCCCAGCGACCACATCTCGCTCGGTCCCTGAATCCACGTTCCGGCATTGCCGCTCAGAAAACCTCCGGTTCCCGTCAGCGAGACCGCCGGATAATACGCCGTGATGGCCACACCGATTTGCGCATTCGCCGCGTCCACCTGCCGCTCCGCGGCAGCGATATCCGGCCGGCGCTCCAGCAACTGCGAGGGCACACCCACCGGAATCTCCGGAATATGGTTCCCCAAAGGCATCGCGGCCAGGCTGAACACCGACGCGGGCACCCCAATCAGCGTGGCAATAGCATGCTCATACTGCGCCCGCGCCACCGCCACATCGATGTCCTGGGCGCGAGTCGTCTCCAGTTGCGTCTGCGCCAGTGCCACATCCGACTCCGTGGCCACCCCGCCCTTAAACCGAATTTGTGTCAGTTGCAGATACGATTCGTAAGCCGTGACCGTGTTGTCGAGCAGCTCCTTCTGCGAGTCAAGCCCGCGCATCTCGAAGTAGTCCGCGGCCAGCTCCGCGCGTACGCTCAGTTCCACGTTGGCCAGCAGCGCCGCGGATGCCTGTGCGTTGGCCCGCGAAGCTTCTACCGTGCGCCGCACCTGTCCCCACAGATCCGGCTCCCACTGCGCCTGTCCTGCGACGCTGAAGGTGTTGTACTGATAATTCGTCACCCCCTGAACCGTATTCGCCTGGTTATTCGACTCCCGCGTGCGCCCGATCGACGGACCTGCAGCCAGCGTCGGATAGTATTGCGAACGCGCCACCGCTACCTGCTCCCGCGCCTGCAGATACTGCTCCATGGCCGCGCGCAGCGTCTGGTTGGAAACCGCGATCTTGCTCTCCAGTTCGCTCAGCTTCGGATCGCCGTACATCTCCCACCATGCTCCCCGCAAAACGCTGTCGCTCGGCTCCGTCTGCTTCCACGTCCCGTTCGGCGGATTCGGCGGCGGAATCGCGTTCTCCTTCCAGTCCGGCGCGCTCGGCGCGCTCGGCCGATGATAGTTCGGGCCCACCGTGCATCCAGCCAGCAGCAGCAGCACCGCCGATGCAGCCGCTCCTCTCGGGAGAAAATCCCTCACGCGCCGCCCTCCTCGGGCCCGTGTCCGCTCTCGCTTTCCGGCGGAGCGCCCGGAATGCCGCCTTCGCGATTCGGTTGCACCACCCGCACCGTCTCCCCATCCACGATCGAGTCGGGAGGATTCTGCATCACCAGATCGTTCGGTTGCAGTCCTTCGATCACCTGCACTACCTTCCCGTCGTTCTGCCCGATCGTGATCGGCACCAGTTTCGCCTTGTTCCCGTTCACCACCGTCACCACGCGCAGGCCTTCCTGGCGGAACAGCAGCGTGGATACCGGCAGGATCAGCGTCTGCTTCACCACCTTCACGCGGAAATGCACCTGTGTGTATGCCCCCGGCACCAGCGCACCGTCCGGATTCGGCACGTCCACTTCCACCAGCAGCGTCCGGGAAGAGGGATCGATGGCCCGCGCCGTCCGCACCACTTTGCCGTGGAACTCACGGCCGGGAAGTTCGTTGAGCGTCAAATACGCCGCAGTGCCCGGCGTGCAGTTCGGCGAGTCCACCTGGGGCACGTTCACGTACACACGCATCACACGCTCGTCGTCCATGTGAAACATCTCGTGGCCGCCCGACGTCCCCGCCCCCGCGTCAATGAGCGTCCCGATGTCCACATCGCGCGCGGTGATCACCCCGCTGAACGGCGCGTAGATCTTCTCGAAGCCCACCATTTGCTCCAGACGATCGACATTCGCCTGCGCGGATCGCACCTGAGTATTCGTCGAAGCCTGCTGGGTAACGAAATTCTCCGTGTCCTGTTTGGCCACCGCGTTCTGAGCCAGCAAATCCGTGTATCGCTGCGCCTGCTGCTTCGCGTAGTGTGCATTGGCTTCCGCAGTCAGCAAATCCGCCTTCGCCTGCGCCAGTTGCTGGTCCACTTCCGGGCTGGAGATCGTCGCCAGCAATTGCCCCTCGCGCACATGCGCGCCGATATCGAAATACCACTCCTCCAGATAACCGTCCGTCCGCGCGTAGATCGGCGAATCCACATACGCAAACATGTTCCCCGGCAGCACGATTTCCTGGCTGGGCTCGCCCAGTTGGGGCTTCGCCACCACCACGTCGTCCAGAGCCAGCGCGTCTGTCCGCTGCGCCAGCTGCTTTTCCGCGCGCAGGCGCGGCAGGATGCCGGCCACCGCCGCCACCACGGCAATCACCAGCAGCACCGCCAGCAGGATCAGCGCCCCACGCCCTGTCAGCACCGGACGCTCCCCGGTCCCTCCGTGATTTTGCTCGCTTTCTCTCATGCTTCACTCCCCGCCATGGCGCGGTGGCCGTGGCGCTTCGCTTCGCGCTCCTTGCGCCGCCGCTCCAGCCGCCCATGCATCACGCTGAAGACCGTGGGTACGAAAAATAGCGTTGAAACCGTGGCGAACAGCAATCCGCCGATCACCGCGCGCCCCAGCGGCGCGTTCTGCTCTCCGCCCGACCCCAGACCCAGCGACATCGGCACCATACCGATAATCATGGCCAGGGCCGTCATCAGCACCGGCCGGAATCGCACGTACCCCGCATTCAGCGCCGACAACGGCGCGTCGCCCACCGTGACCTCCAGCTGCTCCCTCGCGAAACTGACCACCAGAATCGAGTTGGACGTCGCCACCCCCATGCACATGATCGCCCCCGTCAGCGCCGGAACGCTGAGCCGCGTATGCGTCAGGAACAGGAACCATACAATGCCTGAAATCGCCGCCGGCAGCGCCGTCACAATGATGAACGGGTCGAGCCACGACTGGAAATTGATCACGATCAGCAGATAAATCAGCACGATCGAGCCCAGCAGTCCCAGCAGCAGCCCTCTGAACGCCGTCGTCATCGTCACCACCTGCCCGCGAATCACCAGCCGCGATCCGCGCGGCAGATGCGCCTTTTCCCGATCCACGATTGTCTGGATCTTCCTGCTCACGCTGGCCAGGTCCGTGCCCGTCACATTGCCGTAAATATCCAGCACCGGGGCGATGTTGTAGTGCGTCACCATCCCCATCTCTTCACCCGGCACGACCGAGGCCACATTGCCCAGAATCTGGATCGGCTGCCCCCCCACCGGTCCCGCGCTGCCCGGCGGCAGCCCTGCCCCATTCGAACCGCTGTTCGGCGGCAATCCCCCTGCTCCGCTGCCCGCGGTCACCGGGATGTTTCTCAGGTCCTGCATCGTGTCCAGGTTGTATTGCTGCGCCTGCGCGACGATGTCGTATTCCACCCCGTTGCGCGGGTCCAGGTAAAACGTCGGTGACGTCTGGAAACTGCCGCTGCTGGCCACCAGCAGACTCTGCGCCACATCCCGCTCCTCCAGGTTCGTGCTTTCCGCCAGACTGCGATTCACGTCGATCGTCAGTTTCGGATTGTCGAACGGCTGCTGGATGCGCAGGCCGCTCGTCCCCGGTACATATTTGATTTCGTTCAGCAGGCGATCCGCCACCAGCCGGTTCCCCTCCAGATCCGGCCCCACAATCTGCACGTCGATCGGCGATGGCAAGCCAAAGTTCAGGATCTGCGTCACCATATCCACCGGCAGCGTGAAAAATTCCACCCCCGGAAACTTCCTCGGCAATTCCTCCCGCAATTTCGCGACGTATTCCTCCGTCGGCCGATGGTGCTCCGTCAGCGATACCTGAATGTCGGCGTCCGCCGGTCCAATCGGCGCCGAGTTCGAGTACGTCGTGTTGATCCCCGAATATGGAAGCCCGATGTTATCGATGATCGTCACCAGTTCCTTCTTCGGAATCTCCTGCCGAATCGTGTTGTCGATCCGGTCGCACAGCGCCGCCATGTCCTCGATGCGCGTCCCCGTCCGCGCCCGCACGTGCAGCTTGAACTGCCCGCTGTCCACCGACGGAAAGAAATCCTCTCCCAGAAACGGATACAGCACCGCTGCCGATCCCATCGTGAACACAAAAAACAGGATCATGAACAATGCCGCATGCTGGATGCACAGCTCCAGAATGCTGCGATAGCCGCTGCGGATCTTCTCGAAGCGATGTTCGAACGCCAGCAGAAAACGCGTGAAAGGATTCCGGCTCCTCTTCTTCCGTTCGCCCTCCTCGGGATCGTGCTCGTACAGCAGGTAGCGCGCCATCGTCGGCACCACCGTCCGCGACAGCAGATACGACGCCAGCATCGCAAACACCACCGCTTCGGCCAGCGGAACAAACAAATAGCGCGCCACGCCGCCCAGAAAGAACATGGGCACGAACACAATGCAGATGGAGATCGTGGCCACCAGCGCCGGCACCGCGATCTGCGCCGCGCCGTCCAGAATCGCCTGCTCGATGGCCTTCCCCTGCTCCAGGTTCCGGTTGATGTTCTCGATCTCCACCGTGCCATCGTCCACCAGAATGCCCACCGCCAGCGCCAGGCCGCCCAGCGTCATGATGTTGATCGTCTCGCCCAGCCCCCGCAGCACCAGCAGCGACGTCAGAATCGAGAGCGGGATCGACACCGCGATAATCAGCGTGCTCCGCCAGCTTCCCAGAAACACCAGGATCATCAGAGCCGTCAGCACCGCCGCGATGATCGCTTCCTGCACCACATCGTCGATCGAGGCCTTGACGAAAATCGACTGGTCCGACAGCGGCGTGATCTTCAGCTGCGGCGGCAGCTGCGATCTCAAAGAGGCGACTCTGCCCAGCACCCCTTTGATAATGTCCAGCGTCGAAGCGTTCCCCGTCTTGATCACCGACAGCAGCGACGCCCGCTGCCCGTCCACACGCACGATGTTCGTCTGCGGCGGAGACCCGAACTCCACATGGGCGACATCGCGAATGTAGACCATCGCCCCGTTCACCTGGCGAATCGGCAGATTGTTCAGCTCCGCAATCGTCTCGGGCGCCGCGTTCGTCTCCAGCTGGTATTCGAACGGACCCACCTTGATCGTCCCTGAAGGCAGAATCAGATTCTGCGCGGCGATGGTGTTGACCACATCCGCGGGAGAAAGCCCCTTCGCCTGCAGCGCCGGCACGTTGAGATCCACCTGCACCTGCCGCTGCTTGCCACCATAGGGATAGGGAACGCCGGCCCCCGGCACCGTCACCAGCTGCGTGCGGATGAAGTTCAGGCCGTAGTCATTGAGCTGCGCTTCCGTCAGGCCCTGCCCGGAAAGTCCCAGCTGAATGATCGGCACGCTCGACGCGTTGTACTGGATAATCAGCGGCGGAGTCGTGCCCTGCGGCAACTGGTGGATCTGCGTCTGCCCGATGGCCGTCACCTGCGCCACCGCGTTGCCGATATTCACCCCCGGCTGGAAATAGATCTTGATGATCGCCCGGCCGTTCACCGACATCGACTCGATATGCTCGATGTCGTTAACCGTGGTCGTCAGCGACCGCTCGCTGAGCGTCACGATCCGGTTCGCCATCTGCTGCGGCGAAAACCCCGTGTACTGCCAGATCATCGCCACCACGGGAATGTCAATATTGGGAAAAATGTCCACCGGCATCGTCACAATGGCCAGCGGACCCAGGATCATCAGCAGCAGCGCCAGCACGGCGAAGGTATACGGCCGTCGCAGCGCGAGGCGGACTATCCACATAGAGCGTCAGTCTCTCCTGCGGTTCGCCGCCCGTCTGACGGCCGGATCGCTTCCGCGCGCATGGTTGGTTTCCGGGAAATAGTCAATTTTAGAGACACAAATGCGGTTTTCTACAGTATCCATCCTCGGCCTGTCTGGAGGAATCGTGCCAGGTTGCGGCTTACGACTTGGAAGACGTTTTTGCCGTCCAAAAAGTCTTCACAACCATTCGCTGAATCTCATTGAACCAGATGATCGGCCCATCCCGCGCGATTCACTTTACGAGCTTTACGGCCGCCCCTACAGGTTCAGCTTCTTGAAAATGCCCCCGGGAATACTGCGCACCACCAGCATGATCGCTCCCCAAAACGGTGGCGCATACACAACATCCCTGCGCCGGTCAATCGCTCTCAGAACATACCGCGCCACCGCCGAGGGCTCTGCGAACAGCGCGTTCTTTGGCAGATGCGCCGTCATCGGCGTGGCCACAAACCCCGGCTTGATCGTCAGCACCTGCACCCCGGCACGGTCAATGCGATTGCGCACCCCGTCCAGAAATACGTTCAGCCCGCCCTTCGACGCGCCATAGACGTAGTTGCTCTTCCGTCCCCGATCTCCCGCCACTGACGAGATCACCGCAATCGTCCCCCGGCGCTCCGCTTCGAAATAATTCGCCAGCCACGTCACCAGCGAGACGGCCGAGAGAAAATTCGTCCGCAACACCGCTTCCGCCACAGCGTAATCCCGCTCCGCCTGCGGCTGATCCCCCAGTACCCCATGCGCCACCAGCGCCACATCGATCCCCCCCAGTGCGGCAACCGCCCGCACCAGCAGCGCCGGATGCCCCGCCGTATCGTCCAGATCGGCAACCTGCCCGGTCACCGC
>JBAUOP010000008.1:0-37485 GCA_049579805.1 Acidobacteriaceae bacterium
GTCCGGACGCGCTCGTTGCCGTCGCCGCCGCTCTTTGACAACTCTGCCAGGACTCCGCGTCTCACCGCGCCAGGAAGGCCAGGCCCGAAAGCCCGACGGCCTCCCAACCGGGGCCGAATCCGGCCGCAATCAGGCCCCGGGAGGGTAATACCCTCAGGGTATTACCCTCCAGATCCTGTGCCATCAACGAGATGCCACATCCCACCCTGGGGGGGGTACCCCAGGGCTCGGAGTTTCACCCTTTCAGCATCTCCAGCGCCTTTCGCAGGCTGGTGTGCATGCGGTTGAACGACGCGGTCACCTCGGCGATCTCATCGCGGCCGTTCACCTCCAGCGGCGGCAGCATGACCTCGCCCTTGCTGATGCTGTCAGCGGTCTTCGAGACGCGCCGCAGCGGGCGGATCACGATGAAGTACATGGCCACATCGATGAGGAAAATCGTCAGCAGAAAGATCGCGCCCAGCCCGATCAGCAGATCGCGGAAGCCGATTCGCGCCATAGCAACCGGCACCGACATCGGCACCGAGACAATCTGCGCGCCGATGATCTCGTTTTGGGTCCAGCCGAACCCGTGATCGCTGCCGTAACGATGGATCATCGCCGGCGGCGCCGCAGCCGGCGCGCTGTGGCACGCCAGGCATCCGGATTCGGCGACGATCGGCGCGGCCACGAACAGCACCTTGCCGATCGGCGTATCCCGGTTGCCGACGCGCCTGTTCTTGCCCGGGTTGTTGCGGAAGTAGCGGATCAGGTCCGCTTCCCATTCAGTTGCCCGGTCGTCGAGGTTGGTGGGATTCAGCGCCGCCTCCCGCAGCGTGTAGTCCGGATGGCTGGCGCGCAGCAGCTGGAAGGTCGCGTTGGCCGCGTAAAAGGGAATCGTCTGCGGCAGGAAGATGTTGTTGTTTTCCGGTGTCTTCTCCAGAATCGGGCTCACCTGCCGGTCGGTGTATTCCTTGGTCACCGTAGCGTCCGCCGACATCAACTCCGCCTGCTGCAGCACGTCCGCTTGCGCCTGCGCGGTCAGGAAGCTGTAGGCATTGCGCGCGATCAGGCCTATACCGACGGCGAAAATCACAATAAGCACCAGATTGAACTTGGCCAGCAGCTTCACATGTGCCTCCTGGAGAATGCCCACAATCATAACGATGAATCGACGTTTTTCGTCCTCTCGTTGCGAACGCCGGCAACCAGTGCCGCTCCCGCCCGCCGGAATTCTTGCCCCGCCTCCGCTCAGGCGGACACAGACCCGGCGCTCGTGGTACCTTTAGCGGCGGTAAATCGATTGGCTCAATGACGCTGCCCAATCATCGCGACGCCTGGCCGGCTGCTGATTCCTCGCTCTTCAGCGAGGATCGCCGCCCCGGCTTCACTGCATTCCTGCTCCGGAGACATAGCATGAAGGGATTCGCCGTACGCCTGATGGCCGGCCTCGCCGCCTGCACGGGATTTCTGCTCTTCACCTCGGCCGCGCCGTCCGCTCGGGCGCAGGACACCGCCAATCCGCCGTACCTGAACCCGAACCTCTCGCCTGTGGTGCGCGCCAAAGACCTGGTGCATCGCATGACGCTCGCGGAGAAGGCCTCGCAGCTCGTCAACCAGGCGCGCGCCATTCCTCGCCTCAAGGTGCCGGCTTATGACTACTGGAGCGAGGCGCTGCACGGCGTGGCCGTGGACGGGACGACGGAGTTTCCTGAGCCCATCGGCCTCGGCGCCACTTTCGACGCGCCGGGCATTCACGAAATGGCCATCGATATCGGCACAGAAGGCCGCGTCGTGCACGCGCGCGATGAACACGACGGCGCCTCGGTTATCTTTCATGGCCTCGATTTCTGGGCGCCGAACCTGAACATCTTTCGCGATCCGCGCTGGGGCCGCGGCCAGGAAACCTACGGCGAAGACCCCTTCCTCACCGGCCGCATGGGCGTTGCGTACGTCACCGGCATGCAGGGCGACAATCCGAAGTACTACCGCGTGATCTCGACGCCGAAGCACTTCGACGTGCACAGCGGTCCCGAGCCCACGCGCCATATGGCCGACGTGGACGTGAGCCAGCACGATGAGCTGGACACCTACGAACCGGCCTTCCGCGCGGCCGTGGTGCAGGGCAAAGCCGGATCGGTGATGTGCTCCTACAACGCCATCAATGGCGAACCCGCCTGCGCCAACCAGTACCTGCTCCAGAATCAGTTGCGCCAGAAGTGGGGCTTCCAGGGCTACGTCGTCTCCGACTGCGGCGCGGTCCGCGACATCTTCGAAGGTCATCACTATCGGCCTACGCAGGCGCAGGCCTCGGCCATCTCGCTCGAGCGCGGTATGGACAACGAGTGCATCGATTTCAGAGCGAAGGTGACCGACGATCACGACTACAAGCCCTATATCGAAGCCGTTCAGCAGGGCTACCTGAGCGAGAACGCCATGGACACCGCGCTCGTCCGCCTCTTTACCGCGCGCATTAAGCTCGGCCTCTTCGATCCGCCGGAGATGGATCCGTATTCGAAGATCGATCCCGGCCAGCTGAACAGCCCCGAGCATCGTGAACTCGCCCGCAAGCTCGCCGATGAATCCATGGTCCTGCTCAAGAACGACGGCACGCTGCCTTTGAAGCCCGGAATTAAGCGCATCGCCGTCGTCGGCCCGCTCGCCGACCAGACCGCTGTTCTGCTCGGCAACTACAACGGCATTCCCACCCATACCGTTTCGTTCATGGAAGGCCTGAAAGCGGAGTTCCCGAACGCGAAGATCACCTATGTTCCCGGAACCCAGTTCCTCCGCAGCAACGACGGACAGCCCGTGCCAAACGCTCTGCTGACCACTCCAGACGGCCAACCGGGCCTCGAGGCGAAGTACAGCAGTGCCGAGGGCATGACGCTCATGTCTGGAGCGCAGCCGAAGATCCTCGCCAGCCGCGTGGAACCCAACGTCGATCTCAGCCAAAGCAACTTGCCCTCTGAAGTGGCCGGCGCGAAAGGCGTCGCCGTGCAGTGGACCGGCTTCCTCACCCCGACCGAATCGGGTGACTACCTCATCGGCATTCGCGCCGCCGGCTTCGGTCGCGTCTCCATCGATGGTAAGGATATGGCCCAGGTATTCGGTACGCACGGCGTGGATTCCCGCATGGGACGCCTCCATCTGGAGAAGGGCCAGAAAGCCCAGATCACCGTGATGTACACGAAGATGGGAGAAGGCGAGGCCACCGCGCAGCTCATCTGGGCGAAGGTCAACAATGCGCCTTCGCCCGAAGCCCTGACCGCCGCGAAGGATGCGGATGTCGTCATCGCCGTTGTCGGCATCACCAGCAAGCTCGAAGGCGAAGAGATGCCGGTGAACGAGCCAGGCTTCCTTGGCGGCGACCGCACCAACATCCAAATGCCCGAACCGGAAGAAGCGCTGGTGGAAGAAGTCGCGCAGGCCGGCAAGCCGCTGGTTGTGGTGCTGATGAACGGCAGTGCGCTCGCCGTGAACTGGATCAACGAGCATGCCAACGCGGTTCTCGAGGCGTGGTACTCCGGGGAGGAAGGCGGCGCGGCCATCGCCGACACACTGAGTGGAAAAAACGATCCCGCCGGCCGCCTGCCCGTCACCTTCTATAAGGACATCAGCCAGCTACCGAACTTCGAAGACTACTCGATGGAGCACCGCACCTATCGCTACTTCACCGGCAAGCCGCTCTACCCCTTTGGCTACGGTCTCAGCTACACAACCTTCAGCTACAGCGACCTGAGCGTGCCGCAGGCGCCTGTGCAGGCGGGCGATCCGGTGAATGCCGATGTAACGGTGACAAATACAGGCAAGGTGGCGGGCGACGAAGTCGTCGAGCTCTATCTGAAGTTCCCGCCGGTAGCCGGCGCGCCCAACATTGCCCTGCGCGGTTTCCAGCGGATTCACCTCGAGGCCGGAGCCAGCCAGAAGGTCCACTTTGAGCTGAAGAAGCGCGACCTCAGCATGGTGACCGAGCTCGGCACCCCCATCGTCGCCAGCGGCGACTACACTCTCAGCATCGGCGGCGGCCAGCCGGATACGGGAGCGCCCGGCGTCTCCGGGCACTTCCACATTGACGGGCAGATCGACTTGCCGGAATAGCGGCTGGTCCTTCTGCCTTTGGTTTCGGACGCGTCGCGTCGCGTCCGCGCCATAATGTTAGCGATGCGTTGTTCGGTCCGTCCTCGTCGCAGAAGTTCCAGGAGGTCCCGATGAACCCTCGTCCCTCTCTATCCCGCCGCCACTTCATGACGTCTGCCGCAGCCGCGGCCGGAGGCCTGCTCGTAGCGCCGCACTCCTTGCACGCCCTGCAGGACGCCGTTGCCGACGTGCCGGTCAGCGCGAACCGCACCGGTTACGAAAAAGTTGAGTGGACCTGGAAAGACTTCCCCATGACCCAGGTCCGCATGCGCGACGGCGTGCTGAAAAAAGCGCTCGAGACCAATTACGACTATCTAACGATTCTCCCCAATGACCGTCTCGCGCATATGTTTCGCGTCACAGCCGGTCTGCCGTCGAGTGCCGAGCCTCTCGGCGGATGGGAAGCCCCCAATATCGAGTTGCGCGGACACTTTGCCGGTGGCCACTACCTCTCTGCCTGTGCGCTCATGCATGCGTCGACCGGCGACGACCATATCCGTGACAAGGGCAATGAGTTGGTCGCCATGCTGGCGAAGTGCCAGCAGCCTGACGGCTATCTCGGCGCCTACCCCGTCAGCTTCTACGATCGCCTCCGCCACTTCGAAAAGGTTTGGGCGCCCTTTTACACCTACCACAAGATCATGGCCGGCCATCTCGATATGTATGTCCACGCCGGCAACGAGCAGGCTCTCGAAACCGCCGAGCGCATGGCCGACTGGGCCATCAACTACACGAAGCCTATCCCCGACGATCAGTGGCAGCGCATGCTGCTGGTTGAGCAGGGCGGCATGGCCGAGGTTTCTTTTAACCTTTACGCGGTCACCGGCAAGCAGAAGTATCGCGACCTGGGCTACCGCTTCGAGCACCACAAGATGCTCGACCCGCTCGCGAACGATATCGACGACCTCGACGATAACCACGCCAACACGAATATTCCTAAAATGATCGGCGCCGCGCGTGGCTATGAAGTCGCGAACGACGAGCGCTACCGCCGTATCGCCGACAATTTCTACCGCATCGTGACGCAGCATCACGCGTACTGCACCGGCGGCACCAGCAACGACGAATTCTGGCACGCATCGAACGGGATCGCCTCACAGCTGGGCCCCGCTGCCGAAGAGTGCTGCTGCAGTTACAACATGATGAAGCTCGCCCGCCACATCTATGGATGGACCGGCGATCCGCGCATCTTCGACTACTACGAACGGCTGATGTTCAATGTCCGCCTCGGCACCCAGAACCCAAAGGGCATGCTGATGTACTACGTCTCGCTCAAGCCCGGCTACTGGAAGACCTTCGGCACCCCGCTCGATTCCTTCTGGTGCTGCTATGGCACCGGCGTCGAGGAATACTCGAAGGTCAACGACTCAATCTATTTCCACGACGATCGCAATCTCTACGTGAATCTCTTCGCCGGCTCCGAAGTCGACTGGCCCGAGAAAGGCGTCACCGTCACGCAGGACACGAATTTCCCGGTCGAAGAAAACACCACGCTGACGATCAAAGTGCAGAAGCCCACGCGGCTCGGCCTCAAGGTTCGCATTCCGTACTGGGCCACGAAAGACGTGTCGTTCCGCATCAACGGCAAGCCGCATTCGCTGGACGCCGAGCCTTCCAGCTACGCCACCCTCGACCGCACCTGGCACGACGGCGACAAGGTTGAAGTCCGCCTGCCCATGGTGCTCCACACCTGCGCCGCTCCTGACGATCCCACCGTGCAGGCCGCCATGGTCGGCCCGCTTGTCCTCGCCGGCGGCATGGGCCGCGATGGCCTCACCGAACAGAAGATCGACGGCCCCGAGGGCCCGCAGGACGACCACCGCACCTACCCGATGCCCGCGCTCGCGTCGTCGTCCGGACAAGCCAGTGATGCGATCCGCCGCGTCCCCGGCGACGAGCCGCTTTTCGAGGCCACCAGCGGGTCGTCGACGATGCAGCTGAAGCCGCTCTACCGCGTCCTCGACGAACGATATTCCGTCTACTGGAAAGTCAATCGCGTCTGATTTTGCGTTAGGAGAATCATGTTTCGATCCAGACGGGCCCTCACTCTGATCGCCTGTGCCGTGGCCGCGCTCTTCCTCGCCGCCGGACACATGGTTGTTGCGCAGCCCACCCCGCCGCGCGCGCTGCTGGCGCTTTCCAAGCGCAGTCACACCCTCGCCATCGTCGATCCCGCAACGCTGAAGGTTCTCGCGCGCCTGCCCGTCGGCCCCGATCCGCACGAGGTCATAGCCTCCGCCGACGGCCGCACCGCGTACGTCTCCATCTACGGTGGCGGACGCTATCACGAACTCTCGGTCCTCGATCTGGTCGACCAGAAAGCGCTCCCCAGCATCGACACCGGCGCGCTGAACGGCCCGCACGGCCTGGCTTTCGTCGGCGGCAAGGTCTGGTTCACCGCCGAAGGCGCGAAGGCCATCGCCCGCTACGATCCCGCGACCCACAAAATCGACTGGATCATGGGCACCGGCCAGAATCGCACCCACATGATTTACGTCGCTCCGGACCAGAAGCACATCTACACCACCAACGTCAGCTCGGGCACCGTCAGCTTCATCGAGCAGGTCGTGCTGCCGCCCATGGGACCCCCGCCGGGCATGCATCCGCCCGCCGGCGCACCGCGGCAACCCCCTCCAGGCTTTGGCCAGCCGCACCTCGACTGGAACGAAACCGTGATCCCCGTCGGCAAGGGCGATGAGGGCTTCGACGTCTCGCCCGACCGCCGCGAATTGTGGACCGCCAACGCGCAGGACGGCACACTTTCCATCATCGACATCGCCGCGCGCAAGGTCATCGATACTGTCGACGCGAAAATCTACGGCGCCAACCGCCTCAAGTTCACGCCTGACGGCAAACGCGTTTTCATTTCCAGCCTGGCCAACGGCAATCTCTTCGTCTACGACGCCGCCTCGCGCAAAGAAATCCGCCAAATTCCCGTCGGCCACGGCGCCGCCGGCATCCTCATGGACCCGGTCGGCGATCGGGCTTTCGTCGCCTGCTCGCCCGACAACTATATTGTTGTCGTCGATTTGAAAACGCTGAAGGTCGTCGGTCGCTTCGACATTGGCGAGCCCGACGGCCTCGCCTGGGCGGTTCGCCGCTGAGAGCCGGCAATTCTTTTCGTTACGCAGGCAAAAATGAGCAGGGGCGGACTATCGGAATCCCCTCCGTTTTCATACTCTGAATACAGCCGCGCCGAAGACCTTCGCTCCGCGCGGTCCATAACAGTTCCAGCCCACAGACAAGAGGAACAATCCATGGTTCAGACAAAAGCGTATTCCGTAGCCAGCGCCACCTCGCCGTTCGTCTCCAGCAGCATTCCCCGCCGCGACCCCGGCGAGCACGACGTGCAGATCGAGATCCTCTTCTGCGGCATCTGCCATTCCGATCTTCATCAGGCCCGCAATGAATGGAGCGGCATGATGCCCACCGTCTACCCGCTCGTGCCCGGACACGAGATCGTCGGCCGCGTGACGAAGGTCGGCTCCGCCGTCACCAAATTCAAGCCCGGCGACCTCGCCGCGGTCGGCTGCATGGTCGACTCCGACGGCACCTGCCCCGAGTGTCGCGCCGGCTTCGAGCAGTTCTGCCCCAACTTCACGCTCACTTATAACTTCCCTGATAAGCATCTCGGCGGCGTCACCTATGGCGGCTACTCCGAGAGCATTGTTGTCAACGACCGCTTCGTGCTCCGCGTGCCCGCCGGCCTCGACCTTGCCGGAACCGCGCCGCTGCTCTGCGCCGGCATCACCACTTACTCGCCTATGCGCCACTGGAACGTCGGCAAAGGAAAGAAGGTCGGCGTCGTGGGTCTTGGCGGACTCGGCCACATGGCCGTGAAGTTTGCCCACGCGCTCGGCGCGCACACCGTCGTCTTCACCACCTCGCCCTCCAAAAAGGACGACGCTCTGCGCCTCGGCGCCGACGAAGTTGTTCTATCGCGTGACGCCGATGAGATGGCGAAGCACGCCGGCAGCTTCGACTTCATCCTCGACGCGGTCGCCGCCCCGCACGACATCAACGCCTACATCGGCATGCTGCGCCGCGACGGCAACCTGACCATGGTGGGTGCGCCACCGGAACCGCTGCCGGTTGCCGTCTTCGGCCTGATCATGGGCCGCAAGAGTTTCTCCGGTTCGATCATCGGCGGCATCGCTGAAACCCAGGAGATGCTCGACTTCTGCGCGCAGCACAACCTCACCTCCGACGTCGAAGTTATCCCCATCCAGAAAATCAACGAAGCGTACGAACGGCTGGTCAGATCCGACGTGAAATACCGCTTCTCGATTGATATGGCTTCGCTGAAGGCCGAGTAACGGCCCCGCGCATACGGTCTCCGATTGTGCAATGGGGGCGTCTTCGCACGAAGACGCCCCCATTGCGGTACAACAACTCTGAGGGACATTCAACGATGGAGATTCAGCGATCCGGCTCCAAACCTTCTGCCCCAGGACCGTCTGACTGGTTCACCGGCACGGTGCGCATCGACCCGCTCTTCACCGCGCCCGATCCCGCCCGCGTCGCCGGCGCGGCTGTCACCTTTGAGCCTGGCGCCCGCACCGCCTGGCACACCCATCCGCTCGGCCAGACCCTCATCGTCACTTCCGGCTGCGGCCGCGCCCGGCGCTGGGGCGGGCCCATTGAAGAGATTCGCCCCGGCGACGTGATTTGGTTTGCCCCCGGCGAGAAGCACTGGCACGGCGCGGCGGCCACGACCGCGATGACCCACATCGCCGTTCAGGAGCGGCTCGACGGCAAAACCGTCGACTGGCTGGAGAAGGTCACCGACGAGCAGTACCAAAGCTGAGAGAAGGTGGCGCTCGCACGCGCAGGGACAGCCCGGCCCATCGCCCCATACCCGGCAAACCCGCTCTCAATCCATGCCCTGATACAAAAGCCCCGTCGTGGCGATGCTGAAGGCGCGATTGCCCGTGACTGCCCAGTCGCTCACCCTCTCGAAGGCGACACCTTCAAAATCTCTCGGCCGATGACCATCCTTTGGATTTCGCTGGTGCCTTCGCCGATGGTGCAGAGTTTGACGTCGCGGTAGAACTTCTCGACGGGGTATTCCTTGATGAAGCCGTAGCCGCCGTGGAGTTGGACGGCTTCGTTGCAGATTTTGACGGCGACTTCCGACGCGTAGAGTTTCGCCATGGCGGATTCCTGGGTCACGCGCTTGCCCGCGTCTTTGAGCACCGCGGCGCGGAGGGTGAGCAGGCGGGCGGCGTCGAGCTCGGTGGCCATGTCGGCGAGCTTCCACTGAATGCCCTGAAATTCCGCGATGGCTTTGCCGAACTGCCGGCGCTGCTTCACATATTTCACGCTGGCATCGAGGGCACCGCGGGCAATTCCCAGTGACAGCGCGGCGATGGAGATGCGTCCGCCATCGAGCGTGCGCATGGCGTCGACGAAGCCTTCGCCTTCTTTGCCGAGGAGGGCGTCGGCTGGCAGAGAGCAGTCTTCGAAGATGAGCTCCGAGGTGTCGGAGGCGCGCAGGCCGAGCTTGTTTTCCTTTTTGCCGGGGCGGAAGCCGGGCGTGCCCTTTTCGACGACGAAGGCGGAGAGGCCGTGGGTGCCTTCGTCTTTATTGGTGACGGCAATGATCACCGATACGTCGGCATAGTGGCCGTTGGTGATGAAGGTCTTGTTCCCGTTGAGGATCCAGCGGTCGCCTTTGCGGACAGCGGTGGTGCGGGCGGCGGCGGCGTCGGAGCCGGAGCCGGGCTCGGTGAGCGCCCAGGCGCCCAGGTGTTCGCCGGTGGTGAGTTTGGGGAGGTACTTCTTCTTCTGGGCTTCGGAGCCGGCGAGGAAGATGTGGTTGGTGCAGAGGGAATTGTGCGCGGCGACGACGATGCCGATGGAGCCGTCGACGGCGGAGAGTTCCTCGATGGCCAGCATGTAGTCGGTGTAGCCGAGGCCGGCGCCGCCGTATTCGGGCGGGAAGATGACGCCAAGAAGGCCCATCTGGCCGAGCTGTTTGATCACATCCATGGGAAATTCGGAGGCCTCGTCCCAGCGGGAGACGTTGGGGGCGATTTCGCGGGCGGCGAAGTCGCGAATCTCGCGGCGGAGGGCTTCCTGGTCCTCGGTGAGGGTGAAGGGGAACGTGGCGGCTTGCTGGGCGGATTGGGTGGCGACAGACATGGGTCTCTGGAAGGCTCCGAGGAAGATCGAGAAAACGGGTCAGATTAGCAGGCGACTGGCCATCCACGCAAACGCGAGACCGGCCAACGCCGGCTCGGGGCACCGGCGGCATCGCCGGGAAGTCGATGAGCGAACGGGGAATGGACGAAGGGACAGGTCTGTGGCGAGGCGCGGGACGGGCGGGGCGGGGTTGTTACGTTGGAGATACCTGCGAGTGTCGCAAACCAGTGACGAAAGTACATTTCCCTCTTGCGCTCTATGAATGACAGGTGAATTCTTGTAGACGAGAACGCAAGGTGGCCGGCGCTCCGATCCTGGAAAACAGCTCCAGGGTGGTTTCTTCAGGCGCAAAGCACGAGAAAGAATGGCACCTCTGATCTACCCCGTAGAAACTGCCGCAGGGGAGCGGCACGCCGGATTCGCGGTGAAGGCAAGACAGGCAATGAACGACAGCCTGACACCGCTGGCCTATCTGATTCTGCCCAATCTGCCACTTCTTCTGCTGCGGCATAAGCTGACGCTGGTGCCGCATGGAGTGATTAATCTGGAATGCCTGCTGCTGGGTATCCTCAGCCTGTTTATTCCTCGTTCGCTGGTATTTGTGCTGCTGGTGGCGGAGATAACGGGGGCATTTATCTATGAGATCTGCTACTCGTTTCAGTTCCGCCTTGCGGATCTGATCACAGCGTCGCAGTCGCTGCCGGATCTGCCGAGGGCTCGGGTGATCGAGTTCGTGGTCACGGTTTTGCTGGTCCTGGCGGTTGCCGCTCTGGTCGCATTCGGCGTTCCGCGCCCGAAACATCGCATGCGAACCTCGCTGATCCTGCTGGCCATGACGGTGCTGGTGGCGGGAGTGGATTTTGCGGACGGAACGAATCCTATGTCACACGCCGATGTGATGACGGCGTCGCATCGGTTGTCCATCGCGCCATGGCTGACGCTGGGAGTGCGAGGAGAGTTCTTCGGTTTTGTGGACAACATGTCCCATGTGCGGAATACATCCCCGATGGATTCCGCATCGGCGATGATGATGGGAGGGTTCCAACAGATCAGCCAGGGCCCGGGCGGCGCACGACCGAATGTCGTCGAACTGGTGGTGGAGTCCTGGGGGCTGTTCAATGACTCGCCTATGGCGAAGGCGCTGGTGGCGCCTTATGACAGCCCGCAGCTGCGTGCGGATTACGATGTTAGCTTCGGCACGGCGCCATTCGACGGACTGACGGTTCCGGGAGAAGCGCGGGAGCTGTGCCACGCGCATCTTGGTTTCGGGATTCTCCATGTGAAGGCAGCCCGGGCGCGTAGTTGTCTGCCAGAGGAATTCGCAGCGATGGGTTACCAGACGGTTGCGATCCATGGTTACACCGGGAACGTCTTCCAGCGGGACAGGTGGTACCGGCAACTGGGATTTGAGCGCACATGGTTTCAGCCGGATCTGGCCGCACAGGGATTGCCCGAATGCCCCGGCGTCTTTCCGGGGATCTGCGATACGGCCATTGTCCACTGGATTGGGAAGCGCTTTCTGGCCGGGGGAAGCCAGAAGCCGCAGTTTGTTTACTATATGACGCTGAATTCGCATATTCCGCTGCCGTTAACCCCAGGGCTTCCCCCGGACAACCTGTGTAGCAGCGCTGCGGTACTACAGTCTTCCGAGGCTCTGTGTTCCTGGTTTCGGATCATTCATGCCGTGCACGCGAGTGTGGCGCAGCTGGCTCTTCAGGAAGTGTCGCGGCCGACGATTTTTGTGCTGGTCGGCGATCATGCACCGCCTTTCGCCACACCGAGCCTGCGGGAGCAGTTTTCACAGACAGTCGTGCCGTATGTCATTCTGATGCCCAGGGCTCTGCGACATTCTGCGACCCCAGGGTCCGGTGCGGGTCCTGCGCGGGTTGTCGCGGCGACGCGCGGAGCGGTTCGTAATCGAACCGCCAGGCAGGAAACGGGCGAAAGCTCCTCAGGAAACTGAAATTTCTCGGAGGAGTCCCTCTTCAGCAGATCGCTGGCGCTCCCCTAACCCCCGGATCACTCCAGATTGATTCGCGTTCACCGCAGGCTCGCCGGCGGCGGTTCGACGGCGGAGAGCTGTTTGAATGCGCCATCGGGCAGGTGGAGCGCGGCCGCGGCGACGTTTTCCTCCAGATGCTCGGGATTGCTGGTGCCGGGGATGGGCAGGGTGACGGGCGAGCGGCGGAGTAGCCAGGCAAGAGACACCTGAAGGGGCGTGGCCTGGAGGTCCGTCGCGATCCGGTCGAGGAGATCGTGGGCACCGCGCACCTGGCCGAGCGGGGCCCAGGGAATAAAGGCAATGCCGTTCTTCTCACAGAAATCGAGGAGGAAGTCCCACTCGCGGTCGGCAAAGCTGTAGCGGTTCTGGACCGAGACAATGGGTGTGATTTTGCGGGCGCGCTCCAGGTGCTCGAGGGTGACATTGGAGAGCGCGACGTGGCGGATCTTGCCCTGCTGGCGGAGCTTTTCCAGGGTTTGCATTGAAGCGTCGAAGGAGACGGCAGGGTCGGGGATGTGGAGCTGGTAGACGTCGATCCTGTCGAGCTTCAGGCGGCGCAGGCTGCCGTGGACGGCCTCTTCGAGGTGTTTGGGGCTGGCGTTGTGGACCCACTGGCCGGGGCCGACGCGCTCCCACCCGCCTTTGGTGGCAATGACGAGGCCCTCGGGGTAGGGGTGGAGGGCTTCGGCGATCAACTCCTCCGAGACATTGGGGCCGTAGGAATCGGCGGTGTCGATGAAGTTGACGCCGAGCTCGACAGCGCGGCGGAGAGTCTTGAGAGCGGCGGGCTTATCCTTCGGCGCTCCCCAGACGCCCTGGCCGGTGATACGCATGGCGCCGAAGCCGAGGCGATGAACGGTGAGGTCGCCAAGATTGACGTTGCCGGCAGCAGCGGCATTGGGGTTAGCGGTGGCGGGAGCGGTGGCGGCTGTGGACATGAAATCTCCTCTGTTGGGTTGGATGTGGCAGTCCGCACACGGATTCCAGACGGCGGCGGAGGAAATCCCAGCATAGCCGTTTTATGAAATGAAAGAGGAGGGCGGGAGCGCGGCGACGGGCGTTTTGCTGGGATCAAAATGGGGGTATTGCGCGGTGGGTGCGGCGGAGTATGCTCCTCGCCGGTAGCTGGGGCCCCGCTGTTCGGCCAGAGAGGGACGAAGGGACGGGTGCCGCTCTTTTAAGGGAGAGTGAGCGAATGAACGGACTATGGATTGCGCACTTCAATGCCGGCCCGGCGCATGGCAATGGACTGGCGGTGTTTCGGGCTGGAGAGATTCTGGGTGGCGATCTTGCGCACACCTGGGTGGGGACATACGAGGAAGAAGGCCGGAATCTGTACGCGCGGGTGCGGGTGGCGTCGTATGTGTCGACAAGGAATGGGGAGCCGGCGATGCCGGATCGTCCCGTGACGATGACGTTGCAGGGAACGCGCTCAGACGTTGATGCGGAGCTGAGCGGGCACGCCGATGACAGTGAGGTGACGGTCTCAATCGAGATGCACCGAGCCGCGTAGTCAGGTCACAGGTTACGGGTGTCAGGTTACAGGCAACGGCTAAGGCTCGACCGGCTTGTCGGGCTGGGCGTTGTAGATTTCTTCGACGCGCTGGAGGGAGTCGATTTCGGCGACGGGCTTGTCCGTGCGGATGCGCACGATGCGGGGGAAGCGCAGCGCGAAGCCACTGGCGTGGCGCGACGAGCGCATCACATTGTTGAAGGCGACTTCGAGGACGATGGCAGGCTCGACGGTGCGGAAGTGGCCGTAGTCCTCGAGGGTGTGGGCCCTGAACCAGGCGGTCATGCCGGCGATTTCCTGGTCGGTGAGACCGGTATAGGCTTTGCCGACATTTTTGAACGCTGCCGCAGGATCGTCGGGGTCGCGGACGGCGAAGGTGTAGTCGCTGAGGACCGCGGCACGGCGGCCGTTGCCGTATTCGACGCCGGTGACAACAACATCCAGGGTCGCGAGCTCGCGCTTGAGCTTGAGCCATGCGAGTCCGCGTCGGCCGGGTTGGTAGGCGCTGGCGAGCGACTTGATCATGACGCCTTCGTTGCCGCGGGCGCGGGCGTCGGTGTATGCCTGGTCCAGTTGCTCGGCTGACTCGAGACGGCCGGCGTGGGCGAGGATGAGGCGAGGGAAGGCCTGCTCGGTGGGAGCTGCGAAAAGGTCAGACTGACCCGTGGGGCGAATGGCCGAGGTCTCCGGGGACCAGCGGTCGCAGAAATCTTCTAAGTGGCGGCGGCGTTCGGCGAGGGGCTCGTCGAGGAGCAGCGTGGCGCTGCGGTAGAGGATGTCGAAGACGACGAGGATCGCGGGAACGTCGCGGCGCATCTCGGGGGTGACGCGCTTGCGGCCGAGGCGCTGCTGCAGCGCGGCGAAGGGCAGGGCGCGGGCTTCGGCGGCGTTCCAGGCCGGTTTCCATGCCAGGATTTCGCCGTCGAGGACGGCGGGCTCGGCGATGGCGGCGAAGGCTTCGACGAGGTCCGGGAAGGCGGCCGAGAGGTCGTCACGATTGCGGGAGTAAAGGGCGACGCGTTTCTGGCCGGCGGGGTCGACGCCGACGTGAAGCTGGGCGCGGATGCCGTCGAATTTGTCTTCGAGCTGAGCCTCACGCAGAGCACTCATGGGTTCGACGGGCTCAACGGTGCCAGCCTGTTCCGACTCAACCTCTTCCGTGAAGCGGGCGATTGCCTCATCGATGGTTTGGACGGGGCTGGCGAGCATGAAGCCGATGGGATGGAAGAGCTGCATGCGGGCCTCGGCGAGGCGGCCCTGAGCGGCGAGGGCAACGACTTTGGGGAGGGAACCGAGAAGCATCGACGCTCGCCGAACGCCTGCCGCACTTGCCGTGGGCGGGCTTTTGGTTGAGAGTCCTTCTCTGATCAGGGGCGGCCAGGCTTCAGCGATGGCTTCTTCGACGAGCGATTGCTGGACACCGGTGCGCATATCTCCGGTGAGGAGCTTGATGAGGTATTTGGCTTCGACGGGAGTGGCGCGTCCGAGCAGGTCGAGAAGGATGCGGAGTTTGGGCTGGGGGCCGCGGGCTTCGGCGAGAACCGCAAGACCGGCATCGACGTCGGCGAGGTTGAGGGTGGCCTCCGCGGGCGCGTGTCCGTAGAGCAGATCGGCGGCAGCGGAGCCGAAGTCGCCGTAGCGACGGTAGGCGGCGGAGAGAGCTTCGGGTGTAGCGGCGGCGAGCTGGGCGACGGCCTTCGAGAGGAGAGCCCCGCCGATGTTGAGTTTGCGGGAATCGGTTTCCGGGAAGGGCGTGCCGGAGAACCAGAGGGCGGCGCGGCCGGCGTCTTCGACTGGAAGGCCGAGCAGATAGGCCGACAGAAAGGCTCGCTTCTCGAGCTTTTTGGCAGTGGCGGCGAGGGCGTCGTTGAGCTCGGCGAACTGGAGGAAGAGGGACATACGAGAGCGTTCAAAGTACAGCGTTCAGGGGCGCCGATCAGGTTATCGCCGAGGCCGTTCGATGGGCAGGATGCGGAATCTGCGGCGACCGGCAATGCGATAGGTAGAGAAGTCGGCGTGATCGACGGTGAAGACGGTGGAGATGGATTCGCGCTCGGCCAGGTAAACGAGAGTGGCATCGGCGAAATCCATGGGGCGGTCGGAGTAGCGGGACATGAGGTCGTTGAGGCGGGGCAGTTCGCTTTCGGAAAGTGTGGCGAGGGCGAGAGCGCCGGAACGGATGAAGGTCCAGGTGGATCGCATTTGGTGGGGAGCCTTGGCAAAAAGATGAAACAGCTCGGTGAGGACAGCCTCGGAGGTCAGCAGGGGAAGACGCAGCTGAGAGAGGGTGTCCGAGCAGAAAGGATGCCAGCGGTCATCCTTGTCGAGGATTGCGAGGATCGCGCCGGTGTCAGCGAGCGTATCGGGACGCAGGCTAGCGGCCATAGCGGCGTTTCAGGCGCTCTCGGACGATCTCGCTGACTTTCTCGGAGCGGTATGGATCGCCGCCGGAAATGGAGCCGATGCAGGGCGCGACAGCTGCGTGGAGGCGCATTTGTTCCTCGTCGTCGTTGAGAGAAGAGCGGCTTTTCTTCAGCCATTCGCGCGCGGCGAGGTCGAGGATGGAAGAGACAGAGGCCTTGCGGCGGCGAGCTTCGCGCTCGAGCTCCTGCTTGAGTTCGGTTGAAACGCGCCAGCTATAGACCTCGGAGCCCATGCACTACAGTGTAGTGCAGCAGGCCGGAGTAACGCAATGAGGCCGACTATACTTCTGCGGGAGGCGGAACCCTCATGAGCTACAACGTTGCCATTTGTACACCACCTGTATTGCCTGACGATGTGACAGCATGGAAAGAGCTCGACGCTCTCATTGATGCCAAAGGACCGGTACCGGCGGTGTTCAAGGATCTTTTCGATCGGCTTACGTCGAAATACCCATGCATTTGCACGCTACCTGATGACAGAGTTGATGAGGAAGGCGTCTGGAGCGATGGCCCGTTGTGGAACGACTTCGGTTTTCGCGCCGCCGTATTGGGAGTGGCTTACTCCAGGATTGAAGAGGTCTATCCGTTTCTGGTCAAGACCGCAAATGATCTCGGGCTGACGGTCTTCGATTGGGCGGGACCTGTTGTCCATCGTCCCAGGTAGCGCCTTTTTCGGTGGCGAGTCATCCAATCGAAGTAAACTAACGAGGATGCGAGTTTTTCCAATCGGCGTGCTTCTCTAGCGGCTCCCGCCGCTTTCGCCCCGCTGCGTCTTTTCCCTGGAGTGTGAGTTTTTCAAAGCCGGCGGTTTGCCGGGAGGATTTTTATGTTTGAGCGTTTGGAGCAGATTGAAGCGCGGTTTCAGAATCTTGGGCGGCAGATGGCCGATCCCGAGGTGCTGGGCGATCACGAGAAGTACCAGAAGATTGCCAAGCAGCATCGGGACATGGAGCCAGTCGTGCACAAGTTTCGCGAGTACCGGGAGGTGAAGACCGGGATCGCCGATGCGCGGGCGATGCTGACAGAGACGGACGCCGACATTCGCGCCATGGCGCAGGAAGAGCTGACGCAGCTGGAGACGCGGGAGCCGCAGATCGAGGAGGACCTGAAGCTGTTGCTGCTGCCGAAGGATCCCAACGATGAGAAAAACGTGGTGCTGGAGATTCGCGCGGGCACGGGCGGCGATGAGGCCAGCCTGTTTGCGGCGGAGGTCTTCCGCATGTACGCGCGGTTTGCCGAGCAGCACCGGTGGAAGGTGGAGATCCTGTCGTCGTCGGAGTCGTCGGTGGGCGGGATGAAGGAAGTGATCGCGATCATCGAAGGCGACCGGGTGTATTCGCAGATGAAATACGAGAGCGGGGTGCACCGGGTGCAGCGAGTTCCGGCGACAGAGACGCAGGGGCGCGTGCACACCAGTGCCGTGACCATCGCGGTGCTGCCGGAGGCCGAGGATGTGGATGTGAAGATCGAGGCAAAAGATCTGCGCATTGATACGTTTTGTTCGTCAGGGCCGGGCGGGCAGAGCGTGAACACGACGTATTCTGCGGTGCGGATTACGCACTTGCCGACGAATACGGTGGTGAGCTGCCAGGACGAGAAGTCGCAGATCAAAAACCGTGAGAAAGGGATGCGGGTGCTGCGCGCGCGGCTGTATGAAATGGAGATGGAGAAGCAGCAGGCGGCGCTGGCGAAGGAGCGCAAGCAGCAGGTGGGTACTGGCGATCGCAGCGAGAAGATCAGGACGTACAACTTCCCGCAAAACCGGCTGACGGATCACCGCATCGGGCTGACCATCCACCAGCTAAGCGAAATTATGGAAGGCAAGCTGCAGCCGGTGATTGACGCGCTGATCGCCCACTTCAATTCGGAGCGGCTGAAGAGCGAAGCGGAGACGGCGGCCTGAGCAGGTTGCAGGTTACAGGTGACAGGTGACAGGTTGCGAACGTTGGTAATCTTGCTGCACGATGATGGGTAAACCATGATCGCGGAGTGAGAATCGAATACGATCCCGCGAAGAGCGAGAAGAACATCCGGGAACGAGGGTTATCCTTTGATCGGGCCGCCGCGTTCGATTTTGGGACGGCCACGGTCTGGATCGATCAGCGCAAGGGTGAGAGCAGGCGGGTGGCTCTTGGCTATCTTGACCGGCGATTGCATGTGCTCTGTTACCTTCCGCTCCCGGGCGGAATCCGTGTGATCAGTTTCCGCAAAGCGAATGACAGAGAGGCGAGACGGTATGGCAGGCCGAAAACCCTTGACGGACGATGAAGGCGAAGTTCGCGAACTGATGGAAGAAGACTTTGCCGCGGCGAAGAAGTTCTCGGATCTGCCCCTAGAAGAGCAGCGCGTTCTGAAGGGCATTATCGAAGAGAACGCGGCGAAGAAGAAGGTGGCGGTGCCGTTGTCGCGGGCGGTGGTGGAGAAGATGCAATCCACGGGCGAGGGCTGGGAAACACGGGTGGAAGAGGCCGTCGTGGAGTGGCTGGAGCGGCGGGCGAAGCGGCGCAAGGCCGCGTCCTGAGCAGCGAGGCCCTGGTTCGGTGAAGTTCCCGGAGTAACTCCTCGGAAGAGGGATTGGGAGCTTTGCGCCCGGCAGCGATGATGAGGGAAGTTCGCGCGCTGACGGCAAACGCGAGCGCAGGCCCTCTGTCGTGATCCCCTACTACAATCGAGGGGTCCTCAAGGGGATTCTGGTGGACAGTCCAGAGGGCGCGGGAGTTTGTTTCCGTTCTGCCGGAGCGGCGTTGAGCAGATTCGATGGTGGAACGAGGACGGACGAAAGCGTGTTCTCCACAACTGTGATGAACCAGGCCAATACGCTGGCCGCGGTGCTGCACCGCGGGGTGGAGCGGCTGCGGGCGTTCGCCAACGGGCGGCGCGATGCGCAGCAGCTGCTGCTGCGTGTTTTGCAGCGGGACGGGGCATGGCTGCTGGCGCATCCCGAAGCGACCCTCAACGACGAGCAGGCGCGCCGGTACGACGAGTGGATTGCGCGGCGGGAGCGGCGGGAGCCGGTCCAGTACATCGTGGGCGAGCAGGAATTCTATGGGCTGGCGCTGAAGGTGACGCCGGATGTGCTGATTCCGCGTCCGGAAACGGAGCACCTGGTGGAGGCGGCGCTCGCCCGGGTGGCGCGGGACCGCGCGGCGCGCATCTGCGACGTGGGGACCGGCTCGGGAGCGATTGCGATTGCACTGGCGCACCATTTTCCGTTGGCCGAGGTCACGGCGGTGGATAAGTCGGAGGCGGCGCTGCAGGTAGCGCGCGAGAATGCGGCGCGGCATGGGGTCCTCGAGCGGGTGCGGCTGCTGTCGTCAGATCTGCTGAAGGCGTTGCCTGGGGAGAGGTTCGACATGATTGTGTCGAATCCGCCGTATGTGGCGACCGGCGAGTTGCTGGATGCGGAGGTGCGTTTATACGAGCCGCAGGCGGCGCTGTATGCGGGGCCGACAGGGCTGGAAGTGTATCGGCGGCTGATTCCGGCGGCGAAGCAGGCGCTGGTCGACGGTGGATGGCTGCTGCTGGAAATCGGGTTTGGACAGCGCGATGCCGTCTCAGCGCTCCTGGTCGGTTGGGACGCGGTGGAGTTTGTCCACGACCTGCAGGGAATCCCCCGCGTTGCCATCGCACGGCGGCGGGCCGCAGAATAGAGGCATGAGCGCAACCGTCCTCGCAGAAGCATCCGCACCGACAAGAGATTTTGAACTCAAGCTGAACCGGCTGGCCGAGGTGGCGATCCGGTCGGGGCTGGGACTCGCCCCAGGACAAGAGCTGGTGATGACGGCCAGCGTCGAGGCCCTGCCCCTGGCTCGGCTGATCACGAAACATGCGTACAAGGCAGGCGCGTCGCTGGTGACGACGCTGTTTACCGACGAGGAGGCGTCGCTGCTGCGCTACCGCTATGGCGCGGACGCCACCTTCGACGCCGCGGCGAAGTGGCTCTACGAGGGGATGGCGGCGGCCTATAAGAGCGGTGCGGCGCGGCTGGCGATCACCGGCGGGAATCCTTCGCTGCTCTCGAAGGAGGATCCGGAGAAGGTCGGTCGCGCGAATCGGGCGATGTCGAAGGCCTATCGTCCGGCGCTGGAACTGATCACGCGACACGATATCAACTGGACGATTGTGAGTGCGGCGACGCCGGCGTGGGCGGCGGCGGTGTTTCCGGATGTGACGCCGGACCAGGCACTGGGGCGGCTGTGGGATGCGATTTTTGCCGCGAGCCGGGCCGACCAAAGCGATCCCGTGGCGGCGTGGAAGACGCATGACGACAAGCTCCACACGTGGGCGGACCGCATGAACGCCAAGCGGTATGCGGCGCTGCACTTCAAGGGTCCGGGGACGGACCTGAAGGTGGGTCTCGCCGACGATCATCTGTGGCTGGGTGGCGGGACCACAGCGCACAATGGGCGCTACTGCATTCCCAACATGCCGACGGAAGAAGTGTTCACGACGCCGCACAAGGATCGGGTAGAAGGAACGGTGACGAGCACCAAGCCGTTATCGCATCAGGGAACGCTGATCGACAAGATCCAGGTGCGGTTTGAGGGCGGCAAGATCGTAGAGGCCCATGCGGCGAAGGGCGAGCAGGTGCTGCAGCGGATGATCGAGACGGACGAGGGGGCACGGCGGCTGGGCGAAGTGTCGCTGGTGCCGGCATCGTCGCCAATTGCGGCCAGCGGGCTACTGTTCCTGAACACGCTGTTCGACGAAAATGCGGCGTGCCACATCGCGTTAGGTCAGGCCTATTCAACCTGCCTGAAAGAGGGCAACAAGCTGACGCCGGAGCAACTGGCGGCGAAGGGCGCGAACGACAGCCTGATTCACGTGGACTGGATGATCGGGTCGGAGAGGATCGACGTGGACGGGATTACAGCAGCGGGGCAGGCGGAGCCGGTCATGCGCAGCGGCGAATGGCCCGACTAGCCGTCGGGGCGGGCGCGCTTCGTGCCATTCGAGCCCCCGGAAGTGAGCTGAGGCCGAGGGTGGGACCAGCGTAATTTGCTCGAAAGGCCCGGAGCCGGAGATCGGAGCCGGGCTTTTTCCTGGCCGCCAACTTTTTGGGCAGGGTTGGGTCTGATGGGGCATGCGCCATCCACGTCGTATTGCTTCTTCGTTTGCCGCGCTGTTTGCCATGACCGTTTTGCTGTGCGTCACGCGGGCCCGGGCGCAGGAGAATGGCTTCATTTCTCCGGGAATGGACGCGCTGGCGGCGCATGCGACCTTCCACACGGAATTTACCTTCGACAAATCGATGCTGGACGCGGCCAGCCAGAACTTTCCCGAGCCGGAGCGGCGCATTGTGGCGCAACTGCGCAGCATTACGGTGGACAGCTTCCGGTTTTCGTCTCAAGGGATGGTCGACGATAAGACCCTGGACGCGGTGCGGGCCGCGTATCGGGGCCAGGGCTGGCAGCACATGGTGATTCACGAGCATCCGCCGATGGACGCCCAGGGGATTCCCGAGCCGGACAGCGGTGCGCGGACACGGACGGACCTGTGGGTCCGGATGAAGCACTCCAATGTGGACGGCGTTGTGTTGCTGCTGGCCAACGGGCGCAATGTGAATCTGGTCGCGCTGGATGGAACGATCAGCCCGCTCGATCTGCTGCACCTGCGCGGGCACTTTGGGATTCCACGGTTCAGTGGGGAGCAGTGGGAGAACAACCAATAGGGGTAGGGTGTAGGACGCCTGGTCATGGTGGCGACCCCCCATCCGCCGGTAGAATGCTGCGATGGCAAGGGTGAGCGCGCTCGGCGCCGTGGTACGGATCGGCCTGATCGCCGCAACGCTGGACATCTCTGAAAATCTGATCTTCAACGCCTTCCGGCATATCACGCCCGGAATGATTTTTCGCTACATTGCGAGTGGGCTGCTGGGCATGGCCGCGATCCGAGGCGGCGCCGCGATGGTGGCGCTGGGGGTCGCGATCCACTACATGATCGCGCTGGCATGGACAGCCGTGTACTTCATGGTGGCCCGGCCGTGGCGGGTGCTCGTGCGGCGGCCGGTCGTGTGCGGGCTTCTTTTTGGGGCGCTGGTGTATGCCGTGATGAATTTCGTGGTGCTGCCCCTGACGCGGGTGCCCCGAACGCATGCGGCGATGACGATGGCGTCGCGCGTGAGCGGAGTGCTGGCGCTGCTGTTCTGCATCGGGCTGACCGTGGCCTTATTGACGGCGAAAGAGCAGGGGGCAGGGGTAGGGCACAGGGTGTAGGCGATAGCGTGTAGAAAAACGGCGAAGGCGCGGCTCTGACCGCGCCTTCGCCGTTTGGAGCCGAGGCTAGATGTGGCAGCTTAACGCGCCGCGTTTCTCCAGGTACTTCTGGTGGTACTCTTCGGCGCGCCAGAAGGTCTGCGCGGGGACGACCTGAGTCGCAATGGGTTTCGCGAAGCGCTTCTCCGTGGTGAGGCGGGCGATGGTGGCCTGGGCGGCGGCTTCCTGTTCCGGCGTGTGAAAGAAGACGACGCTGCGGTATTGCGTGCCCCAATCCGGCCCCTGGCGGTTGAGTTGTGTCGGGTCATGGAGCGAGAAGAACGCGTCGAGGAGCTGCTCGTAGGAGATCTTTTCCGGGTCGTAGTCGATCTCGACGGCTTCGGCGTGGCCGGTGCGGTCGGTGCAGACCTGCTGATAGCTGGGTTGGTCGAGGGTGCCACCCTCGTATCCAACAGCGGTGGCGGTGACCCCGGGGAGCTGCTGGAATTGGGCTTCGACGCCCCAGAAACAACCGGCGGCAAATGTGGCTTTGGCCATTGGGGTACTCCTCTCTCCTCAGATTCGATTGTGCAACACGGGCCGAAGTTTCAGCGAGCAGAGCGGGGGCGGTTGACCCGCGGGTGTTTGGCCCCCGAGCGGGTTGACCCGGAAGGTTGCCGCGCCGAGCGCCTGACCGAGGGGGCTCGGCCGGGACGAGGCATTTTCTTCGCGGCCTTCTGCGACCGGCCTGCGGCGGCGCGGCCGAGAGCGGCGATTTCCTCGAGGGTGAGCTCGCGGGAACGGCCGGGTTCGAGGTCGAGGACGAGCGGACCGTAGCCGACGCGGCGAATCTTCTCGACGTGGCGCCCGATCTCCTCGAACATCTTGCGGATTTCGCGATTGCGGCCCTCAGTCAGGATCATCTCGTACCAGGGGTTGTCGGCTTCGCGGAGGAGCCGGATGCGGGCGGGGGCGGTCATGACACGATCACGCGGGGAAGCAGGGCGCTTTCGTGCAGAATCGTTCGCGCCAGGCCGCCGCGGCTCGTGCGCGGGCCGAATCTGTGTGTCGCGGTCGATCATGACGCCATGGCGGATCTGGTTGAGATCGGATTCGGTGGGATGACCACTGACTTTGACGAGGTAGGTTTTTTCTATGCCCGCGGCGGGACGGGTGAGGGCGTTGGCGAGCGGGCCATCGTTGGTGAGGAGCAGGAGACCTTCACTGGAGTAATCGAGGCGGCCGACGGGGAACAGACGCGGACCGCCCTGCTTTCCGGTACGGATGAGGTCCATGACGGTGGGGCGGCCTTCGGGATCGCTGGCGGTGGTGACATAGCCCTTCGGCTTGTTGAGGACGACGTAGCGTGGCCGCTCGGGGCCCTGCAGCAGTTTGCCGTCAACGCGGATGTGGTCGCGGGAGGGATCGGCTTTGGCGCCGAGGGTGGTGACGGTCTGGCCGTTGACCTGAACGCGTCCCGCGAGGATCAGTTCTTCGGATTTGCGGCGGGAGGCAATGCCCGCGGCGGCGATGATCTTCTGCAGGCGATCCCCCGTCGCACTGGAGGGAGCACTGGGCTTTTGTTCCGGCATCGAGCTTTCCCTCAGGGGCAAAATATGTAGTTTCAACAGACTGTTGTCCATGCGGTCGAAGCAAAAGCCGTCTCAGCAGACCGAATGGACTATCTCCATCATGCCTGTCTTACGATTCAAGGTCGAGAGCATCTGGGCAGAGAGTCTCTGGAGGGCCGGCGGAACAAGCCACGATACTGGAACCGGAGGGGCAGTTATACGCTGCGCACGCGCTCCCGGCGATCAGTACACATCGACATCAGTAAGCGCGCCCGCATCGTGAAGTCGGGCGCACGCCTCCGAAGAAGCCTCCGCATCCCGCCAGCCTTCTCATAGTCGAGCGGGATTGGGGACTGAGGACTGTAACCTGCTACCCAGCTGCCTCCAGGACCAGCATCACACGCCCGCCCATCTCCGGGCCCTCCGCCCGAAATGCCTCTGTCGTCGAGCCGCCATGCGCCGAGACGAATCGCAGCCCCGCCGCCTCCAGCATCCGAATCAGCTCCGTGATCGTGTAAACCCGCAGCGACGCCTCTTTTCGCCCGGCGCCCGACGGCCCCGACCAGTTCCATGCCGTATTCACCCGCCCGGCAATCGGATCGAAGACAGGCTCCTCCACCACCAGCGTCCCATCCGGCAGCCTCTGCGCCGGCCGCAGCCCGCGCGAGAACAGCGCCACGGCTATATCGCGGTGCATCGTCTCCACCACCAGCCGTCCCCCTGGCCGCAGCGCTCCCCGCAGCGTCCGAAAGATCGCCAGATCGTCCTCCTCGCTGCCGTACCCGATCGACGTAAACAGGTTCATGGCGGCGTCGAAGCCACCCTCCGCCAGCGGCTCGCGCAGATCGTGAAGCACATACCGCAGCCGCTCCACCGGCAGCTCGCCGCGGTCCCGCTCTGCCTGCGCCAGCATCTCCGCCGACTGGTCCACGCCCACCACCACCGCGCCCCGCCGCGCCATCGGCGCTGACACGCGCCCATACCCGCACGGGGCATCGAGCAGCCGGCTGCCCTCGCGCAGTCCCAGCAGCTCCCATACCGCATCGGCGTGCTGGCTGATGCCGCCGGCGATCTCGCCCGCGCTCCACAGGCGTACATAGTCCGCATCGAAGAAGCTCTTCCACCATTCGCTCATGGCAAACCCAGAATAGTACGGCGCGGCGCGGCGCGCGTGGGCCGCCAGAGCGCATCGACGCGGCCGGCTACTTTTTCATCGCCGCCTGCCAGTTCTCCACCAGGGTCAGAGTGGGATGGATCGCCGGATCGACAGTCGGCAGCGGCATCAGGATCCGCTTGCCGTCATGGCTGAAGGCTAACGACCCGGCGAGGGTTGTATATTTTCGTCCCCCGATCAGCGTCTGCGGTGTGCCGATTTCGAGACCCGTTCCTGTCACGATCAGCGGCGCCGCCATCACGGTCAGATCCACCGAATGCCAGGCAACATGATTCTTGTCGAGCCACGCAGGGCTGCCGCCATTCTGGGTTACCTGCCAGCGGCCGCCCGGCCCGGGAAAACGCTCCACATACACCTCGGCACGTCCCGAATCGTTCGACTGGTACACAATCCAGTGGCCGTCGGGCGAGAATCGCGCGCCCATCTCATTCGCCTGAGTCCCCGGGTGCAGAGGATAGGGCTTGGCGTCGCCGGTCATCGGTAAAATCTCAATCGTGCGATTCCTCCCCTGCAGGTCGAAGGCCAGCAGCTTTCCGTCCGGCGACCAGCTGGTGGGCAGCGCATACTCGTCGCTTGCGTAAACCCTCCGCTCCGGTGTGTTTCCATCCGCCGCTTTTACGTAAATTCCCCTTGGCGCTCCCACCGTCACCGCAAACGCCACCTGCTTTCCATCCGGAGACCACACCTGGCTGTCTTCCTCGGCCGTGTCGCCGAATGTGAAACGGCTGATGACGTTCCGCCTGAGGTCGTATTCGTACAGGTGGCGGAATCCCGCCCTGCCTCCCGACGCGGTCACGATGGCATGCGAGTCATCCGGCGAAAGAGCAACCCAGTCGGACCGGTTGATCGGAGCTCCGACTTTGCCGAGCTCCCGGCCGTCCATGCCCAGCCACGTGAGCTGCTCGCTGCCACCGCCGGGTTCCCGGGAGTAGACCAGCAACCCGGAACCGGACATCGCGTACGCTCCCGTGAACCGAAAGGCGTTGTACCAAACTTCCTCTACAAGGGGAAACGCCTCACCAGTGACCCTTAGTCTCGCGGCATCGAACGGCTCCGCCATCAGATTGCCGTCCCTCACGAAGATGAGGTACCCAGGCTCGACATATTGTGCGCCACTCGGCGCCGGCGTATTCAGCGCCTTCACCTGCTTCGTCTTCAGCGACAGCACCAGCCACTCGCTCTGCTGTCCTGCCGTGAGGATGCTCAGGGCGTGGAAGAAGAGGACGTGATCGCCGTCGGGCAGGAACTGCGGCAGACGGTAGGTTTCTCCCGGCCTGGGATGGACCAGATCGACGGGTTGTCCTCCCGCTGCTGAAACCAGGAAAAGTCCGCTGTAGGGCGTCGGCGCGAAGACGATCTGCCCGTCGGGACCCCAGGCGAGGCCGCGACCGTCTTCCGCCGCGCATAACACCTCAACCACGCCGCTCGCCACATTGATTTTCTTCAACTCATGATCGGCAAAAAACGCCAGGGACTGTCCGTCCGGGGACCATGTGGGATATTGAGCACCCGTGGTGTCCGCCAGGGGCTGCATTGTTATGCTGTCCAGGGAGCGAATCCATATTTGCGTCGTCTCGTTCGCTCCGGTGAGGGTGAGCGCCAGCCTGCGCCCATCAGGCGAGAAGGCCAGCGAAGTGTCAAGCCCATTCGCGGTCATGCCGGAGGGCATTTCAATACTGGTTGCCAGCACCTCCGCCGTCTTCGGTCTGTGAAGGTACCAGCCGAATGCCAGCCCAACCAAAGCCAATGCCGCGGCCACTCCCCACGCCAGGCGCTCGCGGCCTTTGCGCCTCGGGGACGCTGACACTGAGCCCGGCGTGCCGCCTTCGGCGATCCATCGCAGCTCGAGCTCGATGTCATGAACATCCTGATAGCGCTCCTCGGGATCCTTCGCGAGACAGGTCCTCACGATCCGCTCCAGCGCCGGTGGTGACACCGGCTGCAGCGCCGTGATGGGTGGCGGATTCACCGTCAGCACCGCTGCCAGGACGCTCGCGTTCGTTTTGCCTTCGAACGCCCGCTTGCCCGTCGCCATCTCGTACAGCACCGCGCCCAGAGAGAAAATGTCCGAACGCGCATCCACCTCCCGGCCTTCCAGCTGCTCCGGCGACATGTACTGCAGCGTTCCCACGATCTTGCCGTGGGTCGTCAGCGAAGCGCCGTTCGGGCTCTCCTGTGTCGCCGTCAATCCCGAGGCCGGTGAAGCCCCGGGGCGAACCGCCTTCGCCAGCCCAAAGTCCATCAGCTTCACACCTGTCTTTGTCAGCATGATGTTGGCCGGCTTCAGATCGCGATGGACAACGCCGCTCCTGTGCGCTTTCCCCAGGCCTCTGCAGATTTCCCGGGCGCAACTGAGCAGCGCCTCCGTCGGCATCGGTCCTTTCGAGAGCCGCAGAGCCAGAGTCTCCCCCTCCAGGCATTCCATTACCAGGTAGTCAATTCCGTCCTGGTGGCCCACGTCGTGGAGGGTGCAGATGTTCGGGTGATTCAGCGAAGAGATGGCGCGGGCTTCCCGGTCCAACCGCTGCTTTGCTTCCGGATCTTCGGATAGACGAGTGGGAAGAATCTTGATGGCGACTGTGCGATCGAGCCGGGTATCTCGCGCGCGGTAGACCTCACCCATACCGCCGGCCCCCAGAGGCGACTTGATTTCGTAGGGACCGATCCTCACGCCGGCGAGCAGGGCCATGGTGAGGCGGATTATAGTCCTGGCGCGACTTTAAGTTCGGCGAGCCCGATCGACCATGCGCCCGGCGAATCCCGATCCGTACTGGGACAGCCCGCAACCTGTCCTCCGGACCGACCCGTAACCTGCAACCCCCGATTACGCATCTCCGTTGCTTCCTGTGGATATCTTGTCAAGCCCCCTCCCCGCCTGACGAAAGTAACAATCGTTGATACAAAACAACTTCCACGCCAAAATTCCTGCCAGAATTTGGCAGTAAATCCGTCCGGATTTGGTATTCTGAACTTATAGAGTGAAAAAAGAAAAAAGCCTGCCGCGCGCGGGCTTTTTCTTTGCCGTGTCGAGCGCTTCGCCGGAGAGAATACCGAGGAGCCGCCTGCGAAGTGATCTCGTTTCAATCAAGTAGCGCGAAGGGGCCCTCTCGACCATTCTGCAACTCGCAGCAGACAAAGCACTTACGCAAAACGTTGACATCGCAAAATGGCTCTTTTTTTGGTGCCCCTGGTTTATGCAAGCAATCTACTGCTGCCAGCCGCCGCCCAGTGCGTTATACAGTTCAACCAATGCGAGCCGCTCGTTCAGTTTTGCCTGTGCCAGGTTCAGTTCCGCCGCAAAGTAGTTCGTCTCGCTGGTGATCACCTGAAGGTAACTCGCGCCGCCATGCTGATACAGCACCTTTGAGAGCCGGTCAGCATCAGCGGCTGCAGAGGTCAGCCGTTCCTGCTGCTCGCGGAATTCGCGATCCTTTTGATACGCAATAAGAGCATCGGAAACCTGCTGGAAGGCGTCAATGATCGTTTGTTTATAAGTCAGCACCATCTGATCTTGCTGAGCCCGAACCAACCGCATGCCCGAGCGCAGCGCGCCGGCCTCAAAGATGGGTTGTGTGACCGCGGCCACTCCGTTCCAGAGACCCGCCGATGTGTTGAACAGGCTGTTGAGCGCATAGCTTTCCAGTCCCGCGGTGCCGGTCAGGGAAATGTTGGGGAAAAAGTCGGCTCTGGCAACACCGATGTCCGCATTGGCGGCCATCAGGTTGGCCTCCGCCTCACGGATGTCAGGCCGCCGATCGAGAAGCTGAGAAGGGAGTCCCGCAGGTACCGTGGCAGGAAGCGCCTCCTCGGTCAGTGTCAGGCCGCGAGCGATCGGTCCAGGGTCTTGTCCCAGTAAAACGCTGATCGCATTCTCCTCCTGCTGAATCTGGCGTTCCAGGTCCGGGATCTGCTCGGCCGCGGTGTCGACCAGTTCTTCCGCCTGGCGCAGATCCAGCATCGAGGCCGAGCCATGGACCTCAAGTACGCGTGTGAGGCGAAGAGAATCCTGCCGCGAAGCCAGGGTGCGTTGCGAGATTTCGAGTGCCAGGTCCAGTTCGCGAAGCTGAAAGTAATCGGCGGCGACGCTGGACACAATCGAGGTGATCACGGCCTGACGGCCCCATTCGGTCGCCAGAAGCTGGTCGCGGGCGGCTTCCGTTTCTCGTCTGTACTTTCCCCAGAAGTCGAGATTCCAGATGGCGGACATATCGATCTCGCCCGCCTTCTCCTCATAGGCCCCGAACGCGGTGTTGACTTTCGGATTGTTTTCGCTGAATACCTGAGCGCCGGCAGACGCGGTGGGAAACTCATTCGCTCGGGTAATGCCGACTTCGGCCTGCGCCTGAACAACGCGGGTTGCGGCGATGCGCACGTTGTAGTTCTGCTTCAGCGCCGTGCGGATCAGTTGCTGTAAGACAGGATCGCGATAGACCGTCCACCATTTCTCATTGCCCAGAGAGGCGGTGGACGGCTGGGAGGGTGAGCTTGTAACCTCGCCGCGATAAGTCGGAGGAGCAGCAACAGCGGGCCGATGATAGTTCGGGCCCATCATGCAGCCGGCCAGCAACCCGCATACTGCCATAGCCAGAAGGAAGCGAAAGTAACTCATCATGCGCCTCCCCCTGGCGAGTCATTGGACGGCAAGGGATGCGCCCTCCGGGCGCCGGCGATGGTTTCGACGACGCAGAAAATGACGGGAACGAAAAAGATGCCAATGATACTCGCTCCGATCATGCCGCCGATGACCGTGGTTCCCATAATCTGCCGTGAAACGGCACCCGCCCCGGACGCCACCCAAAGCGGCGCCACCCCAAGGATGAATGCGAAGGAGGTCATCAGAATCGGCCGCAGGCGAAGACGCGCACCTTCCAGAGCGGCGTCCATCAGCGGCCGCCCCTTGTCGTACTGGCCCTTGGCAAAGGCAACGATCAAGATGGCGTTCTTGGCGGCAAGACCGATCAGCATGACCAGGCCGATTTGTGCGTATACGTCGTTTTGAAGCTCGACTTTGTACGCGGGCATGATCGCGAGATCGACCACGCGCCGCAAATACAACATACCGAATGCCCCCAGAACGGCGATGGGCGTCGAAAGCAGCACGCTGAACGGCAGCGACCAGCTTTCATAGAGCGCTGCCAGGATCAGGAAAACGAAGAGGAACGACATGGCAAAAATCGTCATGGGCGAAACGCCGCGCTCCGCTTTTTGTTCCTGAAACGACATGTCCATCCAGTCGTAACCCATGCCCTGTGGCATCGTCTCCCGGAAAACCTGCTCCAGAGCGTCCATGGCCTGCATCGAGCTGTAGCCGGGAGCTGCGGTGACATTGAGTTCCGCAGCGCTGTATTCGTTGTAATGCATGATGAATTCCGGTCCATAGCGCGGCTCGAATTGGGCAAGCGCCGACAATGGGACCATTTGCCCGAGGTTATTGCGAACGTAATATTGGCCTAAGTCCCGCGTGTTGGTCCGGTATGGCCCTGCGCCTTCCACATAAACCTGCCATTGCCGGCCGAAACGGTTGAAGTAGTTCACGAAATAGCCGCCCATCAGGGTCTGGATGGTCTGGTAGATATCGGCAATGGGAATGCCGAGCTTCAAGGCCTTCATGCGGTCCACATTGATAAAGTCCTGCGGCACGGCGGGGTTGAAGGAGGTGCTGATGCTGGCGATTTCCGGGCGCTTGCGGGCGGCGGCCATATACTTATCCGCATTCGCCGCCAGCCAGGGAATGCCCTGGCCGCTCCGGTCTTCGAGAACCATGGTTACGCCGCCGGAAGTCCCGACCCCGGGAATGGCAGGCGGGGAAAAGGCGAAGACGGTCCCCTGAGGAAGGCGCGGGAGTACTTCATTTAAGTGATGGACGATCGCTTCATATTGCTCGTCCGGTTTTGTTCGCTGGCTCCAGGGCTTCTCGACAACAAAGAAGAAGGCATTGTAAGTGGTCTGAACGTAACTCAGCAGACTAAAGCCGACAACGCTGGTCACGTACTGGATGCCCGGCGTCTGGGTAAGGATATGCTCCACCACGCGCGCATCGGCGCTGGTTTCCTGCAGCGAAGAGTCCTGCGGGAGCTGCATGTTTACAAAAACAAAGCCCTCGTCTTCAATGGGCAAAAAGCCGGAGGGCATTCGTTCCCAAAAGAAAAACGCTCCCAGCACGCATAGTCCCAGGAGCACCATTGCGACGACACTCCTGCGGATCAGGAGTGCCGAGATGCGAATGTAGCGCTCCCGCCCCCAGTTAAATCCTCGATCGAAGCGATCGAAGAACCAGCCCAGCGGGCCTCGTGACTTTTGCGGCCGCAGCAGCAGCGCGGCCAGAGCCGGGCTCAGGCTGAGGGCGTTGAAGGCCGAAATGATCACGGAAACGGCGATCGTCAGGGCGAACTGTTTGTAGAGCTGCCCGGTGATTCCCGGGACAAAAATTGTAGGGATAAAGACGGAGGAAAGAACGAGCGCGATGCCGATCACCGGACCCGAAATCTCTTCCATCGCCTTGAGAGCGGCCGCCTTCGGCGCCAGGCCTTCTTCAATGTGGCGCTCCACCACCTCGACGACCACGATGGCGTCATCCACCACCAGTCCGATGGCGAGCACCAGGCCGAACATGGTGAGGGTATTGATGGAATAGCCGAAGACCGGGAACAGGATGAACGTGCCAATCAGCGAGACGGGCACGGCAAGGAGCGGAATCAGCGTGGCCCGCCAGCCCTGCAGGAACACATAGACCACCAGAACGACCAGGCCGATGGCGAGCACCAGGGTCAGGCCGATTTCCCTGATGCCTTCGGTCACGGCGGTGGTCGTATCGAGCGAAATCGCATAGCTCATGTCCTGAGGAAAGCGTGGCTTCCATTGGGCCAGCAGCGCCTTGACGCGGTTTGCCGTGTCGATCGCATTCGCGCCGGGCAGCGGAAAGACGGCGATCACTGCGCTCGGATTTCCGTTCAGGCGGCCCCGCTCCGTGTAGTACTGCGATCCCAGCTCGATCTTTGCCACATCCCTGAGCCGGACCGTGCCGCCATTGGGATTTTCCCGCACGATGATGTTGCCGAATTGCTCGGCCGTCACCAGACGTCCCTGAGCCAGCACCGGGTAGGTATATTCCTGGCCAGGCGGCACCGGTTCGCCCCCGATCTGCCCGGCAGGGTTGACCGTATTTTGCGATTCGACCGCGTTGATCGCATCGGAAGCCGTAATTCCCAACCGCGCCAGCTTTTCCGGATCCAACCAGATCCTCATGGCATATTGGCCAGAGCCAAAAATCGAAACATTGGCCACCCCCGACACGCGCGTAATCGGATCGTCGAGATTGATATACGCGTAGTTAGCCAGAAACTGGGCTTCGTGCGTGCCGTGCGGAGAATAGAGCGCAATCAGCATCAGTGGGTTGTGAGTGGATTTCTGGACCGTCACACCGTATTGGGCTACCTGCGCCGGCAATTGAGGGGCAGCTTCGGTCTCGCGTTCCTGAGTAAGAATCAGGTCGGTATTCGGATCGGTGCCAACGGCAAAGTCCACGGTCATGGTCGTCTGGCCGTTGGAGGTGGCGTTGACGGACCACATGTAGTTCATGTTGTCCACGCCGCTGATCTGCTCTTCGATCGGAGTGGCGACGGATTGGGCCAGGGTGTCCGCGTCGGCGCCAGTAAAGGTGGCCTGGATTTTGACTTCGGGAGGGGTGATATCGGGAAACTGGGCGACGGGAAGGCGGAGGGCGGAAATGACGCCCAGGACCACCGTCAGGATGGAAATCACAATGGCGACGATCGGGCGGTTGATGAAGAATTTCGACATCGATTAGTTTTCCCCCGGCGCCGGTGTGTAGGGCTCGGGCTTGACCACCATTCCCGTCTTCACCTTCTCAGCGCCTACGACGACAACTTGCTCGTTGGGTTGGAGCCCATGGGTAACGACCCAAAGGGTGTCCACCTGCGGGCCCACCTGAACGCTGCGAATGTCAACGCGGTTGTTGGGATCGACCACCGCGACGAGGTAGCTCCCCTGCTGTTGCATCACCGCAGGCTGCGGAACCAAAAGCGCACCCTGCAGCACCTCTGTCACCGCGCGAACGGTCGCTGTCTCCTCGGGGCGGAGAATCCGCTGCGGGTTGGGGAAGGCACCTACAATCTGTATAGTTCCCGTTTGCAGATTCATGGCCCGGTCAGCAAAGAGGGTCCGTCCTGTGTAGCTGTAGGTCCTGCCATCCGAGAGAATCAGCTGAAGTGGAATGGGCTTCACTCGGGAAGCAAGGTTCACAGCAGCCGAGTCGATCTTTCCGGCCATCCTCAACCAGTCGGCCCCGCTGATCTCGAAATAAGCCTTGATCGGATCCACCTGGGAAACGCCGGTAAGAACGCTCGTCGGCGTGACCAGATTGCCCACCTGAACCTGAGCGACCCCCGCGATTCCGCTGATCAGGGAACGGACTTTGGTATAACCCAGGTTTAATTCCGCCTGCTCGACAGCGGCCTGATCGGCCTGAACCGTGGCCTCCGCTCCCAGCTTCTGTTGCTGGTCCGTTTCAAGCTGCATTTGCGGAATCGCGTGAGCTTCGGCTTCGGGAATATCCCGGTTCACGTTCAGCGTGGCTTCGCCAATCGCGGCTTCTGCCTGAGCTAGCTGGCCTTTTGCCTGGTCCAAAGCGGCCTGAAACGGACGCGGATCAATCTCAAACAGAACCTGATTCTTGTGAACCCAGGATCCCTCACGATAATCCTGCCTGATGACGTAGCCAGTCACCTGCGGCTGAATCTGAGCGTTGACGTACCCCTCGAGCGTGCCCACCCATTCACTGGAGACAGGGACATTCTTCCGGACTACGCTGGCTACTTGGACGGTCGGCGGCTGAGCCGGCGCTCTGGACGCAGCCGTCTTTTCGCAGCCGGCACATAAGAGGATCCCGAGCATGCCCAACAGGAGACTGCCTGCTTTCCAGGGGCCGAGGTACGTGTTACTCAATCTGTTCTCCCTTCCGCGGTGACACGGAGCTTTACCCCGAACATCCTGTGCCGGGGCGAGGACCGAAAATTCTCAAGCCTTCAGTTTGGGCACCAGGTAGCCTGTCAAGACCAATTTGAATTCCTTGATGATCGCGATTCCCTCGCTGGCGCTGGCCTGCGCGTACAGGCTGAGCAATCCTCGGCTGATTTGCTGAACAACGGAGGCAATGCGCCGGGCCGTGGTCCTTGATATGCGAGGCTGATGGGAAATGAGCACTTCGGCAATTCGCGTCCGGATCAGCTCGCGCCGTGCGTGCGAAATCGGAGGAACATCCAGGAGCGTAAGCAGGACTGGATAGTTCTTCATAACGTCAACCTGCAATTCCACAAGCCTGCAGGTGAGGTCCTCGGCATTCATCGCTGCCGCCTGGCGCCCAAGCTCTATCCAGGATTGCTCAATGTTCCTGACGTACTGATCCCGCAGCGCCTCTGCCAGGGACAGCTTGTTGGGGAAGAACTGATAGAGCGAGCCAACGGAGGAATGCGCGCGCTCGGCAATCGCTGTCATGCTGGCCCGCTCGAATCCCAGCTCGGCAATCACCGACGCCGCCGCGCGAAGGAAACTACTTACGCGGCGCTCACCGCGTTTTTGTTGGGGTATTCGTCGCGGGGCAATAGATGAATGTGAAGTCATATTCACTTGTGGCAGCAACTATAACACCGCCGATCCTGAAGCCCGGGGCTGGCCGGCGGCTCGAGTTCGGCGAACGCGGGAGCTATTTGCCAGATTTGTAGTTCCAGGCTGAAGATGGTGCCTGCGCCGAATTCCCCAGGGCGCAAACGCGAGGAATCCAGTGGAAGGCTGGAATGGGCAATCACCGCCGATCGCGGATATCGACGTACTGTGGATTACCGCGGGACTGAGTTGCGACGGCGACACGATCGCAATGACGGCGGCCACGCAGCCGAGTATCGAGGACGTGGTCAACGGGGGAATTCCCTGGACGCCGCGGGTGCGCCTGCATAACCCATTCCTTGCAGCGGAGAATGGGGATGAGTTCCTGCAGCACTTTCGAGAGGCCGCCGACGGCCAGGCGGGTCCGTTCATCCTCGTCGTCGAAGGTTCGATTCCCGACGAGACGAACAAGGCGGAGGGCTACTGGGCTTCGCTGGGCACCGACGCGGCAACCGGGCAGCCAATTACTACGTGTGCATGGATCGACCGGTTGGCGCCGCATGCGTGGGCGGCCATGGCGGTGGGAACGTGCGCGACATACGGCGGGATCCACGCGATGGAGGGCAATCCGACGGGGTGCATGGGCCTGGCCGATTATCTGGGATGGCCATGGAGATCGAAGGCGGGGATTCCGATCGTATGCGTGCCCGGATGCCCGGTGCAGCCGGACAATTTCATGGAGACGCTGCTCTATCTGCTGTACATGGCGGCCGGCCGGGCACCGATGATTCCGCTGGATGAGGCGCTGCGGCCCACGTGGCTGTTCGGCAACACGGTGCACGAGGGATGCGACCGCGGAGGCTACTACGAGCAGGCGCAGTTTGCCGAGGAATACGGCTCGCCGCTGTGCATCGTGAAGCTGGGGTGCTGGGGGCCGGTGGTGCAGTGCAATGTGGGCAAGCGGGGCTGGATGGGCGGCATCGGCGGATGCCCGAACGTGGGTGGCATCTGCATCGGCTGCACGATGCCGGGCTTTCCGGACAAGTTCATGCCGTTTATGAATCAGCCCCCGGGTTCGCTGCTGTCGTCGGCGGCGGTGCAGACGTATGGGCGGGCGATTCATGCGCTGCGCAGGTTCACGCAGAATTCACTCAACAAGGTCCCGGTATGGCGACGGCGGCCGACAGCGCTCCGTGAGGAAGAAGCGGCGCGGGGGCTGGAAGCGGAGCAGGCGGCGGTGGCGCGGGAGTGAACGATGACGCTGGCGGCACAATCCGGAGATCGGGGACCGCTACAGAGGCCGTTTGAGGATCCTGCGGGGCTGCTGCCCGATGTGGGTGAAGCGGAAGCGCTGCTGCTGGAGCTGGCTGCCGTTTTCGGCAATCCGCGGGAGAGCGGGCCGGCGGAAAGCGGCCGTTCGGCGTTCGCTGCAGGGGCGAATGAATCGAATCTGGAAGCGAAGTATCGCGCCCTGCTGGAGCAGATTCCGGCGGTGGTGTTCATGGCCTATCTGGATCGCGGGGTGAGCGAGGCGTATGTGAGCCCGGAGATCGAGGCTGCTCTGGGGTACTCGCGTGAGGAGTGGCTGGAGGATCCGGTGCGGTGGTACGAGCACATCCATCCGGACGACAAGCAGCGCTGGAGCCTGGAAGCGGCGAGCATGTTTCTCTCGGGCAAGCCGCTGCGCTCATCGTACCGGGTGATGGCGCGCGACGGGCGTGTGGTGTGGTTCCACTGCGACGCGCGGATGGTGCGCAAGCCGGACGGGGAGCCATGGTTTATTCACGGCGTGGCATTCGACATCTCGGACCTGAAGCACACAGAGCGGGCGCTGCAACAGGAGCGGAATGTCGTGTCCGCGATTCTGGACACGGTGGGGGCGCTGGTGACGGTGCTCGATCCCGAGGGGCGCATCGTGCGCTTCAATCGCGCCTGCGAACTGACGACGGGCTATGCGCTGGAGGAAGTGCGCGGGCGGCACATCTGGGAGTTCTTCCTGCTGCCGGAGGAGGTCGAGCGCTTCCGTTCCATCCTGGAGCAGCTGAGCGGCGACCTGCTGCCGCAGGATTGCCAGGGCCACTGGGTGACGCGCCATGGCACGCACCGTCTGATTGCCTGGTCGAGCTCCATGCTGTTGGGGAATGAGGCCACGCCGAACTACGTAATTGCGACGGGAATTGACATCACGGAGCGGGAGCTGCTGGAGCGGGCGCTGTTGGACGTGAGCGCCCGGGAACAGCGGCGCATCGGGCAGGATCTGCATGACGGGCTGGGGCAGCACCTGACGGGCATCGCGTTCATGGCCAAGGTGCACGAGGAGAATCTGGCGCACCGGCAGCTGGCCGAGGCAGCGGAAGCGGCCAAGATCGTGCGCCTGGTGAACGAGGCGATTCACAAGACGCGGGAGCTGGCGCGGGGTTTGCTGCCGGTGGTGTCGGACGAGCAGGGCCTGATGTCGGCGCTGCAGCTGCGGGCGGCAGAGGTGGAGGACCTGTTCGGGATCCGGTGCCGCTTCGACTGCGCAACGGCCGTCCTGATCCACGACGTCGAGGCGGCGACGCATCTCTACCACATAGCGGAGGAGGCGGTGAACAATGCGCTCAAGCACGGCCATGCGCGCACGATCCATATCCGCCTGACCGCGGACGACGGGTGGGGGACGCTGCAGATCAGCGATGACGGCCCCGGCATCCCGGAGAATCGCGGCAGCGGCGGGGGCATGGG
>JBAUOP010000009.1:0-45633 GCA_049579805.1 Acidobacteriaceae bacterium
ACATCTTCTCGATCTCGGGACGCGGCACGGTCGTCACCGGCCGCATCGAGCGCGGCAAGGTGAAGGTGGGCGAGGAAGTGGAGATCGTAGGCTTCCGCGAGACGCGCAAGTCGGTGGTGACGGGCGTCGAAATGTTCAAAAAGCAGCTGGACGAAGGACTGGCCGGCGACAACGCGGGCCTGCTGCTGCGCGGCATTCCCAAAGAAGATGTGGAGCGCGGAATGGTGCTGGCGAAGCCGGGCTCGATCACGCCGCACACGAAGTTCAAGGCCAGCGTGTACGTGCTGTCGAAGGAAGAGGGCGGCCGTCACACGCCGTTCTTCAAGGGATATCGTCCGCAGTTCTACTTCCGCACGACCGATGTGACGGGCGTAGCCACGCTGCCGGCGGGCACCGAGATGGTGATGCCGGGCGACAACGTGGAGCTCGAAGTCGAGCTGATCACGCCGGTGGCCATGGAAAAGGGCTTGCGCTTCGCGATCCGCGAAGGCGGCCGGACGGTAGGCGCAGGCACGATCAGCGAAATCATTGCTTAAAGACAGCCGGGAGCTGGGAGCAAGTCAACATCAGGCGGCGGGTCATTCGCAAGAGTGATCCGCTGCCTGGAAGAAAGAAAAAACAATGGTTGGACAGAGAATACGAATCCGGCTGAAGGCGTATGACTACCGGGTGCTCGACACGTCGACGGGCGAGATTGTCGACACCGCAAAACGGACGGGCGCGCAGGTGGCGGGGCCGATTCCGTTGCCGACTGTGAAGAACAAGTACTGCGTGCTGCGGTCGCCGCACGTGGACAAGAAGTCGCGCGAGGCGTTCGAGATTCGCACGCACAAGCGGCTGATCGACATTCTGGAGCCGACGCAGCAGACGGTGGACGCGCTGATGAAGCTGGATCTGCCGGCCGGCGTGGACGTGGAGATCAAGGCGTTCGAGAAATAGCTGCTAGCTGCTAGCTTTTAGCTAAGAGCTAAAGGCTAAAAGCTAGTGGCTGGTCAAACCCGGCAGTGCGGTGCTGAGTGCTCCGCATGATGAGGAGAGGAAAGAGACGATGCCAGTCAACGGGATTTTGGGTAAGAAGATCGGGATGACGCAGGTGTTCGATGAGAAGGGCGAAGTGCACCCGATCACCGTGCTGCAGGCGGGTCCCTGCGTGGTAACGCAGCTGAAGACCGCGAGCAAAGACGGGTACGACGCGGCGCAGATCGGCCTGGTGGAATTTGTGAAGGCGGCCAAGGTGACCAAGCCGCAGGCCGGGCACTTTGCGAAGAGCAACGTGGCGCCCGTGAGGTTGCAGAAAGAAGTTGCCATTGAAGTGGCGAAGGCGCCCGCTGAGGGTGAAGCCGCGACGGATGGCGTGAAAGCCGGCGATCGCGTTCTGGTCGACATCTTTTCGAGCGACAAGTACGTTGACGTGACGGGCACCAGCAAGGGCCGCGGGTTCGCGGGCGTGGTGCGGCGGCATGGTTTCGGCGGCGGTCCCAAGTCGCACGGGCATATGTTTCAGGTGCAGGGCTCGATTGGCGCGTCATCGTTTCCGTCGCGCGTGTTTCCCGGGCAGCGCATGCCGGGGCACATGGGCGTGGACAAGGTGACGGTGCGCAACCTGCGCATTCGCGGGATCGATATCGACGAGAACCTGATCATGGTGGAAGGCGCCGTGCCGGGGCCGCGGGATGGCTATGTGCTGATCACCAAAGCGAAGGCTCCGCCGCGCGAGCGTCGTGGCTTTGCGGGCGGCGGCACGGTGGATCCGCTGAAGGCTTCGAAGAAGGCGGCAGGCAAGAAAAAGTAAGACAGCCATTAGCTACTAGCTTTTAGCTATTAGCTAAAGCGCTGGAGAGATTGGCAGCCGAAGAAGGGCTAACAGCTAATAGCTAAGAGCTAGAAGCTGAGTTCGAAAGAGAAGAGCGATGGCAAACATTGATGTAGTGGATCTCGGTGGACAGAAGGTTGGCTCGCTGGAGCTGGCCGATGAGATCTTCGGGCAGGTGAACGAGGCGCTGCTGTGGGAGGCCGTGAAGGCATTCCGCGCGGCGCAGCGGCAGGGCACCCACGCCGTGAAGAATCGCAAGCTGGTCGCCGGGTCGGGCAAGAAGCTGTGGAAGCAGAAGGGCACGGGCCGGGCGCGCATCGGTTCAGTGCGGTCGCCGCTGTGGCGGCATGGCGGCACGGTGCACGGTCCGGTGCCCCATTCGCATGAATATCCTTTTCCGCGCAAGAAGCTGCTGGGCGCGCTGCGCTCGGCGCTGGCGGTGAAGTTTGCCGATGGCAAGCTGACGGTGGTGGAGAGCCTGGAAGCGGCCGAGCCGAAGACGAAGCTGTACCGCGCGGCGCTGGACAAGCTGGAAGCGAACCGGACTACGCTGCTGGTGGAGAACGGCGAGACGCTGGGCGCCAATCTGCTGAAGGGCGCGCGCAACCTCCAGGGCGTGGAGCTGATGCTCAACAACGAGGTGCATCCCTACGATCTGCTGAAGTTCGAGCGGGTGATCTTCTCGCGGCCGGCGCTGGAGAAGCTGCAGGACTCGCTGAAGAAATCGCTGCCCAAAGGCAGAAAGGCGGTGGCGTAATGCCGTCGACGTATAACGTAATTCGCCGCCCGATGATCACCGAGAAGGCGCTGGGCATAAAAGAGACAGAAAGCACGCTGGTCTTCGAAGTAGACGCGCGGGCGACCAAGACCGAAGTGAAGCAGGCCGTGGAGATGCTGTTCAAAGTGAAGGTACACGGCGTGCGGACCGCGAATATGGCGGGCAAGGAGCGCCGCCGCGGTAAGTTTGCCGGCTATCGTCCCGACTGGAAAAAGGCCTATGTGAGGCTGAAGGCGGGCGAGAAGATGCCGGATTACGTGAATAACCTCTGATGGCAGCTTTCAGCTATTAGCCATTAGCTATTAGCTGGATCCGGATGAGGAAGCAGGTTTGAGCTGGAGTAAGCAGAACGAGTCGTTGGTCAGGCTAAAGGCTAACGGCTAGAAGCTAAGAGCTAACAAAGATGCCGATTAAGACATACAGACCGATGACACCGACGCTTCGTTTTCAGACGACGCTGGTGCGGGACGAGATCACGACGGATAAGCCGTACAAGCCGCTGGTGACCAACAAGCTGCGGACGGGCGGGCGGCGCAACTCCGGAGATCTGACCATTCGCCATCACGGCGGCGGCCACAAGCAGAAGCTGCGGCTGATCGACTTTAAGCGCGAGAAATACGGCGTGCCGGGCAAAGTCGCGACCATCGAGTACGATCCCGGCCGCTCGGCGCGGATTGCGCTGATCAGCTACGCGGACGGCGAGAAGCGGTACATCCTGCAGCCGGTGGGCCTGAAGGTGGGGCAGACGGTGAGCAGCGGTCCGGAAGCCGACATCCTGGTGGGCAATGCGCTGCCGCTGAAAAACATTCCCGCGGGCACCACGGTGCATAACGTGGAGCTGCGGCCGGGTAAAGGCGCGCAGATGGCGCGGTCGGCGGGAGCGAGCGCGCAGCTGGTCGCGAAGGAAGGCGATTACGCGCTGCTGAAGCTGCCTTCCGGCGAGACGCGGCGGGTGCTGGTGGAGTGCATGGCCACGATCGGGCAGGTGGGCAACACCGACCACGAGAATGTCTCGATCGGCAAGGCAGGACGGAACCGGTGGAAGGGCATTCGGCCGACCAACCGCGGTGTGACCATGAATCCGGTGGACCATCCGCACGGGGGCGGCGAAGGCAAGACCTCGGGCGGGCGGCATCCGGTGACGCCGTGGGGCCAGCCGACGCGGGGATACAAGACGCGCAACAACAAGCGGACGGATGCGTTCATCGTGGCGCGGAGAAGCAAGTAGAGAGACAGCCGGGAGCCGGGAGCGAGTAGCCGGTAGCGAGTAGCGAGAGGCAAAGAGGAATTCTGATGGCAAGGTCGACGAAAAAGGGCGCGTTTGTAGACGGGCACCTGATGGTGAAGATCGAAACGATGAACCGTTCGAACGATAAGAAAGTCGTGCGCACGTGGTCGCGGCGGTCGACGATTCATCCCGAGATGGTGGGACACACGATTGCGGTGCACAACGGCAGGAAATTTGTGCCGGTGTATGTGACCGAAAACATGGTGGGACACAAGCTGGGCGAGTTTGCCGCGACGCGGACGTTCAAGGGCCACTCGATGAGGGCCGCCGAGACGACGGCGAAGCCGAAGTAGTGGAGCAGCCTGTAGCCGGTAGCGAAATGCGGTCAGCCCACAGCGAGTTGGGAAGGTTGGAGTAAGAAGAAATGGAAACGCAGACACGGGAGTTCCGGGCAGAAGCGCGATTCCAGCGGGTATCGCCGCAGAAGGCGCGCCTGGTGCTGGATCTGATCAAGGGCCGGGGCGTCGAAGAGGCTCTGAGCACGGTGGCCTTCACGAAGAAGGCGGTGGCTCCGCTGGTGGAGAAGGTGCTGCGCTCGGCGTTGCAGAACGCCAACCACCTGAGCCAGGAGCAGGGGCTCGATGTGGATCTGGACAACCTGTACGTGAAGACGGCGGTGGCCAACGAAGGACCGCGCATGAAGCGGATCCGGCCGGCGCCTATGGGCCGCGCCTACCGGTACCAGCGGCGGCTTTCGCACATTCAGATTGCGGTGGCGGAGCGCGCGCAGGCGGAAGGTCTGGTCCGCCGGGTAGGCGAGGAAGAGGCCGAGCAGCCGGCGAAGCACGCGGCCGCAGGGAAGCGCGCCGGAAAGTCGGCGGCAAAGAAGAAGGCTGCGGCGAAGAAGGCAGCGCACAAGCCGGCGAAGAAGGCGGCAGCGCACAAGCCTGCCAAGAAGAGCGCGGCGAAGAAGGCCGCGAAGAAGAAGTAGGATTGGCCGTCCAGGCGGACGGGACTAGCCGTCCAGGCAGACGCGGCTTCGCCGCAGAAGCCATGGTCGGGAGTAAGTGAGAGAGGATTGAGAGATTATGGGACAGAAAGTCCATCCTTACGGATTCCGGGTCGGAATCAACAAGCCGTGGCGCTCGCGCTGGTTCGTCAGCCGTGACTACGACAAGCTGCTGGTGGAAGACGTTCACCTGAAGCGCGAGCTGAAGGAGAAGCTGAAGGCGGCAGGCGTGAGCTCGGTCGAAGTGGAGCGGCCGGGGAACAAGCTGCGTCTGATGATCCGCACGGCGCGGCCGGGCATCGTGATCGGGCGCAAGGGCGCGGAGATCGAGAAGCTGAAGGGCGAGCTGCAGAAGCGCACGAATCGCGACGTGTTCATCGACATTCTGGAGGTGAACAAGCCGGAGCTGGATGCGCAGCTGGTGGCCGAGAACATTGCGCTGCAGCTGGAGAAGCGCGTGGGCTTCCGGCGGGCGATGCGCAAGGCGGTGGATTCGGCGCTGCGCTTCGGCTGCAAGGGCATCAAGGTGCGCGTGAGCGGCCGTCTGAACGGAAACGAAATTGCGCGGTCGGAGTGGTATCTGCAGGGACGTTTGCCGCTGCACACGCTGCGCGCCGATATCGATTATGGGTTTGCCGAGGCGCACACCACGTACGGCATCATCGGCGTAAAGACATGGATTTACCGCGGCGATATTTATCAGCAGCGGCGGCGCGAGCCGGCGTCGGCGGTGGGCAGTTCGGTGTTCTAGAGGCAGCCGTTAGCTTTTAGCTCTTAGCTGCCGTGTTTGTGCGGCTGAGGCAAAAGCGGCGTGAAGTGAGGCGGACCAGGTTGGGAAGCTAAAGGCTAATAGCTAAAAGCTGGTAGCTGTTTTTGAGGTTTTTTATGTTGATGCCAAAGAAAGTGAAGTACCGCAAGCAGCAGCGCGGCCGCATGAAGGGCAAAGCGTGGCGCGGCAGCGAGCTGTCGTTCGGCGACTACGGTCTGAAGGTGATGGAGTGTGGGTATATCACCGATCGGCAGATCGAAGCCAGCCGCGTGGCCATGACGCGCTTCATCAAGCGCGGCGGCAAGATCTGGCTGCGCCTGTTTCCGGACAAGCCGGTGACCAAGAAGCCGGCTGAAACCCGTATGGGCAAAGGCAAGGGCGCGCCCGATCACTGGGTCGCGGTGGTGCGACCGGGCCGGATCCTCTTCGAGATGGAAGGCGTGACGCCGGAGATGGCGACGGAAGCGATGCGGCTGGCGGCGCACAAGCTGCCGCTGAAAACGAAATTTGTCCAGCGTCACGATGTGAAGGCGACGGTGGCCGTGAAGTAAAGAAATCAACAGGAGAGCGTCTTTGGCGGCATTCGAGACGGCGGCATATGAGACGCAGGTGGGATCCTGGATCTGGATTCGGCCGGAGAGAAGAAAAACGATGGACGTAGAGAAGATTCGTAACCTGAGCGACGACGAGCTGGGGCTCGAGGAGCGCAAGACCGGAGAGCAACTGTTCCGGCTGCGGTTCCAGATGAAGCTCGGACAGACCGAGGGCGTGAAGAAGCTGCGCGAGCTGCGCAGGGATATCGCCCGCATCCAGACTGTGACCCGGGAGCGTGAGCTGGGCGTGCACGGAGCGATGCACAAGCTGGAATCGACGGCGGCGCCGGAGGCTCCGGTGAAGCACGCGCGGAAGAAGTCGGCAAAGCCGGCGCGGAAGAAGGCGGCGAAGAAGTCCGCAACGTCGCGCAAGGGCGCCGGCCGGAAGACGGCTCGGAAATCCGCGGCCAGGCCGTCGGCAAACAAGAAGAAGGCGTCGCGATCCTCGAGCGTGAAGAAGGGCTGATATGAGCGAAGCAACGGAAACCAAGCATGAATCCCGGCGCAACGAGAAGGTCGGTCAGGTGGTCTCGACGAAGATGCAGAAGACCATCGTGGTGGAAGTCGAGATGCGCAAGGCGCACGCGAAGTACAAGCGCATTGTGAGCAGCAGCCGCAAGTTCTACGCGCACGACGAACAAAACACGGCGCGGGTGGGCGATATGGTGCGCATCCGCGAGACGCGCCCGCTGAGCAAGCTGAAGCGGTGGAATCTCGAGGAGATTGTGCGCCGGTCGGCATTGGCGCAGGTGGAAGAACAGGTCGCGAAAGCTGCGCAGTAGCAGCAGCGCGGCAGGACGAAACCGGCGGAATGCGGGCCGGGGGTAAAAGGGGGAAAGTGCCATGGCAGTCCAGATGAGAACGATGCTCGAAGTCGCCGACAACTCCGGCGCGCGCAAGCTGCAGATGATTCTGCCTCTGGGCGGCGCGAGCGGGCTGAAGGCGGGGCTGGGGGACATCATCACCGCAGCCGTAAAGGAAGCTTCGCCGGACGGACAGGTGAAAAAGGGCAAGGTGGTGAAGGCGGTGGTGGTGCGCACCCGCAAAGAGACGCGGCGGCGCGACGGGACCTACATCCGCTTCGACACCAACGCGGCCGTGCTGATCAACGACGTGGGCGAGCCGGTGGGCACGCGCGTTTTCGGTCCGGTGGCGCGCGAGCTGCGCGAGAAAAAGTTTTTGAAGATTGTTTCCCTTGCGCCTGAAGTTCTCTGAACTTCAGGCGTAAGGAGCCGGTAGCCCGTAGCGGGTAGCCGGTAGCAAAGGCGGCCCGGCACGAGGCGGCCGGTAAGGACGGAAGGATTTATGGCAGGGTTGAATATTCAGCGGAACGACACGGTGCTGGTGATCAGCGGGAGCGACCGCGACAAAAAGGGCCGCGTGCTGCGCGTGTTTCCCGACGAGGGCCGGATTCTCGTCGAGCACGTGCGCATCATCAAGAAGCACCTGAAGCAGAATCCGCAGCGGCGGATCCAGGGCGGCATCGCGGAGCAGGAAGCGCCCATTCCGGTGTCGAATGTGATGCTGGTATGCCCGAGCTGCAATCAGCCCACGCGGGTGGGTTACAAGTTTGAAGGCGATGTGAAAGTGCGCCACTGCAAGAAATGCGGCGCAACGATTGCGGTCAAGAAGAAGTAACCAGTCGCCAGTCCCCAGTGAAAGCACTGGTAACTGGGGACCGGGGACTGGCAACTAAAAACTGACGATCCTCCGAAACGGTAAACGGCGATGCCGCCACTCCGAGAGCGGAGAAGGGAACAAGAGAAAATGGCAGCGAGACTGAAAGAGAAGTACCACAAAGAGATTAAGGGCGCGCTCCAGAAGGAACTCGGCCTCGAGAACCCGATGGCCGTGCCGCATCTGGAAAAGATCGTTGTGAACATGGGACTGGGCGAGGCGACGCAGAATTCGAAGCTGCTGGATCCGCTGGTCGCGGATCTGGCGGCGATCGCCGGGCAGAAGCCGGTGACCACACGCGCCAAGAAATCCATCGCAGCCTTCAAGGTGCGCGAGAACATGCCCATTGGAGCGATGGTGACGCTGCGCGGGGACACGATGTACGAGTTCCTCGACCGGCTGATTTCTGTGGCGCTGCCGCGGGTGCGCGACTTCCGCGGGGTTTCAACGAAGAGTTTCGACGGGCGCGGCAACTACACGCTCGGCGTGCGCGACCAGTTGATCTTTCCGGAGATCGACTACTCGAAGGTGGAGAAGCTGAAGGGCATGAACATCACAATTGTGACGTCGGCCCGCGACGATAATGCGGCGCGCGCGCTGCTGCGGCAGTTTGGCATGCCGTTCCGGCAAACGGCGTAAGTGAGGGATTAGAGAAATATGGCAACGACAGCAAAACGAGTTAAAGACGCACGCAAGCCGAAGTTCAAGAGCCGGAAACACAACCGCTGCAAGCTGTGCGGACGGCCGCGAGGCTTTCTGCGGAAGTTTGGGGTGTGCCGACTGTGCTTCCGGAGTCTGGCGCTGAAGGGCGAGATTCCCGGGGTAGTGAAGTCCAGCTGGTAGGGACTGAACCCACCCTGTCGCAAAAAGCGCGACATGGGCGGGGCACCCACAACAAGTTTGAACCAGAAGAAGAAGACATTCCGGCTGGTTCTCCGCTGGCGGAGCTGGACAGGCGGAGCGAACGAGGAATGAAGGAGAGACGATGAGTTTGACCGATCCGGTAGCGGATTTTCTGACGCGGATTCGCAATTCGATTCGTGCGCGTCATCAGAAGCTGGATGTTCCGGCCTCGAAGCTGAAGGCGGAGATTGCCCGCATCCTGAAGGAGGAGGGCTATATCTCCAACTTCAAGACCACGGAAGAAAACGGCCGCGCGGTGCTGCGCGTGTACCTGAAGTACGGCGCGAACAACGAGGCGGCCATCCGGGACCTGGAGCGCATTTCGCGTCCCGGCTGCCGGGTGTACATCGGCCACGATGAGATTCGCCGGGTGCAGGGCGGCCTGGGCATCAGCATCATGACCACGCCGCGGGGCGTAATGACCGGACGCCAGGCGCGCCGCGAAAAGGTCGGCGGCGAAGTCCTCTGCGAGATTTGGTAGGAACAGCGATTAGCTATTAGCTGCTAGCTTCAAGCTAAAGGCTAAAAGCTAAAAGCTGGCCGGACAAAAGCTGCCGGACAGAGTCCGGCAAGGCTGCAGTGGAACGGGGAAGCGAAGCGACCTCGGGACTCGCAAGCCAGAATAAGGATCTGACGATGTCACGAATTGGAAGGAAGCCGATTCCGTTGCCGCAGGGCGTGAAGTACTCATTCCAGGGGAATGTGGTGACCGTGGAAGGCCCCAAAGGCAAGATGGTGCAGTGGATTCCGGAAGGCATACGGCTCGAGCAGAAGGATGGCGAGCTGCACGCGGTGCGCGACAACGACGCGCAGGCGGCGATCCACGGGCTGTCGCGGGCCCTGGTGGCGAATGCGGTGGAAGGTGTGACGAAGGGCTGGACGCAGGACCTGGATATCGTGGGCATCGGCTACCGCGCGGAGTTGAAGGGCAAGAATACGGTGGTATTCACGCTGGGGTATTCGCACCAGATCGAGTTTCCGCTGCCGACGGGGATTACGGCGGCGGTCGATCCCAAGCAGGCACGGGTGACGGTGAGCGGCGTGAATCGGCAGCAGGTAGGTCAGGTGGCCGCGGATATGCGGGCGCTGCGTAAGCCGGATCCCTACAAGAATAAGGGCGTGCGCTACGCCGGCGAGCGGTTGAAGAAGAAGGTAGGCAAGACGGGAGCCAAGTAGCCGCTAGCTTCCAGCTGTTAGCTTTTAGCTAAAAGCCAGTGGCTAATAGCTAAAGGCTGCAGTTGAAAACCGAACGAGGCTGCCAGGCAGCTTCGCTTTTAGGAAAGGGAAACGATGATTCCGCAGAGGAAGAGAAACGCGATTCGACAGAGGGTGCACACGCGTATCCGGCGCCGGCTGGCCGGGACCTCGGAGCGTCCCCGGCTGAATGTGTACCGGTCGCTGAACCATATTTACGCGCAGGTGATCGATGACGCGCAGGGCGTCACCGTCGTTTCGGCGTCCACGGTGGCGGCGAAAGCGAAGACCGGCGGCAATGTGGCGGCGGCGAAGGAGATCGGAAAGCTGATCGCCGAGCGCGCGAAGGAGAAAGGCATCAGCAAAGTGGTCTTCGATCGCGGCGGCTATCTGTATCACGGGCGCATCAAGGCGCTGGCGGATGCGGCGCGCGCGGCGGGGCTCGAGTTCTAAAGCAGGGAACAGGGTGCAGGGCCCAGGGTGCAGAAGACCCGAACCGCCCGCTCCCGGAGCTGAAGGGGAAAATGGCGATACTGAAAAAGAAGCTGGATTCGGGGCAGTACAACCTGAAGGATCAGGTAGTGTCGATCAACCGCGTGACCAAGGTCGTGAAGGGCGGCAAGAACATGTCGTTCGCGGCGCTGGTGGTGGTGGGCGATCCGGGCGCGGGCGTGGTGGGATACGGCTCGGGCAAGGCGCGCGAGGTGCCGCAGGCGATCCGCAAGGGGATTGAGGCGGCGAAAAAGAACCTTGTGCGTGTCAACCTGACGGCGACGACGATTCCTCACCAGGTGCTGGGGCGGTTCGGGTCGGGGCAGGTGCTGCTGAAGCCGGCTCCGGAAGGCACGGGCGTGATTGCCGGCGGGGCGGTGCGCGCGGTGATGACCTCGGCGGGCGTGCAGAACGTGCTGACCAAGAGCCTGGGCACGGCCAATCCGCACAACGTGATCAAGGCGACGTTCGACGCGCTGGTGCAGCTGCGCGACAAAAGCGAAGTTGCGGCGATGCGCGGCAAACAGGTGCAGGAGATCTAACCATGGCGCAAACGAAGAAGCAGGCACAGGCCGGGGCGAAGGCCACCATTCAGATCCAGTATTTCCGGTCAATGATCCAGGCGCCGGTGAAGCACAAGAGGGTCATCAAAGGCCTGGGCTTCACGCGGCTGAACCAGATTGTGGAGCGGGAAGACACGCCGTCGATCCGCGGGATGGTGAATACGGTGCCGCACCTGGTCAGGATTGTCAGTTAGTCTCCAGTCCCCAGTGGTCAGTCCCCAGTGCTGCAGGCGCGCGGGATCGATCAGCTGGAGACTGGCAACTGGGGACTGATAACTAATATGCGAGTCGTCCGGTGGAAGTCCGGACGGCGTTGAGCGAGGAAAACGATGAATCTTTCGAATCTGCGAGCGCCGAAGAAGGCGAATCGGAACAAGAAGCGCATTGGGCGCGGCATGGGGTCGGGCACGGGAAAGACCTCGGGGCGCGGGCACAAGGGGCAGGGTTCGCGGTCGGGCTCAAGCCTGATGCGCGGTTTTGAAGGCGGCCAGATGCCGCTGCACCGCCGCCTGCCCAAGCGCGGCTTCACCAACATCTTCCGCACCGAGTACACGGTGGTTAATCTGGATCGTCTGGGAGAGCTGGGCGAGAAGGAACTGACGCTCGAGAAATTCGTCGCGCTGGGCCTGGTGAAGAAGCGCAACGGGCTGGTTAAGATCCTCGGCAGCGGCGAGGTAAAGGGCGCGCTCACCGTGCACGCGCACAAGTTCTCGAAGTCGGCGCAGGAAAAGATTGAGAAAGCCGGCGGCAAAGCAGTTGTGCTCGGCGGCGGGAATGCCGAAAACAAGCCTGCAGGCAAGCTGGTCAGCAAGCTGGCCCGCAAGTAACGAAAGCTGCCTGCTACAAGTTGCCAGGATATGATGAGAGCACCATCCCATGCTTGAGAAGTTTCTGAATATCTTCCGTGTCCCCGACCTGCGCAGGCGTGTCCTGTTCACTTTGGGCATCCTGGCGGTGTACCGGCTGGGAGCGCATATCACCACGCCGGGCGTGAACGTGGCGGCGCTGGAGAATTTCTTCAACAGCCAGGCGGGCTCGTCGCTGGGCCTGGTGGACCTGTTCAGCGGCGGCAACCTGCGCCGTCTGACGGTATTCGCTCTGGGCATCATGCCCTATATCACCGCATCCATCATCTTCCAGCTGCTGACCGTGGTGTATGAACCGCTGGCCAAGCTGCAGAAGGAAGGCGAGATCGGGCGGCGGAAGATCACCCAGTGGACGCGGTACGTGACCGTGGGCCTGGGCGTGGTACAGTCGGCGGCGATCGCCATCGCGCTGCGCAGCTCCGGCAACATGGTGCTGGATCCCGGTATCGGCTTCGTCATCATGACCGTGATTACGCTGACGGCGGGCACGACGTTCATTATGTGGCTGGGCGAGCAGATCACCGAGCGCGGCATCGGCAACGGCATGAGCCTGCTCATCTTTGCCGGCATTGTCGTGGGACTGCCGACCGGTATTGCGGATCTGGTGACCACCGCGAAGACGCAGCGGTTTGGGGCCTTCACGGTACCGGCGCTGATCCTGCTGGTGATCGGGATGCTGGCCGTGGTGGCCTTCATCGTGTACGTGGAGAAGAGCGAGCGGCGCATCCCCGTGCAGTATGCCAAGCGGATTGTGGGCCGGCGCCTGATGGGCGGCCAGTCCACGCACCTGCCGCTGAAGGTGAACTCCGGCGGCGTGATGCCGATTATCTTCGCGGCCTCGGTGCTGTCGGCGCCGATGCTGTTTGGGCAGGCGGCCTTCGTGAAGAACAGCCCGTGGCTGTCGCGGACTTTCGATGCACTGCGTCCGGGCGAGCCGTCGTACGAGCTGATCTACATGATCGCGATCGTCTTCTTCGCGTATTTCTACATTTCGATCGTGTTCCGTCCCGACGACATTGCCGATAACATGCGCAAGTACGGCGGGTTCATCCCGGGGATCCGGCCGGGACGCCGCACATCGGATTTCGTGAACGAGATTCTGACCCGGATAACGATGGTGGGCGCGATCTATCTGATTGTGGTGGCGATTATCCCGCAGCTGCTGATCAGCGGCATCCATTTGAATCACCTGTGGCTGATCGGAGGCTGGTTTGAATCCCTCCCGACCTGGGTGACCAACGGGCTGGGGTTCAACTTCTACTTTGGTGGAACGTCGCTGCTGATTGTGGTCGGGGTGGCGATGGATACGGTCAACCAGATCGAAGCGCAGCTCATCATGCGCCACTATGAAGGCTTCTCGCCCAAGAGCGGGAGGATTCGAGGAAGGCGGGCCTGGTAAATGGGGTCAGCGGTGGCGGATGCGCATGTGGAGAGCGGAAGACAGGTAAACATCAAACCGGGGCCGATTTTGCTGCTGGGTGCGCCGGGGGTGGGCAAGGGTACCCAGGCGAAAGAGCTGGTGGCAAAGTGGGGGATTCCCCAGATTTCGACCGGCGATCTGCTGCGGTATAACCGGGACCACGGCACCCCGCTGGGGCAAAAAGCCAAAGAAATCATGGCCGCTGGCAAGCTGGTTCCTGACGAGCTGGTGAACCAGATGGTCGCGGAGCGGCTGAAGCAGCCGGATACGGCCAACGGCTATATCCTGGATGGGTTTCCGAGGACGCTGGGGCAGGCGAAGTGGCTGGACGGGCATATTGGCGCGGAATCCCAGGCCCTGCCGGTGATTGCGATCAGTATCCAGGTCAGTTATACTCAGTTATTGCGCCGGATTACCGGACGGCGCAGCTGCCCAGTCTGCGGGACGATCTACAACATCTACCTCCAGCCGCCGAAGGTCGATGAGAAGTGCGATCTGGACGGCAGTCCTCTGACCCTGCGTTCCGACGATACTGAGGAAGTGTTTCAGGAGCGGATGCGGACGTATGAGTCGCAAACGGCTCCTGTGGTGGAGCATTACCGCGCTCAGGGGCGTTTCGAGGAAGTGGACGGCGAGCAGCCGGTACAAGCAGTAGCGGCCGGAATTGAGGCCGCGGTGGCGCGCCTGAGGAGCTGAGACGGTGGCCATCACAATCAGAACGCCGCAGGAGATCGAAAAGATGCGGCGCAGCGGACAGGTTGTGCGGGAAGTGCTGGAACATGTCCGCGGGGCAGTAAAGCCGGGGGCGTCGACGCTGGATCTGGAGCAGGCGGCCGCGGAGAAGATTCGAGAGCTGGGGGCGACTCCGGCGTTTAAGGGATACCGGGGGTATCCCTGTGTGCTGTGCACCTCGATCAACAACGAAGTGGTGCATGGGATTCCGTCGGGAGAGCGAAAGCTGCACGACGGGGATCTGGTTTCGATCGATACGGGCGTAGTGCTGAACGGGTACTACGGCGATTCCGCGATTACGGTCGCCGTGGGCAGCAAGGTTGGAGTCAAAGCGCAGAAGCTGCTCGATGTCACGGCAGCCTCGCTCCAGAGCGCGATCCGGGTGGTGAAGCCGGGATCGACGCTGGGCGATGTCGGCGCGGCGGTGCAGGAAACGGTCGAGGCGGAAGGTTTCAGCGTCGTCCGGGATTTTGTAGGGCACGGGATCGGCACGAAGCTGCACGAAGACCCGCAGGTTCCGAACTTCGGAGAGCGGGGGCAGGGCATGGCGCTCAAAGCCGGGATGGTTCTGGCCATTGAGCCGATGGTGAATGCGGGACGGCCGGGCGTCGAAGTGCTGAAAGACGGCTGGACGACGGTGACTAAGGATGGCAGCTGGAGCGCGCACTTCGAGCACACGGTGGCCGTAACGAAGGACGGGGCTCTGGTTTTGACGCAGTAGGAACGGAATCAAGACCGAGAAGGATACTGATTGTCGAAGGAAGACGCGATTGAGGTGATGGCAACGGTTCTCGAGACGTTGCCGAATGCCATGTTCAAGGTGAAGCTCGAGAATAGTGCGGGCCACGAGGTACTGGCTCACGTGTCGGGGCGCATGCGGAAGAACTTCATTCGCATCCTTCCCGGGGATCGGGTAGCAGTGGAGCTGAGCCCGTACGATTTGAGTCGTGGACGAATTGTGTACAGGTACAAATAGCTGCTAGCTCTTAGCCGTTAGCCTTTAGCCTGGCCAACGGCAGCAATCGGCGCTCTTGGGCGCGAGGTGGAGCTAGAAGCTAAAAGCTAAAGGCTGGGAGCTAGGTTTTTATGAAAGTCAGGGCATCGGTTAAGAAGATTTGCGACAAGTGCAAGGTCATCAATCGTGCTGGCGTGGTGCGGGTGATCTGCGAGAATCCGAAACATAAGCAGCGCCAGGGATAAGAACAGCAGCTGGGAGCCCGGAGCTGGGGGCTGGGAGGTTTTCCTCCTGGCTCCCGGCTCCTGGCTGAATCAGAGAACTGAGCCGGCGACAGACGTACGAACCGGCTGGGGCGAGTTAGCTGCAAAGGCTTGCGATGAACCCCGATGCAAACGCATCAGGCTCTCAAAACTCCGGTACGGAAATCGGCCGGAACAACCGCTTCGGGCACTAACCCCCGAGGCACAACAAAGGACACTGTATGGCACGTATTGCAGGCGTCGATCTTCCCCGCAACAAGCAGGCGAGAATCGCGCTGACGTACATCTACGGCATCGGCGATCCTCGCGCGCTGAAGATTTTGGCCGCGGCGACCGTCGATCCGTTCAAGAAGGTCCAGGACCTCGGCGAAGACGAGGTCAACCGGATCCGCCAGGTCATCGAAGAGCAGGGCGATGTGGAAGGCGATCTCCGCAAGGACACCGCGATGCACATCAAGCGGCTGGTCGATATCCAGTCGTATCGCGGGCAGCGGCATCGCCGCGGCCTTCCGGTGCGCGGCCAGCGCTCCCACACCAACGCCCGCACCCGCAAGGGACCTCGTAAGGGAACTGTGGCGAACAAGAAGAAAGCGACGTCAAAGACCTAATGGCCGACAACAAACCAGCAAAAGCGCCCGGCGGCAAGGCCGCACGGAACAAGAAATTCAAGAAGCGCGAGCGCAAGAATGTGCCGTTTGGCGTGGTGCACATCCAGGCCTCGTTCAACAACACCATCGTGACCATCACGGACCAGCAGGGCAACACGCTCTCGTGGAAAAGCTCGGGCTCGCTCGGCTTTCGCGGGTCGCGTAAAGGCACTCCGTTCGCGGCGCAGCAGGCGGCGATGAACGCGGCCAACATGGCGCGGGATCACGGTGTGCGCTCGGTGGATGTGCGGGTGGCGGGTCCGGGTTCGGGCCGCGAGTCCGCGGTGCGCGCATTGGCGGCGGCGGGGATCGAAGTTCGCTCGATCCGCGACGTCACGCCGATTCCGCACAACGGCTGCCGGCCACCGAAGAGACGCAGGGTCTAGCTTTTAGCCGTTAGCTCTTAGCTTTTAGCTGAGGGCGGCGGTAGGGTAGAATCGACAGGGTGGGCGAAACCGCCCATCCTGCCAGGAATTGGCTAACAGCTAACGGCTAAAAGCTGATAGCTGTTCTCGGACCGGGACGAAGTCCTCGGACGTAAACCGGTCGGCCTCTGAATTAAGGAGAATGCATTGGCACGTTATACGGGACCTGTCTGCCGGCTGTGCCGGCGAGAAGGCATGAAGCTGTTCCTGAAGGGCGCGAAGTGTTTCAGCGATAAGTGCGCCATCGAGAAGCGCAATTTCCCTCCCGGCCAGCACGGCCGTGACCGTAAGGCGAAGATCGTCGGCTACGGTCTGCAGCTGCGCGAGAAGCAGAAAGCGCGCCGCATCTATTTTGCCCTTGAAGGGCAATTCCGCGACTACTACGAGAAGGCCGCGCGCACGCCCGGCGTCACCGGCGAGCTGCTCCTGCAGCAACTGGAGCGGCGTCTGGACAACGTGACCTTCCGTCTGGGCTTTGCCAGCTCGCGGCGCCAGGCGCGGCAGCTGGTTCGCCACGGCCACGTTGCGGTGAACGGACGCAAGGTGAACATCCCTTCCTTCCAGGTGGGCGTAGGCGACGAGATCAAGATTCGTCCCGCCAGCGAAAAGCTGGGCGTGATCGAGGGCGCGCGGGAGTTTGCCAGCCATCAGCCGGCGCCGTCGTGGCTCAGCATCGATCCAAACAGCCTGAGCGGCAAAGTCATGTCGCTGCCCAAACGCGACGACATCAACCTCCCGGTCAACGAGCAGCTGATCGTGGAGCTGTACAGCAAGTAATGAGTCTCCAGTCCCCAGTGAGCCAGTTTTGCTGGGGACTGGGGACTGACAACTGGCAACTGTTCGACGCCGCAAGGCGGAACACCAATCAACGGAGTGAAACGGCACAGCCGCTGCAAAATGCTTCGCGGCGCTCGCTGTGCAGAGGATATACGACATGCTTTGGAGAGGATTTCAAAAACCCAAGCGTCTGGCCGTCGAAAGCGAGACGCTCACCGACAAATACGGCAAGTTCAGCGCGCAGCCGTTTGAGCGCGGCTTTGGCACCACGATCGGCAATGCTCTGCGCCGGACCCTGCTTTCTTCGATTGAAGGCGCGGCGGTCACAGCGGTACGGATCGAGGGCGTTCTGCACGAGTTTCAGTCGATCACCGGCGTGGTGGAAGACGCGACCGACATCGTTCTGAACCTGAAGCAGATTCCGTTCAAGCTGAATGGCGACGGGCCCAAGGCGCTCTACCTGAACGCGGACCAGCCGGGTGTGGTCACCGCCGGCATGATCGAAGCCGACGGCGACGTGGAAATTCTCGACAAGGATGTGTATATCGCCACCGTCAGCGAAGGCGGGCGGCTGAGCATGGAGATGCGGCTGAAGCGCGGCCGCGGGTATGTCTCCGCCGACAAGAACTTCGACTCCGACCTGGGCATCGGGTTTATCCCGGTGGACTCGGTGCACTCGCCCGTGCGCAAGGTGAACTTCACGGTGGATGCGGCGCGTCTCGGCCAGATCACGGATTACGACAAGCTGACCATGGAAGTGTGGACCAACGGCTCGGTGCTGCCGGCGGATGGTGTGGGCCTGGCGGCGAAGCTGCTCAAGGATCATATGAGCATCTTCATCAACTTCGAGGAAGAGATCGAGGCTGAGGGGCATGCCGAAGAAGGCCGAGTCCAGCTGAAGAACGAGAACCTGAACCGCAGCGTGGAAGAGCTGGAGCTGAGCGTGCGCAGCTACAACTGCCTGAAGAACGCGAACATTCAGACCATCGGCGAGCTGGTGCAGAAGACCGAAGCCGAGATGCTGAAGACCAAGAACTTCGGGCGGAAGTCGCTGAACGAGATCAAGGAAATTTTGGCGCAGATGGGGCTGTCGCTGGGCATGCGCATCGACGAGCAGGGCAATGCGGTCCCCGGACCGACGAGCGTTCTGCCGGCGGCGCAGCTGGCCGCGAGCTACAGCCGCTTCGACGACGAAGAGGAAGAGGGCCTGGATTCGGATTTGCCGATTCAGCCCGAAACGGAGAACTTTTGACAGAGCACAGGGCTCAGAGCTCAGGGCACAGTGCCCTTAGCTCTGAGCATCTGCGCAGGGATACACAGGAATCAACAATTCGGATCGGAAAGCAGACCTTTCGGCGGCTCTTACTGAGCCCTGAGCTCTGAGCTCTGAGCCCTGGAGATTGTCATGCGTCATCGCAATGCAGGATACAAACTGGGACGGAACACCAGCCATCGCCGCGCGCTGCTGCGGAACCTGGTGACGTCCATTCTGATGGAGGATCGGATCGAGACGACGGTGGCGAAGGCGAAAGCCGCGCGGCCGCACGTGGAGAAGCTGATCACCCTGGGCAAAAAGGGCGACCTGCATGCGCGGCGGCAGGCGCTGGGTTATCTGCAGACGCGCGAAGCGGTGACGCGGCTGTTCGATACCGTGGCCCCGCGCTACGGCGACCGCAATGGCGGCTATCTGCGGATTATCCGCAAGGGCTTCCAGCGCGGGGACGGCGCCGAGAAGGTGTACATCGAACTGGTGGACGCCGAGCAGGTGCTGGATGAGAAACGCCAGAAGCGGGCTGAAGCGCGCGCCAAACGCCGCGAGGAAATGCAGAAATCCATGGCCGAACAGGAATCGGCTGAAGGCGGCGGCGGCGAAAAGGCTGAGTAAGCCAGCCGGTAGCCGGTAGCCTGTAGTAACGACAAAGGGCGCATCCCGATCTGGGGTGCGCCCTTTCTTTTACGGCGATGAAGATTCCCTCATCTGCCTGCAACCGGGCCTTGCAACCAGGTCGGGGTCTGGTAGGCTGACGTAACCATGTCCTCAACGGCAGCGAAAGAGGCCTTGAGTCGCCTGATGGGGCCGGCGACAGCGAAGGGACGCGCGCGCGATCAGGAGCGCGTTGAGGCGCGGGCGCTGCAGGAGAGTCTTCTGCCGCAGACGGCGCCGCAGGTTCCAGGGTACGACATCGCGCTGGCATGGCAGCCGTCGCCGGAGGTGAGCGGCGACACCTTCGACGTTTTTCCGCTGCGCGAGAACCAGAGGGCGCTGTACAGTGCGGACGTATCCGGCAAGGGCCTGGCGGCGGCAAAGCTGGCCCGCGAGCTGCAGACTGCGGTGCGGCAGTTTGCGCCGGAAGCGGCCTCTCCGGCGGAATTGTGCACGCAGGTAAACCAGGCCCTGTGCCGGCCAGGCGGCGAGCCGCGGCTGGTGACGATGTTCTATGGTGTGCTCGATGTAGCGGAGAAGCGGCTGCAGTACGAGAACGCCGGCCACTGTCTCCCGCTGCTGGTGCGCGCCGATGGCGCGGTCGAGTTTCCGGCCAGCTTCAGCGGCGTGCTTGGCATCTTCTCGCACTGGCTGTATCAGAACCAGGAAGTGGAGCTGCGTTCCGGCGACTGTCTGTTACTGGTGACCGACGGACTGCTGCAGGCGGAGAATCGCCGGCATCAGGAGTTCGGTTATCAGCGGCTGATTGCCGCGATCGAGCGCGGCCGCGCTCACGGAGCGGAGAAGCTGAGCGAGGAAATCCTGGCGGAAGTCGAACACCACACGGGCGGGAAGGGTCGCGACGATGCGTCGCTCGTCGTGCTGATGGTGGGCTAGAGAGGCAAGCAAGCACTCTATTGCACGTCCACAGCCGAAGGCAGGTCGAGATTCTTTTCCTCGCCGATGATGTGGAGCGGCATCCCGCGCGTCAGATACGGCGCAAGCGCCTCCGGGCGGCTCCATTCGAGCGACCAGCCGTTTTCGATAGCGATGAGCGTGTAGTTGCCGGGCAGCACGTGACTGAGAGAAAAGCTGCCGTCGGAGTCGCTCTGATCGAGACGGAAGAGGTCGGTGTTGTCCTGCGAGTGCTCGGGCACGAGCAGGACGAGAGCGCCGCCCAGTCCCTTTCCGTCGCGCCGGGCATAACCGGAAATCGAGGCAGAGCCGCGAGCGAGTTCGGCGGCGAGGAGGACGGGATCGCTGCCGATGGTGACGCGGCGGCCATGCACCTCCGCGCCGGAGGCGGCCATCTGGATCACATCGAGAGGCCCTGTGGAAGTACTGACCTGCACGGTGTAGTCGCCGGGCGAAACCGTGCGCAGATCGAAGGAACCGTCGGCGGAAGCAGGGGTACTCATGGTGCCGGCTCCTCCCGCGGGCGCAAGCTGGAGCATGGTGACCGGGGGTAACGCCGCACCGGTGGCCATTTCGAGCTTGCCGGAGACGTCGACCGTATTGATCGCCGTGCTGAGGTCCACGGTCTGGTCGGTGGTGAGGTCGACTGAAGTGCTGCGGGTGGGTCCGTCCGGGCCGAAGTCGCGGAGCGAGTAATGGCCGGGTGCGACCGCGCCGAGATCGACAATCATCTCGTCCCCGCTCGAGTAGATGGTGGGGTGGGGCGGCTGAAATTGTTCCACACCGAAGACGTTCTGCTCTATCTGCGGCATCGAGAAGCCATGGTGAGGGTCGGGCTTGGGAAGGCGGATCTCGATGTGCACGGCGGGAACGGCGTGCAGCGTCAGATCCAGCTCCGGGTGATCGCCGGCATTGATCTGGATGGGCGCGGCGGAAGCGGAGTCCGTGGCGTTGGGGTAGAAAGTCATCGGGTAAGCGACGTCGAGCGAGGAATGCGGCTGCTGATCGGGGGACAGAGGCGTGCCGTCGGCCGCGGTGCGCTGCGGCGCGTGAAAGGCATACCAGGGTGTGGCGGAGACGCCGATGTAGTACGTGCCGGCATGGAGGCGGTCGAATTCATAGGTGCCGTCGTCCTCGGTGGTCAGGGCATCGGCGGTGACGATTTTGCTTTGTCCCCCCTCCTGTTGCTGACGATAGAGCGTGACCTGAGCGCCACCCACGGGATCGCCGTTGTCGTCGGTGATGGTGCCGTCAATCACGGCAGTGGGGAAGAGATTGAAGCGAAGCCCCTGGGAAACGAGACCCGGGCCGGTGACGATAGCGGTCGAGTAGCCGCCTTCGTGCTCCTGATAGTCGGCAGCGACGTAGCCGCGGCGCGAGGCGGCGAGCGAGTATTTGCCGGCGGGGAGGCGATCGAAGCGGAAAGCGCCGCCCTCCGCGGTGATGACTTCGGCGACCTGGCTTTCATACTCTTCGCCGGTGGAGAGAGTGACCTCGGCGCGATCGAGAGGCGCGCCGGTGGTGGCGCTGCGCACGGTGCCGCTGATGGTGAAGGAGGCGGAGCCCGGCTGGCTCTGCGCCGGGGCGGCGAGAGCGGTGAGAGCGAGAGCTGCGGTGAGGAGGCCGGCGCGGATCACTGCGAGGGATCTCCGTGGATCACGGTGAGCGCGACGTTGGCCGTTCCGCTGGGTTCGACGCTGACCACCTGGCCTTTGCCGGACCAGGCGGCAAGCCCATCCGGCGAATGGAAATCGATCTGCTGGGATGCGTCACAGGCAACAACGCGGTACGAGCCGGGCGCGAGATTCTCGAGGGTGAACTGGCCGTTGTCGCCGACGTTCGTCTCCGGCAGGCGTCCGGTGGTAGGAAAGAGCGGGATGGCATAAATCCAGACCTGGGGCACTTCGCCGGGGGCGCCGGATCCGCCGGGAGACGCGCTGTTCATCTGCCCGGCGATGGTGCCGGGATCGTTGCGCAGGGTGACTTCGATGGGCGACGGCAGGCTGCCAGGATAGACGGTCAGCGGCGTGCTGGCGAGGTCCGCGCCGCCGCTGGTGACAGCGCTGATATACGCGGGCGGGAACGGCTGGGCCTGGACCCAGTAGCGTCCGGGCTCGTTGATGTGAATCTCCCAGCCCTGATTGTCATCGGAATGGAGCTCCCCGCCGAAAGAAGACGTCGAGAAGTCGTCGGCTGAGATGAGCATGAAGTTCATGCCCGGACCGTAGGCGGACGGCTGCGGTCCATTGGCAGAGGCGGTGAAGTCACGGTGGATGAGGACTGGAATCGGAGGCATGGGCGCGACCGTGACGGCCACGCTGACGGGAGCGCCGGCGACCTGAAAATCCGCGCGGCCGAAGCGCATCGTCGCGCCGAAGGCGTGGGCCGTGACAATCCACGAGCCATTCGGCACATTGGCGTGCGCGATCTGGGTGCGGAAATCGAAGTGGACGGGTAGTCCGGTGGGATGCCCGCCGGTATCCGCGATCTCGAAACTGGTCGGGGTGCCGGGCATGCCGCTCGCGGCAATGGTGACCGGGAAGAAGCGCTGCCGGACCAGGGTCATGTCGGCCTGGGCCTGCTGCCCGGCTTTCAGGACGAGCACGCCGGCGGAGCCGACATCGGTGACGCCGGGATAGTACAGGGCGGGAAAGCCCCAGACGGGCACCTGACGGTCCTCGGGGTCGTTGGGACCGTCGATCGAGGCGGAGCTAAGCACCATGTAGCGGCCGGGGACGAGGCTGGCCATCCGCCAGGAGCCATCGCTGCGGGATTCCGTTACGGCGGCCATGGACCAGCGGGAGCGCCCGTTCTCGAATTCACGGCGGAACAGACTGACGCGAATGTGGTCGGCGGGATCGGACGTGGAGAGTGTCAGGTGCCCGGAGATAGTCGCCAGGGGCGTGACCCGAAAGGTGAGGGCCGGCATCTCCGGACCGACGAGGATGCGGCGGGGAGGATCGGAGGCGCTGCTGGATCCGAAGCTGTGGAAGCCACCGCCGCCGTAGCCTCTGCCGCCCATCCCAGGGCCGCCGAAGCCCAGGTAGCCGGGTTTGCGGACGGAGAGAAGGTAGGTTCCGGCGGCGATGTGCGCGAAGGAGAAGGTCCCGTCCCCGGCAGTGAGCTGGGCCTGCTGATTATCGAAAATCACCTCGGCGCGGGCGATGGCCTGGCCAGTGGCCGCGTTCAGCACCGTACCGGCGACGGTGTAGCCGGAGGCGTCAGACAGATCCTGGGCCTGAGCGGGGACGCCAGAGAGCGTGCCGAGCAGGCACAGGGCGAACCCGGCTGCGAAGGGCAGGCGAAAGAGCGGTAGCCGCAGAGGTCGCACAGAAAGGATTGTCCGGACTCCCCGGGGGAATTGCAAACGCTGATGATTCGACGTTTTGGGAAAGCGGAATGCGCGCGGAAAAATACCTTCAATTCACAGAATTGTAACGGTTGCGGTTCGTGAGGACCTTTATATTGCAAGTTATGTCCGCCGAATCCCTGACGCTGGAAAGCGTACCTGGGCAGGCTCCGGGCAGCCGCATTTTGCGCCTGACCGGGCCGCTAACCCTCAGCAGTTTGTTTGAATTTCAGAGTACTTTGCGCGCCGATCCCCCGGCGCTGCTGATTTTGGATCTGACCGCAGTGCCCTACATGGATTCCGCCGGCATGGGTGCGGTCATCAACTATTTTGTGTCGTGCCAGCGGCACGGGAAGAAGCTCATCGTAGCCGGCGTAAACGGCCGGGTGATGGAGCTCTTCAGGATGACCAAGGTAGATGCCCTGCTGACGCTGGTGCCGACGGTAGCCGAGGCGGAAGCGGCGGTCTAAGGGTCAGGTCCCAGGTTACAGCTCACAGGTTGCAGACGTCAGCCTCGCCGGGCCGAACAGCCCCTGTTTCTCTGGAAAATGTCTCCACGGCCAGAAGGCTCTCTCCGCTGCGCCGCACCATGGCAATCACGATCGTCGCTCTTTGCAACACGGGCTCCCGACCCGCTGCCTTTGCCGCGAGACGGGGCTTGCGCGGACAATACAAACAGAGGGATGCGAGCATGAGGATGCGGTGGTGTGCGGGCCTGGTGATCGGATTGGCAGGGCTGGCGACAGGAACGGTCGCGGCGCGCGGGCAGGATCTGAAGGTGCCCTATGTGGCGCCGCGTCCTGCGAACACGCTGGTGATGCTGCCGGATGGATCGACGGTGCATGTGGAGCTGGCGACCACCGAGGCGGAGCGGAACTACGGCCTGATGGAGCGAACCAAACTACCGGAAGGTCGAGGGATGCTCTTCGTGCACAAGCAGGACAAGCCGCACGCCTACTGGATGTACCACTGCAAAATCGGCCTGGACATTGTGTGGATGGACCCGGAACATCGGATTGTCGAGATGAGTCCCAACACGCCGCCCTGCCGCGGGGCGTCGAACACGTGTCCGAGCTACGGCGGCCAGGAACCGTCGCAGTACGTGCTGGAGTTGCCGGTGGGCGATATCGCGCGACACCACCTGAAGGTCGGAGAGACGATCGATTTCCGCCTGGGGTGAGGACAGGGGTGCAGCGGCAGGGCCACGAGCCTTCGCTGGATTTCCTCAGCCTTCAGTTGCTGGCTCCGGAGTCAGCGCTTCTTTTTCTGAGGCTTGCCGGCGGGCTTGGCCGACTTCGCCTTCGCGGGCGCGGCTTTGGCGGGCTTCTTCGCAGCAGCCTTGGCGACGACCTTGCTCGCTTTTTCTGATTTACGCGCCGGGACAGCAGCGCTCTTCTTCGGCGCGGGCCGAGCGGCGGGTTTGTCGGATTTCGCGGCGGGCTTCGGAGCAGCCTTAGCGGGTTTGGCTTCAGGCTTGCGGGCCGGCGCTTTTACAGCAGCGGTCGCGGGCTTCTTTTCCTGCGCTTTGGCGACGGGCTGAGGCGCGGCTTTCGGCTCGGGCTTCCCGGACTTGGCGGCGGCCTGAGGCGCAGCCTTCGGCTCGGGCTTCTTTTCCGGCGCCTTGACCGCGGCCTTCGCTGGAGCTTTGGGTTCGGGGGCAACTTTGGCAGCCGTCTTCGCCGCGGCTTTTGAGGATTTGCCCACAGGGGCAGGCGGGCGCGGAGGCAGCTCCTCGTGTTCTTCTTCCTCCTCCTCTTCCTCGCCCTCCTCGCCGGCGGCGCGGGCGGGGGCGACGTCGAGTTCCTCTTCTTCCTCCTCGATTTTGGGCTCGGCGCGACGGCCACGAGGCCGCCGGATGACCACCGGAGGCGGCGGAGCGGGTGGCGAGTACGGCTCCAGGAAGGCGCGGATCTCCTCGTCGGTCGTCAGCTTGCCGTCCATGAACTGGAAGAACAGGATCTCGGCGATATTGCCGTATTCGGGCAGGTCGGGAGTGATGCGCATCTCAGCCATGAGCGTAGTCGGAATCTTTTGACGCGCTTCCGGCCAAACGTTGAAGAAGTTGTTGAATTTCTCGCGAACCTGTGGGTTTTTAGAACTGAAGGCCAGCCACAGAACCGCCTCGGGCTGATGATTGACGATCAGCTTCCAGGTGGCGGAAGGCGTCGAGGCGCTCTTGCCGAGCAACTCTTTGGCAAAGTCTTTGGCCGCCTGATCGAGGTGGTTCCACTGCTCGACGAAGCGATGGCGCGGGAACAGCCGCTTGAGGCTGGCGACGTCTTTGGGCTGCAACTTGGCGGTGAGCAACTCGATATGAGCGGTCGACGGGTCGGGATTGACGCCCAGCATCAGCAGCCTGATGAGGATCTTATTGAGTTCCTCGAGCCCTTTGGTGTCGGCTTTGGCGGAGGTCCAGGCGGGGCAGAGGGCTTTGATCCAGCCTTCGGCTTCCAGCGCCCGCAGGACGCGCAGCGGATCCTCTTCGTGCGCGATCTCTTCGAGTTCGTAGCCGCGGGCGAACGCAGAGGCCTGTTCGATCAGGCCTTCCCCTTTGGCGTTCTCGTAGCGGGCTTTGGTGCGCTCGTCCATCTCCCAGCCGGTGCGGGCGGCCAGGCGGATAGCGCGCACCATGCGGATGGGGTCCTCGATGAACCCGTAGTTCGAGGCCAGGCGCAGGTGGCGCAAATCGATATCGGCAAAGCCGTTGAGGGGATCGAGCAGGAGTCCCCAGGAACCCTCGTTCAGGGAAATGGCCATGGCGTTGGCCGTGAAGTCGCGGCGACGGAGATCCTCAAGGATCGGCGCCCAGTGGTAGACGGGCTTGCCCGGTTTGGGATATTCCTCGCGGCGGGCGCTGGAGACTTCGACGCGAACGGACCCCGGGAACCAAAAGAAGAGAGAGCGGGAGGGCTCGTGTTCGCCCGACAGCGTGGCGCCGGCTTTTTCCAGCGGTTTCTTAAGCTTGAGAGCGTTCCCCTGAACCGAAAAATCAAGATCGCGCACGGGGAAGCCGCTGGTCAGGTCGCGGACGGCGCCCCCGGCGAGAAAGACGGTCATGCCGGCATCGCGGGCGGCGTCCCGAACCTGTCGAAGGGCATTTTGCTGGGCGGGGGAGAGGCGATTTTCGAGAAGGTAGATATAGTCGGGCATGGTGCGAGGGTTGCTTCGGGTTGAGCCTCGTTCCGCGGGAACCGTCCTAACCCACAGCAGAACAAATACTTAGAGGACGGCGAAGTGGCAATCCAAACTAACAATGTAACATAAGGGCGCACCCTGCGGCGCAGCTGGGTGCACAATTTTTGATGCGGCGGCCCGGGACTGTGCAACAATCCTGATTTCGCTGAGCGGACAAGGGTTCCGATCGAGGAAGGCATGTCGACCAGCCGGAAAAAAGCGATCTTCCGCAAGTTCTCCCGAGACTGGGTAGCGGGGTACGTCCCGCTGGCTGGATTTGTGCGCGGCGGCCGGGTGGAAATGCTGGACCTGGATGGCAAGGTTGTGGCCCTCGAGGTCGAGGACCTGAAGTGGATCTGCTACGTGCGGGATTTCAATTCCGGAGAACTGAATAATCCTGAGCGTCTGGTGCGCAAGACCTTTGCGGGGAGGCCGCGCGGGGAGGGATTGTTTGTGCGGGCGCGCCTGAAGGACGGCGACCTGCTGGAGGGCCTGGCGGCGAACGACGCGAGCCTGGTGGCGAGCGAAGGGGTGTTTCTGACCCCGCCGGACCTGCGCTCGAACACCCAGCGGATCTGGATTCCGAAGACCTCGCTGGAAGGTCTGGAGGTCGTGGCGGTGGTGGGCGCGGCGAAGCGCAAGCCGGCTCCGGCGGCCGAGGCGCGCGGGGAAGCGGCCAAGCCGGAGCAGGAAGAGCTGTTCTAGAGGGATGGCTGGCTCCGGGCCGGTTCCGGAGACGTTAAGCGGATTTCCTCTGGCGGCGCTGGGCTTTGGAAATGGCTTCTTCCATCGGCGCGGCTGTCTTTGTTTCGCCTTCCGTTCCAAGGTGGTCCAGGAGGATTTCGGCCTCTGGAAAGACCGCGTGAATCTCAAGGGAGCCGCCCATCGCCTCGATATAGCTGCGGAGCGTGCTGATATACATGTCGGCTCGCTGCTCCATCTTGGAGACAGCCGCCTGGTTGACCTGCAGAATTTCGCCCAGACGCATCTGCGTCATCGCGCGCGCTTTGCGGACCTGAGCCAGAGGAAGCCTGGCCAACTCCTTTTGGACACCGGCAGCGATCCTTTCTTCGCGCTCCGGTGGCAGAGTTCGTCTGACTTCACGCCAATTCTTGGCCATTTCGCTTTCCTCGCATTTCTGCCAGATGCCTTTCGTAGATGATTTCGGCCTTCGGGACAAAGGTGGCATACCAGTCGTCGTTGCCGGTCTTGTCTCCACCCAGAATCAAATAGCCGACGCGCCGCGGATCGAATGCAAAGAGGATTCGCAGAGGTCGTCCCCGATGCTGCACGCGAAGCTCCTTCAGATTGGGGATCGTGCTTCCCTTGAGGGTGTCGACGTGTGGTCTGCCGAGAGCCGGACCGGCATGTTCCAGCAGGTCGACGGAGAAGTTCACACTCTCCGTTTCGTCCTCGGAGAGCCCCGTGTACCATGCCGCGAACTCGTCGCTCACCTCGATGCGCCAGGCCACGAATTGATTATTCCATAGAAAGACTACTCCTTAAAAGGAATAATTATAGGCAGTGAGGCCCCAAAGGTCAGGCAGCGCGGGGAGCGAGGGCTTTTGTCCCGGGAGGTGCGGGGACCCCCGCGTCGAGCAAGGTGGCGAAGGCTACCAAGGCGGGTTAGTGGATGAAGCAGAAGGTGTTTCGCCTGACACGGGTCCCCCGATCGTGGGATCGGTGGCCGCTCGGCCGCGCCGGATACTGGAAAAGCGATGCGAGCGCGGATGACAAGGGACGAGTGGTTCACTCTGGCGCTGCTGGCCGCGATGACGGCGCTGATGCCTTTGGCCGGAGGCCCGGGTGCGTTCTTCGTCTGGACAGCCGCCGGAACCCTGATGCTGGGGATTGCAGCGGTCGCGAATCCAAAGGCACGGGGCGAACTGCTGTTGCTGGGATTCCTGCTGCCGCTGGCGCTCATCGGCGCAGTGGCGGGCAACCATGCAGTACTCGACGTGACCCGGCGGTCCATTGACGGCGATTTGCTGGCCCTGGACCACGGAATCAGCCCGAGCGTGTATGCCTGGTTCCGAGGGCATGCGCTGGCCTGGTCGGCCATCAATCATGTCTACTATGCCCTGCCGTTTTTCGGAGCGCTTGTGGCCGTGGTCAGCCCTCGGCGCATGGAGTGTGCCCGAGCGTGGATTCTGGCCGCGCTGCTGGCTCCGTTTTTCTACGCCGCTTTTCCGGCGGTGGGACCGGCGCACCTGGGCGATCCGACGGCGCCGCGGAACTGCATACCGTCGCTGCACATGACCTGGGCGCTCCTGTGCGTGGTCTATGTGGCGCGGCCGTGGAGGTGGGTAGCGGTGAGCTTTGCCGGACTGACCGCTCTGGCGACACTGGGGACCGGCGAGCATTACCTGATCGATTTGGTCGTGGCGGTTCCGTATACGTGGGGGATCTGCCGGCTGGAGATCTGGGCGCGGCGGCTCGCGGCACAGCGAAGAGCACGCGTTGCGACCCCCAGGGCAGCCGACGCGAGCAGTGCAATTGCCCTGCAGGAAAGTTCCCGGTAAACTGAGAATTCGCGCTTCGCGCGTTCGCGCAGGAGTGCGGCAGCCGACAGTATGCGGACCGGAGGGGTTCGCCGAGCCGGCAACTTCGAGATTCTGGAGACATCGATGGCACAGGTTTGCGATATTTGCGGCAAGGGTCCGCAGTTTGGGAACAACATTTCGCACGCGCACAACGTAACGAGGCGGCGCTGGAACGTGAACCTGCACCCGGTGCGGGCAAAAGTGGGCGGCGGGAACAAGCGTCTGCGCGTCTGCAGCAGCTGCCTGAAGGCCGGCAAGGTTGTGAAGGCCTCAACTGCGGCGGCTAAGGCTTAGGGTTGGGTTAGAAAACCGGAGGCCGCGCCGCACCTTACCTGCGTACCGTGCTCCTTGCGAATTTTTCTTGCTTCGCCGCATCCCTGCACCTACTCTGAATGTGAAGGAAAGCTCTGTTCTCCACGAACAGGGCTTTTTCCATTTTTGCGCAAGTCCTTCGGGCGAGGAGCCCCCTCGGAAGTAAATGAAACCGGGAGAGATAGCCTGAGGGGGTTCCTCGGTAAAAGGGTAACCCGCTGATAACACACGATTTCGGAGAAGTTAACTGAAAAACTTGGTTTTGGATCGGCCGGATTGACCATCAATGCGTGATGGCCTGACGGATGGCCGCCTCGGGGGCTGAGTCGTCGAAGCGGACCTGATCCTCTCCAGTGCGGATAATCCCGAGCTTCTTCCAGAGCCCAGCGAGATCCACCTGGACAGGAGCAGTTGCCATCCGAGCGTACTGGTCTTCCAGAACGTGAGTGCCCGTGGCGCGGTCCCCGATGGCGAAGGCCTTCTCGATCGGCCAGTCCTGGTCGATGGTGCCGCCGGCCTTGAGGATCGCGCGCAGCGCGTCCTGCAATCCGTAGCGGTTGTGGGTCTGCTCACGAATGGTGACGTCAGCAAGGAGGCAGAACTGGGCGCCACCCCAGTAAGTTCGACCCCAGGTGGGCGTGCGGTCGAGCCCCTGGTCGCCAGGCTGAGGATTGCCCTGAGGCATGTCGCGCACCATGTCCGCCCAGATTTGTTCGGGTGTGAGGTAACCAGCCTGGACGCGGGCGACGGGCTCGACGTAAACGGCGATGCCCTCTTCAATCCAGTGGTGGTCGTCTTCCTGGGAGGGGAAGGCGGAGTGGACCAGCTCGTGGGTCATCATCCAGTCGGACGTGAGCTCGGCGACCGTCGAGTGTTGTCCGACGCTGATGCGCGTGAAGGCAGGAAAACCGCCGACGTCACCCCACGTGGTCCCGTGAAAGACGCCGCTGCGATCGGGAACAGGCTCGATGAGGATGCGGTCGCGGGGAACGGGAAAGTGTCCGTAATAGCTGGTGACGGCAGTGGCGGCGCGCCGAACCCAGTCGAGGATCTGCGCGGTGGGGAGATCGAAGGAGCCAGGGCCGAAATCGACCTGGAGAGTGGCTCCGCCGACGGCCAAGGTATGAGAGGAAGCAACAGGGGCGTGCCAGGGTGGCCCTCGGAAGGCCTTGCGATCGGGAAACTGGGCGGCAACGAGGAACAACGCGGCTGCAGTAACGTCGGCACCGAGGAGCAGGGCGAATTTCAGGCGCTTGGACATCCCCTGTTCTGCAGACGATGATTGGCAAGCCCAGGTTGCGCGGGCCGGCGGATTTCTGCCCGCCGCGGCTGTTTCTTCTCGAAATCCAGGCCGCGCCGGACACAGTGACAGCGAGTGGTCAGTTGGGCGTGGCTATGGTGCATCGTCGGCCTGATCCCGGATAATCCCGGAATATGAGGGTTTACTCGAAAGTGTGGCGGAAAGGCGCGCTGTTGGTAGCGGTCGCGTGTGTGCCTGGCGCGGGGGCGCCGATTGCGGCAGCGCAGGCCGGAGCGGCGCGGAATCCAGTCGTTCTGGAATTGTTCACGTCCGAAGGATGTTCGAGCTGTCCTCCGGCAGACCAGTGGGTGGAACGGCTGGACGCCGCGCAGCCATTGCCGGGCGCGGAACTGATCGTGCTGAGCGAACACGTGGACTACTGGGATCATGAGGGTTGGAAGGATCCGTATTCGTCGGCGGCGCTGACGCAGCGGCAGGAGAACTACGTGAGCGTGATGAGCCTGAGCGGCGTGTACACGCCGCAACTGATATTGGACGGTCAGGTGGAGGTGCGTTTTGGAGACGCGCACCAGGTGAGCGAGGTGTTTCACAAGGCTGCGGCGGAAGCGCGGATACCGGTAGAGATCGAGGATGTCCGCGTGGCGGACGGCGCGGTAACGGGGCATGTCGTCGTGGCGGCTGAAGGGTCGAAGCACGGGGATGTATTGGTGGCGGTGGCGCTGGACCGGACCCAGACGGATGTGTTGGGCGGGGAGAATGATGGGAAGAAGCTGACGAACGCGGGTGTGGTGCGAGCGCTGGTGAAGATCGGAAAGACAGAGAAGGGGAGGGCATTCGATCGGGCGTTCCGGGTGCCAGTGTCGGCGAAAGATGTGGGGAATCTGCGCGTGGTGGCGCTGGTGCAGGAAGGCGGATGGGGGCCGATAGTGGGAGCGGGGATGGTGAAGGTGGGGGCTGAAGTGGCTACAGGGAGATAACGACGTGGTATAGTCATCGTTAGTACCTCACGGAGGAGCGATGGCGAAGGAAGCAGTCTTCACCCTGAAGTTGGAATCGGAGCTGCGGGACGCGTTTGTTGCGGAGGCGGCGGCGATGGACCGGCCCGCATCGCAGATTGTCCGCGAATTTATGCGGGATTTTGTGCGGAGCCGGCAGGAGGAGCGGGAGCACGATGCATGGTTCCGGGCCGAAGTAGAGAAGGCGCTGAAGGATAAGAGGCCGGGGATTCCCCATGAACGCGTCATGCGTGAGGTGCGAGCGAGGATTGACGCGGTGGCGGCGCGGAAGCAATCGGCGTGAGGATCGAGTGGCATCCCCTGGCGAGACAGGACGTGCTCGAGGCGGTTGCCTTCATCTCAGAAGACAGCCGGGAAGCGGCCTATCGGGTACACGATGCCATCGAGGAATGTGTGACTTTACTGGAGCGGATGCCTGAAATGGGAAGACCAGGCCGCCGCAAGGGTACGCGCTAACTCGTAATTCCAGGCACGCAGTACATCGCTGCTTATCGAATTCATGGCAGGGCAATTTCAATACTGCGCGTGATGCACGGCGCACGGCGGTGGCCGCACAAACTTTAGGCATTTCTTTTGGGGTATGGCGCGGCGCTAAGCAGGCGGCTGCTTCGGCACATTGAGGTCGAGGGCGCCGGTGAGGGTCGTGACCTGGGCGACGTGGTGGCGGGCGCACCACTGTTCCAGACCGGCGGCGATCCGTTCGGTGGCGCGGGGATCGGCGTAGCTGGCGGTGCCGACCTGAACGGCGGTGGCTCCGGCAAGGAGGAATTCGACGGCATCCTCGGGGGTGGTAATACCGCCGAGTCCAATGACGGGGATGGTGACGGCTTTCGCGGCTTCCCAGACCATGCGGACGGCGATGGGCTTGATGGCCGGGCCGGAGAGGCCGCCGGTGATGTTGCAAAGGCGCGGGCGCCGCGATTCCACATCGATGACCAGCGAGAGGAAGGTGTTGACGAGGGAGATGGCGTCGGCTCCGGCCTTCTGCGCGGTTTGGGCCATGGAGGCAATCGAAGTGACGTTGGGTGACAGCTTCACGATGAGCGGGCGCCTGGATCGGGATTTGGCGCGAGAGACGAGATCGAAGAGCATATCCACGTCGGAGCCGAAAGCGATGCCGCCGTGGCGGGTGTTGGGGCAGGAGGCATTCAGTTCGTAAGCAGCGATGCCCTCTGCGTCGTTGAGGCGATCGATGACGGCGAGATAGTCTTCGATCTGGTAGCCGAAGACGTTCACGATGACGGCGCAGCCGGGATAGTTGCGCAGGGGCGGCAGCTTCGCAGAGAGGAACTTTTCGACACCGATGTTCTGGAGGCCGATGGCGTTGATCATGCCGGCGGCGGTTTCGATAAGGCGCGGGGCCTGGTTGCCGGGCATGGGTTCGCGGGAAATACCCTTGGTGACAAGGCCTCCGATTTTTTTGAAGTTGACGATCTCCTCGAATTCGACGCCGTAGCCGAAGGTGCCGCTGGCGGCGATGACCGGACTCACCAGGTCGAGGCCGCAGAGCTGGACGCGCATGTCAGGCTTCATGAGCGTTCGCTCCGCGAACGCTCAGCGTGCAGCGTACAGCGTACAGCGCAGAGAAAGGCCTTGGGCCCGAGCGCCCGTGCAGAGAGTGCTGTCATGGATGGATCGCCTTTGCGGCTTTGGGGGCGGCGTGGTGGTGGCGCACGGGCGCGTGGCGGACGCGGGGCGGCGGCGGCGGTTTGGGGTAGGTGATTTCCGACTCGGGCTTCAACGCCTCGGTGAGGATGTGTCCGACGGAGGCGGAGGGTTGATTGATGCCGAGCAGCGCGGCGAAGGTGGCGGCGAGATCGACGGGCTGCACGCGGTTGTACCAGGTGCCGGCGGCGAAGGGGGCTCCATAGAAGGCAAGGGGCACGTGGCGGTCGTAGGAATACGGACTGTAATGCGTGGTTTTGGCGGACTTCATCTGCTCCATTTGAAAGGCGGCGGGGATAACCATGACATACCAGCCGCCATTGGGCGAATAGCTGTGAGCGATGAGGGTGCCCCATGGAGTCGGTGGCAGGGGGCCGTTGGCCAACTGCTCACGAGTGTAACTGCGGAAGAGCACGGGGTACGGCGGCAGACGCTGGTTGGACGGCTGGAGAGCGGGATGGCCGTCGGCCAGTGGGGAGTCGGAGGGCGGGGGCTCGGGCGGAGGTGGGTTGAGCGAAGCGATGGCGGCGGGGAGAGCCTGCTGGACAGCAGTTTCGGCTTCGGATTCGATGATGCCGGCCTTCATAAACTCGGACTGATTGAGAGAGATGTAGGGGAGCTCTTCATGCGGCAGGATGTAGTCGATCTTCTCGCCGGGAGAGAACTTCATATTGATGGCGTAGTTGAGGGCGGCAATGAGTTTGGGAAGGTTGATGGTCGCGGCGTTGAGGCCATACTGAGCGGCGGTGGCGGGCACGGGCGCAACACCGTGGTCGGCGGTGAGGGCGATCCAAACATTGGCGAGACCACCGGGGATGGTCTTGTCGAGCCAGGTGAAGAAGGTGTCGAGCTGGGTGTCGAGGGCATCGACCATCTGATGTTCGTCAGGCGAATCGGGACCCTCGGCATGACCGATGAGGTCGTTGGCGGAGAGGCTGATGGTGAGCAGGTCGGTGACGTCACCCTGGCCGAGCTGCTCGCCCTGGATGAGGGCCTCCGCGAAATTCAGCTCGTACTCGTTGGCGGCGGGTGTGCGGCCGACCTGGTTGTAGAAATTGGTGAGATTTGTCACGCCGGCTTCCTGTTCAGCGAGGGGGATGGCGCCTCCGGTGTTGAAGGCGGTCGCCCAGACGGGCAGCTGCGGCATGTAGAAGGACGAGGTAACGAAGGCGCCGGAGACGGGATCGATCCAGAAGGCGCCGTTCGCGGCAGCGCCAGCCGGGAGGATGGCGGCGCGGTCCTTGAGGGAGACGCCGAAGACTTTGGCCTGTCCCTGGGTGGCGAGGCGGAGCTCGTCGCCAACCGTGGAGGCGAGAAGATTGCGCGGGGAGCTGCCGGTGACGGGTTTGGCGGTATTGGGCAGGCCGACGATGCGGTAATGCTCGTCTTCGACCGAAGAAACGGGGCGATTCTGGTTGCGAGAGAGATCCCACCACTCATTCGAGGAGATGCCGTTGCCGTCGGTGTAGGCGCCGGTGCCGATGGCGGCGTGGCCGGGGGCGGTTTTGGTGTTGGCGTAGTCGAAGTAGCAGTCGGGGAACCAGGAACCGTGATCGAGGAAGAGATTGAAGCCGCGGTCTTTAAAATCGGCGCGCCAGCGGGTGAGATAGTCGCCGCGGAACTGGTCGATGATGAGGATGATGGCGAGTTTGGGGTGGTCGTTATAAGCGGAGTACGAAACCGGCGGGGGAACTTCTTTTAAGCGAGCCAATTCGCGGCGCGCATAAGCCGTGCGGGCGGGGGAACGGTCGGATTTGGGTGCAGTCTGGGCCGGGACGACAGGAACGGCGACGATGAAGGCAAACAGACAGCAAAGCAGGCGCGCAGGCGTCATGGTAGTCACTTTCCAAGGTAGCAAAAACTGCTGGCTGCGGAGCGGAGGAAGTCGGTTGGACTGTTATTCGACGGAATGCCGGGGCGCGGCTTCCGGAAACGCGTACCGCCGCTGAAGATGGGGGGACAACCGGCAACCTGGGCAGGCCATCTGGACAGAAGGAAGCCATGAGGGTTGGTGGTGGAAGCGCGGGCATGAATATTCGTCGTCCTTTATCTAAAACCAAACGGCGCATACGGGCAGGGAAGTGGGTCGCGTTCGGGCTGGTGGCGGCTGCTCTGGTGGGCGTGGATCTGATGTTCTACTTCTGGCCTTTCCGGTATCGGGAGGTTCATCCGCTGCTGGAAAGTATCTTTGAGAGCCAGGTGGAGGTGCACGGGTATCACCGGACGTATTTTCCGCATCCTGGATTTGTCGCAGAGCATGTGACGTTTTACCGCCATGGCGACAGAAGCATTCCGCCCCTGGCGACGATTGACCGGATGCAGGTAGTGGGGCACTGGACGACGCTGCTGTTTCATCCCCATCGACTGAATGCTCTTCTGCTCGAAGGGCTGCGTGTGCAGATTCCGCCGCCGGGGACGAAGGCCCGGGGAATGGATTTCGACGGTGGGGTGATCAGCACGTCGGAGTCGGAGATGCGGATCGAGACGATTGCGGCGGACGGGACAACTCTGGATTTTCTCCAGCATGGGCAGCCGCCGCTGCGGTTCCAGTTCAGGGAACTGCAGATACTCGATGTGGAGCGGAACAAGGCGCTGGGATTTGTTTTGCGGGTAAAGATTCCGGGGCCGCCGGGAACGGTGGTGGCGCAAGGCCATTTGGGTCCGTTCAACACGAAGAGCTACTCGACGACGCCGCTCACGGGAACGTATCAGCTGCTGGACGCGGATTTGAGCCGGCTGGCCGGGGTGTCCGGGCACGCTACGGCGGAAGGGCGGTTCGGCGGGACGTTTATGCATGTGAATGTGGAGGGAAAGGCGGCGATTCCGGATTTCCGGGCGGGATCGGCGCACCAGGTGCGGTTCGACTCGGCGTATCACCTGGTGGTGAATGGGAACAATGGCGATGTGCAGATTGTGTCGGCAGAGGTGAAGAGCGGGACTAGCACGATCACGGCGAGCGGGAGCGTGGCGGGGTCACCCAAAAAGGTGGATGTGATGCTGACCACGACGAATGGCGACGTGAACGGGCTGCTGCGGATCGTGGACGAGGCGAATCCCGAGGTGGCAGGGAAGATCAGTTTTCATGCGGCGGTCGAGTATCAGGCGGGGCCGGGACCATTTCTGAAGAGAGTGCGCTTGCAGGGCAATGCAGCGCTGGCGGAGCTGCATTTTGTGACGCCGCGGGAGAAAGAGAAGATGGACGCGTTCAGCGCGCGGGTGAGCAAGGACGATCCGCGGGGCGCGAAGGAGGATCCGCCGGCGGTGACCGCGCAGGCAGAGTCGGACACGCGGTTCGACGATGGGATGGCGTATTTTCCGGACATCCAGTTCCGGATGCCCGGGGCGCGGGCGCATCTGCACGGGACGTTTAACCTGCTGGATGCGCAGGTTCACCTGACGGGAAAGGTGGCGCTGCAGCGGAGCCTTCCGCACGCGGTGACAGGGTGGAAGGCCGTGCTGCTGAAGCCGCTGGCGCCGTTCTTCCGGCACAAACATGCAGGGGCGGTGGTGCCGATTGCGGTGACGGGGACAGCGGAGCAGCCGAAGATCGGCGAGGATGTGCTGCACGACAAGTGAGCGGGGTGAATCTGCTGCCGCCCAGGGCGGTGTCCCTGATCCGCTGACGCGCGCGGACGGTGACGGCTGGCAGAGCGCAGGCCGGGCAGGCGTCCTCGGCGTTCTGAAGGGACAAGCGAGAATCGCGAGGTAACGTGGCGTGGGGATTTTTTCCCTGGGCGATGGCGCCAGGCGGCTACACTGGAGGCCATCCGCCGAGCGCTCTGCGGGGTCCATCGGCGGAGGACAACGACAGGAGCACCACCATGCCGAAGTTTGTTATCGAGAGAGAGCTGCCGGGAGCCGGGCAACTGACGCCGGAACAGCTGCAGGCTGTATCGCAGAAGTCGTGTGGCGTGTTGCGGGAAATGGGCCCGCAGATTCAGTGGGTGCAGAGCTATGTGACGGACGACAAGATCTACTGCATCTACATTGCGCCCGATGAGCAGGCGGTCCTGGAACATGCCCGCCAGGGTGGGTTCCCGGCGAATCGGGTTTCGCAGGTGCGGAGGATGATCGATCCGACGACGGCTGACTGAGGCAGCCCGTAGCCTGGAGCCGGTAGCGGTAGCCTCCTTGATGGGACAGCACCGCCACGGGAGTGTTTGCGTATCCTGAACAGGACGATGCTGACCCATTGTGATGAAGACGCTGCCGGCCGATGGCTGGGGACCGGGTGGTGCGGATGAGCGGGCCAACCTTGCGCGGACGCACGGGACGGTTCTGGCTGCGCGTGACCGAAGGGCTGCAGATCAATGAGCTGTGGCGTCAGTTCCGCACCGATGCGCGGACCAGCTATCGGCTCTATTCGCAGGAAATCGATGCGACGCGGGCAGCGGGACAGCCGCGAGGGCGTCATGTGCTGGCGATGGCGCGGCAGTTTTTCTGGGCCTTCCTGGAGAAGCTGACGCCGGCGCGCCGGGTACTGCTGCTGGTGGCCGTGGTGATGCTGTTCTTTCCAGGGAACGAGCTGCGGTGGAAGATTGGATCGGGAGAAGTGGGCGGGTATGCGCCGGATCTGCGGCTGTATGGCTCGTTGCTGCTGCTGGTGCTGCTGCTGATGGAAGTGGGCGATCGCGTGGTGATGAAACGCGATCTGCAGATTGCGAAGGAGATTCAGGCGTGGCTGCTGCCGGCGCAGCCGCCCGCTGTTCCCGGCCTGGAGATTGCCTTTGCGACGCGCCCGGCGAACACGGTGGCGGGGGATTACTACGATGTGTTTCCGCGACCGGGAGGCACGACTTTCCTGATGGCGGTTGCGGATGTAGCGGGAAAGAGCGTGCCGGCGGCGATGCTGATGGCGACCTTCCAGGCGAGTTTGAAGACGCTGAGCGACACGCCGGGGCCGCTGACGGAATTGGTGGCGCGCATCAATCGCTATGCATGCAGCAACAGCCAGAACGGGCGGCGGTTCACGACGGCGTTCATCGCAGAGTTCGATCCGGCGACACGGGCGCTGACCTATGTGAACGCGGGGCACAACAGTCCCATTGTGTTGCGGCGCACGGGAGCGCTGGAGCAGCTGGATGTGGGCGGGATGCCGGTGGGGATTCTGGACGCGGCGCCCTACCAGTCGGCGACAGTGACGCTGGAGCCCGGGGACTGGCTGATTGCGTTTACCGATGGCGTGGTGGAGGCGGAGAATCCGGCGCAGCAGCAGTATGGTGAGGAGCGTCTGCTGACGATGGCGCGGTGGGGCGTGAATCTTACGCCGAGTGTACTGCTGAATTATCTCTTTGCGGACATCGACCGGTTTGTGTCGAATGCGCCGCAGCACGACGACATCACGTGCATGCTTTTAAAAGCAGGGAACAGGCAATAGGGAATAGGCAATAGAGCGCCGGCTGCGCCGCTCCCATGTCTGCCAACAGCAGGCAGACATGGGGTACCCGCATCTTTCTCTAGGCGAATGCCATGTTGACGTTCTCGATGGCTTCATCGATCTCGGCGTTGTTTTTGTAGCCGACCGTCACGGCGTCGACTTTGGCGGTGCGGAAGGCGAAGCGCATGGCTTTCTGGCGATCTTCGCGATTGAAAACGCCCTCGCCAATGAGCTTCATGCTGAGGACGCCCATGCCGGCGGCGCGGGCCTGATGGATGCGCTCGACCACTTCGGGGACATTGCCGGTGGCGCCGGAATCGGCGACAGGGGTATCCATGCGCGTGCCTTTGTGGTTGCAGCGGATCATGGCCACCTGGAGCCAGTTGAAGGTGGGAACCTGAGCGAGAGCGGGCAGGCCGTGGACCGACGCGCCGCGAGCTTTGACCACGCCGCGATGCTGGGCTTCGTCGATGGCATCCTGCCAGCCGTTGGTTTCGTGCGGCCATGCAGGACCGCGCTGCCAGTGGAGGAGCATGACGTCGAAGTAGTCGGTGCGGGCCTGGCGGCGGAGTTCCTCGATGTGCTGGTTCGGATTGCCACCGTCGAAGGTCGTGACTTTGGTCAAGAGCGCGTAACTGTCGCGCGGAATGCCTTTAAGGGCGATGCCGAGCATGGTGTGCATGTCGGCGTAAGAGTCGGCGGTATCGAAGAAACGGATGCCGCGATCATACGCATGGCGGATGAGGCGGTTGAAGCCGTCCTGGCCGAGGTTGCGCTGCAGGGCGCCGCTGAAAGTGCCGGTGCCGAAGGCGAGGCGGGTGACTTTGACGCCGGAAGGGCCGAAGGGCACCCAGTCCGTGGCTTTGGGGGTTTCGGCAGCGAGCGGAAGGTCGCCGAGGGTGGCGACGGCGCCGGCGGCAGCGGTGGCTTTAAGGAAATCGCGGCGGGAGTAGCGGGACATGGGGCTCCTCCTGGGTCAGCGTACAGGGTACAGGGAACAGGTTACAGCGTGGGAGCAGGGAGCGGGAAACCGAGCGCGAGCGGCGTTGCGCGGATCATGTTGCGAGAGCATGAATCGGCGAAACTCCTGCGACCGGGTCGGGCCGGCTCAGGAGATCTCGAAGATATTTTCGGTTTTGGCGGCCTGCTCCTGAGCTCGCTCGGCGAGATGGCGGGCGATTGTGTAGAACGGCGCGGCGTGGGGCGAGTCGGGTCCGGCGAGCGCGACGGGCATACCGGTGTCGCCGCCCTGGCGAATCTCCTGTGTGAGTTCCACGGAGCCGAGGAACGGGACGTTGAACTGCTTTGCCGTACGTTCGGCGCCGCCGCGGGAGAAAATGTCGATTTCGTGATGACAGTGCGGGCAGGTGAAGTGGGACATGTTCTCGACGATGCCGAGGACTTCGACGTTCACCTGGTGGAACATCTCGAGGGCTTTGCGCGCGTCCTGGAGAGAGACGTCGGAGGGGGTGGAGACGACGACAGCGCCGGTAAGGGGCACAGTCTGCACGAGGGAGATGACGACGTCGCCGGTGCCGGGCGGCAGGTCGATGAGGAGGATGTCGAGCTCGCCCCACTCCACCTGCTGGAGGAACTGGCGGATGATCTGGTGGAGCATGGGGCCGCGCATCACGAGGGGCTTATCACCCGGGGAAAGGAAGCCGACGGAGATGACTTTGATGCCGTGCGCGACGTTCGGTTCGATTTGATTGTTGGGCAGAACCGCGGGCTGGCGGGTGGTGCCGAGCATCAGCGGCACATTGGGGCCATAGATATCCGCGTCGATGAGGCCCACGCGATGGCCGAGCTGGGCGAGAGCAATGGCGAGATTGACCGCGAGGGTGGTCTTGCCGACTCCGCCTTTGCCGGATCCGACGGCGACGATGGACTTGACTCCGGGAAGAGCGGCGGGCGGCGGCGGTGTGGGAGCGTGAGCCATAACTTCAGGGTACAGGGTGCAGGGTGCAGGGAACAGGCCTTCAGGACGGTCGGCGAAAACTAGATCCTGGTTGTTTCAAATTTGGGGATGTGGCGGCGGCGGGCTTCGGTTTCGCGAACCTCGCGGCGTTTGCCCGCCTCGTCGTAGCGACGCTTTTCGTCATCGGTTTCAGCCTGAAGAGGCGGCACGGGAACGCGGCGACCCTGGGGATCGATGGCGACAAAGGTGAGATAGGCAGAGGCGACGTGATGATGAACACCGGCGAGGGCGTTCTCGACCCAGACCTTGACGCCGACTTCCATGGAGGTCTTGAAACCGCGATTAACCGAAGACTTGAGGATGAGCAGGTCGCCGACGTGCACAGGCGCGATGAAGTCGATGTGCTCCATAGAAGCGGTGACGACATGGCTGCGGGCATGGCGGTACGCGGCCATGGCGCCGACGAGGTCGATGAAGTTCATGAGGCGTCCGCCGAGAAGGTTGCCCAGGGTGTTGGTGTCGTTAGGCAGGATGAGCTCGGTCATCTCGGACTGCGACTGGGCCACAGTGCGCGGGGGCAGCGCGGGGCCGTTCAGGTCCATGCGACGTTCTCCTTCTCGTATAGATTACAGGGCGTGGGCGCGGCGACGGACCCGGCATGGCGACGAGAGGCTTTGCCAGAGAGCGCCGCGCCAGGAAATGATAGAAGACGAAAGGGCAGGGAGATCGATGGACAAGGCGGCGAGCCTGAAGGAGATTCTGGAGCAGGATCCGACGAATGCGTTTGCGCGGTATGGCCTGGCGATGGAGTACGGGGGGCGAGGCGAGACGGCAGCGGCACTGGCGGAGTTCGATCGGCTGCTGGTGGATCATCCGGAATATACGGCCGGATATTTTATGGCGGCGCAGACGCTGGCGAAGGCCGGACGAGACGCGGAGGCCAGGCAGCGTTTGGTGGATGGCATTGCCAATGCGCGACAGACCGGCAACCAGCACGCGCAGCGGGAGATGCAGGCGATGCTGGATGACATGGAGATTCCTGAATAGACGGGCGGCGTTTGGCGCCGGAGTTGCGGATGCAATGCGGCATCCGAGAAAACAACAGCGTGCGATCCGCAAACGGCCCAGAGACGCGCATAATGGCACAATCATGAAGATTCCCCTGTTCCCGCTGGACACGGTGCTGTTTCCCGGAACGGCGCTGCCGCTGCATATTTTTGAAGAGCGCTATCGTGAGATGGTGGGGGAGTGTCTGCGCGAAGAGAAGGAGTTCGGGGTGGTGCGGGCGGAGCGGGATCAGATGGCCCTGGTGGGCTGCACGGCGAAGATCGTGCGCGTGGTGGAGCAGTACGCGGACGGGAGAATGAATATCCTGTGCGAAGGGGAGCGCCGGTTTGAGATTGACGGGCTGGACGATTCGCGAAGTTTTCTGCAGGCGGAGGTGTCGTTCTTTGAGGACGAGGGAGCGGGATCGACGCGGCAGGAGCGGGAGGATTGTGCGGCTCTGCACTTCGCTACGCTGCATCTGGCGGGAATCGAGAGCCCGGCGATCCATCTGGATCTGAACGCGCCGGTGGCCTTTCAGCTGGCGGATGCGCTGCCTTCGGACCTCGGATTCAAGCAGTTTCTTCTGGCCAGCCGGTCGGACGCGGAACGGACAACGCGCCTGCGGGATTTCTACAATGAGGTGCTGCCGCAATTAGGGGATGAACCCCAGGGCGGCGCGGCGGGCGCGGCGGGGCGGCTGCCTTCGTGAGACGGTAAGGGCGGCTAAGGCGTCCAATGGAGAAGCGCCGGGAAGAGCCGAGCCAGCGCGGGCAAAGAACGGACAACGGAACTAACAGGAGTGGGCATGGCCACACGACAGACGGCACCGGCATCGGCGTCGCAGCGGACGACAGGGAATTCGGCAACGCATTTGCCGCAGACGCTGGGCGAGCTGCGCACCAGCCGCGAGTACAGCGAGACACGGTTGCGCACGCGCAGCGTGAAGGACGAGATGCGGGACAACCTGATCCATCGGCTGCAGGCGCGGGAGACGATTTTCCCGGGAATCATTGGCTATGAGGACTCAGTGGTGCCGCAGATTGTGAATGCGGTGCTGTCGCGGCAGAACTTTATTCTGCTCGGATTGCGCGGGCAGGCGAAGAGCCGCATTCTGCGCGCGCTCACGGCGCTGCTGGATGAGCACATGCCGACCATCGCCGGGTGCGAGATTCGGGACAACCCGTATTTGCCGCTGTGCCGGCGCTGCCGCGATCTGGTGGTGGAGCAGGGCGATGCGACGCCGCTGGGGTGGATCTCGCGCGATGACCGGTATGTGGAAAAGCTGGCGACGCCGGATGTGACGGTGGCGGATTTGATTGGCGATCTGGATCCTATCAAGGCAGCGCGCGGCGGGCACGATCTGGCGAGCGAGATGACGATGCACTACGGTCTGCTGCCGCGGGCGAACCGGGGCATTTTTGCCGTGAACGAGCTGCCGGATCTGGCGGGGAAGATCCAGGTGGCGCTGTTCAACATCATGCAGGAAGGCGATGTGCAGATTAAGGGCTACCCGGTGCGGCTGGAACTGGATGTGGCGCTGGTGTTCAGCGCGAATCCGGAGGACTACACGGCGCGCGGCAAAATTGTGACGCCGCTGAAAGATCGGATTGGATCGGAGATCCGCACGCATTATCCCGAGACGCTGGAGGAGGGAATCGCCATCACGACCCAGGAGGCGTGGACGGAGCGCGCTTTTGGGCAGGCTGAGATTCCGCAGTATCTGCGGGAGGTGGTGGAGCAGGTGGCGTTCACGGCGCGCGAGGATAAGAAGGTGGACAAGCGCAGCGGCGTGAGCCAGCGGCTGCCGATTTCGACGATGGAGCTGGCGGTGAGCAATGCGGAGCGGCGGGCGCTGCTGCATGGCGAAACGCACGTGGTGCCGCGGATCGGGGATTTGTATACGGCGCTGCCAGGGATCACGGGAAAGCTGGAGCTGGAGTACGAAGGCGAGATGAAGGGCGCCGACACCGTGGTGCGCGACATTGTGCGCACGGCAATCGGCAAGGTCTTCGATCGATACTTCGGCGAGGTGAACATGCAGCAGATCGAGCAGTGGTTCAATCTGGGCGGGACGGTGAAGATCTCCGACGAGCAGCCGGCGAAGGCGATCGTGGGGGAGCTGAAACAGATTCAGGGCCTTGTGGAAAAGCTGTCGGCAGTGGGCGTGAAGAGCAGCGAAGCGCCCGAGGCAGTGACGGCGGCTGCGGAATTTCTGCTGGAGGGGATGTGCGCGCATCGGCGCATCAGCCGGAACGAGGAGCGGAGCTTTTCCGCGCAGAAGCGTGGAGCGGAGAAGCCGGAGCGAGTGGAGAGAGTGGATCCGGAGCGCGACTTTGAGCAGTGGCAGACGCGGCGGTCGAGACGGGGAAGTTTTAACTGAGGCAGCCGGTAGCTTGTAGCCTGTAGCTTGTAAGTCTTGCTGCTTGCTACCGGCTACCCGCTACCCGCTACGGGCCTATCTATGAAGAGTGTTCGGTACACGAAGTTCACGGGAGATCTGGCGAGCGAAGTGAGCATGGACGATCTGCTCAAGGCGCTCTCGGATTACCTATTGGACTCGGGGTTTCAGAATCCGTGGGCGGAGTTTCAGGACCTGGATCAGACGCTCGACGATCTTCGCGAGGCGCTGCGGCAGGCGCTGGAACAGGGCGATGCGTTCGACGAACAGCTGCAGGAGAAGATCGATCAGATGGCGGCCGAGGGCCGAATGGACGAGCTGATCGACAAGCTGATGGAGCGGATGGAGCGCGAGAACTACATTTCCACGACGAACTCGCAGGATTCGGGGCAGGTTTCGCAGGCGTCGGGGCAGCTGGGCGGTCCGCAGACGGAAGCACGCTTCGAAGTGACGGACAAGAGCCTGGATTTCCTGGGGTACAAGACGCTGCGCGATCTGCTGGGGTCGCTCGGAAAAGCAAACTTCGGGCGTCACGACACACGGCACTGGGCGACGGGTGTAGAAACGAGCGGCGGATCGCAGCCGTACGAGTTTGGGGACACGCTGAATCTGGATGCACCGGCGACGCTGAAGAACGCGATTGCGCGGGAAGGCCTGACGCTGCCGCTGAATATCGAGTACAGCGATCTGCAGGTGCTCCAGAGCGAATATCAGAGTTCGTGCGCAACGGTGGTGATGCTGGACTGCTCGCATTCGATGATCCTGTATGGTGAGGATCGGTTCACGCCGGCGAAGAAGGTGGCGATGGCGATGGCGCATCTGATCCGGACGCAATATCCAGGGGACACGCTGTCGCTGGTGCTGTTTCACGATTCGGCAGAGGAACTGCCGGTGTCGCAACTGGCACGGGTGAAGGTGGGGCCGTACTACACGAACACGCGCGAGGGACTGCGGCTGGCGCAGCGGATTCTGCAGCGGCAGCGCAAGGACATGAAGCAGATTGTGATGATCACCGACGGAAAGCCGTCGGCGCTGACCCTGCCGGACGGGCGGATTTACAAGAACGCGTTCGGGCTGGATCCGCTGGTGGTGAGCGAGACGCTGGAAGAAGTGTCGCGCTGCAAGCGGCAGAACATCATGATCAACACGTTCATGCTGGCGTCGGACTTCGGGCTGGTGCAGTTCGTCCAGAAGGTGACGCAGATGTGCAAGGGTAAGGCCTACTTCACCACGCCGGAGACGCTGGGCGAGTATCTGCTGATGGATTACATGCAGCGACGGATGAAGACGACCCATTAGAGGCCAGGGGGTAGGGATTAGGGTTTAGGGTTTGGGATGTAGCGGACGTGGAAGCCGCGGGGCGAGGGGTGGAAACCGGCTTCACGGAGAAACGGCGCGAGGAAATGCTGGTGGGCGGGCTGGCCGCCGATGGAAGCGACGAGCAGGCCGCCGTGGTGGCGGGTTTCCGGATTCTGTAACAGTTCCTGAGCTAATTTCGAGAGAAATGCGGCCAGATCGCGGGCTGTGGCGGAGCGGTCCGGCTCATCGGCGGGAAGAAACGTGTGTAGAGCCGGATTGTTGCGGCGCAGATAGGCGACGAGGTCGCCGTTGCGGAGAATGACCGTGGCTC
>JBAUOP010000010.1:0-19006 GCA_049579805.1 Acidobacteriaceae bacterium
CGGCACGCGCTGCTCCAACGATACGTAGCTGAACATCCCGTCCTGAACCCGCTCGTCTCCACGCATGATCGTGAGACGCATCAGCCTCACAATCCGCCGCAGACAAGAACCTATTTCAACAAGTTCCTAGCGGTGGGCCGCTTTTCAATGATCAAGGGTTTGTCATTGGCATTACAGCCGCGAAACTCTCCGATGCCGGGTTTGGCTTCGCGGTAGGTACTTCCGACATAGAACATCTCATTGAGGTTCCTCTGCCCATTCCGATTCAACTCTCGGATCTAGAGAGCGATAATTCTGATTCACAAAAGAACGAGCTCGCTGCGGCAACAGACCTTTTTAGCCAGAAAAAATACACCCAGGCCTTATCAGCGTTTCAATCCGCATCGGACCAGGTAAAGAGCAGTTTTCAAGGGGAACTGCTTCTCTGCCGCATTCAGGAGCAGCTAAAGGACTATTCTTCAGCAATCACGGCATGCCGAGCCGCCATGTCTCTGCAACCCGAGGATGGACAATCATACGGGTATCAGGCATTCGCGCAGTTCGCATCCGGCGAAAGCGGCCAAGCAGAGGAAAATGCACGTAAGGCGACCGAGCTACCCAACGGCGAGGCATTTAAAACACTGTTAGCGACGATTTATTACTCAGAGGGAAAATACAAATTAGTTTCCAGTCAATTATCCAACAACTCGAACGACACCTTCGCGCTTACGCTCCTCGCTGGCGCCGCCCTCCGATCAGGCGATGTAGACACCTTTCACTCGCTAAATTCAAAAATCGCGGACCTGAAAGGGGCTCCGGGCGGTTGGGCGCTATATGCCGATGGAGTCGCGGCGGAGAAGAACCTTGATTTTACGTCAGCACTCGAAAAATTCCGGGCATGCGATGCAGACGACGACTTCATTGACTCCGCCTGCATCATCGCCGCAGCTAGCACCGAGGCTAGGCAGGGACAATACCAGGCCGCGAAGAACGACATCTCACTCGCCGTCAATCGATACCCCGCGGACCATAGTGCCCTGGCCGAAGCGATATTTATAGATCTACTCACCGGCGATGTGGAACACGCAACGCAGATGCATTCGCAGCTTAAGGCATTGCCCAGCATTAGCCAAGACGAGTTTTCTGATTGCCTGTACTACTATGGCATCAATCAATCATCTCTGGCGGAGCCATACTGTTCGGAGGCGACCAGGGATTCTCCAGAGAGTGGCGTGGCGTGGTCGAACGCTGGCTACGTGGCTATTGACGAGGGCGACTTTGCGTCAGCAGCCAGGTACTTCACGAAGGCTAAGGATATTTACGACTCTTCCAAGGAAAAGCACACCGTAACAGAAGAACTCGACTTAAGCTGGGGCATTGCGATCACCTTGTATGGCTCAGGGGATCGCAAAGACGCCAAGGCTTTGTATCGGGCCATCAAAAAGACCTATCCAGAATTCTCAAATCTATCGACCCTGAAACAACTACCCCTTCTGTGGTCCGAGCGCACCCAAGCATTGATCGGGCAGGTGATCGCCGAGTTCAGATAGATTCCGCTGTGGCCCTCAGCCGTTTTCCACATCCCAAACCGTTAACCGCCAACTGTTTTTTGGGTAATCTCCAGCTCTTACCATGCCATCACCCTCGCCCACGTCCCCCAAATCGGCCGCACCGTCCCCGGGCGTCGAGGACTCCGCCTCCGGGGCGCGCCCGCTCTCCCGACGAGGCAGGTAAGGAAAAACAGTATAAAATGTAAGGCAGGGAATTCTCGCATGCCTTCAGGAAACAGTCCCATGTCCGTCATCGAGGCCACCGTCACCTCCAAAGGCCAGGTGACCCTGCCCAAAGCCGTGCGTACCCGCCTCGGCATCCGCACCGGCAGCCGCATTCGCTTCACCCTCCCCCCCACCGGAGGCTTCGAAGCCCACCCCGTCCTCTGCGAACTCGAGGACCTGTGGGCCATGGTCGACGAAGCCGGGCCCCGGGCCGGCAAAGCCCGCCCCGTCATGTCCTTCGACGAAATGAACGCAGCCAAAGCTCGGAGAGCCGGTCGGTGACCGTCGCCGACACCAACGTCTGGGCGCGCGCCTTCCTCAACGATGACGCGGCCCAGGCGCGCCGCGCCCGCAAAGCGCTGGCCGAGGCACGCTCCGCTGGCGGTGTCTTTCTGCCCCTCATCGTTCTGGCCGAGATCTCCTGGGTCTTGCGCTCCCGCTGGAGCACGGAACGCGTCCTCAACACCCTCGAGAGCCTGCTTCACACCCGCGGCGTCACCGTCGAAACCCCCGACCTCGCCCGTCAGGCGCTCAAGGCCACCCGCGCCACCGGCGGCGGCCTTGCCGATCACCTGATCGCCCGGATCGGCTTCGCCAACGGCGCGAACCAGGTCATCACCTTCGACGAAAAGTTCTCAAGGGCCGCCAAAGTCCGGCTTCTGAAGTAGCCGAACCACCTGACCCATCCGCACAGCGCAATCCGCTCTGTTCCAACCGCTCTCCTGTACCCTGTCCCCTGTCCCCTGTACCCTAAACCCTGTCATGCCCATCACCCTCGCCACCGCCCTCCGCATCGGCCTTTCCTTCCCCGGCGTCGAGGAGTCCACCTCCTGGGGCGCGCCCGCCCTCAAAGTCAAAGGCAAGATGATGGCCTGCGTCCCCACACACAAAACCGCTGAGCCCAACTCGCTCCTCATCCGCATCGACCGAAACGACCGCGCAGCGCTCCTCGTGGAGGCCCCCAACCTCTACTACGCCCCCGACCACTACCTCGGCTACGACGGAGTCCTCATCCGCCTCGCCCACTGCACCCCTGAACTCGCCCACGACCTCCTGGCCATGGCCCACAAGTTCATCACCCGCCAACCCCGCAAACGCTAATCCCGATCCCTGATCCCTGCCGTTTCTCGGTCTTCGCGAGCAACAGGACGCTCAACGAGTCGACATCGGCTGGCGAGTCGGACGGGAACCGCCAGGCCCGCCGTCAGCGAAGCGGCGTCGCAACGCGACGCGGTGAAGAACGCCCCGGCCTTTGGGTGTCTGCGTGAGAACTCGTCGCACACCCACAAATCCCGATGCCCCCCGGCCAGGTTCACCCCACAGCAAGAAGCAAACTCTTCTCACGTCGCGCCGTCAAAAGACTTCGTTCTCCGCCTCTGCCCAAGGTACTGTCCGCAGAACCGATTTGAAACATCAGCCTTTCCCGAGGTCTGGTTCTCACGCACACACTTAGGCCGGGGAAAGAACCGTCGGGCCGAAGGCCCCCCTTGCTGCCGCAGGCTCCCGGCGCAGTGAGGAACGAACGCAGCCGCCCCGTCCATGACCTAAGTACCGCCTCACCCCGATCACGCACTTTTCCCTCGCTCTGTGGAAATCCTGTCAAGCCCCCTCGCCCCCTAACGAAAGTAACAAACACTGATACAAAACCACTTCCCCGCCAAAATTTCCGCGAAAACCTGGCAGGAAATCCGTCCAAACCTGCCCGACGCGGCGACCGCCACCGCAGGCTTCCACCGCATCGACCTGACCGTCCCGAGTAACAAAAAACTCTACGTCCAGACCCGCAACGGCTACTACACCGGCCAGTAACGAACGCTCCCGTGTCGAGTGAAGTTACTATCGAGTAATCCAAAATCTGCGCCACCAACCTATATAATCCGGCCATCGTCGCGCTCAGAGTACGCAGGCAACCGGCGGCGATGAAAGCGCGACGGCCAATGGTCCCGACATCCGAGTACAGGTTTTTTCTCCGGACACAAATGCTTCGGTTGTCCTCCATGCTGATTTGCGCCATCCTGGCCGGCTGCGGCGGAGGCGGAAGCTCCACCACGACCCAGCACGTCACCGCGCCCGGCCAGCTGGCCTATCCTCAATCCAGCATCGCGGCCACTGTCGGCGTTGCCATCTCCGCCGACACCCCCACTGTGAGTGGAACGATCAGCACCTGGAGCATTGCACCCGCACTTCCCGCCGGATTGGCCTTCAGCACATCCACCGGCTCCATATCCGGCACGCCCACCCAGGCAACCGCGTCCGGCACCTACACCATTACGGCCGCAAACAGCGCTGGTTCCACCACGGCCACTCTGACCATTGCCGTCGCCGCCGCCCCGCCGCCGCCCGGCATCTACTATCCGCAAACGACCATTAACGCCACGGTTGGAAGGGCCATCACGCCGGACACACCCAACGTCACCGTCCCGGCCGTAACGTTTTCTATCTCCCCGGCGCTGCCCGCGGGACTGGCTTTTAATCCCAACAACGGCGCAATATCCTGTACTCAGTTGGTTCGGGTACGGTGACACACTCTTTCTCCGTCTCCGGGTCGCTGCTCTCCCTCTCTGCGAATGGCGAGCTGGTCGGCGTGCTTGGACAGCAGTGGCAGGTAGTCGATGTCAGCAGCGGTTCGACCTTATGGACCAACACAAATGACTCCTCTCTCCCCCTTCAGTTCAGTCCGGATGCCAGTCTGTTCGGTGTGGTGAGCCAGGCTTCCGATGGGACCTACTCAACCAATATCTATAACGACAGCGGTACTTTGACGACGGCCGTCCCAGGATTTACCGAGGGATGGATCGATACCGGCCGCCTCCTCGCCTGGAGCGCACCCGCTGGCATGCCAACGCAGGTCACCACCTCCATCTACAGCTCCACCGGCGCGGTCCTGACCACCTTTCCCTTAAACGCTATGCCGAGCGCAAGCTATGCCCAGTTCCCGTCAGCGAACGAAGTCTATTTCAGCTCCACCAACGCAGTTCAATCCCTCACCGACGGATCCGTCGTATGGGCGGGCCCCATTCAGCAGGGAGCCCCCGGCGCGGTTGCCGGGCCTTACATCGCCTACGAGTACGGTCATCAGGTCGTGCTCTATACCTACTGACATGCCCCTGACCCTCGCTCAGACCCTCCGCGTCGGCAGCACCTTCCCCGGCGTCGAGGAGTCCACCGGGTTCGGCAGCCCGGCCCTCAAGGTCCGAGGACAGACGGCAATTTACACCGGCTCCTGAACCAGCTCCACGATCTCCGCCTCGACCCGCCCGCTCTCAACCGTCACCCGCGCCGCCGTCACCGGCAGCCGAAACCGCCGCGGCCCCGCGCTTCCCGGATTCAAATACAACACGCCCTTCCGCCGCTCCACCTTCGCATGATGCGAATGCCCGCTCACCACCACGGAAATCCCCGCCGCCGCCGGATCCAGATCCAGTTCCTTCACATCATGGATCAGATAGAAGACCGCTCCACCCAGCTCCACCCACTCCGTCTCCGGCAGCGCCGCGCATAGGCCCGTCTGGTCGATGTTTCCCCGAATCGCCGTCACCGGCGCAATCTTCCCCAGCGCCTCCAGAATCGCCGCGTCGCCTACATCGCCCGCGTGCAGAATCGCCTCCGAGCCCTCGAGCGCCCGCAGCGCCTCCGGCCGCAGCAATCCATGCGTATCGGAAATCACCCCCACCTGCATCGGCGGCTCACAATCCGATCGCGATCCGTGTCCGCGGGTCCAGATAATCCCGCAGCGCGTCGCCCAGGAAGTTGAAGCACAGCACGCACAGCGCCACCGCGATCGCCGGGAAAACCACCAGGTGCGGCGCCTCAAAGAGGAACGGTCGCGCATCGTTCAGCATCGACCCCCAACTCGCCGCCGGCGGCGGAACCCCCAGCCCCAGAAAGCTCAACGTCGCTTCCGCCAGCACCACGCCCGCCATCCCAATTGCCGCCTGCACTATCAGCGGCTGCAGAATGTTCGGCAGAATATGCCGCACAAAGATGCGCAGATCGCTTGCTCCCAGCGCCCGCGCCGCCTCCACGAACTCGCGCTCCCGCACCGCCAGCACCTGCGCCCGCACCAGCCGCGCGTAGCCCACCCACCCGCCAATCGAGAGCGCCAGAATCAGGTTCAGCAGCCCTGGCCCCAGGAACGCCACAAACGCAATCGCCAGCAGGATCCCCGGCAGCGCCATAAAAGCATTCATCAAAAATGTATTGATCGCCACGTCGGTCCAGCGCCCGTAGTAGCCGGCGATCCCGCCGAACACCAGTCCCGCAAACAGCGAAAGGCTCACCACTGAAATCGCCACGGTCAACGACAACCGCGCGCCAAAGATGACCCGCGACAGAATGTCCCGTCCCAGCTCATCGGTGCCCAGCCAGTGCGCCCGGCTCGGCGCGGCCAGCCGATGCAGCAGGTCCAGCGCCGCGGGATTGTACGGCGCCAGCAACGGGGCAAACGCCGCCATCGCGGCGAACAGCACGATCAGCGCGATGCCGATGAACGCCAGCGGTTGCCGCCGCAGCCGCTCGCCCATCGCCGCCCATCGGCTCGACGCGCCGGTAGGGGCCACCGCCATATTCAGTGCACTGGATCCCACCTGGATGAACTCTCGAAGAGCAGGGATTGAACGCGGCTCAACCGTCCGCGGTCCGGCTTGACAACCATAGTAACCGTCCCGACAATGAACCTACGCCGCCCGTTCCGCGGCCTCGTTTTTCCCTGGGCACTTTCAGCGTCATCGTATTTTCCCTCTGGTTTTCCGCACCCGCCTGGGCTGTAATTGAAGGTGCAGCCAAAATCCTTCGCCCAAACGCATGGGAGCTTCTGAGTGAATCTCAAAGGTCATCCAGCTGCAATCTGCGGCACCGGCACACGCATCTTCTGAGACCGCCATGCGCATCTTTGTCAACGAATTCTGCGGGCACGCCTTTCAGATCGAGCTGAGCCGGGAACTGGCCCGGCGCGGCCATCAGGTCCTGCACGTCTACTTCGCGGACAACCACTCCACCCCAAAAGGCCCAACTTCCGCTTCCACGCCGGGTTTCGAAATCGACGGACTGCACATCACCCGCGCCTTCGCGAAACACTCCCTGCTCACCCGGCGCCAGTCTGATCTCGAATATGGACGCGTCGCGGCAGAGCGGCTCGACCGCTTCCGGCCCGATGTCGTGATCTCCGCCAATATGCCGCTCGATGCGCAAAATATCCTGCAGAAGGCTGCCCGCGCCCACAACGCCCGCTTCGTCTTCTGGCTTCAGGACGTCTACAGTGTGGCCGCGCGTTTTGTCCTGCAAAAAAAGGCCCGCCTGCTCGCATCCCTGGGTGGTTTCTATTTTGAAAACCTCGAAAAAGGCCTGTTGCGCCGCTCCGATGCCGTCGTCTGCATCGCTCCCGGCTTTGCCGAGTTCGTCAGGCGCTGGGGCGTGGCGCCGGACAAGATCAAGGTCATTCCCAACTGGGCGCCCCTCGATGAAATCGTGCCGCTGCCCCGCGATAATGCCTGGGCGCGCGAAAACGGCGTGGCCGGCAGGTTCTGCTTCATGTACTCCGGCACCCTGGGGATGAAACATCGCCCCGAGCTGCTCCTCGCCCTGGCCAAACGGCTCGAGACCAGCGGAGACGCGCGTCTCATCGTCATCGCCGGCGGCGCGGGAGCCGACTGGCTCGCTGCCAAAAAGCACGAGGTCCGCTCCGACGTTCTCAGGCTGCTGCCTTTCCAGCCCTACGAGCGCGTCGCCGAGGTCCTCGCTTCCGCCGACGTGCTCCTTACGCTGCTCGATTCCGAAGCGGGCGCCTTTGCCGTGCCCTCCAAGACGCTCTCCTATCTCTGTGCGGGCCGCGCCCTCATCGTCGCCGCCCCCGCGGAAAACGAAGCGGCGCGCGTGGTTGAACGCGCCGGCGCCGGTTTTGTCGTCTCCCCCGACGATCCTGCCGGACTCATCGCCGCGGCCGAGCGCCTCCTCGCCGATCCCGCTCTGGGCGCCCGCTACGGTGCCAGCGGTCGCGCCTGGGCGGAATCCCACTTCTCCATCCAGGGCATCGCCGATCGCTTCCTCTCCGTTCTGGGCAAGGCCGCTCCGCCCGCCGCCCCCATTCCCGCCGAAGAAGCCACAGCCAAACTCGCCTCCGGAGAGCCCGCGCGTTGGTAAGCGACAGCCAGACCGCCGCGCCCTCAGGCATGACTCCGGAAAATGCCGCAGTCGTCCTCTTCGGAGGCACCGGCTTCATCGGTACCCACCTCGCCCAGGAATGGCTGCGCGCCGGTCTGGCCGGCAAAATCGTCCTCGTTGACCTGCTGCCGCCCCGCAATGAACCGTATTGCGCCGACCTGCAGCAAGGTCTGGCCAAGGGTCGCGTCGAATTTGTTCGCTGGGACGTGCGCCAGCCGATCCCTGCGTCTCTGCTGCCCCAAGCCGCCATCGTCTTCAATCTCGCCGCCATTCACCGCGAGCCCGGCCACGCCGCGCGCGAGTACTTCGAAACCAATCTCCTTGGCGCGGAAAACGTCTGCTCCTGGGCCTCTTCGGTTGGCTGCTCGCGCATCGTCTTCATGAGCAGCATCTCGCCCTACGGACCCTCCGAGGATTTGAAAGACGAATCTTCTCTCCCCGTTCCGGAAACACCCTACGGCAGTTCCAAACTCGCGGCTGAAAAAATCCATATGGGATGGCAATCCGGCTGCCGCTGCCGCCGCCTTCTTATCCTGCGTCCCGGCGTGGTCTTCGGTCCCGGCGAGGGCGGCAATGTCACGCGCCTGGTACGCAGCGTCGTCAAAGGCTATTTCCTCTACATGGGCAATCGGGAGACGCGCAAGGCCGGCGGCTATGTCAAAGAGCTCGGCCGCGCGATTCGCTTTGCTCTGCAGCATCAGGACGGCAACGGAGAAGCCGTCACACTGCTGAATTTCTCCATGGATCCTCCCGCCACCCTCGAAAGCTACGTAAACGCAATTCGCAGGGTCGCCGGCATTCGCCGCAATCCCATGAGCGTGCCACGCTCGCTGCTGCTCGGGTTGGCCTACCCCGTCGATGCTGTCGCGCGTATCTTCGGCATCCGCCAGCCCATCAGCCCAGTGCGTGTGCGCAAACTCTTCCGCTCCACTTCTATCGATCCCGCCGGCTTGCGGCAACTCGGCTACGCCTGGCAATACTCTCTCGAAGAGGCGTTCCTCGACTGGAAGCGCGAGCGCCCCGAGGACTTTGCCCCGTAAGCGGGCAGGGCAGGGAACTGATATGGCTTTTCGACACAAATTGCGCCCTCTGGCTTCTGCATCCGTCCTCCTCATCGCGGGCTTGTCCTTCGCGCGAGCCCAGGCGGATTCCGACGCCCGCCGCGTCTTCGCCTTCACCAATCAGGACCGCCAGCAAAGGGGCCTGCCTCTGCTCACGTGGAACGAGGACCTCGCCGCCGCCGCCCAGGCGCACGCCCAGCGGATGGTCCGCGAGCCCAGCCTCTCCCATCAATATCCCGGCGAGCCCGATTTGCTCACGCGCGCGGCTCGCGCCGGCGTCCACTTCCGCGCTGTCGCCGAAAACATCGCCATCGGTCCAACCCCGGTTTCCATTGAGGACCAGTGGATGCACTCGACTCCCCACCGCACCAACATCCTCGATCCGAAGATGAACGCCCTTGGCGTGGCCATCCTGCGCCGCGGCCCCAATCTGTATGCCGTCGAAGACTTCGCCCAGACCAACGAAGCCCTCACCCCCGCCCAGGTGGAGCAGCGTGTGCGCGCTCTCCTCCACAATCAGGACGTTGATGCCTCGGCTCCCGCTGCTTCAGCCGAAGCCGCCTGCGCCTCGACCCGCGGCGTGCCTCAGGGTTCTCTCACCGTCGTGCGCTTTCAGACGCCCGACCTCAGTCAGCTCCCCAGCCAGGTCGTCCAGGTGATCCACAGCCGCGATTTCCGCAAAGCCGCCGTGGGAGCCTGCGCCCCCACCAGCCAGTCCGACTTCACCACCTACCGCGTGGCGATCGTCTTTTATAAATGATCAGCGCTGCGGCGTTCCATACACGCTCGGCCGCCCGATCAGCCGCTCGATCCGCTTCGGAATCGGCGGATGCGTCGAGAACAGGTTCGCAAACATCTCGCGGCTCAGCAGCGGCTCCACGATGAACAAGTGTGCCGTCGTCGGCGATCCCGCCATCGGCAGCCGCTTCGAATACGCATCCAGCTTCTCCAGCGCGCTCGCCAGCGCATACGGATTCCCCGTGATCTTCGCACCCGTGGCATCCGCCTCGTACTCGCGCGACCGCGAAACCGCCAGTTGGATCAGCATCGCCGCAATCGGCGCCAGAATCAGCATAAACAGCGCGCTGATGCCGCCGCCTCGCCGATCCCGTCCGCCTCCGCCCATGCCGCCGAACATCTCTGCCCACCAGCCCATGCGCGCCAGCAGCGTGATCGCGCCCGCCAGCGTCGCCGCAATCGAGCTGGTCAGAATGTCGCGGTTGCGCACGTGCCCCAGCTCGTGCGCCAGCACTCCCTCCAGCTCATCGTCGTTCAGCAGTTGCAGAATCCCGTGCGTCACCGCCACCGACGCATGCTTCGGATTCCGCCCCGTGGCAAACGCATTCGGCGAATCCGTCGGGATCACGTAGATCTTCGGCATGGGGATGCCCATCTTCTGCGTCATCCGCTCCACCACTTCATACGCGCGCGGCAACTGCTCCCGGCTCACCGGCTGCGCCCGATACATCGCCAGCGCCAGCTTGTCCGAATAGAAGTAGCTGACAAAATTCATCACCGCCGCAATCACGAAGGCGATAATGGCTCCGCTCTCCCCCCAGCGGCTGCCAATGAGAACCAAAAGCAGCGTCAGCGCGGTCAGCAGAAAAGTCGTCTTGAGTGCGTTCATGGTTGGCCTCCTCGTCGAGGCGTCAGTAGCTCTATTTTTCCATACTGAGAGATGCGCCATCGGCGCCACGGTCGCAAGGGCCCGCTCCCAGGAGTCGGGGTGCTGGCCAGAAAGTGTTGTATTCCCATCACAACCTGAACTGTGACAGAACATACGAACCCAGGCCGACAAATATGAAAAACTGGAGATAATCCTGCCCGATGGCTAATTCCCGTGCCAGAAGCCACCGCGGTTATGATGTCGCAGTTAATCGTTTCAAACCAAAGTAACTATATGAATTCAATGGTTTAAGCCGATCAGGGCACCCGAACCGTTGCTTTACCCCTCAATTCCCGCGCTAAATGCCCCTCCCTGGCCTTCCACTTGCCCTCTTACTGTTAATCAATTCAATAGCAGTTATGTTGCGGAACCGGCCTGCCGTTTCTCTCCAGCGCAGCGTAGCAAAGGGGACCCGATGAGGAAGCTACTGCTCGCATTCTTACTACCGCTATTTTGCATTGCCATGATACCCGTGTCCGGAACCGCACAGGTGAATACCGGCCAGGTGACCGGAGTCGTTACGGACACCACCGGCGCCGTGATTGGCGCGGCCACCGTTACACTCCAGAACAATGAAACCGGCGCAAAAAGAACGGTGCAGACCGACGGCCAGGGCAGCTATTCCGCGTCCGCGCTGACCCCCGGGGCCTACACCGTCACGATTACCGCCTCCGGATTTGGCGCGTTCAAAACCCTGGTCGGGGTGACAGTGGGCGGATATCAGACCGTCGACGCGAAACTCGGCGTTCAGGCCAACCTGCAGACGGTTGAGGTGAGCGCCTCCGATGTGGGCGCCCAGGTCAACACCAGCGATCAGCAGATCGCCTCCACCATCACGCCCCTGGAAGTGACTCAGTTGCCGAGCCTTACCCGCAATCCCTATGACTTTGTCAGTCTCTCCGGTGACGTCAGCTCCGACCCGGCCGGCTCCACCAGCCGCGGCGTCGGCGTCTCCTTCAGCGGTGAGCGCGCAGCCTCCACCGAAATTCTGCTCGATGGTGTCGAGAACGTCGACGCCTTTGGCGCCTCGGTCGGCCAGACGATTCCTCTGGACGCCGTCCAGGAATACAGCGTCATCACTGACGGATTTCCGGCCGAGTATGGCCGCGCTTCCGGCGGCATCGTCAACCTGGTCACGAAGAGCGGGACCAACAAACTGCACGGCTCTGTGTACGAGTACAACCGCATCTCGGCGCTCGCTGCCAACACCTATAACGAAGACGCCACCGATGTCAGTAACGTCGCCGGCGGAATTGCCCCCCTGCCCGCCGACCACTTCACCCGCAATCAGTTCGGCTACTCCGTCGGTGGGCCCATCATGCGCGACAAGATGTTCGCCTTTTCCAATACCGAGTGGACCCGCATTCGCAGTTCGGGTGTAGAGTCGTTTGCCGTGCCCTCCGCATCCTTCCTCGCCGCGGCGGCGCCGGCCACCCAGGCTTACTTCGCCGCTTACGGCAAACTGGCATCGGGGACCTCTCTCGGATCGACTCTGCCGGTCGCCGGTTTCACCTCGAATCCGTTGCAGGAAGTGAACGCCACGGCAGCCATCGATGCCGGCGCCGGCTCGCCCCAGAACACATGGAATTCCGACGAGCGTTTCGACTGGAATCTCAACGGCAAAAACTCCATGTTCTTCCGGGCCGCCGTCTACAGCGAATCGTTCTTCCCCGGATACGTTTCCTTTAGCCCCTATGACGGCTACAACACCTCGGAAACAGACATGGATCAGTCCTACCTGTACAGCTTCACCCATCTGTTTACGACGAACCTGGTCAGTTCCACGCGCATCAGCTTCAACCGCCTCAAGCAGGAGCAGCCGCTCGGAGCGGCCGGCGTCACCCCCACCCTCTACCTCAATCAGGCGAACGTAGCCAGCTCTGACGTTGTCTCGGGCAATCCCATTGCCATGCCCGGCTATCTGCCCTTAAGCCCGGGCGGCGCCATCCCCTTCGGCGGTCCGCAGAACTTCTACCAGTTCATGGAAGACCTCACCTGGACCAAAGGTCCGCACACCATGCAGTTCGGCGGCGGCTTTATCCAGCTCAGAGACAATCGCGTCTTCGGCGCTTACGAGACGGCCAACGAGTTGGTCGACAAATCCGGCACCGTCGAGGAGACCGCGCTCCAGGATCTGCAGGCCGGCAATCTGTACCAGTTCGAAGTCGCCATCGACCCGCAGGGAGAATACCCCTGCTCCGTGGATGAAACCGGCGATCTGGTCCAGACCTCCGCCTGCACCCTGCAGTATCCGCTCAACTCGCCCGACTTCGAACGCGAGAACACCTTCAATGACGGCAATATGTACGCCCAGGATTCCTGGAAGCTCAATCGCAGGCTCACCCTGGATCTTGGCCTGCGCTGGGAATACTTCGGCGTGCAGCACAACCACAATCCCAACCTGGAATCCAACTTCTTCGCCGGCTCCGGCAACCAGTTCGAACAGATTCGCACCGGAGCCATGGCTACCACGCCCAACTCCCCCGTCGGCGGACTGATCGCCCAGCAGAAGAAGAACTTCGGTCCCCGCATCGGCTTTGCCTGGGATCCCTTTGGTAACGGCAAGTGGGCCCTCCGTGGCGGATACGGAATCTCCTACGAGCGCAACTTTGGCAACGTCACCTATAACGCCATTCAGAATCCGCCCAACTATGCCGGCGTGGTGCTCAACAGCTTCGTGGCCGGCGTGCAGCAAATGCCCGTCTTCACCTCCAACCTCGGCCCCTTCGCGGCCAGTTCCGGATCGGTCCCCTTCTATCCTCCGTCCGTGCGCATCCTCGATCCACACATGCCTACCGCCTACGGGCAGCAGTGGGACCTGGTCGTCGAACATGAGATCGCCGCGAACACCCTGCTGCAGACCACCTACTCCGGCACCCGCGGCATTCACCAGTACTCCATTGCCAACGTCAACGAGTTCTACGCCGGCAATGTCTTTATGGGCGATACGAATCCCGGCAACCGTATCAATTACCAGTACGGCGCCATGAATCTGCGTGAAGCGAATGGCGACAGCTATTACGACGCCCTCGATGTCCATGTGGCCGACAACAATTACGGCCGTTATGGCCTTCAGATGTCGTTCAATTACACGTACGCGCATGCCCTCGACAATCTCAGCTCCACCTTCTCCGAGTCGGAGAACAACTTCAACCTTGGCTTCCTGAACCCCTTTAACCCCAGCCTGGACCACGGCAATGCGGATTACGACGTGCGCCAGCGGGTCAGTATCGGAGGCGTCTACCAGCCTGATTTCCTGGAGTTCAATGGCAACCGCCTGATGCATTCCGTGCTGGGCGGCCTGGAGTTTGCCCCCATTGCCACTCTGGCAACCGGGAATCATTTCACCATCTACGACTGCACCAACGGCTATAACGGCTGTCCCCGCATCGTCGGGGCTCCGGACCTCAAATTCAAGGGCACTCCGGTCAACAATGGAGGCGTGAACAGCTTTAATTACCTCACCATCCCCTCCGATTCCGCCAACCCCTATGTCAACGCGTGGGGTATCTCCGATCTTCCCTCCTGCGCCGGGTGCTACCAGAACCCCGGCCTGGGCAGGAATCAGTGGGAGGGCCCTGGGAATGTCAGCTTCGACCTGGGTGCATACAAGAACTTCACGCTGGGCGAGAGCGAGAAATACTCGCTGCAGCTCCGTGGGGAGTTCTACGATGTCCTGAACCACCACAACTACTACATTGTGGGGAATGTCGCCGACATCGCGGAAGAGCCGGCCGTGACCGCCGTCAAGGGCGCCTACGACGGTTTCCCGTCCTCCGGCGACGAGCGCCGCAACGTGCAGCTCGCGCTTCGCTTCCAATTCTGACACTCGCAAAAACCGAAGAGGTTCCACCCACGAGGGGCTGCTCCGGCAGCCCCTTCTTTTTGCTGCCCAACCACGAGACCCACCCTTCGCTCTTCTGGCCTGAATCCTTTGCGCATCTTTCAGCATGCGTCCAGTACTTTTGGCACGTCCCGCTACCGATTGCGGGAGCCAGCGGCACTGTCTCTATGGTTTTTGGAATCACCTGCCCCCAATAGGTAGCTAAGTGATTGATTTTCATCAATTGGGAATGGCCTGTGAATTGCTGTATTCCAGCCCAAAGCCTTCCCTGAGTTATCTCTTCATTCGCTCGGCTTTCTCAGACTTTTCTCTTTCGTCTGTACCTGCTGAAGTCGCTTTTTTGCTGTGAGTTTCGCGGTAGAGGAGTTGCTGTATCTTCCTCGCGAGTACTGACCTTCACCTGCAACCCAGGCCCCCGTCGGATTCTGGACGCTCAAGAAAAAACGAATCGAGTAACCCTTTTTCGGAGGAGCTGTTTATGAAGCAATTCAGGTTTCGGTGGCTAATCGCGGCCGTCGCAACTGTGCTCTGGCTCTGCACAGGCGTTCCGCACGCGTTCAGTCAGGCAACGAACTCCGGCACCGTGATCGGCCAGATTACCGATCCCAGCGGTGCTCTGATACCGGGCGCGAAGGTCACGCTGACTGACCCCAGCGCCGGCGTCACGCTCAGAAGCGTGACCAACGGTCAGGGCAAATTTCTTTTTTCCGATGTGCCACCAGGCACCTATACGATCACCGTGTCGAAAACCGGCTTCTCGGCAACCAAGTCCACGGGGCTGGTGGTGAACGTCAGCACGCAGCTGACGGAGAACCTGGGCCTGAAGGTGGGCTCCGAATCGGAAACGGTGGAAGTCTCGGCCGTCGGAGCCGAGTTGCAAACCCTGAACGCCACCATTGGCCAGACCATCGGTGCGGAGGCGATTCAGTCCCTGCCCAGCCTCGGCCATGACGCGGATACCTTCGCGACCCTGCAGCCTGGCGTGAGTCCGAACGGCAGCGTGGCCGGCACCTACAACGACAACAACACCTTCCTGCTGGACGGCGGCAACAATACCAGCGACATGGACGGCAGCAACAGTATCTATATTGGCGGGGCCGCGGCCGTTACCGGTGATCCCACGGGTGTGGGCACCTCCAACGGCATGCTGTACGGACCGCCGAGCGGGGTGATGCCCGTCCCCCAGGACAGCGTCGAAGAGGCGCAGGTCAATTCGTCGAACCAGACGGCCGACTTCAACAACTCTTCGGGCTCCCAGGTGGAGCTGGTGACGCCGCGCGGCACTAACCGCTGGCACGGCGGCGTCTACGAGTATTACCTCGACAACGGCTTCGACGCCAACACCTGGGATAATAACCAGTATGGCGTGCCCCTGCCGCAATATCACTACAGCCGCTTCGGCGCCAAGGCCGGCGGCTTTTTGACCCCGAATTTGCTGGGCGGGAAGTTTTACATTTTCGGGTTCTTCGAAGGCTATCGCTATCCGCAGTCCCAGACGGTTTCCCGCATCGTGCCGACCGCCTCGCTGAAGGCGGGCAACTTAATGGCTCTGGACGGCAGCGCGACCTATGCGGATACGGCCGTCGATCCGCGCGGCATCGGCCTCAATCCTGACGTTTCCGCCATGTGGAACAAGTACGAGCCCACCGGCAACATCGCCGGCGGCGGAGGCGGACCGGCTTCCTGCGGCACCCTTTATAACGGAACCACTTGTGACGGCTATAACGAGGCTGCCTTCACGGCGAACATGTCCGAGCCTCTCAGCAGCAACGACATGGTCTTCCGCATGGACCACGCGTTCGGCCCGAAGTGGAACTGGTTCGCCAGCTACCGCTATTACAAGCTGACCCAGTTCAATGACGACCAGTTCGACATCGGCGGCTTCTTCCCCGGCGATACGCTGGGAGTTCCGGCCTCGACATCGAGCCGGCCTATCCAGCCCTGGTACGTCGTCACCGGCCTCACCACCAGCATCTCAACCAACACCACCAACGAACTCCACTACAGTTACGAGCGCAACTACTGGCAGTGGGGTACCAATAATGCGCCACCGCAGGTTTCCGGTCTGGGCGGAGCGATGGAGCCGTTCGGCGAATCCCTCAGCGATGTTCTGGCGCCGTTTAACGTCAATACCCAGGACATCCGCACCCGCTTCTGGGATGGCCACGACAACTTCCTCAGCGACAACGTGAGCATCCTCAAGGGAAATCACCTGCTGCAATTCGGCGGTCAGTACCAGCACGACTGGGATTACCACCAGCGCAGCGACAATGGCGGCGGAATCAACTTCACGCCCACCTACCAACTGGGCGGGTCCGGCACTCAGACGATCGACGGATCGGATTTGAATGACGGATTCGGGGCGGACAAGAACACGGTGCGGCTGGCCTCGGCGGCCCTGGGCATGGTCAGTTCCGCACAGGTGGCATATACCCGCAGCGGCAACAATCTGGCTCTGAATCCTCCGCTGACCCACGCCTTCGACCAGCAGACGATTCCCTTTTACAACGCCTATTTCACCGACACCTGGCACATGAAGCCCAGCATCACGCTCAACTACGGGATGGGCTACACCCTGGAAATGCCGCCCACGGAAGCGCAGGGCAAATCCACGGTGTTGGTGGATTCCGCCGACGAGCCTGTGTCCTCGGCGGACTTCTTTGCCCAGCGCAAGGCTGCCGCCGAACAGGGCCAGGTCTATAACCCCGAAGTTGGGTTTGCGCTGGTCGGCAATGTGGGCAAGGGAACTAGTTACCCGTACGATCCGTTCTATGGATCGTTCAGCCCCCGCGTGGGCATCGCGTGGAATCCGAGCTTCTCCAAATCCACGGTGGTCCGCGGCGGGTATGGGCGCATTTACGGGCGCCTGAACGGCGTGGATCTGGTGCTGGTGCCGCTGCTCGGCGTCGGTCTGTTTCAGGCCGTCTCCTGTAGCAATACCGATATGAACGGGACCTGCTCTTCGACGCAGTCCAACGCGGCGAACGCGTTCCGGGTGGGCGTCGACGGCAATACGGCGCCAATCCCGGCAGCGGCGCCCACGCTCCCCCAACCGGCTTATCCCGGCTACAATCTGGGGGCTGCGGAAGGCGAAGCCCTCGACCCACACTTCCGGCCCAACGATGTGGACTCGTTCGATCTGAGCATCCAGCGCCAGCTCAACCAGAAGATACTGGTGGAGGTCGGCTATATCGGCCGGCTCATCCATCACGAATTTCTACCCTACAACCTGAACGTTGTGCCTTACATGATGTCGGTCGGTGGCCAGCAGTTCCAGCAGGCGTACGCCAACATCGAGAAGGTGTTGGGCTGCACGACGTCGGCAGCAGCATGTGGCACCAACGTTCCGGCGGCTGGGACTCCGGCGTACACGGCGTTTATCAACGCTGTGCCCGCGCAGGCATTCTTTGAAAAAGCTCTGGCCGGCACCGGTTACTGTAGTGGGTATGCCAGTTGCACGGCCGCGGTTCTGAATAACGAACTGGGCAACTTCACGGAGCAGGCGGTCTGGAGCCTGTGGGGCGACCTCGACAACGGCGGATTCAACACGACGGTGATTCCACGGTCGATGGAGAGCACGCCGATTCCCGGTTCCGTGAATGGCGCGAGCGGGCAGGCACCCTACGGGATGGCGCTGAATGCCAGCACCGGCTACGGCAACTACAACGGCGCGTTCGTCAGCTTAGGGGCGCACAACTGGCACGGGCTGACCACGCAGAGCAACCTCACCTGGAGCAAGGCCCTGGGCACCAACAGCGAGGCTCAGGCGTCCAGCGAATCCGCACCGAACGATGCATTCAACCTCGCCGCCGAGTATGGCGAACAGGCTTTCGATCGGCGCATTGTCTTCAACACCTACGTCATTGCTCAGGATCCGTGGTTCAAGGGCCAGAGCGGCTTCCTGGGCCGCGTGGCGGGCGGGTGGCAGTTCGCTCCGCTCTTCACCGCCGGTTCCGGACCGCCCGTTTACTGCGGCACCTGGACGGGTGGACAGTCGTGGGGTAGTGCCGACGACATCGACGGCTACTCCACCATCGAGCAGTGCGTGTTCACCAGCAAGTACAACGCGGGACACTCGGCTCACTTCGGCGTGCCCGGCGGTACCGATGCCTATGGCAACGCTGTCGCCACTCCGGTTTCCACGCCTACGGTGAACCTCTTTAAGAATCCGGTCGCCGTTTGGAACCAGGTGCGCGACCCGATTCTGGGCATCGACACCAAGAACCCCGGTTACGGTCCGTTCATGGGCCAGCCGTACTGGAACCTCGATGGGCAGGTCAAGAAGGATATCCGAATTGCAGAGTCCACGACCTTCGAGTTCTCGTTCATCGCGACCAATATGCTCAACCACCGCGAGTTCTTCGATCCGTCACTGGGCGTCAGCAACCCCGCGGGCTGGGGCGTCATGAACGCGCAGGCCAACAGTCCTCGGTCGATGGAGTTCGGCGGCCGGATCACCTTCTAATCCTCAACCTCGGCAGCCGGGCACTCCCCGGCTGCCGGTCAGCTTCCTGGGCGGAAG
>JBAUOP010000011.1:0-108038 GCA_049579805.1 Acidobacteriaceae bacterium
CGGACAGCGGGATGGTGGCGCAGGGGCATTTGCTGCGGGAGCATCCGGTGGGCGCGGCGCTGTGGAGCGGTGGGACGACGGGGCCGGAGGGGAGTGTGCTGGTGCTGGCTCTGCTGGCGGTCGTCGCGGTGCTGATGTGGTTGTGGTGGGGGCGGCGGGGGGAGAAGCCGTTTGCGGGGATGGGGTGGCGGGGGCAGTGATGCTGGACATTGACGATGCGCCGAGCAGGGAAGAGGTCGAGGGTGCGATCGGGGAAGCGCAGTCGCAGGCGAAGAGGTGGAGGCGGCGGACCGGGTGGGTATTCCTCTGGTTTGCGGTGAGTTGCGGGTTCGTTGTGCTGATTTCCGACCTGGGACCATTTCACGCTGCATGGAAGGCGTTCGGTTTGGGCACGGTTGTCGTCTGCCTCGGACTGCTGCTCGTGCTCACATATTGTGGGGCGATGTGGTGGAGTCTGTGGTTTGCGTTGAGGGACCTGGAGAGGACGTATCGGTGAGAAGGAGAATGGTTGTGCCGCACGCGGCAAGCATTTCGCAAGAGGAAGCAGTGGCCCGGGAACTGAGGAAAGATCCCGCCTTTGCCGCGGCTTATCTGGCGGAAGCCCGTGAGGACGTGGGCAACCCCGGAGTGCTCAGCATCGCGCAACGGCGTTGCATACAGGCGGGGCTGACCGTCGATGGGGACACCGGCGCATCGGGCGTTCGGCATCGCGACGAACCCTCCATTGATTGACGCCGTTTCCGACGGTCCCGCTCGGAACGAAGAGCCAGGAAATGCAGGTCCATTCGACTCGCGTCTAAATTTGTTGTTGCGCCAAGATTGGCGCAACGAATTCGGATGCTGCGCTCAGGGTGACAGAGTTGTTTCTTTTGTCGAAGGCGGCGGGCATGCGGGCTACGATTGTGCCTTCGCGCTCGTTCCTGGTTCGTTAGCGTTCGCGCCTTACCGCTGGGCGATGGGCACGTACTTTACCGGGTATTCGGGGCCGGTGTATTCGGCGCGGGGGCGGATGAGACGGTTGTCGTCGAGCTGCTCGATGACGTGGGCGGCCCATCCGGCGATGCGGCTGATGGCGAAGATGGGCGTGAAGAGGTCGATGTCGATGCCGAGGGTGGTGTAGGTCGAGGCGGAGTAGAAGTCGACGTTGGCGTTGAGCTTCTTCTCCTCTTTGACGAACTTCTCGATCTGGCGAGACATGTCGTACCACTTGGTGTTGCCGGAGTCGCGGCTGAGCTGCTCGGACATGGCGCGCAGGTGGGTGGCGCGTGGATCTTCGGTGCGGTAGACGCGGTGGCCGAAGCCGAAGACCTTCTTCTTCTGGGCGAGCAGGCTCTTCACGTACTCCACGGGATCGCCGCCCTCCCGAGCGATGGCGAAGAGCATCTTCATCACGGCTTCATTGGCGCCGCCGTGGAGCGGGCCTTTGAGAGCGCCGATGGCGCCGGTGATGGCCGAGTGCATGTCCGCCATGGTGCCGGCGATGACGCGCGCGGCGAAGGTGGAGGCGTTCAGCTCGTGATCAGCGTGGAGGATGAGGGCGATGTCCATGGTGCGGGCGGCGGCGGGGATGGGTTTTTCGCCGTGGAGCATCCAGAGGAAATTGGCCGCGTGGGAGAGCGAGGGGTCCGGCTCGATCGGTTTTTTGCCTTTGCGAATGCGGTCGAAGGCGGCGACCAGCATGGCCAGCTGGGCGGTGAGCGCGTAGGCTTTGCGGACGTTGGAGTCGTGATCGACGGCGGCTTCGGCGGGATCGTAGAAGCTGAGGGCGGAGACAGCGGTGCGCAGCGCCTCCATGGGCGTGCCTTCTTTGGGGAAGGAGCGGAGGAGGTCGTAGATTTGCGGGGGAATTTGGCGGGCGGCGGTGAGCTTCCTGGTGAAATCGGCGAGGTCGTCGTGGCTGGGGAGGCGGCCGAACCACAGCAGATGGGCGGTTTCCTCGAAGGTGGATTTGTCGGCGAGCTCGTGAATATCGATGCCGCGATAGGCGAGCACACCCGCATAGCCGTCGATCCAGCAAATGCCGGAGTTGGTTGCTACTACCCCTTCGAGACCTTTTGTCACCGTCGCGGTCACCATCTGCTGCCCTTCCTCCACGTCGACACAAAAAAGCATGCCGATTACCGGGATGCTGCAATTGCGCCGCGCGATGCAAAGGCTGCGAACTGAAGCGGTTCGGCGCGCGGCTGCGTATCCAGCCCACTGTTTATAGCTTACGCGAAATTGGACTGTCATCCGGTTCGTGGGAAAGCAGGGGGAACTTCCATTTACCGGCTTGCTAAGAAAGGCTACGGGAGAGCGAAAACCATCCCTCAGACGCACAAGCCGGATTCATTCCGGGCCGGCTACGGCATGGCCGAAGAGTGTGCGGGAGAACGAGGCCGCAGGAAGGGCTTGACGTTCCAAATCGGTTCTACGTGGAGTACTGCGGGCCGAAGCAAGGAAAGAATTCTTTGGACGATCGGGGATGAGGGGAGTTTGCTTCTTGCTGTGGGGTGAACCTGGCCGGGGGCTGCCGGGTTTTGCGAGCGTTAGTTGGCGCCAGTTTAGGAGCGTGGAAAGATCCCTCCGCAGCGGAGATGCGATCCCGACATGGGCAGCTTGCTTCTTGCTGTTGCCATGCTGCTAACCTTTTTGACGATGGTCTCCTTTGCACCTTCGATTGCGCCCAACCGCGGAGTACCTCTGCGGCCGGAGACCAGCACTCTCATCCCATCTGCGGGGTGAACCTGGCCGGCGAGGGTACCGGGGTTGCGGGCGCTGTGGGGGTGGAATGATCCCCGCGCAGCAGGGATGCGATCCCGACAGGGGAGTTTGCTTTTGCTGTGGGGTGAACCTGGCCTGGAGGCACCGGGGTTTTTGGTGCGCGACGAGTTCTCACGCAGACACTGAAGGCATGCCCTTTCAAAGCGACGGGGTTTTTCCGCAATCCGACTACGAAGGGGAAGTGCGCGGTGGAGGGATTCCTTGCAGGTTCGTGAGGATTGGGGTGCGGGGGCGAAGCGCTGGCGCGAAACGAGGGAAAGCGGGGAAACTTCCATTGCTAAGGTGATGTGCTCGGTCCGAATGATTCCTGGCGGGCTCATGAGGATTGGGGTGCGGGCGTGAAGCGGCTGGCGCGAAACGAGGTCAGGTCAACTTCCGGGGTTCGGCCGTTCATCCATTGAGCGAGCACGCGGCCGGTGGCGGGACCGAGAAGGATGCCGTTCCTGAAGTGGCCGGTGGCGATCCAGCAGTTTTCGGCAGTGCCGTCGAGGATGGGCAGACCGTCTTCGGAGGCAGGGCGGAAGCCGATCCAGCTTTCCACGATGCGGGCCTGGCGGAGGGGCGGCCAGAGGCAGGCCGCTTCGTGGAAGAGGCCCTGAATGCGGCCGGAATCGACGGTGCGGTCGAAGCCGGCGTCTTCCACGGTGGAGCCGACGGTGTAGCGATTCTGGCCGCGGGGCACGATGTAGACGGCGCCGGTGCGGAGAACACACTCCGTCTGCACGTCGCCGGGCAGCTCGACGGTGAGCAGGTGGCCTTTGCGGGGGAAGATGGGCAGGGAAGGATCCAGTGCGGACGCCCAGGCGCCGGCAGCATTGAGGAAGACGGCTGCGGAGACGGAGCCCTGCGGCGTTTCGACCTGCACGCCGGCTTTTTCCGAATGGACCTGCAGGACGGGGGTGTGCTCGCGGAGGTGAATGCCGGCGGCTCGGGAGGCGGCGGGGAGAGCTTCGGCGAGATCCCAGGCATCGAAGCTGGTTTCTTCGAGGAGAAAGAAGTCGAGGGTGCGGGGATCGATGCCGGGGGCCAGCTTTTGCAGATCGGCGGAAGACAGCTGCGTCATGCCGGAGGGCCGATGGGGCAGACCCTGCGCCGTGCGGCTGGTGCGGAGAGGGATTCTGCGTCCGGAGAGGGTTTCGATGCGGGCGAGGAAGTCCGGATAGAGGCTGAGACTGAGACGTGCGAGCGCGTGGAGAGCGGGCGGGTTCTCGGGATCGAGACCGGCGAGCATGCCGGCGGCGGCGCGGGAGGCTTCAGCCATGGCCTCACGCCGATCGAAGACAGTGACGTGCCAGCCGGCGTCGGCGAGTTCGAGAGCGGTGGCGAGACCGATGATGCCTGCGCCGGCGATGACGGCTTTGCGGTCCTGCATAACTTCATTGTAGGAGGGCTGGAATTGCACCACATTGTGTGCGAATGCGTCTTACTGTTACCCATGAGTTATCGAAGCGTGACGTTTGAGACTTACTAATGGGGGATGTGCAAAAGCGGGTACGGAATTCATGCAAAAGGCAAGACGAGCGGTTGTGCGGTGGAAATCGAGGAAGAAAGTTCCCAGCGGCGGCGCTGTTTTTACCTTGCCTGGATGAACAGCAGATGAGAGATAGCGCGATGGATGCGGAGAAACATGCATAACTGCCATAGTTCTGGTGCACTCCGCGTGGATAACACGAAAGTACCATGGGCTTACGAAAGAACGGTAATTAGCGTGCACTCTCAGAAGCCAAAATCTCGCAAGACTGGCAGACAGTTGTAAGCAGATTTAACACTGGGGCTTCACGGCGGCTGGAGATTGCTGTGGAGACTCCGAGTTCATTCGGCTTTATCGTACGGCAGGGCTTCGACCCTGACACGCCAGAACGCGGGAACGATGCAAGAGGTGAGGATGTACGGTACCCCCTTTCGTTTCTCGTTGCTTCCTGGTGGAGCACAGCGTGGCGGAGAGCCATGGATTGCCGAGCGGTTGGGCCGGCGGGCGCGGCATGGGTCGGCACGCCGGATGGCGGCATGGTGCGCTCTGGTTGCGACCGGCCTCGTGATTCCGGGAATCAGCGGCTGCGGATCGATTGTCAAGACCGATGCGGCCACTGTGACCGCGAATGGGCAGCTGGATCAGCTTTCGTGCAGCGAGAGCGCGATGACCGGCTCGGGAACGGACAATTGCACGGTGACGCTGAGCGGCGCGGCTGCGAGCGGCGGCGTCAGCGTGACCCTGTCCAGCAGCAGCAGTTCGGTGACGGTTCCGGCGACGCTGACGGTGCCGGCCAATGCCAGCAGCGCCACGTTCCAGGCCACGGTGGTTGCGGTGAGTTCGAGCCAGACCGGGACGCTGACGGCAACGGCCGGGGGCGTAACGGAGACGTTCGGTTTGACGCTGAATGCGGCGACCCGGGTTCTGAGCGCCAACCTGACCAGTCTGGCTTTTGGCAACGTGACGGTGGACACTTCGGCGGATCAGACGCTGGTCCTGCAATCGACGGGAACGGAGGCGGTGACGATCAGTGCCGCGACGCTGACCGGCTCAGGATATTCAGTGGCCGGAGGGAGCTATCCCATCACGCTGAACCCCAACCAGGAGGTGACGCTGCAGGTGCAGTTTGCGCCGACCCTGGCGGGCGCCACGACGGGTCAGTTGACGATTACCAGCAACGCAGCGAGCGGCGCAACGATGCTGATCAGCCTGACAGGAACGGGGACGGCGGCATCGTCGCCGGGCAGTGGCGCGGTGCTGAGCGTGAATGCGACGACGGTGGCGTTCGGGAACGTGACGCTGAACACACCGGTGACGCAGTCGGTAACGCTGAGCTCGACGGGGAGCAGCGCGGTGACGGTGAGCGGAGCGACGGTGTCGGGCACCGGATTCACACTGGCGGCCGCGAGCCTGCCGGTCACACTGAATCCGGGACAAACCGCCGTGCTGAACGTGGTGTTCAATCCCGCGGCGGCGGGCGCGGCAACCGGGAAATTATCGATCGCCAGCAACTCGACGACGGGTGCGACCACGGTGGTGGCGCTGACCGGAACGGGGACCTCTTCGGCTACCTATGCGGTGGACCTGACGTGGAATGCGCCGGCGAGTTCGAGCGATCCGGTAGCGGGCTACCACATTTATCGCGCAGCGGGCGGCAGTTCGAGTTTCCAGCTGCTGAGCTCAAGTGTGAACGTGCCGACGACGTATGCGGACGCGACGGTCCAAAGTGGGCAAACATATGTTTACGCCGTTACCAGTGTGGATGCTTCCGGAGTGGAAAGTTCGGATTCCAATCTGTTCACCGTGACCATTCCGTGAGACAAACAAGAAGAGACTGGTGGAGGAGACGGAAAATATTGACGGAGGACGACGCAGGATCGGCCCCCGGTGATCGCAGGCCGGTGGAATAGACGGGGAGCGGCGACAGAATTTCGGGAGATGGCGCGAGGGGGAAGGCTGTGGATCGATGCTGGAAAATGGCGCGATTCCTTAACTGGATGGCTACTCACTTCACGCTATAATCGAGTTCAAGCAAGCCCCGCAAGGTATTGATCCGGGTACGACGTAATCGCTGTAAATATTTCATCCTGAAGCACTTCAGGAAGTCTAGCTGTACGTTTTTCAGCCGAGGAGTGCCAGTTACCAGAATTTAACCTCACTTGTGCAACACCGTCCCGATGACAGGGTTGAACAGGATGCGGCAGCTGGCTGGCAGAACCGATTCAAAATGATTCCCTACGTGAATAGCTTGCCTTCTCCGATTCGGATTCTGATCGCGGACGATCATCCCCTTTTTCGCGATGGGTTGCGGCGGCTGCTGCAGTCGGAGCCAGGGTTTGAGGTGGTCGGCGAGGCCGCGGACGGGGACGAGCTGCTGGGGCTGATCCGCAAGGCGAAACCGGACATTCTTTTGCTGGATTTGTCGATGCCGCGGCGGGACGGCATGGCGGTGCTCCGCGAACTGGGGGCGGCGAAGATACCGGTGCGCACGCTGCTGCTGACGGCAGCCATCGACAAAGCGCAGATCGTGCAGGCTCTGCGGCTGGGCGCTTTCGGCGTGATTTTGAAGGAATCGACGACGCAGCGGTTGTTCGACAGCATTCGCTGTGTCATGGCGGGACAGTACTGGGTGGGGCGAGAGAGCGTGACCGATCTGGTGAAGGCGCTGCGCAGCGCGGGGGGGCCGGCGGACGACGGCACCGGATTGCGGGCCCGGGACTTCGGGCTGACGCCGCGCGAGATGGAAATCGTAACCCTGGTGGTTGCGGGATACTCGAATCCCGATATTGCCCAGCGCTGCTCCATCAGCGAGCAGACGGTTAAGCACCATGTCAGTAACATTTTCGACAAGCTGGGGGTGTCGAACCGTCTGGAACTGGCGCTGTTCGCGGTGAATCATCGGCTCACCGCCGTCGCATCGTGAGCGCGGCATCGGGTCCAGGGCGGAGGGCGGTTTTCCAAGACGGCACGGGGCGGCCGGGAGCCTGCGCGCGACGCAGGGTCGGCGACGTGATTGAAGCGCACTTCAACCCGGGTAACACACCATGGTTCCGAATAAGTAGCACTATGCAGTCATATGACCATAGTACTGTCGGGCCATTGCTGAGTGCTCGGAACTGCCCTAACCTAAACCTCGCATGTTGAAGGCTGAAACCTCGCACCGCGGGTGGCATGTTCTGCCCGGTTTCAACCCAGGTTTACCTAAGGAGAAGGGATGGATTTGGAGCGGGTTGTGAGCATATCCCCGTTGGAAACATCCCGAGCCCGGCGGTATGAAATTGGAACCTCGATCCGGTATCGGGTCAGGGGAGAGCGGGAGTGGCATGAAGGAGTGACTGAGAACATCAGCATTTCCGGAATGCTCATTCGCGCCGATCGAACCCTGGAGCCGAGGACGGCGATTGAGATGAGGTTTTTTCTCCCTGTTGAACTGGACGGCGAATGCGCCGCCGAAGTTTTCTGCCGTGGACTGGTCATCCGATCGTCGAAATGCCGGATCCCGGCCAATACGGTTACGATCGCTGTCAAAATTGCGCATTCACGATTTATTCGCCAAATGGACAGCAGAAAAGACGTGACCCAAGATGCAACGAATGGCAATCGACGGTTGGCGCTTTGATTCTTTTCCCTTTTTGAAGTGCGTGCAGTGGAGAAGGCGAACGGGGCTCATGAGTGGGACGCTCTGGGCCGCGCGCCGGAAGTTTCCAGTCAGTGTGGAAAAAGGGGCACTGTAGCCCACAGGGCGGAGCTACGCTCCACGGGACTCCTCCACAGGACTGCTTCAGGACTGCCCCACAGGAGCAGGGAGTACACTTCAGGGCATGTTGCTACCAACCGTGAATCCCTCTGAACGTGTTGAGACAGCACCATGGTGGGCGCTGTATACCCGACATCAGCACGAAAAGGTCGTGGCGGAGATGCTGACGGCCAAAGGATTCGAGGTGTTTCTGCCGGCGTACGACTCGATCCGGCGCTGGAAGGACCGGCGGAAGGTTCTCTCGCTGCCATTGTTTCCCTGCTACGTGTTTGTGCGGGGCCAGCCGGAGCGGCGGCTGCAGGTGGTGAGCACGCCGGGCGTGCACATGCTGCTGACCCGGGGCGAGCAGATCGCTGTGGTTCCCGAGGCAGAGATTGGGGCGATCCGGCGGGCGGTGGAGGGATCGTTCCGAGTGGAACCGCACCCCTTTCTGAAGGTCGGCGAACGGGTGCGTGTCACGCGCGGTTCGCTGGCAGGGGTGGAAGGAATTTTAGTACGCAAGAAAAACCTGTACCGCTTGGTGCTGTCGGTGGATATGCTGGCACAGTCGGTGGGCGTGGAAGTGGACGCCTCGGATGTGGAACCGATCCAGACGGAGCTGAACGGAAAAGGGGCTCTCTCGGCAGTGCTGGCCGTCCCGGAACTGGCTCCTGCAGGGGAACGATGGAGCGGCGGGTACGCAGAGACCGACCCGAGCGCAGACCGTTAACTCCGCCGATGTGCGGATTACCAAACTGAGAAAACATACGTAATCCTGATGGGAAATGTGATGAGACACAGGCTGTATTGGTGGATTGTTATCGTTGTGCTTCTGACTGGTTCGAGAATCGTTGTAGCGCAGGCGGATTCGGGGGCGCAGGACCCGCCGGCGGAGACGTCAGCGGATGCGCCGGCTGCGCACAACAACACGTTTGTGATTGGGAACGACGACAAGCTCAATATCAACGTGTGGAAGGATCCGGAGCTGACCAAGACGGTTCAGGTGCGGCCGGACGGAAAGATTTCAATGCCGCTGATTGGCGAGCTGCAGGCTGCGGGGCGCACGCCGCTGCAACTGGAGCAGGTGATCACGGACAAGCTGAAGGCGTACGTTACACAGCCCGATGTGACGGTGATCGTGGAGCAGATCAACAGCCAGAAATTCAATATTCTGGGGAAGGTCGCCAAGCCGGGTTCTTATCCGCTGACCACCACCACGACGGTTCTCGATGCCATTGCCGAGGCGGGGGGATTTCTGGATTTCGCCAAGGAGAAGGGCGTTTACATTCTGCGGCCCAACCCGGGAGGCGGCGAGGTGCGGCTGCACTTCAACTACAAAGACGTAATCAAGGGCAAGAACACACAGGAAAACGTCAGGCTGGAGCCTCACGACACCGTGATTGTGCCTTGATTGCGTGAACTGTTCGCCGATCTGAGATTTTTTCTTATGCTGAAGCGTATTTGCCTTGGGCTGGCATTGCTGGCCGGCATTCCGGTATGGGCGCAGTCGCCATCGGCGACGGAGACGCCGATGGAATTGCCTCCGCCGGTGACCGGGCAGTCTTACCCGGCGCAGGTGGGTTCCGACGTGCGCCATAATTTCGTCAATGTGGCGCTGACCGGGGGCGGCGGCTATGCGGACAATGTGCTGGCCGGGTTCACCAATTCGAAGACGGGGTCGGGGGTTTATAGCCTGTCTCCGTCCATCACTTACAACAAGAACACGGCGAGGACGGCAGCCCAGTTCAACTACAACCCGGCGTTCAGCTTCTACTCTGAGGTAAGCGAGCTGAACGAATTCGATCAGAACGCTGTGGGGAGTCTGCAATATCGAATCACGCCGCATTTTGTATTCCGGATGCAGGACGCGTTCACGCGAAGTTCCAGTGTTTTCGGCATGGCGTCAGGGGGGGTAGGAGGCGCTGTTTCCAGTGGATCGCCAACGCTGCTGGATGGCGTCGTGGCCCAGTTCGCCGACCGTATTGTGAACACGGCGACGGTTGATCTGGCACTGCAGGCGAGCGAAAACACGCTGATTGGCGGCGAGGGGTCGTTTGCTCAGCTGGATTATCCCAAGAGCGAGGAGGTACCTGGGCTGGTTAACTCAAACTCTGTTGGAGGTTCCGGCTTTTATACCCACCGGGTTACCGCGCACCAATATATAGGGTTTATTTATCAGTACCTGCAGATTCTCACCTATTTGTCGAATGCGGAGGGAAACGCGGCTCTCAATACTTTCTCGCCGTTCTATTCGTTTTACTTACTGCGGACAAAGCAGGGGAATCTGACGGCCTCGCTGCAGGGGGGGCTGGAGCACTCCTCGTTCGTCGTCCGGAATGGTCCGCTGGTGACGCAGTGGACGCCGGCGATCAGCGCCAGTATTGGCTGGCAGGGCCCGATCACGAATTTCGCCGTGGGATATGGACGGTCGGTGAGCGGAGGGGGAGGGTTGAACGGTTTGTACGGTCAAACCAGTTACAATGGGATGGCGCAATGGCGGGTGGCCCGGGCGTGGGAGATATCCGCGGGAGCGAGCTACTCGAATCTGAAGAATGACAGTCCCGCGTATAACCCCCAGCTGTCCACGGGGCACACGGTTTCCGGTTCCGCCGACCTCACACGCACGCTGGGCAGGAGCGCGAGCTTCAGTGTCGTCTACTCGCGCATTCACCAGTCCTATCCGGGGGTGAGCACGATCGAGCTGAATCCGGACAGCAACCGCGTCTACGGATCGGTGAGTTATCAGTTCTCCAGGCCGGTGGGGAGGTAGCGATGGCAGAAATTTACGAAGAAGAGCCATCCAAAGGGTTCGATCTTCAGCGGGTTCGCGACCTCGTGCAGCGCCGGCACATGATGTTCCTGATTCCCTTTTTTGCCGGCTGGCTGCTGGTGTGGGGACTGAGTTTTGTTCTGCCCAAGACCTACAAATCGACGACTCTGATCCTGGTGCAGGAGCCGACGATGCCGAAGAATTACGTCCTGCCGAACATCAGTGACAATCTGCAGGACCGGCTGCAGAGCATTACCCAGCAGCTGGAGAGCCGGACGCGTCTGCTGGGGATTATCAGTGAGCTGCACCTGAATCAGAGGGACGGCCGCATGCTTTCGCCGGACATTTCTGTCGATGAGATGCGGAAGCAGATCACGGTGGATTTGGTGCGCGATTCGAACGGGCTGATCAATGCGTTCAAGGTGTCCTATGCGGGGCCCAGTCCGCTAATTGCTCAGCAGGTGGTGACCGAGCTGACGACCAATTTCATCAACGAGAACCTGCACTCCCGCGAGGCGGAATCGCAGGACGCGACAAAGTTCCTGCAGGGGCAGCTGGAGACGGCGCGGCAACAGCTGGCAGAACAGGAAGGCAAGGTAAAGTCCTTCGAGACGGGGCATCAGGGCGAGCTGCCCGACCAGGAGGCGTCGAATCTGCAAATCCTGAACGGGCTGCAGGCGCAGTTGCAGAACCAGGAGGATTCGTTGCGGGCCGCGATGCAGCAGCGTTCCTATTTGCAGTCGCTGGTGGAGCAATATCGTGAGGCAGCGCCGGTGCGTACCGCCGATGGAGCGCCGACGGGGCTGGTAGCGATGGATCAGCAGCTGCAGACCCTGCGGACGCAGCTGGCGGATCTGAGCACGCGCTTCACGGATGCCTACCCGGATGTTCAGAATCTGAAGGGGCAAATCGCGAGAATGGAGAAGGCGCGCGCGGCCCTGGCGGCGCAACTGAAGGCGCGGAGCCATGCGGATCAGGGGGAACCGGCAGCCGTAGTGGAGAACGGGCCTCTGGCGCAGGCGCAGAGCCAGCTGCACGCGACGGAAACCGAAATCAGCACGCGGCAGCAGGCGGTCTCGCAGCTACAAGCGAAGATCAACGATTACCAGGCGCGGCTGAACGCGGCGCCGTCGGCCGAGGAGGAGCTGGCGGATCTGAATCGCGGCTATACGCAGTCGCAGTCCGACTACAACGACCTGCTGAAAAAGGAAAACGAGTCGCAGATGGCGACCAGCATGGAGCAGATGCAGCAGGGCGAGCGCTTCACCATGCAGGACCCGCCGAATCTGCCGGTGAAGCCCGACTTTCCCAACCCCCTGAAATTCTGCGGGATCGGGGTGGCGCTGGGGCTGGTGATGGGGGTCGTCCTGGTGGGCGTGCTGGAGTATGTGGACGATCGGATGCATATGGGCGAGGAGATCCGGGATATGCTGCCGATGGCGGTGATATCGGAGATACCGGAGATCGTGACCGCCACGGATGTGCACAACAGCCGCCGTCGGGTGTTCATAGGATGGGCGACAGCAGCTCTGGTGCTGGTGATGATGCTGGCCGGGGCAGCGGTGAGTTATCTGCGTAGCTGAGGGGGATTATGTATAAAGCTTTCTACCATCTGACGCGGAACCCCTTCGACCTGACGCCGGATCCGAGCTATTTCGTGGCGACGCAGCGGCACAACGAGGCGCTGGCGGCGCTGCATTACGGGATCCGGAGGCACAAGGGGTTTGTGGTGGTGACTGGCGAGGTCGGCACCGGAAAAACCCTGCTGCTGCGCTGCCTGCTTCGGTTGTTACGGGAGAGCCGGGACGTTTCGTACGCCTATCTCTTCAACAGCCGCATGTCGCCGGTGGAGTTTCTGCAGTACATCCTGTCGGATTTCGGGCTGGTGGTTTCGGGGAAGAACAAAGGGGAGCTGCTGCACGAGCTGGGGGAGTTTGTGGTGTCGCGCGGTTCGAGAGGACTGACGACGGTTCTGATCGTGGACGAGGCGCATCATCTTTCGGAAGATCTGCTGGAGGAAGTGCGGCTGCTGACGAATCTGGAAACGATCGACGATAAGCTTCTGCAGATCGTGCTGGTGGGACAACCGGAGCTGGACATGAAGCTGGACTCCAGCCAGTTGCGGCAGCTGAAGCAGAGGATCTCGATCCGGGCTCATCTGGGGCCGCTGAGTATCGAGGAGACGAAGGAGTATATCGGACATCGTCTGCACGTGGCCGGGTCGGAGGCGAAGCCGGAGACTATCTTCCCGTCCCCGACGGTGGAAGCGGTCTATCATCACTCGCGCGGTATTCCGCGCCTGATCAACACGATCTGCGAGAACGCCCTGATTATTGGATACGCACGGCAGATGCACAGTATCACCACGGACGTCATCCACGATGTGGCGCGGGAGTTCCGTCTGGAAACCAGCGTGCACCCGCCGGATTCAGAGAACGGAACGATTGGAAGCGATGAGAGATCGCAGCAGGGTTTCCGCGATCTTTATGCGATGCTGCGCGGTCCGGGATCATCCCGGTCCGGCGGGACCGTCCCTTTAGCGGTTGAGGCGAGCGAATATGAGCCAAATCTTTGATGCCCTGCAGAGGGCGGAAGCAGAGCGGGGCGGGCCCCGCAATGCAGCCGCGACCGACGCTTCGGAACTGCTGGAGCGAGCAGAGCGCCAGGCATCCCATCGCCGGGAAGCGATCGTTGCCTTCGGAACGAACAATACGCCTGCGCTGACGGAAGCAGAGGCGTCTCCCTCAGCAGCCGCTGCGGCTGGGACTGGCCGCGAACCCTCGATGGCGACGCTGGTGGAGGCTCTGGCGGAGCCGATGCAGGCCGACACGGAGAAGAACGCCCGGCTGCTGGAGATGTTCCGGCCGCTGACGCCGGCGCCGGGAGGAGGCCAGCGTCTCGTCTCGCTGATGGAAGGGGCCAATCCGGCGGCGGAGGCGTTTCGGCTGCTGGCGGTACGGCTGCGCCATCGCCGCAAGGAAATTCCGCTGCGCAAGGTGCTGATCACGAGCACGATTCCGGATGAGGGCAAGAGCCTGGTTTCGGCGAACCTGAGCTGTGCGCTGGCGGCAGGATCGCGCCAGAAGGTGCTGCTGGTGGGCGGCGATATCCGGCGGCCGACGCTGGGCCGGGTATTCGGGCTGGAAACGGGCACGGGGCTGTGCGAACTGCTGGAGGGAAACCAGAACCTGGCGTCAAGTGTGTACCAGCTCAAAGAAGCCGGGATCTGGCTGCTGCCGTCGGGCGTGATGAAGGGCAATGCGCTGGAGATTTTGCAGTCGAATAAGTTGCCGGTTCTGATGGAGCAGCTGGCCTCGCTGTTCGACTGGGTGGTGATCGATTCCCCTCCGATTTTGCCGCTGGCCGACACCAGCGTGTGGGCGCGTCTGGCGGATGGCATTTTGCTGGTGGCCCGCCCGGGTGTGACGAAGAAGCGGCTTCTGCAAAAGGGCCTGGAAGCGATCGACAAGACAAAGATGATCGGCGCTCTGCTGAATTCCTACAAGAGCGTCGAAGAGGGCAGCTACTACTACTACGGGACGGCCTCCGGAGCGAGCGGCAGTTAAAGCCGCCGATTCGCCGGAGGAGCTTTCCGTCCCGCGGCCGCAGATCGAGCTCATCTGCGCGCCGCGCATTATCCCTTCATTCTGCGAACGGAAACATCGCGGTTTCCGCGGGCCTTCTGCGGAATCCCAAATTCAGCAATCTTTACGTACTATCTGCGGCTGCCATTCCCGGGCGACGATCCGGGAGGTCACTGACTGCCGGTTCCCCCCCCGAGCGGACGACCGATCCGTTTATCCAGAGAGGAGTTGAACGTGAGCGTACTCAACCTTGGTAAAGTCGCGAAACCGAGCGACCCGATCCTCGACGCGGGATTCGTCGGGGAACGTTTCATCCTCAGTGAGGACGAGTTCAAGAGAGGCATTGCGCTGGAGCGCAAGAGGACCGAGCGATCGCGGGAACCCTTTCTGCTGATGTTGCTGGAAGCGGGTGCGGTGCCGAGCGTCAACGGCGGCGCGCCCACGCTGAACAGCATCATGAGCGCGATGCTGTCATGTACGCGAGAGACGGATTCGGTGGGGTGGTACAAATCGCAGTGCACCGTGGGGGTGATGTTCACGGGCATCGTGATGAACGACCGGCGCTCCGTGCTGGGCACGATCATGAGCCGGGTGAGCGCCGCGCTGCGCGAGGAGTTGTCCCTCGAGCGGTTCAACCAGATCACGTTTTCCTTCCATTTCTTCCCGGACCACTGGGATCACGATGAGCCGGGCCGACCCAACGATCCGGTGTTGTATCCGGACCTGATGGTTCCCAGCGAGAATCGGCAGTCGCTGCTGCGGATGAAGCGGACGATGGACGTTGCGGGCAGCCTGTTCGCGCTGACGGTCAGCTTTCCGCTGTTTGCCGCCATCGCGATCGCCGTCCGGCTGAGCTCGAAGGGGCCCATCTTCTTTCGCCAGGATCGCATCGGTCAATACGGACAGCGCTTTACGTTTCTGAAGTTTCGCTCGATGCGGGTGAACAACGACGACAGCGTGCACCGGGACTATGTGAAGCGGCTGATCGCGGGGGAAGCCGAGCAGGTGCAGGTGGCCCCGGGACGCGACGGAGTATTCAAGCTGGCGAACGACAATCGGATCACCCGGATCGGCAAGTTTCTGCGCAAGAGCAGCCTCGACGAGCTGCCCCAGTTCATCAACGTGCTGCGGGGCGAGATGTCGCTGGTGGGGCCGCGGCCGCCGATTCCGTACGAACTGGCCGCCTATCAGACCTGGCATCGCCGTCGTGTACTGCAGGTAAAGCCGGGGATCACCGGGTTGTGGCAGGTGACGGGGCGCAGCCGGGTTCGCTTCGACGACATGGTGCGGCTGGATCTGCGCTATGCCATGTCGTGGTCGCCGTGGCTGGACGTGAAGATACTCCTGCGTACGCCCGCCGCGGTGATCAAGGGCGCGTACTAACTCTTCTTCCATGGGGCCGTTTCGGCCCGTTCATCGTCCAAAAGGTCTTCTGTTATGCGGAGCGGCGGCTCACGCCGATCCGGAATTGTGTCGAAAGTGTGGTGACGTTCAAATGAATTTTGGAGTAATCGGCTACGGGTATTGGGGCCCCAACGTTGTCCGAAACCTTTCCAGTCTGGAAGGCAGCCAGGTTCTGGCGATTGCGGAGCTGAGTCCTGCCGCGCAGAAGAGGGCGCACCGGGCTCATCCGGGGATTCGCATCACGGCGGATACCAACGAGGTTCTGACCTCGCCCGACATCGACGCCATTGCGGTGATCACGCCGGTGTGGACCCACTTCGAGCTGACCAAAGCGGCACTGGAGAACGGCAAACATGTGTTCGTCGAGAAGCCGTTTACCAGTAACGTGGAGCAGGGCCAGCAGCTGATCGAGCTGGCGCAGAAGAAAAACCTGACGGTCATGGTCGATCACACGTTCCTCTTCACCGGAGCGGTGCGCAAGATTTCGCATCTGATGCAGGAAGGAACGCTGGGGCGGCTATACTACTACGATTCGACCCGCGTCAATCTGGGACTTTTTCAGCACGACATTAATGTGCTGTGGGACCTTGCGCCGCACGATCTCTCGATCATGGATCACCTGATCGATGGGCGTCCCGAAGCGATTGTGGCTACCGGCCAGAGTCACCTGAACAGCCACGAAGATGTCGCGTACATGACGGTGTACTTCCCGGACAATGTGATCGCCCACATCAACGTGAACTGGCTGTCGCCGGTGAAGGTGAGAACGACCCTGATCGGCGGCGAGAAACGCATGCTGGTGTGGAACGACCTCGAGGCCGATGAAAAGGTGAAGGTGTACGACAAGGGCGTGAACATCACCAACAGCGAAGGCGTGTACAGACTGCTGGTGAACTACCGCTCGGGCGACATGTGGGCACCGCAGCTGGAGCAGGTGGAAGCGCTGCGCGAAGAGCTGACCTACTTCGTGGACTGCGTGACGAACAGCAAAAAGCCCTTTAACGACGGATGCGCGGGGCTGCGGGTGGTGCAGATGCTGGAGTCGGCGACGAAGTCGCTGCGCGAGCGGGGAGCGCTGGTTTATCTATGAACGAGTGGAACAGCATCGCCCCGGATGTGAAGCTGGGCGACGGGGTCCGGCTGGCGAAGTTCATCAACCTGTACGGCTGCACGATCGGCGACGAAACCAAGATTGGGGCGTTCGTGGAAATTCAGAAGAACGCCGCGGTGGGCCGGCGCTGCAAGATTTCCAGTCACACGTTCATCTGCGAGGGCGTGGAGATCGAGGACAACGTCTTCATCGGGCACGGCGTGGTCTTCGTGAACGACAGCTATCCGCGGGCCACGCAGCCGAACGGGGAACTGCAGACGGAAGCCGACTGGAAGGTCGAGCGAACCGTGATTAAAAAAGGCGCTTCGGTGGGATCGGGCGCCACGATTCTGAGCCGGGTGACGGTGGGCGAAAACGCCATTGTGGGCGCGGGCGCCGTGGTCACCAAAGATGTCCCCCCCAACACCATCGTGGCGGGCAATCCGGCGCGCGTGCTCCGCACCCTTGAAAAACCTCTGGAGGCGACCCATGTCGGTCAGCAGTGACATTCCGTTTCTCGACCTTGTAACCCCTCATCTGCAGCTTGAAGAAGAGCTCACGGCCGTGTTTCAGCGCACCCTGCGGAGCGCCGGTTTTATCGGCGGTCCCATGGTGGAGGAATTCGAGAAGGCCTTTGCGGCTTTCTGCGATTGCGGCCACGTGGTGGCTCTGAACAGCGGCACCGATGCGCTGCGCTTTGCCATCATGGCTGCCGGTGTGCAACCCGGCGATGTGGTGCTGACCACGCCCCATACTTTCATTGCGACCACCGAAGCGATTTCTCAGGCGGGCGCGCTGCCGGAGTTCGTCGATATCGACGAGCAGACGTACAATCTGTCGGTTCCGAAGCTGCGGCAGTATCTGGAGCAGGAGTGCCGGCGCGACGGATCGGGCCGGCCCATCAGCCGGCGCAGCCAGCGGCCTGTGACTGCGGTGGTTCCCGTGCACCTGTATGGGCAGATGGCCGACATGGATGGGATTCTCGATCTGGCCAGGGAGTACGGGTTGATCGTGATCGAGGACGCCTGCCAGGCGCACGGCGCGGAATATTTCTCGGCGCGGCAGAACCGCTGGTTCCGGGCTGGGTCGATGGGGCGGGCAGCGGCCTTCAGCTTTTACCCGGGCAAGAATCTGGGCGCTTGCGGGGAAGCCGGCGCAGCCACCACCGACGATCCGGAGCTGGCCAAACATATGCGCATGCTGCGCGATCACGGCCAGGCGAAGAAGTACTATCACGACATCGAAGGCTACAACGGCCGGCTGGACGCGCTGCAGGCGGGTCTGCTGAGCGTGAAGCTGGCGCACCTGACGGAGTGGAATGCGCAGCGCCGCGATCGGGCCGCCGAGTACAACCGGTTGCTGGCCGGCAACGACGCCGTGCTGTGCCCGTACGAGCCGGCCTGGTCGCGCGCGGTGTTTCACCTCTATGTGATCCGCACGGCCGATCGGGACGGACTGATGAGTTACCTGAAGCAGGCGGGCATCGGAACGGGGATTCACTACCCGGTTCCGCTGCACCAGCAGAAGGCCTATGCCTCGCTCGGCTATAAACCGGAGGACCTGCCGGTGTGCACGAGGGTGGCCGCTGAAATCGTTTCCCTGCCGATGTTCCCGCAACTGACCGCGCAGCAGCAGGAGCGAGTGGCGGACGAGATCGCAAACTTTACCGCCCGGTCGCGGGCTGCCGAGCCGGTTCTTGCCGCGCGGAGCTAAACGCATGCCCGACAGGACATGCTCCGGGGCGGTGCTGTGAGTCTGCGCTTCGATCGCGCCGGGTCACTGCATATCGTCGGGCCGTTGTACCGGTTGCTTGCCGGGCGCGACGGCAAGATTCCGATCCTGATGTACCACAGCGTGGCCGATGAAGACGAGTCGGCTATGGGGCCCTATTTCCGGATCGCGGTGCCCCCGGGCCTGTTTCTGCAGCAGATGAGCTGGCTGCATGAACACGGCTACCGGACGGCGAGCGTGGCCTCGGCCGTAGAACGGCTACAGACAGGGGACGTCACCGAAAAGACGGTGGTGATCACCTTCGACGACGGCTACCGGAATTTCTGCCGACATGCCTTTCCGGCGCTCGAGAGCTTCGGATTCACCGCCACGATGTTCCTGCCCACCGCTTCGATCGGCGATCAGCCACAGGTCTTCAATCGACGCGAGTGCATGACCTGGGGCGAGGTGCGGGAACTACAGCAGCGAGGCATTTCGTTCGGGTCGCACACCGTGACCCATCCTCAGCTCCACGACCTGCAGGCGGATCGCATCCGCGAAGAGATGCTGCGGTCGCGGGAGACCATCGAAGACAAAACAGGGTGCAGCATCGATACTTTTGCGTACCCGTATGCCTTTCCGCAGACAGACGAGCCATTCAAAGAGATGCTGCGGGGAATTCTGCAGGAAAGCGGCTACCGTTACGGAGTCTGCACGCGGATTGGGCGCGCCGGGGCGGCCAGCGATCGCCTGTTTCTGGAGCGGCTTCCGGTGAACAGCGCCGACGATCCGGCTCTGCTGAAGGCCAAAATGGCGGGATCCTACGACTGGGTGGGCGGCCTGCAGACGCTGGCCAAGCGGGTCCGGAAAGCTCGCACCAAAGCCTGAACCCAAAAGTAATCGATGGCTGCACTTTTTTACGCGGGTCGAGACAGGATTTCATGGAAGAATCGCCCTATAGTGAGCCGTGCTGGACGGGGAAAACCGACAGCAACCCCCGAAAGTAAGGCCTTCTATGGGGATTATCAACCGTAGAATCAGCCAGATCGTCGGATAAGTTACTAAAGTGTCTGTTTTTCCACCGAATTGCGATATCACTGGTCACTTTAGGGGCCAGGACTGGTCTTCGATTTGCACTGCACGAGGCCAACTGGTTCCCGCGTAGCTGGTAATGGTTCGGCGCAATTCTCGGAGGGAAGGCTGTCCGTGTTGAGCAAGACGTGTGCGCTGAAGGCGGTTATTCCGGCCGTGCCATTGCCTGGCTTTCTGGCGCCCGGTGGGCGGGATTCACGGAACGGTTTGCGGGAGTTCCTGAACCATCAGAGTTACACCTCCGTGCACCGCGGCGGCTCCGGCATTTTACGGAAAAGGATTAGGTAAGTCTTCCATGAAGAAGTTGATTTGTGGTTTTGCGGCCACCCTTTTGTTGGCCAGTGGGTCCATGGCGAAGGCAAACGACATTTATATCGCTCAGGCTGCTGTCGGGTCCGCCAATGGAACGAGCTGCGCGAATGCTTACGCATATAGCTACTTCAACACAGGCGGGAACTGGACTACCGGCACGCCCAGCGGGGAGAAAATCGGTCCGGGCAGCACGGTTCACGTGTGCGGAACGATCACGGTTGGCGCGAATACTGAGGCGCTCGTCTTTCAGGGAAGCGGCACGAGCAGCGCTCCGGTCACGCTGTACTTCGAGAGCGGCGCGATTCTCGCCTCTCCGGAATGGCCCCCCCAAGGCTCGGGCGGAGCCATTGATGCCAGCAACCAGAACTACATCGTCATTAACGGAAACGGCGGCGCCAGCGGAGCCACACAGGGGATTGTCGAGGCGACGGCAACCGGAGATCCAGGCGCTGCATGTATTAGTGGGTCCTGTAAATACACTAATGACAGTAACGGTATTGAAGCCGACAGCAGCAACAACCTGACGGTGGAAGGTCTCAGCATCATTGACATGTATATGACCACGACCGGAGTTCCAGGCGGGGGTGGCGGGGCGTGCATGTGGGGTCACGGTTCGTCGAGCAACTGGACGATCACGAATAATCTGATGCACGACGTGAGCTGGTGTATCAACCTGCAGTTCGACAGCGGCACGTCGAACGGCATCACGATCTCGAATAACCAGATCTATAACATCGATCATGGCATCGCCATCGGGGGTCCGCACGCAGGGAACACGCTGAGCAACGTCAACATCTACGGCAACAACATCCACGACTACTCGGACTGGGACACGCCGGGCGATGTGTGGCATCACGACGGCCTGCACATATGGGGCTACGACGACGACGGCTCCGACACCATCACCGGCCTCAATATCTACGACAACAAGTTCGGCGGCTGCATTGGCCAGAATGTGACTTCGCACATCTTCGTCGAATCTAACAACAACAACACACATAATGTGGCTATCTACAACAACACGCTCATCGATACCTGCAGCGGCGCCGACAACGACGGCCTGATCAACATCGACGACAGCGGCGAAGCGGTCTACAACAACACGTTCATCGGAACATCCGGCGACACGTGTATGGGCGTATCGAATGCGACCAATTTGACCTTCGCCAACAATGTCATGAGCGGGTGCGGCACCCTGATCTGGGCGGATACAGGCGCGAGCTTCGCTTCCGGGGGGCTGCACAACAATATCTATGCGAGTTGTTCCGGCTCCAACTGTTTCGCATATCGGGGCGATTTCTCCGGATCGCTCTCAACCTGGCAGAAAGATACCGGACAGGACGCCAGTCCTTCGGCCTACGTTTCCAGTGCAAACCTCTCGGTTGCCGGAGTGCCGCAGGCCGGCTCCGCCGTCATCGGCGCCGGGGCGAATCTGACGTCTCTCGGTATCACCCCATTGAACAGCGACATTGTCGGCAATCCGCGCCCCATCAGCGGATCCTGGACGGTGGGCGCTTATTCCACTACCGGTACGGCTCCTGCACCACCCACAGGCCTGACGGGAACGGTTGTTACTAATTAGTTCCTCCGTTTATCCTGTTTCACGGTAGCTACACGCCGTCCGCTTCACAGCGGACGGCGTGCCTGCGACGTGCCGTCCGCAAAGCAACAGTTGACAAACCATGAAGAACCTTATTCCCGTTCTTGCTGTCGCTGTGGCTCTGGTGATTATTGTCGTTCTCCTGATAACTCCGCCGGCCTCCGCGACCACGCGCTACATTGCGCAGTCTGCGGGAACCTTCAGCGGCGGCACAGCCTGCAAGGGTCAGAGGGCGATCACGCCGGAGACATTTAACGGGATCAGAAACGCGCCGGGAGACGTGAATTACATCTGTGGAACCATCACCGGCGATGCGGGTGCGCAGCTGCTGAATCCCAGGGGGAATGGTTCGGCAGGCCATCCGGTCATGATCAAATTCGACACCGGTGCGATCCTCCAGGCTCCTTACTTCGCCCCTTCGCCGAACGGGGGCTGCGGCGGAGCGATTTGTCTTTACGGACGCAGCTACTACACCGTTGACGGCCAGAACACGGGCACGATCCGGAACACGGCCAACGGCACCGGGCTGACCTATCAACAGAAAACAGAGGGCATCGAGGGCTACAACTGTAATTACTGCACGGTCGAGAATCTGACCATTGCGAACCTGTACGTGCACAACTCGGCCAAAGATACTTCCGCGGAAGCGAGCGCGCAGCGGTGCATTTCGATCAGCGGCTCGAACTGGCTGATCGAGCACAATGTGATGCACGATTCCGGCTGGTGCCTCTTTAACAATTTCAACAACGGCGACGGCAACGTGGTCATCGCCGGCAATACGATCTATAACATCGACCATGGCTGGATGCTGGCCAGCCAGGTCTCCGGAGGAAGCTCAGGCCCGTTCATCTTCCGCAACAATACGGTCTACGGCTATGCCAACTGGGATACGTGGAACGACACCTACCACCACGACGGAATCCACTGCTTTACCAGCGAGACGAATGGATCGCCGGCGCACATTACGCTGCTGGCGATCTACAACAACCGATTCGAAGGTCCTATCGGCCAAAACGTCACCGGGCACATCTTCATCGAGGGCGGTCAGGGGCCAGGTTCCACTCCCTGCGCCGACGCGACCTCAGGCATTGCCGTCTACAACAATGTCACGATGGGAGATCGACCTGACAACAACGGATTGTTCGATCTGGCCAGCGGCAACTTCACCGCCGCGCACGGCGGCGGAGTCTACAACAATACACTCATCAGCAGCGCGGGAAACGGAAGCGGCGTTTGTTTCACAGCCAACAGCGATACCAGCGGGATGAGCTTTGAGAATAACGCTGTCAGCGGCTGCAATCAGTTGATTGAAACCGACAGCATTCCGTTCAGTCCGGACTATAACCAGTATGGAAACGGAGGGGACAACGCCTTCGTGTGCCAGCGAAATTTCAACGCACCGTCCCAAATCGCTTCGTGGAGAAGCTGCGTCCGGGGCGACTCGCATTCGGCGTACCACGCATCTCTCGGCGTGAACGGCAGTGGCCAGCCGCAGCCGCGGTCTCCGCTGACCGGCAAAGGCATCAATCTGACTTCGCTTTGTTCCGGCGCGCTGACTTCCCTGTGCTCCGATTCTGCGGGAAATCCGCGGGCATCGAGCGGCGCGTGGACGGTGGGCGCCGCTTCAGTTGGCGGTTCCGCCCTCGGCCAGCCACGAACCTGACAGTCGTCACAGATCGGGAATCGCCGCCGCATCCCCTGAGCCATCGAGCCGCTCTTCGACGGTAAACATGACCGCCAAATTCTCCGCTCCCAAAACCAATCGTGCGCTCACCGCTTCCATTGGGAAGAACACGCTCTTCGGCGTGGGTGGAAATCTTGTGCACGTACTGACCCGGATTATCGTGGTTCCGGTGATGATCCGGCACCTGGGGCTGGATGGTTACGGTATCTGGGCGGTTCTCATGTCGATCGCCGCCTACATCACGCTGGGCGGCGCGGGCGTAAAATCCGCGTTCCAGAAGTACGTAGCGGAAGCCACCGGCACCGGCGACTACGACCGGGCCAGCCGGCTACTGAGCACGGGCACCTTTGCGGTTTTGATACTTTCCGTTGTTGTTCTTGTGCCCCTCGCGATCTTCGCCCATCCTCTGGCCATCGCGGTGGGCGTGCCGAAAGGCTTCCTCGCGCCCGCCACCAGAGCGATTGAGTTCCTCGCGATCACAGCGATTGTGGGCAATGTGGGTGAGGCCTATCAGAGCATCCTGATGGGTGCGCACCGCATTGATCTGCGGGAGAAGCTGAATGTCGGTCTCGATCTGCTTAATGCGGCCGCCACCATCATTCTCCTTTCTGTCGGTTTCGGGTTGTTTTCGATCGTGGTTGTATTTTGCGCGTATCAGATTGTGGGCGGCGTGTTGTGGTACATCTTTGCGCGCCGCATCCTTCCCGACGTTTATCTCTCTCCGAGACTGATCACGCGGTCAGTGGTGAAAGAGCTGATCCGGTTCGGCGCAAGCTATCAACTGGTCAGCATGCTGGAGTTGCTGTACGCGGCGGTTCTGCCGGTGGCGATCCTGAAATTCTTTGGCGCGAATGCCGCCGGCGTCTTTGCGCTGGCCGCCCGCGTGGTGAGCTTCGCGACGCTGATCCAGGGTTCGTACCTGCAGGCCATCCTCTCGGGCGGCAGCCTGGTGTATGCCTCAGGGTCGGCCGAGCAAACCAACGCTTTTATTGTGAAGTCGTTCAAAGCGATGGCTGTGCTCTCCGTTCTTCCTCTGGCTTTTATCGCGGTCTATGGAGCGAAGATCGCTTTTGTCTGGACCGGGAAAACGGATCCTCTGCTGGAGGGGGCTGTAGTCATTCTCTGTGCCGGTGGAGTGTGCCGCTCGCTGAGTTCTTTGTTCCGCGTACTCTACAGAGTCTCCGGCGGCGCTGTGATGGATAACGCACAACTGCTCCTGGGACTGGGGATTTCATTCGCCCTGTGGCCTTTCAGCGCGAAGATCGGATTCTTCGGCGTGGTGGGCGGAATGCAGTTCGTAGGGCAGTTCCTCGGGCTGATTCTGATGGGCCTGAGCCTCTCTTCTCGGTTCAAGGGATTCAGTGCCAGCATCCTGGCCCCCACGCTTCTGCGATTCTGCATTGCGGCTGCGGTGATTCTGGGCGCCTCGGTGGTCGCACTGTACCTGAAAGTATCCTGGGGAATCAGTCCCCGCATTCTCGACACGATTCGACTTGCAACCGCTGCTGGGATCAGCCTGCTGGTTACCGTGCCGGCTCTCCTCTTCACAGGCTCGGTATCGCGCTCGGAAGCGCGAACGATGCTCAATACAGTTTCCCGGAAGTTTGCATCTCCCGCCTAATTCCCGATCAAGGATCAATTTATGGTCACGCACGAGTCCCCAGCTATGCTTGTAACCTCAGCCAGAGCGGCGGATCCGCAGGAGTGTCCAATTTGTGGAGCTCTGGAGCCGGTGAAGTGGATGACCGCGCCGGACCGTTTCCATGGGCGGACCCGGCAATACCAGCTATTACGTTGCCCGGACTGTTCCATGGTGTGGCTCGACGATCCTCCGTCGAAGGCTGAAATGGGCATGCACTATGGCGCGGATTACGATCGCACCATTTCCGCCGCGTCGGCGGCGCCGCGTCACTGGCTCGATCGCCGCGACGAACTTCTTCGGCTTAAACCCGGGGGCGGCGCCATCCTGGACCTCGGCTGCGCCAGCGGCGGATTCCTGAGCACTCTGCAGGGTCCCGACTGGAAACTCTTCGGTATCGAGATGTCGGAAGACGCGGCCAGCACGGCGCGAAGCCGCTGCGGCGCGGAGGTATTTGTCGGCGATGTTCTGGATGCTCCTTTTCCGTCGGCGAGCTTTGACGCAATTACCTGCTTCAATGTTTTCGAGCACGTCTACAAACCGCAGGAAGTGCTGGTGAGAGTGGCGAAATGGCTGAAGCCCGGCGGCATCTTCTATACCCTGATGCCGAACATCGATTCCGCCGGCGCGCGTATCTTCCGGTCGTATTGGTACGCGCTGGAATTACCCCGGCACCTCTCGCATTTCTCCCCGGTTACGCTCAGGCGGGTCGCTCACGCAGCCGGACTGCAGGAAGTCTCGATCAAAACCCACCGTGAATTATTCTTCGAATACAGCACGCGCTTCCTCTTCGACGATTTCGTGAAGAAATTCGGAATTTCGCGTTCCCCTCTCTCCCAATCGGTGGAAGAACCCAGTCTGCCCTGGAGGGTGGTGCGCAAGATGTATCGGCTGACGCTCCTGCAGTTGTTCACCGCCGCCGCATCGCTGGCGGGAGATGGTGAAACCATGGCGGCGGTCTTTACCAGGGCGAGCGCGACGGACAACTGATCGATTCAGAGCCCGTCGAGGACCGCCGGAAAACGGTTCATTCTCTGTATCTACTCGATAACTTCGAAAGATGGCCCTTTATGATCGAAAATGATAGACAGCTTCGTGTCGTCTACAGTTTTCCATTTCGACTTGGCGCCAGCAGGATCTGTTACACCGCATGGCAGCAGGTGAATGGGCTGGCGGCAGCGGGGGTGGATCTGCTTGTGTTCCCGGCATCACTGGGGCGAGAGGTTCCTGCGGGGGTGAAAGTTTCGCAGACGCTTGCCCTTCACAAGCTCCGCATTCCATACAGAATTATAGGAACGACTGCGGCGGTTGCGCTACACGACAGAATTGTGGCCAGACGCATTGAGAAACTGGCGGGCAGCATCGACCTGGTTCATGTGTGGTCCCTGGGCGCCTGTGAGACTTTAAAGGCCGCCATTCGCCTGGGAATCCCGACAGTTCTGGAAAGGCCCAATGCGCACACGCGGTTCGCCTATGAGATCGTGCAGAAAGAATGCGAGTCCATTGGCGTAATGCTTCCTCCCGGCCACGAGCATGCTTACAATTCGGAGCGACTGCACAAAGAGGAAGAGGAATATCGGCTTGCTACCAGACTGCTGTGCCCCTCGGAATTTGTGGTGAAGACGTTTCTTGAAAATGGATTCCGCAGAGAACAGCTTGTTCGCCATATCTATGGCTATGACGAGTCAGTCTATTTTCCCGAGCCTCGTAAGAAGGCTGCAGGTGAGGGACTGACGATGTTGTTTGTGGGAGTATGTGCAGTAAGAAAAGGACTGCACTATGCTCTGGAAGCATGGCTTCGATCGCCCGCAAGCGAGAAGGGCACCTTCATGATTGCCGGCGAGTTTCTTCCAGCTTACAGAGACAAGCTGCAGCCGATGTTGTCTCACCCCAGCGTCCAAGTGCTCGGGCATCGGAACGATGTTCCGGAACTAATGAGGAAAAGCGATCTTCTGATTTTGCCGAGTATTGAAGAAGGGTTTGGTCTGGTCATTGCTGAGGCGATGGGTAGTGGCTGCGTGCCACTCGCGTCTGAAGCCTGTACGGATATCTGTATCCATATGAAAACAGGAATGGTGCATCGAGTTGGCAATGTCGATGCCATCGCCGAACAGATTACGTTGCTCGACAAAGACCGTGCGCTGCTTGCGGGATTGCGGGCCGGCGCATTGGAAATGTGTCCGGAGATCACCTGGAACGCGGCCGGCCACAGGCTGCTGGCGGCTTACCGGGAGACGTTGGCAGATTATCGCCGATCTGAGGGTGTGGCGGGAAATAAGTCTCCGATGGCCGTCGCCACCTCGTAGATCGAAGCATTGTATGCAGGCTCCCCCGCTCTTGTATAAAGAAGTCATGCTGCTGGCCAGCCTCGATTTCAACCAGCGAGATCTCGGTCACGGCGCGTCGGGTACGCTCCTGCATCCCGTGGTCGCGCTGGGGATGCTGATCACGATCGTGCTGATGATGCGGCGACCACGGAATTCTGTGGTCGTTCCGCTGCTGATCTGCATCTTCCTGGTTCCGCGCGGCCAGGAGATCATGCTGGGAGGCGCGCACTTATACGTTCACCTCATCCTGATTCTGGCGGGATTCATTCTTGTTGTTAAGGGCAAGTTTCGAATAGCGGGCGGATTCAATTCTCTCGACAAGGTCTTCATCATTTGGGCTTGCTATCACGTCTCCGCGATGGTGATCACGAACTGGCCCAGCGGCGTCGGGGAACAGGTGGGATTCCTGGCGCAGGCCTTGTGCGGATACTTCCTGTTGCGTTATCTGATTCGGGATGAAGAAGACGTGGCCCGGGCAGCGAAGGCCCTGGCGACCGTTGCTCTGATTCTGGGCCTGTGCATGCTGTACGAGCGCGTCACCCTGGTCAATCTTTTTGGAACGTATCTGGGCGGAGCGCCGACAGCTCCGGAAATCCGAAACGGGGCAGCCCGAGCGCAGGCCGCCTTTGGTCACTCAATTCTCGCGGGGTGTTTTGGAGGCACGCTCGTTCCTCTCTTTGTCTGGTTGTGGAAGAAGAAGGAGAAGGTTCCTGCACTCGCTGGCCTCGCTGGATCGACCCTGATGGTGCTGACTGCGAATTCCAGCACACCCCTACTGGCGTATGTGGCCGGAATCCTGGGACTGCTCCTGTGGCCGGTTCGGCGGAGTATGAAGGTGCTCCGCTGGGCAATCGTAGCCACCCTCGCGATTCTGGCGGTCGCGATGAACGCCCCGGTGTGGTTCGTGATCGCTCACATCAATGTGGTCGGCGGCTCGGGGGGCTACGATCGCGCCATCCTGATCGACACGTGCATCCGGCATTTCAAAGACTGGTGGCTTTTCGGCACGAATCAGAACGGCAACTGGGGCTATGACATGTGGGACTTGTCGGATCAGTTCGTGGCCGAGGCGGAGATGGGCGGCCTTGTCTCGCTGGTCTGCTTTATCGTCATCATCGTGAAGTGCTTCAGCCGTCTTGGAACCATGAGGAAGCGGGTAAAGCCGAAGCAGCAGTGGCTGTACTGGTGTCTGGGTTCAGTTATGCTCGCAGATATCTTCGCGTACTTCGGCGTGGCCTACTGGGACCAGACGCAGATCTGGTGGTTCGCATTCCTGGCCATGATCGTTGCCGTAACGGTCCCCACCGCCGCTTCTCCCTTGACGAAGACGGCGCCAGCGGCTCCGGCGGCGGTCATCCTGCCGGACATGGAAGAGACGGAGGCCGCCGCTACGCCGGCGGGTATCTTCGCACAGGCGGGGAAAAGACTTCGGCCGTGGGGTGGCCCCGAGTTTTGACGGAACTGTCGATCATCATCGTCAACTGGAACTCCACCGCGTGGCTTCTGAAATGCGTGGAGAGCCTCTACGCCCACACGCGTGGCACGGCGTTTGAAATTATCGTCGTCGATAACGCTTCGCCCGATGGCGATGTCGGGATGGTGAAGGAGCAGTACCGGGATGTCGTGGTAATTGAGAGTGCGGTGAATCTGGGATTTGCAGGCGCGAATAATGTTGGTTTCCGCGCATGCGGAGGCGAATATGTAGTCTTCCTCAATCCGGATACCGTGCTGCTGAACCCGGCTCTGGATCTTATGCTCGGGCAGGCGCGCTCGTTGCCATCGGCCGGCGCCCTGGGTTGCACGCTGCTGAATGAGGATCGGTCCATCCAGACGGCGTGCACGCAGACATTCCCGACGATCCTGAACCAGGTTCTGGACACCGATCTGATTCGCAACCGGTTCCCGGCCTGCCCGTTATGGAACATTGCGCCGCTGTTCGCGGGCGGCACGGAACCGAGCCGCGTCGAAGTCATTTCCGGCGCCTGCATCATGTTCAGGCGAGAGGTCTTTGCACGAGTGGGGCAGTTCAGCGAAGACTACTTCATGTATGCCGAGGACCTGGATCTGTGTTACAAGGCAGCGCAGGCAGGATTTACGAACTATTACATTCCCCAGGGGCAAATCATCCACTACGGCGGCAAGAGTAGTGTTCGGCGACGGGCCGTCGTGATGAAGTGGAGATCGATTCTGCAGTTTGTCGCGAAACATCACGGCTACGGCTACCAACTGGCCTTTCGGGCGGCAATGGCGTGCAGCGCTCTGGCGCGCGCGGCACTGTTGGTGGCTGCGGTAGCCGTGAGCCGAGGGGCGCGCAGATCTTCTGCCCGTAATGCGTTATTGAAATGGTGGCTGATTTTGGGGACGATGGTCACACCTGTCCAGCGAAAGCAGCCGGTGAAGGCCGTTGCTGCAGAGGGAACCCCAGGGCTGTAGACCGACGGCCTGCGGCCGCGGCGAAAGATATCGATACCGAGAACAATCTATGTGCGGAATCTGCGGTAAGTTGAATTTCGAGCGGGGAAAGCCGGTCTCGAGCGGCTTGTTGAAGCGAATGGCTGACACCATCGCTCATCGTGGGCCCGACGATGAAGGCTACTATTTGTCCGGTCCGGTAGGTCTGGGTTTTCGCCGGCTTTCCATCATCGATCTGGCGACAGGTCATCAGCCGCTTTCCAACGAGGATGGAACCGTCTGGATTGTCTTCAACGGGGAGATCTATAACTTCGAGGAGTTGCGCAGCGATCTCCTGGCCCGGGGGCATGTGTTCCGTACTCGTACGGATACCGAAGTGATCGTTCACCTGTATGAGGAATTCGGACCGGGCTGTGTGGAACGGCTGCGGGGCATGTTCGGATTTGCGATTTGGGACGAGCGTCAGCAGACTCTGATGCTGGCCCGGGACCGGGTCGGCATTAAGCCCGTCTATTACGCGCTGGGAAGGGATTGTCTGGTCTTCGGGTCAGAAATGAAGGCCATTCTGGCCGATGCGGAGATCAGTGCGCAGGTGCGGCCGGAGATCGTCGATCGGTTTCTCACCTTCTATTACGTCCCGGGCGAGGATACGCTTTTTAAGGACATCTTTAAGCTAAAACCTGGATCGTACCTGATGGTGCGAGAGGGGCAGGCGGAAGTTCACCAGTACTGGGATCTGACTTTCCAGCCCACTCCGAGATCCGAGGCCGACGCCGAGAAAGAGCTGATCGATCTCCTGGATGAGTCTGTGCGACTGCACATGATCAGCGACGTGCCGGTCGGTATTCTGTTGAGCGGCGGCGTGGATTCCACCGCGATGGTCAGCTTTGCCAGCGGCAGAAGCGATCACAAGCTGGGCAGCTTCACTCTGGGATTCGGAGGGACGACGGTGCCGGATGAGCGTCCCTACGCGCGGATGGCGGCGCAGCGTTATGGTACCGACCACCACGAGATGACGATCTCGGCGGAGGATTTCAGAGACTTTCTCCCCCAGTATGCGTGGTACATGGAAGAGCCGGTGTGCGAGGCTCCTGCGATCGCCCTTTATTACGTCACCAAACTGGCCAGAGACTATGTGAAGGTTCTGATCTCAGGCGAAGGGGGAGACGAGGCCTTTGCCGGGTATCAAACCTATCGCGGTGTGCTATGGGTGGAGCGATTCAAGAAGGCGCTGGGTCCGTTCAGGGGGCCGATTTCTTCCGCCGCCAGTACTGCTAACGGGTTCCTGAAGAATCCGCGCGTCGCCAAATATGCCCCGCTCCTCGCCCGGCCGTTTGAGGATTACTACTACAGCCGCAGTTCGGGTCCCGAATCGTACTTTAACAGGAACCTCAATTCGCTCTACTCCGGCGATTTTGCAGGGCTGAGCGACAAGGACTACGCCACTCGTCCCATGCAACGCATCATGGCGAACTCCCGGGACTTTGGTCTGGTCAACCGCATGTTATACGTGGACACGAAGACATCGCTTCCGGACGACCTGCTGCTGAAGGCAGATAAGATGACGATGGCGAATTCCATCGAACTGCGGGTCCCGTTCCTCGATCACAAGCTGCTGGAATTTGCCGCCTCTTTGCCGGAGAACCAGAAGGTCCGCGGGCTCACAACGAAATATATTGCCAAGCGAGCGCTTTCGAGCCGCATTCCCGAGCCGATTCTGAAGCGGCCGAAAGCGGGCTTTCCGGTGCCGTTCGGCGCCTGGATGCGGAGCGAGCTGAAAGGCTTTGTGCATGATGTGCTGCTCGATCGCACGACCATCGAGCGTGGCTACTTCAAAGCCGCCAGCATCGAGGCACTGCTCCGGGCGAACGCGGAATCCGGCGCTTATGCAAAGGAAGTTCTGTCGCTGCTTACCCTGGAACTGTGGCACCGGGCATTCCTTTCGAGCAATGCAGGAGTCAGCCGGGAGCCGGTTAGCGTCTGAACGGTTATCGCCGATTTGATAGTCAAAGATATGTCATCCAACGCCCTGAAATACGTGATCATCTCGCCCGTCCGGGACGAAGAAGTCAATCTGGCGCGGACGATCGAAAGCGTGATCAGCCAGGCAGTGCGGCCGTGGGAATGGGTCATCGTGAACGACGGTTCGACCGACAGGACCGCAGAGATAGCCGACAGCTATGCCCGGCGGTATAACTGGATCAAAGTATGCCATCGGGAAAACCGCGGCTTCCGCAAAGCCGGCGGCGGCGTGGTGGACGCCTTCAACGACGGCTATCAGATGTTAGAGACGAAAGACTGGGACTTCATTGTCAAACTCGACGGCGACCTGTCCTTTAATCCGGAATACTTTTCGTCGTGTCTGCGCGCGTTTGAGGAAGAGGCGACACTGGGGATCGCCGGCGGCACCATTTACAACGTCATCAATGGACAGGCGATTCCGGAAGTCTGTAACGCATTTCATGTTCGAGGCGCCACGAAGATCTACCGCCGCGCCTGCTGGGACGCGATCGGTGGATTCTGGCCGGCGCCTGGCTGGGATACCATGGATGAGGTCAAAGCGCAGATGCTTGGCTGGTCTACGCGAACCCTGGCGGAACTGCAGGTCCTGCACTATCGGCCGACCGGCAAAAACGACGGAACCTGGGGCGCTGGCTTCAAGAACGGCAGAGCGAATTACATCTGCGGCTATCATCCTCTCTTCATGTTGCTAAAGTGCATCAAGCGCGTACGAGAGAAACCCTATGTAATCCAGTCCGCAGCTCTGTTCTGCGGATTTGTCTCGGGATACTTGAAAGGGGTTCGGCAGGTGGACGATCGGGCAACCATCAACTACCTGAGACGCCAGCAGCTCGGCCGGCTCATGGGAGGGGAGACGATATGGCGATAGCGGCTTCGTCTGCAACTCGGTGGGACCAGACCATCGCCGAGCAGGCTGGAGGCGCGTTGGAGGACAAAGATCCCATGGGCCTTGCGGTGGCGAGAGAGGTTTACGAGCTGGACCCGCTGTCCGACGCGCGGTGGCCGGCGCTGGTCGCTACTCATCCGTCCGCTTCGGTGTTTCACACGCGGGCGTGGCTCAGCGCGCTGCAGGCAACCTACGGATACCGGCCGCTGGCGCTCACGACCTGCCCGCCGGGTGCTCAACTAACAGACGCTCTCGTGTTTTGTGAGGTGAACTCCTGGCTGACGGGGCGGCGCCTGGTCTCGCTGCCATTTTCCGACCACTGCGAGCCGCTGCTGAACGATCCTGCGGCACTTAAGATATTGCTGCTGCATGGGCGCAGCGCGATCGAGCAGGGTCGCTATAAGCGGCTCGAAATCCGGCCCCACTCCGCGCAGGGCGAGGAAGTCCGGAGCTTTCAGCCCAAAGGCGGCGCGGTGCTTCATCGTCTGAACCTGACCGCCCCGGCCGATCAGCTCTTTCGCAGCTTTCATAAGGACTGCATTCAGCGGAAAATTCGCCGCGCGGAGCGCGAGAACCTGGTCTATGAAGAAGGGAGCTCCGAGGAGCAGCTGAACGATTTCTATCGTCTGATGACAATGACGCGCCGCCGACACGGTCTGCCGCCTCAGCCTCTGCGCTGGTTCCGCGCGCTGATTGCCGCCTTCGGGCCGGACCTGAAAATTCGAATCGCCCGCAAAGACAGTGCCGCGGTAGCCAGCATCGTGACGCTCTCGCACCGTCAAACGATGGTCTATAAGTACGGCTGCAGCGATGCCTCCGCGAATAAGTTTGGCGGCACTCCGATGCTGTTCTGGCAAACGATTCAGGAAGCGAAGCGCAATGGCCAGAACGAACTCGATATGGGGCGCTCCGACCTCGACGATCCAGGTCTGAGCGTCTTCAAGGAACACTGGGGCAGCGTTCCAGCCCCACTAACGTACTGGAGATATCCCGCCCAGGAATCGCGAACGCGGCCGGCGTGGCAGAAAGCCTGGACAAACCGGGTGATTGCAGCCAGCCCCGATCAGGTCCTGCAACTTGCAGGTAATGTTCTTTACCGGCACATGGGCTGAAGCTGGTATGGTGTGAAAAACCATCTTCCGATTCATCTGCTCGTGTTTTTGCCTGGAGACGCTGGTCATTATGCTCAGTGAAGCCTACTACCTCTTGAAGCCGATTCTGCCCTGGCGCCTTCGTGTGTTGCTGCGCCGACGGCAAGCCGATCGCCGACGCCGGACCTTTGCCGAGGAGTGGCCCATCGACCCGCGAGCAGGGTCGGCGCCGCCGGGCTGGCCGGGTTGGCCGGATGGAAAGCGATTCGCTCTGGTTCTGACGCATGACGTGGAAGGGAAGAAAGGCTATCAGCGCATTCCGCGTCTCATCGAACTGACCCAGAAGTACGGATTCCGCGCCTCCTTCAATTTCGTTCCCAGGGGCGAATACCGGGTCACTCCCGGGATGCTGGAGATGCTCGAACGCGCGGGCTTCGAGGTCGGCGCCCATGGCCTGACGCACGACGGAAAACTGTACAGCTCGCCAAAGAAATTTGCTGCGAAGGCCGCTCAGATTCGCGACGTCATGCACAAGTGGGGAGCGGTGGGCTTCCGTTCGCCGCTCATGCAGCACCGACTGGGCTGGATACACGAACTGGATTCCGAATACGACTCGTCGACCTTCGATGTGGATCCGTTCGAGCCGCAGGCGGATGGTATGCGTACAATCTTCCCCTTCTGGGTGCAGTCCCCGGGCAGCAAGGGGTTTGTGGAGTTACCCTACACGCTCGTGCAGGACTTCAATCTCTTCAAGGTCCTTGGCGAGCAGACCATCGATATCTGGAAGAAGAAGCTCGACTGGATCGTCCAGCAGGGAGGGATGGCGCTGATCAACACTCATCCCGACTACATGTGCATGGACGGCTCGCCCGAACGCGACGAGTATCCCGTCGCCCGCTACGAGGAGTTTCTGCGCTACGCGCGCGACAACTATGGCGACCAGTGCTGGGACGCCCTGCCGCGCCAGGTATCCCGCTATTACTGCGAGAAGCTGCCGGTTTCCAGCCGCAATACCCGCCGCCGCATCTGCATGGTGGCCTACTCGGGGTACGAAACCGATGGCCGCATCCGCCGCTATGCCGAAGCGCTGGCCAGACGCGGCGACATGGTGGACGTAATCGCACTGGAAGGGCTGAGGGGGGCGCAGAAAGTCAGCACGCTGAACGGCGCCACCATCTATCACCTGATGCGGCGCGATCATAATGAGACCGGGCACTGGAGTTATGCCTCCCGGCTGCTGCGCTTCCTGTTCCGGTCGTCCGTCGTCCTTACGCGGCTGCACAAGCGCAACCGCTATGATGTGGTGCACATCCACAACATGCCGGATTTCCTGGTGTTCGCGGCATGGTACCCGAAGTTGACCGGCGCGCGCCTGATCCTCGACATACATGACATTGTTCCCGAGCTATTTGCGAATAAGTTCAAATCGGCATTGAAGTACTTCTATGTCACCGGTCTGCGCTTTGTCGAGAAATTATCGGCCCGCTTCGTCGACCACGTCATCGTGTCCAATCACCTGTGGCTGGAAAAGCTCGTGTCCCGATCCGTCCGCCCCGGTCAGTGCTCGGTAGTTGTCAATCTTCCCGATCCGGAGATTTTCGCGCGGCAGCAGCGCACGCGGCAGGATGACCGCTTCATCGTCATCTTCCCCGGAACCTTTCAGTGGCATCAGGGGCTGGATATCGGCATCAGAGCCTTTGCCGAATTCAAAAAGAAGATGCCCAATGCGGAGTTCCATCTGTATGGCGCCCAGGACGAGAAACTCACCAACTGGCTGAAAGACATTGCGCGCGAGGTCGGGCAGGCAGACTCGGTGAAGTTCTGCGGAATCGCGTCGCTGGAATCGATCGCGGGCATCGTTGCCAACGCGGATCTCGGTATCGTGCCCAAGCGCGCCGACTCCTTTGGTAACGAAGCGTACAGCACCAAGATCATGGAGTTTATGTCCCAGGGCATCCCGGTGGTCGTCTCGCGGACCAAAATCGACAGCTACTATTTCGACGAAGATACGGTCCGTTTCTTCCCCTCCGGTGACAGCACGGCCATGGCCGAGGCGATGTATGAAGTGGCCCGGAATCCGGTTTTACGTGAGTCTCTGATCCGCCATGGTCTGGAGTATGTGGAACTCAACGGCTGGGATCACAACAAGCAGGAGTATTTTGACCTGATCGACGGTCTGTGCACGCGGCAGTTCGGCGACTATGACCTCAAGCGCGGTTTGACTCCGGTTGTCGAACGCTGAATTCCGCTACCCCGGCTGTCATCAGGATACGCAGTGATTATGGTGCAAGACCCTTCTGTACGAAAGCGAACTTCCGGTGAATTGCTGTCTCCGGAGGTTACGATCACGGAGACGGATCCCTGGAAGGATCCGCGATGGGAGGCGTTTGTCCGCCGCCATCGGGAAGCTACCATCTATCACCATCCCGCCTGGCTGGGGGCGCTGCAGCGCGAGTACCGGCAGCGAGCGCTGTTCCTGGCCTGTGAGGATCCAGACGGGATGCTGCGGGGCGTGTTTCCGCTGCTGTATACGCGCGGTCTTCCCCTCAACGGTGGCCGTCCTCTCACGGGTCACCGGCTCTCTTCATTGCCGCGAACACCCCTGGCCGGACCGCTCGCCACAGATCCAGCGGCCCTGAACGCGCTGGTCAACGAAGCGGTGCGCCGCGCCTCGGCTCGGCCTTCGGTTCGTCTGCAGATCAAAACGCAGGCTGAGCACTTTGGTGAAGGTGTCGACGGAATGGTGCGCAAGCCGTGGCGGCAAACTTACATCGTGCCCCTTTCCGGCATATCCGGGCAGCCCTATCAGATCCCGAACAGTCAGAATCGCTCCAGCATCAAACGCGCCATCAACAAGGCCATCGCCGGCGGCGTGCGTGTCCGTCCGGCTGAGACGGAAGAGGAGTTGCGCGCCTGGTATCGGATGTATCTGGAAACCATGCGGCGCAATTTCGTCGCTGCCCGACCCTGTCGGTTCTTTGTCGCATTGTGGGAGTTGATGCGTCCCAAGGGCATGATGCGGCTGCTGCTCGCCGAACAGCAGGACGCGACGGGGACTCGCTTGATTGGCGGTCATATCTTCCTGAGCTTCGGCAACACCGTGACCTACGCCTTTGGCGCCTCCCGTGCTGCCGATTTTGGCCTGCGGCCCAACGATATCATCATGGGGCGAGCGATCAACGACGCCAGCGAAGCGGGATTCCGGTTCGTGGACCTGGGCGAAGTGCCGGACGGCGATGACAACCTCGCGCGTTTTAAGAGTAAATGGGGCGCGGAGCCGGTGCGCCTGTACCGTTATTACTCTCCGGGTTTCCCGGATACCGAGCATACCTCCCAGGAAACCGGAGGACCCATGACGGCATTCGCCAGCAAGATCTGGAACCATCTGCCGCTGTCGATGACCTCGTGGCTGAGCGACCAAATCTATTCTTTTCTCTGATCACCAGCATGATTGCGCATGAAGTTGGTACCGTCCAGGCGTGCGGCCTTCCTTGCAGTTATCGCAGAATTGCGGGCCTGACGGAGGGCGGCCCGCCAGTCAGCGCCTGGATCTCGCACGACGCCGACGATCCCGCCTGGGATCGGTTCCTGAAGGAAACGCCCCTCGGACAGTTTCAGCAGTCAACCCTTTGGGTAAAAGCCAAGACAGCCGAAGGATGGCAGCCGCTGCGCGTCCTGATCGTGGCCCAGGATGCAGTCATCGCTGGATTTCAGATCATGACTCGCTCGGCCTGGCGAGGTCGCGGCCGCATCGGATACGTGAGCAAGGGTCCGGTGGTCCTTCCTGGACGGCCGTGGGCCGCGCAATATACGGCCCACCTCCTGCGACAGGTGGTCCGCCGGGAAAAACTGAGCGCCCTCGTGGTGCAACCGCCGGACCTCTGCGGGCAAATGCCCGAAGCGCTGCAGGCATGCGGATTCCTGCCGGACTTCCTGATGAAGGTTAATGACGCCACGTGGGTCATCGACCTGGGTGGAGAGTTCGAAGCTATCGAAGCCGCCATGGGCCGCACGACACGCAACCTGGTGCGGCGTGCCGTCCGAACCGGGATCACGATTCGGCAGGGCGGCCGGGAAGACCTGGGGCGATTCTTCGAACTGATGCTCGCGACCTGCCGTCGCCAGGAATCCAGCCCCAATCCATCCCAGTTCGCGCACCTGCAGGCTCTGTGGGATGCAGCCTCTCCGTCGGGAGGCATCCGGCTGTTTCTTGCCGAATACCAGGGAAAGGTCCTTGCCGGCCTTCTCGCGATTGTGTTTGGCGAGACGGCCACGCTTTGGAAAGTCGGTGCAGCCCCGCCGGACCGGGAGCTGAAGCCGAACGACTACATGTATTACCAGGCGATCCGGTGGGCTCACGAGAGCGGCTGCCGTCGTTGCGATTTCGCTGCGTTCGACCACCGCATGGCCCTGTCGATCCTGGCCGGAGAACCCCTGTCGGAAGAGCAGCAGCATACCCGTTATCTCTTCCTCACCCGTTTTGGTGGCAGACCCAGCCTGCTGCCGAATGCCCAAATCTACTTCCCGAATCCGCTGTTGCGAGCCGTCTATCGGTCGCGCTTCCGCCGGCGATTGAGCCCGCTCGCAACTCAGGCAGAAAGCGACCGCGGCCTGACTCCAGGGAAAGAGAATTAAGCGGCGAAACCGAAGCAATTTTCCCCCTGAAAAGGGGCTGACCTGTTCTGGAACATCTGCCCCCAACCGCGGGTCCTCTTACTTCCCACCTCGGTACCTGCGGTAACTCCTGACGAATTACCTGTGAGGATGAGAATCGAAACTAAGGGGAGAAGTGTCTCCGTTTTCGGTTTCGCTCCGCCAGGGGGATGCTGACCCGTGCCGGCCCGTCCGCCTTCCGCTAAGTGGCTTGCCTGCCACGTGAAACACCTCCCGTCAAACCAGAGGGCCACATTTTCAGGCGGTCCGCCTGTCCACGGACGTGCGGCGTCATGCTTCTGCGTACCCGATACTGGCGGCCGATCAGGTACCCGGCAGGGTTTTCTCAATGATATGAAAGTTACCGATAGTGGACCCAACGAGGGTATTGCATTCACAGAGGGGGCGGGTAGAATTCTCGCAAAACCGGCAAGTAACCACCTTGGTTTTTGCTATCCGACTACGAACGGGCGGCCCGCTCGCCCGGAGCGTAGAGGTAATTACTGCCTGCTCAACGTGCCGCTCCACCCACAGGAGAAGTCTCTCGATGAACGCCATCTCTGGACGCCGGAATGCCGGCTCTTCCGCTAGTCGCCTTCCTCTTTTCCATCGGAATTCCAGCAGATGGACGCTGCCTGTTCTGGTTTTGCTCGCGTTTCTGTGCGGCATGAGCGCCGCCCACGCGCAAACAACGGCTTACTACGCTGGCGTGACGAGCACGGTTGATACGACGCTGGCAGCGCCGGATGGTATAGCCACGGACGCCATCGCCGGCGGTCCCGGCAATCTTTTTGTCGCCGATGACAGTACAAATACTGTCTACGAACTGACGCGCACCGGTCCCAGCGCCTACAGCGCCCCGGCGCCGCTGCCGAATCCGACGCCCGGCTATGTTTTTCTCAGAGGTGTTGCCATCGACTCCAACGGCAACCTCTGGGTAGCCGATAACGCGAACGGTTCGGGTGGCCAGGTCTACGAGCTGGCCTATAACTCCGCGACGAAAGTGTTCGCGGCGCCCGCGAAGATCGGTTCAGGGTGGCAAGGCCCGTGGGCGATCGCGGCTGACAAGTCGGGCAACGTCTTTGTCACCGACAACACCGCCAACACGATCACCGAAATCACGGCCGGCACGCTCGGGACACCGATCACCGGCGTCTCGCAGCCGCGCGGCATCGCGATCGACTCGAGCGAAGACATCTTTGCCGTCGACGGCAATGCCAGCCAGGTGAAGGAGCTCACCTCTGCTTCTTCCTATGCCACATTGAACACCGTGAGTCCTGGATTTCAGGGGCCGGGTGATATCAGTTTCGACGCGAGCGGCAACCTCTGGGTCTCTGAATTTTCCACTAATTCCGCCCGCGAGCTGACGGGCTGGAACAGTTACGACAGCAGCTTCACAACGGTTCAATACTGGGGCAGCGGGCTGAACGGTCCTGTCGCCGTCTGGCCCAGCGCCGACGGCACCATGATCGTCTCCAATCAGGGCGTTGGTGCAATTGAGGAAATCAACTTTCAGCAGCCTCTCAGTTTGGGCGCTGCCGCCGTCAGTTCCACTTCGTCCACCAGTCAAACCGTCACGTTCGCGTTCACGGCCAGCACCGTTATTGGAACGCCTCTTGTGGTTGCGCAAGGCGGTACCGGCCAGGACTTTGTCAATGCCGGATCGGGAAGCTGCACGGCCGGCACCCACGCGCAATTCTCCAGCTGCACCGTCGATGTGAAGTTCGCGCCCAAAACCCCTGGCAATCGCGCAGGCGCTGTGACCCTGGTGGATGGCTCGGGGAACGAGCTGGCCCAGGCATTTCTCTCCGGCACCGCGACCGGTCCCCAGGTTGTCTTTAGCCCGGGCAAAGGGACCACGCCGCTCGGCACGTTCAGCACTCCACAGAAAGTTGCCGTGGATGGGAGCGGCAATGTTTTCGTCGTCGATTCAAGTGCAAATACGATTACCGAGATTCTCGCCGCAGGGGGCACCCAATCCATCGCCCCGGCCGGACTTTCGTTGAGTGTGCCTTACTCGATCGCCATCGACGGAGCGGGCAATCTTTTCCTGGGAGAATCCGGGAATAACAGCATCGACGAGATTTACGCGCCTTCCTACACGACCTGGACCGAGCTGCCCGGCGCATATACCCCCCTTGGCCTGGCCATAGACAACAATGGAAACCTCTTCGTGGCAGATCCTCCTGCCGTGAGAGAACTCACCGCGGCCAGTGGTTATGGCACGGTCATAACCCTGGATTCCTCGTTCGGCCTGCCATATGCCGTGGCAGTGGATACCAGCGGGAATGTCTGGGTCGCCGACCAGGGAAATGGCTCCACCCCATCTGTCACTGAGCTGAGCCCGACGGGCACCGTGCTCAACACCTTTACCTCTTTCAACTCCCCTGAGGGCGTGGCTGTCGATCCTGGGGGGGATGTCTACGTCGCCGACAACGGCGGCGGCGCCGTCACAGAGCTGCCGGCCAGTAACTACGCGAATCCAGTCACACTGGCCTCGGGACTGAGCGCCCCCGCCGGCATTGCCCTCGACAACAGCGGCAACGTCTATTACTCGACGAATGGCAGCGACAACTCGATCTACAAAATTGATCTGGCCGACCCGGGGTCGCTGAGTTTCACCACGCCAACGCCCTACCAGACGCTCAGTTCCGACAGCCCGCAATCCATCAGCCTGACCAACATCGGCAACGCCAGCCTGAACCTGAGCAACATCGTCGTTGCCACCACCAGCGGGAGTACCGCCAACAGCTTTGCCCTGGCCACCGGGTCGGGCGACTGCACCACGACCTCTTCGCTGGCCAGTGGCGCCGGCTGTAATGTCAGCATCAATTACACGCCGGAGTCTGTCGGGACAGCCATCGCCGGCACCGCGACGGTCACGGATAACGTCTCTACCTCCCCGCAGGTCATCAACCTCAGCGGCGTTGCCGGAACGCAGGCCACTGCGACTGTCGTTGGGCAGAATGCAACCTCTGCCTACAGCGCGAGCGCTCAGGACGTGACGCTCACAGCCACCGTAACCGCCCCAGGCGTTGCCGATGTCAATGAGGGCACGGTCGCCTTCACGGTCCAGGGAACGACGGGGGGCACGGTCGCCAGCCCCACGGTCGTGAATGGGGCGGCCAGCGTAACCTACGTCATCCCGGCGGGACAGGCGGCCGGTCCCTACACGATTCAGGCTGCCTACACAGACGCCAGCGGAAACTTCGGTTCGTCCACCGATACCACGCACACGCTGACCATTGGTTTGGCCAATCAGTCGACGCTGACGGTGAATGCGACCTCGCCGGCGGCCTATAACTCAACGCAGACGCTGACCACGACGGGCGGCAACGGGACAGGCACGGTGACCTACAGCGTGGGCGCCTCGACGGCCTGCTCGGTGACGGGGGCTACGCTCACAATCTCCAGCGGAACGGGAACCTGCGCGGTGACCGCAACCAAGGCGGCGGACGCCAACTACAACGCAGTTACGTCGGCGGCGGCCACGGTGACCGTGCAGACGGCCGCCCAGGCGACGCTGACGGTAAATGCAACCTCGCCCGCGGCCTACAACACTACGCAGACGCTGACCACGACGGGCGGCAACGGGACAGGCACGGTGACCTACAGCGTGGGCGGCTCGACGGCCTGTTCGGTGACCGGCACGACGCTTACGATCACCAGCGGAACGGGAAGCTGTTCTGTGACCGCCAGCAAAGCGGCGGACAACAACTACAGCATCGCTAACTCGGCGCCGGTTACGGTGACAGTGCAGATGATCAATCAGGCCGCGCTGACCGCGCATGTGACGTCGCCGGCCACCTATAACACTACGCAGACGCTGACCGCGACCGGCGGCAGCGGTACCGGTGCAGTGACCTACAGCGCGGGCGGCTCGACAGCCTGCTCGGTGACCGGGACAACGCTCACCATCACCAGCGGAACGGGAAACTGCTCTGTGACCGCGAGCAAGGCGGCGGACGCAAACTACAACCTCGTGACTTCGGCAGCCGCCACGGTGACGGTGCAGACAGCCACGCAGGCGACGCTGACCGTCAATGCAAGCTCGCCGGCAGCCTATAACTCGACGCAGACTCTGACCACGACCGGCGGCAACGGAACCGGTGTGGTGACCTACAGCGTGGGCGGCTCGACAGCCTGCTCGGTGACAGGGGCGACGCTCACGATCACCAGCGGAACGGGAACCTGCGCGGTGATCGCAACCAAGGCGGCAGACGCAAACTACAACCTGGCTACTTCGGCGGCCGCCACGGTGACTGTGCAGACAGCCGCCCAGGGGACGCTGACGGTGAATGCGACCTCACCGGCGGTTTATAACTCGACGCAGACGCTGACCACGACCGGCGGCAACGGAACCGGTGCGGTGACCTACAGCGTGGGCGGCTCGACGGCCTGCTCGGTGACCGGAGCGACGCTCACGATTACCAGCGGAACGGGAACCTGCTCTGTGACTGCAACCAAGGCGGCAGACAACAACTACAGCCTTGTTACTTCGGCACCGGCTACAGTGACCGTAACCGGCGCGACGCTGACGATCACCGTCAATGCCGCATCCCGCCTCTACGGCGCAGCCAACCCCACCTTTACCGGGACCATCGTGGGCCTGCAGAACGGTGACACGGTGACACCCGCCTACAGCACCACGGCCACCGTTACCTCGCCGGTTGGTCCGTATCCCATTACAGCGACGATCTCGGGCCCGAAGGCCGCAAACTATACCCTGACCGTCAATCAGGGCACGCTCACCATCAGCAAAGCCCCACTCACCATTACGGTCAACAACGCCACTCGCATTTACAACACGGCCAATCCCACGTTCACCGGGACCGTTAACGGGCTCGTCGCGGGCGACACTCTGACTACGGTCGTTCCCAGCTACAGCACCACGGCCACACTGACCTCGCCGGTGGGCACGTATCCCATCACCGCGACGATTTCCGGCACGTCGGCAGGGAACTACACCCCGACCGTCACGGCCGGAACGCTCACCATTACCCAGGCGACCGCGACTGTCACCTGGACGGCTCCGGCGGCCATCATTTATGGGACGCCGCTGTCCGCGACCCAACTGGATGCCACTGCCAACGTGGGTGGAACCTTCACCTACACACCGGCGGCCGGGGCCATCCTGCCCGTAGGCGCCGGACAGACCCTCTCGGTCTCCTTCACCCCAACCGACAGCACGGACTACAAATCATCCACGGGAGCGACCGCCATCACGGTGGCCGCCACGGGCCTGACCGTCTCGGCCAATAATGCCACCCGCGTCTACGGCGCTGCCAATCTAACGTTCACAGGCACCATCACCGGCGCACAGGGCGGTGACGCCTTCACCGAATCCTTTACGACCGCGGCCAGCATTACCTCGAACGTGGGAACCTATCCGATCGTGCCCAGTGCCAGCGGGCCCAACCTGGCCAACTACACGGTCGTTATCAACGACGGAACCCTGACCATCAGCAAAGCGAACACCACCACCGGGCTTTCCGCCAGCGGCAGCTCGGTGAACCCCGGAGCCACCGTGACTCTTACGGCCACTGTCGCTTCGGCGACCTCGGGCACGCCCACCGGCAGCGTCAGCTTCTATGACGGCACTGCGCTGCTGGGCTCCGGAACATTGAGCGGCGGAGTAGCCACGTATGCCACGACCACGCTGGCGCCTGGTTCCTCGAATACAATCACGGCGGTCTACAGTGGCGACAGCAACTTCAACAGCAGTACGGCCAGCACCTCCACCGGCATTACCGTGGGCGTGCTCGACTTCACCCTGGGCACACCGACTCCCGCTACGCAGTCCGGCAGGGCGGGTGCGTCCTTCCAGTACAGCTTCAACGTCAGCCCGCTCTACGGCAGCTATGCCGGCACGGTGAACTTCGCGGCGACCGGGCTTCCTTCGGGGGCCGTGGCCACTTTCTCGCCTTCCTCCATCGCGGCCGATGGCGGCGCCCAGACTGTGACGATGAGCGTCTCCACTGCGTCCGCAAATGCGGCTCTCGTCCATCCCTCCACGGCGGGACGTGGGCTCATTCCGGCAGCGCTGGCGTTCCTGCTTCTGCCGCTCGCCGGCACGAAACGAATGCGGCGTGAGGGACGCCGGTTTGGCCGTCTGGCCTGCCTGCTGCTCCTGGTTCTCGGCGGCCTCGGAGCCACCGCTGTTCTGACGGGCTGCGGCGCCCATGCCGGAAGCACCAATAGCACAGTTGGATACACGATCACCATCACGGCTACCAGTGGATCCATCCAGCACACCTCGACGGTGAGCCTGGATCTGCAGTGATGGACGCGGGCCATCCCAACATGGCCGGACCCCCTGACGGGTCCGGCCATTGGACTGCTCTTCTTCTGCCCCTTTTGTGTTATCCGGGGAGCGTGTGCCGGGGATGGGACCCTGACCGTCCCCGGGTTACGATGCGAGGAGCGATGCAGGATCCTCCGGGGTGGTACAAAAGCGTAGAAGACTATTCGTCAGTCGGCGCGTGCTTTCAACCATCCTCTTTCAAAACCAGCGAATGCAGGTGATTTCATGTCCATGACCTCTGTTGACCAGACCACAGAACTTCTTCAGCGCATTCAGACGCGCCAGGCGCGCATCGGCATTGTCGGGATGGGCTACGTCGGCCTCCCGCTCTCTCTGCTCTTCAGCGAACAGCGCTTCCGCGTTACCGGATTCGATATCGACGCGCGCAAAGTGACGATGCTGAACCAGGGCGGCACCTACATCGTGCGGATTCCCGAGACCGAGATCCAGCTGGCTCGCGAGCAAGGCTTTGTGGCCACGGCTGACTATAGCCAGATCGAGCAGATGGATGTGGTCATTATCTGCGTGCCCACGCCGCTGAACGAGTACCACGAGCCCGACCTCAGTTACGTCACCGGCACCGTGAAGAGCATCGCGCCCCACGTGCACGAGGGGCAGCTCATCATTCTGGAAAGCACCACTTATCCCGGCACGACCGAGGAAGTTGTCGTCCCGCTCCTCGAGCAGGGCAATCCCTCCGGTCTGCGGATTGCGCGCGAAGCCGGCGCTCCCGGATTTTACGTCGCCTTCTCGCCCGAGCGCGAAGATCCCGGCAACGACTCCGTTGCCCGCCGCGACATTCCCAAGGTGATTGGCGGCTGCGGTCCCGTCGCCCGCGAGCTTGCTTCCGCGGTTTATGGCTCCATCTTCAACCGCACTGTGCCGGTCTCTTCGCCGGCCGCGGCAGAGATGACCAAACTGCTCGAGAACATCTATCGTTGCGTGAATATCGCGCTTGTCAACGAGCTCAAGCAGCTCTGCCTGCGCATGGACATCGACATCTTCGAAGTCATCGACGCTGCCAAGACCAAGCCGTTCGGCTTCCAGGCCTTTTATCCCGGCCCCGGCCTCGGCGGTCACTGCATTCCCATCGACCCCTTCTATCTCTCCTGGAAGGCCAAAGAATTCGACTTCCGCACGAAGTTCATCGAGCTGGCCGGCGAAATCAATATTGGCATGCCCTACTTCGTCGTGGAGAACGTCATCGAAGCCATGAGCCGGCAGGGCAAAGCGCTCCGCGGCTCCCGCGTCCTCATTCTCGGCATGGCCTACAAGCGCGACATCGACGATCTGCGCGAGTCGCCTTCGCTCACCATTCTCGAACTGCTCCAGAAGCGCGGCGCTCACGTCGAGTACAACGATCCCTTCTGTCCCAGCGTTGGCCGCGGCCGCAAGTATGACCTCAACATGACCAGCACGCCGCTGGAGAAGATCCCCGAGTTCGACTGCGTGGTCATTGTGACCGACCACTCGCAGTACGATGTCCCAGCGATCGTGAAGCAGGCAAAGCTGGTGGTCGATACCCGCAACGCTACCCGCGGCATCGACGCGCCCAACGTCGTCCGCTGCTGACGTGGGCCGGCATTTCCGGCATCACAACATCCAGACAACAGGCCCGCCAAACCGGCGGGCTTTTTGTTGCGCGCGGCCGGCGGGGCCGACGGCGGGCTGTCCGAGGGAGATGCTATTGCGGCTTGCGGGCACCGTAGAGGACGGTCGATTCCACTACGAACTTGTGATAGTTGCGGAAGTCGATGGTGTTGACGTACTGGCGCGACTGGTCCTGCATGCGGACCTCGGAGCGGAACGGGAGCATGTAATTGTGGCCGGCGATACCGATGGTCTTGTATTCGATGGTGATTTCTGAATCGCGGATTGGAAAGCTCAGGGGCAGTTCGACGTGGTAATCGATGCGCAGGACGGAGAGCGTGGCGGCGTCGACGACGACACGGCCGGCATAGGGAGCCACGACCAGGCGGCCGGAATCGCGGTCAACAATGACGGCGCCATGCTGAGCGGGGACGTGGAACGAGTAAATGTAAATGCGGTGGCCGTGGAGGGAGCCGGCACGCTCCCAGGCGAAGACCGTGCCGAATCGTGGATCGAAGATGTTGTGCAGGTCGCTCCCGAATTCGCCGGCGCTGATGGCCCCCTGGAACTGCATGTGATCGATGCCGGAGACCTTCCGCCCGTTGACCTCGACAACCGTGTAGTTCTCCTTATGGTCGATGAAGGTCAGGTGCTCTTCGATCACGTCGCCAGGGTTGGGAGTGGAACTCATCATGGGGGATAAGCCGGCGAGAGAAGATCCGCGGCCGGACAGGCCGGTGAGATCGCTTCCGAGATTGGCGATGTCCGAGACTGTGCGGCGGGTGACCTGGGTACACATGAAATCAGGGAGCTTCTGCGTGTAGCGGAGGGCTGAGGCACGGACGGCCTCGAGGATTTTGACCTGGTCGGGGGAGAGCGGTGCAGAAGCCGCAAGCAGGGCCGGGCACGCCACCAGCAGCAGGGAAAGCACGGGGACGGCGAAAAAGTTCACGATGTCTGCCTGCCTGGAATGAAGCCAGGCACGACCTATCTGGCCACTATAGTCGATTGCGGGCGCGCAGCGCGCGGGATCGGCCCCGCCGCGGCGCGAGACCGGGCATCGGAGGGCGAAGCGGTCCATTTCCCCCGGTGAGTTTCCTGGATTGTGGTCGCAAAGAAGAGGCCCGCCAAACCGGCGGGCCTCTTCTTTGTGCGTTGCAGCTGCTTACGGAATTGCTCCCGTCCAGATGTTCGACGGCGCGCTTTCCACTCCCGACGCATCCACGCTGGTCACCTCGTAGCTGTAGGTGGTCCCGCTGGCCACGGTCGCATCGACGTAGGCCGTTGCCGTCACCGCGGAAGTGGTCAGCAGAACATAGGAGCCGCCTCCGGTCGCCCGATAGACCTTGTACCCCGCCACCGGATCCGCAGAGCTGGCCGGGGCGTTCCAGGTCAGGTCCACCGAGTACGTCACTATCGCAACGCCAGTCCCGGTCAGATTGATGACCGTCGTGGCGCCCGACGTTGCGTTGCTCGTCAGCGTTACCGCTCCGGTGACCGCACCCGCCGCAATCGGATCGAACTGCAGGGCCAGCGTCGCTGTCTGTCCGGGATTCAGCGTCACCGGGAACGTCACCCCGGACATTGTGAATCCGGTTCCAGCCAGGGTGCCCGCGCTGATGGTCAGCGCCGAGGTTCCCGACGAGGTCAGCGTCACGGTCTGCGTTGCGGGCGTGTTCAGGTCCACACTTCCAAACGCGATCGTGGTGGAGCTGACGGTCAGCGCTGGTCCGCCCACGGTCAGTTGCAGAGCGAAGGTCTTCGTCACTCCGCCGGCCGCGGCCGTAATCGTTGCCGTCGCAGCCGTCGTGACGGCGGTTGCCGTTGCGGTAAAGGAGGCGGTGGTCGCGTTCGCCGCCACCGTCACCGATGCCGGCACCGTCACCGCGCTGTTGCTGCTCGAGAGCGTGACCGCCAGGCCACCCGTGCCGGCCGCCGCGCTCAGGGTCACGGTGCAGGCGTCCGTGGTAGCGCCGGTCAGCGATGCGCTCGTGCAGGAAACCGCGCTCAGCACGCCCGGTGCGGCGTCCCCGGTTCCGCTCAGCGTCACCACGCTGGTATCACCTGTGCCCGCATTGCTGTTGATGGTGATCGAGCCGCTCGCGGCGCCGGTTGCCGTCGGGTCGAATTGCACCGTCAGTGTCACGGTCTGTCCGGGATTCAGGGTGGCCGGGAAGTTCGCTCCCGTCATGGTGAATCCCGTGCCCGAGAGCGTGGCGGAATTGATGGTCAGCGCCGCCGTCCCCGATGAGGTCAGGGTCACAGTCTGCGTCGTTGACGTATTCACCGTCACGTCGCCGAACGACAGGCTGGTCGTGCTCAGGGTCAGCTGCGGCGATCCTCCGGTCAGCTGCAGGGCGAAAGTTTTGGTTACCCCGCCCGCCGTCGCGCTCAGTGATGCTGTGGTTGTCGTGCTGACTGCCGCTACTGTGGCCGTAAACACGGCGCTGGTCGCATTCGCCGCCACCGTTACCGACGCCGGCACCGTGACCGAGCTGCTGCTGCTCGACAGGGTCACCAACTGGCCGCCGGTTCCGGCCGCCGCGCTCAGGGTCACCGTGCAGGTATCGGTGCCCGCCTGCGTGTAGGAACTGGTGCTGCAGGAAAGAGCGCTCAGCACCCCGGGCGCGGCATCCCCGGTTCCGCTCAGCGTCACCACCTGCGACGCGCCACCCGCGGCGTTGCTGGCGATGGTCAGCGAGCCGGTGACCGCTCCCGTCGCGGTCGGGGCAAAGTGCACCATCACCGTCGCGGACTGCCCGGGATTCAGCGTCACCGGGAAGGTCGCTCCCGTGATCGTGTAGCCCGCGCCCGAAAGCGTGGCGGAATTGATGGTCAGCGCCGCCGTACCCGACGACGTCAGCGTCACGGGCTGCGGTGTTGCGCTGGTGTTGATTGTCACATCGCCAAAGGAGAGGCTGGTCGTGCTCAGGGTCAGCTGCGGCGTTCCAGCGGTTAACTGCAGGGCGAAGGTTTTCGTCACGGCGCCCGCCGTCGCGCTCAGCGTTGCGGTTGTTGTGGTGGTCACTGCTGCCACAGTTGCCGTAAAGGCAGCGGTGGTCGCATTCGCCGGGATGGTCACTGAAGCCGGCATGGTCACCGAGCTGCTGCTGCTCGACAGGGTCACCGGCTGGCCACCGGTTCCGGCCGCCGCGCTCAGCGTCACCGTGCACGCGTCCGTTCCTGCCTGGGTGTAGGAGGTCGTGCTGCAGGAGAGCGTGCTCAGCACGCCGGCCGCCGCCGTCCCGGTTCCGCTCAGGGCAACCGTGCGGGCGCCGGCTGTACCCGCGTTGCTGCTGATCGCGATCGAGCCGCTCGCCGGTCCCGTTGCCGTCGGATCGAATTTCACGGTCAGCGTCACCGACTGCCCGGGATTCAGCGTGGCCGGGAAGGTCGCGCCCGTCATGGTGAAGCCTGTGCCCGCCAGGGTGGCGGAATTGATCGTCAGCGCGGAGGTGCCCGACGAGGTCAGCGTCACCGTCTGCGTCGTCGAGGTGTTCACCGTTTGGTCGCCGAACGACAGGCTGGTCGTGCTGAGCGTTAGCTGGGGCGATTCGCTGGTCAGCTGCAGGGCGAAAGTCCTGGTTACTCCCGCGGCCGTCGCGCTCAGCGATGCTGTGGTTGACGTGGTCACCGCCGCGACGGTCGCCGTAAACGCGGCGCTGGTCGCGTTGGCCGGGACCGTGACCGAAGCCGGCACCGTCACCGAGCTGCTGCTGCTCGACAGGCTCACCACCTGGCCGCCGGCTCCGGCCGCCGCACTCAGCGTGACCGTGCAGGCATCGGTGCCCGCCTGCGTGTAGGCATTTGTGCTGCAGGAGAGCGCGCTCAGCACCCCGGCCGTGGCATCCCCCGTCCCGCTCAGCGTCACCACCTGCGTCGCGCCGTTGCCTGCATTGCTGGCGATGGTCAGCGCGCCCGTGGCTGCTCCGGTCGCCGTCGGGGCAAAGTGCACTGTCACCGTCGTGGACTGTCCGGGATTCAGTGTCACCGGGAAGGTCGCTCCGGACATCGTGAAGCCCGTACCCGTCAGAGTGGCGGAATTGATGGTCAGTGCCGCTGTGCCCGATGAGGTCAGCGTCACCGCCTGCGGTGTCGCGCTGGTGTTGATGGTCACGTCCCCAAAGGACAGACTGGGCGCGCTCAGGCTGATCGCCGGCGATCCCGAGGCTGGAGGCGCGTCCAATTGCAGGGCAAAGTTCGCCGAAGCCCCGCCCGCGGTCGCGGTCAGAGTCGCGGTCTCTGCCGAGCTCACGGCCGACGCCGTCGCCTGGAAGGTCGCGCTGGTTGCGTTCGCCGCCACCGTCACGGAAGCCGGCACCGTCACCGCCGTGCTGCTGCTCGACAACGTCGCCGTCTCACCACCCGCGGGTGCCGCGCCGCTCAGCGTCACCGTGCACGAATCCGTTTCCGCACCGGTCACGGTCGCGTCGCTGCAGGTCAAACTCTGCACCGCCTGCGCCGTTGGCTGCGCCGGAGACGCCTCGGTGTAGGTGTAGTCCATGCTCTGCCAGGTGCCGTTAATTTGCGAAAGCAGCCGCACGTACACCGTCGCGCCGCTCGTCGGCAGTCCTGTCACCGGCATCGACGCCGTGGTCGCCGTGGTGCTGGCTGCCGAATACGTCCCCAGGTTCGCCGAGCCTGCGCCCGTCGTCCCCAGCCACAGCTGATACGCCGAGACGCCGCTGCCCGCGTTCCAGGTGAAGGTCACCGACGATCCCGCCAGGGTGCTTCCCGGCGTCGGGCTGACCATCGTCGCGGGCGAAGTCGCCGGTCCCGACCCAGCCGCCACACCGGTCCCGCTCAGACTGACGGTCCCGCTCGCGCCCGTGGACGCATCGCTGGTGTACTGCAGAGTCCCCGTGGCTGCGCCTGCAGTCGTGGGGGCAAACGCCAGATTGACGCTAACCACGGTCCCCGGCGCTACCGTGATCGGGAGCGATCCCAGCCCCGCGATCGAGAACGGCTGCCCGCTCACCGTGATGGCCGAAACCTGCAGCGAGGCCGTCCCGCTGTTGGTCAGCGTCACCGACGCCGTCCCCGTCGATCCGACGGTGACATTTCCAAAGGCGAGAGACGTTGCGGAGACCACCAGCGTTCCCGTGCCCGCAGCGGCCGCCGGCGTCGCCACAATCGAGCCGCAGCCTGACAGCGCGATCGACAGGCATCCGCCTGCGACCAACGCCAGTGCTGCACCCCAGCGTCGCATGCGCCCAGCTACTTGCGAGCGTCCTGACTGTCGCGAACGTCCGTTATAGGAGGAGAGAAGAGAAAAAGAAGAAGGGCCCTTGGGGCGCAGGGGGGAATTCAAAACTACCGGGTGCATCTACCTCACCTCGTACAAAGCGTTCAGCAACGATCAGCAAAGAAACTCAGTCCCTGGTTCATCCCTGGGACGGTCGACAACCAGCCTTCCCGGATCCGGACCTGCCTATCGACCAACGGGGCCTTTGTCGGGCCTGTTCAGAGCGAACTGAGCGAATGATGTTGCTCCGCCTGAAGGCACGCAGGTCACCACTTTTTTCTACAGGATGTTACCTTGGTCATTTCACTGTAAATACGCCACTTTTGTGCGGTTTAACGAAGCATTAATCGTGGCAGTTACTAATCATGCAATGACCAGTCGGTGTAAGAATTGCCGGAACCGTAGCGAAATCTTACCAGCGAAAGTAATCATAAACACCGTTACTATGGTGCTATACGCTCAAATCAATGTGCACTTCAGGAATCGCTCGTAACCCTGCTTCAGATCCGGACTTCTCCGCGTTCGCGCCACTGAAAGGCGCCCTGCAGCGTCTCTGTCGCAGCTATGCGGGAAGGGAACTGGGAGTCATGAGCGAGGATGCATCCTCAAGCGGACACCCCCGCCGCTGCGGAGACGGTTTCGTCGGCTCAAAGCAATCAGGCCGACGTCTCCACGGCATTGCGTTGAGCGATCTCAAGTAGCATGCAATCAGAAAGTTACGTTGGTATACGGTTTCGCGTTGTCCGGCGCCGAAAAGCACCGGTGCAGTGACCCAAACAGCGTCAACGACCTTTGCGGGTTTCGGGGCGGTATGGGTTCCGATGAAGGGGGAAGTGAGTGATCGTCGCAACGGTGGACATAACAACGCCCATCACGCAGCATCTGCTTCTTCAGGTGATATCGATTGCAGCTGGTGTGACGCCTGACAATCACGCACCGGAGCGTCTCGAATGCCCAAGGATCGAATCAATAAGGTGACCGGCCCGGAAAATCGGCGGCGCAGGTCCCGAATCGTCGCCTTCCTCGTGATTCTGTTCCTGGGAGTCATCCTGCTTCTGCTGGGCCACGCCATGGTGCGCCACCGTTTCCATCGAGGCGGTTGGATGAATCAACGGCACAAACTGCAACCCTGAGTTCCCGCTTGCCAGGCCCTCAGGAACGATTGCGCTTGTGCCCAATCCTCCTGCGGTGGATGGAGCCACCTGTCGTCAACCGGGGTTTGCGCCTGCCGAGTCGGTGAGAGTCGTCTTCATCCCCCGGTGCACGCACATTCGATAAACTGGGCGTCACCGGGCTTCGATTCGCAACATCCCACCCCTGAGGAGGAAAACGATATGCAACTCGGCATGATTGGTCTGGGCCGCATGGGCAACAACATGGTGCAACGGCTCATGCAGGCCGGACATGATTGCGTAGTTTTTGACGTTCACGCGGAGCCTGTTGAGGCGCTCGCAAAGCTGGGCGCCACCGGAACAAGATCGTTGGACGACTTTGTGAAGAAGCTGCGGACGCCGCGCGCGATTTGGCTGATGGTTCCCGCAGCGGTGGTGGATTCGACCCTGGACCAGCTGATTCCCCTGCTGCAATCCGACGATGTTCTTATCGATGGCGGCAATTCCCATTATCACGACGATCTCCACCGCGCCGCGAAACTGAAGCCGATGGGTGTCCATTATGTAGACGCCGGCACCAGCGGCGGCGTATGGGGAGCGGAGCGCGGGTACTGCCTGATGATTGGCGGCGAAAAAGAGGCGGTTCAGCGGCTCGACCCTATCTTCTCCGCCCTGGCTCCGGGGATCGACGCGGCGCCTCGCACGCCGGGCCGCAACAAACCGAACAGCACCGCGGAGAAGGGTTACCTCCACTGCGGACCGAATGGCGCCGGCCATTTTGTGAAGATGGTGCACAACGGTATCGAGTACGGCGTGATGGCGTCCTACGCGGAAGGCCTCAACATTCTCCGACACGCGAACGCCGGTGAGCAGAAGCGCGATGCCGATGCCGAGACAGCTCCCATGCGCCATCCGGAGCTCTATCAATACGATCTGCATCTGGACGAAATCACGGAAGTGTGGCGACGGGGCAGCGTGATCGCGTCGTGGCTGCTTGACCTGACCGCCATCGCGCTGCTGAATAGTCCCGATCTGGCGGACTTTTCGGGACGGGTTTCGGATTCCGGTGAAGGACGCTGGACGATCAATGCAGCCATCGACGAGTCGGTGCCCGCTCCCATTCTGAGCGCGGCCCTCTACGAGCGCTTTAGTTCGCACGGAGCCGACGACTTCGCTGACAAAATCCTTTCGGCGATGCGCTTTCAGTTTGGCGGCCATAAAGAAAAGCCGGCCGCCACAGGGAAGGGGGCCTGATGCCCGCTGCGCGATCGGATGCCCTGGTTCTGTTTGGAGTCACCGGCGATCTTGCCCACAAGATGATCTTTCCGGCGCTCTACGCTATGGCGAAGAAGGGCGCGCTCGATGTGCCGGTGATCGGTGTTGCGTTTCCGAAGTGGAGTCTGGAACGGCTGCACCGGCGCGCGACGGACAGCATTGAGAAGGCCGGAGGCATCGACGATCGGAAGGCGCTCAAGCATCTTTTGTCCCAGCTCCAGTACGTGAGCGGCGATTACAAGGCCCCCAAAACCTTTGCCGCCATCCGGACCGCGCTCGGCGGGGCGCGACGTCCGGCTCATTATCTGGCCATTCCTCCGTCGCTCTTCGCAACCGTCATCGAAGGCCTGGGCGCCGCGAAGCTGGCGACGAATGCCCGCGTCATCGTTGAAAAACCGTTCGGACGGGATCTTGCCTCTGCACGCGAACTGAACCGCGTCGCCCACAAAGTCTTTCCCGAGGATTCGATCTTCCGTATCGACCACTATCTCGGGAAGGAAGCGATCATGAACATTCTGTATTTCCGCTTCGCCAATTCCTTTCTTGAGCCGATCTGGAATCGCAACTATGTATCCAGTGTGCAGATCACCATGGCGGAAGATTTCGGCGTGGGGAAACGGGGAGCGTTTTACGAGAGCGCCGGATGCCTGCGGGATGTTATTCAGAATCACCTGTTCCAGATCGTGGCTCTGCTGGCGATGGAGCCGCCATCGGGCCAGCACTTCCGCGCCGTGCACGAAGAAAAGGCCAGGGTTTTTAAGGCCATGCGGCCGCTGAAGCCGGGCGACATCGTGCGCGGCCAGTACGAGGGCTACCGCAAAGAGCCGGATGTCGCGAAGAACTCCGACGTGGAGACGTTCTGCGCAGTACGGCTGTTCATCGACTCGTGGCGCTGGGAAGGCGTGCCCTGGTATTTGCGCTCCGGCAAATACATGGGGGTCACCGCAACTGAGCTGATGGTCGAGCTGAATGCGCCGCCGCAGAAGCTCTTTGCCGATGCGCAGCCGGTGTGCGGAAGAAGCAACTATTTCCGCTTCCGCATCTCGCCTGACCACGCTCTCGCTCTCGCCGCACGCGTCAAGATCCCGGGCGAGGAATTCACCGGCGAGCAGAAAGAACTGTACCTGCTGGAGCAGGAGGCGGGGGAAGAAACACCCTACGAGAGGCTCCTTGGAGACGCCATGCTCGGCAACGGATCGCTCTTCACTCGTGAGGATTCGGTCGAAGCCGCCTGGGCTGTCGTCGACCCGATACTCCGCAAACACCCCAAAGCTCTGCCGTACAAGCGCGGGTTGTGGGGACCCAAAGCGGCCAACAAACTCCTGGACCCAGACATGTGCTGGCATGACCCTGCTCCGGAAAAATGACCCCGGGCTGCTCATCGTGTCAGTAGCTATATCCTGACTCGTTGGTATTCTTTTCTCGGAAGGCGCAGCGCCATGCATGAACGACGATTCCCGCCATCCCAGGCAAATCGGCTGGACGACCCGGAGCGCAGAAACTGGCTCCCCCCGGACGAGGTTGTCTCGAGGCTCGCGCTGCAGCCAGGATGGACGGTTGCTGACATCGGAGCCGGCACCGGCTATTTCACGCTGCCGATGGCTGAGGCTGTCGGCGCCCACGGCCGGGTCTTTGCCGTGGATGTCGCGCCGGAGATGCTGGAGCGGATTCGAGCTAAAATCGCTGGCGCCAGCCTCCACAACGTGCAGTTGATGGCGGGTGAGGCTTCCGCCACCGGCATTGCCCCGCAATCCTGCGACTGCCTCTTCCTGGCTAACGTCTGGCACGAATTCGACGATCGCGCCGCGGTGCTCACCGAGGCCACGCGTGTGCTGAAGGGGAACGGCCGCATTGCCATTTTGGACTGGAGACCGGATGTGGAGCCGAACCATGGCCCTCCGCTCGATCACCGGATCTCGGAAGAGGCGGCAACGGACGCGCTCCTGACGGCCGGCTTTTGCCCCGATGCTCAGTCGCAGGTCGGACGCTACTCCTGGTTAGTGCTGGGCACAAAGAGATCGGCTCGGGATTGATTCCGAACCTTGCGAGCCCGCGGAGAAACGCGCGCGACTCGCCCTTTAAGGATGCCGGTTCACTCCCTCTGCGGGTGCAGCGGGTTTGATAGACTTTACGTGGCACAACGCTCGTCACACTGCGGCCTCGCGGTGGGGGGGTGGCGGGTGTGCCGTTGGCTGCGATGGCTCAGTTCCCGGGACACCGTTCGATCCGGCCGGGGTGAGTTTCTGCTCCAGGACATCGGAAAGAAAAGCAGCCTCCAGAACAGCCACGAGCGCTCCGGGCAGTTCTTAGCAAGTGGCTGAGTTGCAACCAACAAAGCGGAGAGGTGGCAGAGCCCGGTTGAATGCACCTGACTCGAAATCAGGCATACTCGTAAGGGTATCGGGGGTTCGAATCCCTCCCTCTCCGCCAGTCCTTTAGAATCAGTAACGTAGAACAGTTTTAACGTATTGTTTTACGTTTTTTGCCCGTAGCTGGCGTCCGCTGGCGCTCACCGGCGTGTGCTGGAGTGCGGCCTGCCCCGCCCCGATAACGCTTCCATCGAAATTCGATCAGGGAGCACGGGGTTGGCCAACGCCAAAGTAAGCCTCTACCAGTCCATCAAAGTTGCCGAGAAGTGGACTTCCGCAGAGCGCCTCCGCAGCGGCTCAGGCTGCTGTCGGAAGGCGGCTACTACGTCCGGTTTAGAAACCGCGTGGAAGCTGCCGGGCGCGATCCCGCAGTGGCCATTGCAGCAGTCAGAAGAAAGCAGACCGAACTCGCCTTTATCGCGCTCGGTGGGGAAGTGAAGCAGGACGAGAGTGGGCTGGAGCAGGCGACGCGAGTGAAGCTGGTGGATGCGGTTGGGGAGTACATTGCCGCCTGCCGCGACCGCCAGGGCAAATCCAGATACGGCCTCGCCCCGAAAACGGTCGGCGCGTACCAGTACCGGCTGGGCTTCCTGACCAGATTCCGGCCCGAGGCCTCTCTCGACGAAATCGACACCGCGTTCATCCGCGCATTCCCGAGGAAGCCATCCCGGCCATTCTCGGACACCTTGCACAGGCGGCACGCCACGCCGGACACATGCCGCCCGAGGCGTGCAATCCAGCTCCTGTCTATCGCCAGCTGGCCGTGGCGTTGGAACAGATCAGCTTGAGCAGATCGACAATCGTTTCCGAAAGCTGAATCCAAACGCAGAACGTCGTGTTCCGGATCCCCGGACCCTAACTGGTGGACCCTGAGACGCAGGGGTCAGTGTCACTCTCTCAAGTCCTACCAGCGCCCTCAAGACTCCAGCTAGCTGTCTTAAGTAGTTTATTCCTATGGGAAAAGCAGAAGAGCAAATAGACGACCTCTGCCGTACTCCAGCGCAGGTCGGGGGCGATCGGACGGGCTCTTCTGTTTAGCAGCTGCTGAGCCGTTTTTGTTCTGCTGAGCCGCGGGGAACCTTGCAATTCTTCCCGCGCCCGACAAACGCCGTGTTTGGCGGGCGTATAAAAAGCGGCTTGGCGCGAATGTAAGTCGTGTGAGAGGGCTTTACTGTCGCCTTTCGGCTATCACATTGAGACGGCGCCTGGCGTCTTCGTTAAGCGAAGCCTCAACGCCATATTCACCAACTGAGCGAGCGAGTCTGCCTTCATCTTTTGCATGACCTGTCCACGATGTGCCTTGACAGTGATTTCGCTGATACCCAGTTCTGCGCCGACCTGCTTGTTCAGCAAACCTGAGACCACCAAAGCCATGACTTGCCGCTCGCGTGGAGTGAGCGAGGCGCAGCGGTGCCGTAGTTCGCGCATCTCCATTGCCCGATCCAGAGCGGCACGGCTGCGCGCGAGGCTGTGGCGAATGGCATCCAGCAACAGTTCCTCGCCGAATGGCTTCACCAGAAAATCGACGGCCCCGGCCTTCATGGATTCGACCGTTGTTGGAATATCTTCGTAGTCGGCAATGACGACTATGGGAATCTCTGCGCATTCTTTGGCGATCCTCTTCTGGACTTCGAGGCCGTTGGAGTCCGTGGAAGAAAAAGCAAGGATCAGGCAGCTGGGAACAAGCTGGCGCGGTTGGGTGAGAAACTCCTGAGATGAGGCGCAGGTCTGCGGCAGCCAGCCCTGCGAGCGAATCAAATATTCCAACGCCTGCCGCACGTGGACGTCTCCGTCAACCACAAACACCGAGAAGGCGCCGTGCGCAGCGTCTCGCGGGCCCAGGTCGCGGTTCAGTGCATATATCGGAGCAGGAGCAGTTCCCGCAGGAAACGCGATTGTTGCGACTGAGCTCATATTTTCTCCCCTCGATAAACAGGCGGTATTAGATTTCCCCGTGATCGGTCGAACAAACTCCACGAAGCTGGAACGGTGCGAAATGTAAACGCATTCTGAGCCGCTGATTCTCGAGGAGAAGCTCGGAGATGCACTGCTGCAAACCCGTCAGGCGCTCCTCCCAGAATCCCTGCTCCCCGGACTCTGGTTGTTCTGGCCCCAATCTCGCGACTGGGCCGCCGAGCGGGTCCAGCGAATATGGATGTTCTTGATGTGCGAGCATGGTCCCTCCAGTACGTGTCGCCGTTGGCTTGCATCGGCTTAATTAGAAGAGTGCGCCGGATGAAGCTTTCGCACGACACCAGATGTAGTGGAGTTCACACTACAAAATTCAGTAGGCGGGAGACGCCGAAACTGGCACAGGAAGGGCGCAATGGCTACAATTTCAACTGTCTGCGAAACCGTCCGACTCGAGGCAATAGCCATGACTGCTGCGGGCCCGATTCGCATCCTCTGCGTCGAAGATCATCCGGTCTTTCGCGAGGGGCTGCGAACGATTATCGGGTGTGAGCCGGATATGCAGCTGGTAGCGCACGCAGGCAATGCGGTGCAGGCTATCGCGGAGTTTCGCAGTCACCGTCCCGACGTCACCCTGATGGATTTCCGCCTTCCCGGGGCCAACGGGGTCGACGTTTTGATCGCCATCCGCGGAGAGTTTCCGCACGCTCGGGTCATCATGCTGACGACCTCCGATGGCGATGCCGACATCCAGCGGGCCATGCGCGCAGGAGCCGCAGCTTACCTGCTGAAGAGCATGCCGATGGAAGAGATCCTGTGTGTCATCCGGTCCGTCCACGCGGGCCGGCGGCACGTACCGCCGGAGGTGGCGGCCCGCCTCGCCGAGCATATGGGAGATGAAGACCTGACGACCCGTGAGTTGCAAGTACTGCAGCTGATCCGAGACGGTTACCGCAACAAACAGATTGCCGATCAACTGACGATCTCAGAGAATACGGTCAATTTCCACATCAAGAACCTGATGGAAAAGCTCCGCGCCAACGACCGGACGCATGCGGTCACCATCGCGCTGCGGCGGGGCTTGCTGCAAATCTGATTGGCAAACCCCTACTGAAATTGGTAGGCAGCCGACTGGTGGATTCGGTATGGTGCGAACTCAGCGGAGCCAGATAACCTGGCACGAGAAGCTCGGATAAAGGCGGCGGAAGTGAATCTGGCCCGGTCAGTTGTCGTCTGTTTTCTGCTGTCTTTGCTGGCTATCTGTCCCGCTCGTGCCCTCGACCCGACAAGTCACATCTCGCAGTATGGCCACACCGCCTGGCGCGTGCAGGACGGCTATTTTGGGAGCCAGCCCTACGCCATTGCGCAGACCAAAGACGGATACATTTGGGTGGGAACGCGGGATGGTCTTTTCCGATTCGACGGTGTGAAGTTTGTGCGCTGGAGTTCCCTGTTCGGAGAAAAACTCCCCTCTTCCTTCGTCATCTCGCTGCTCGGCGCACGTGACGGAAGCCTGTGGATCGGTACGGATGCCGGCCTGGATCATTGGGTGAACAACCATCTGATTGTTTATCCAAAAGGTGAGGGTTGGTATGTTGTTTCCATTCTGGAGGACCGAGAGGGCCGAATCTGGATCGACCGCGCAAGATCGGGCGACAGGACCCATCCTCTTTGTCAGGTCCTTGCTACCGAGATTCGATGTTACGGACACAAAGATGGACTTGACACCTTCGGCTCAGGGCCTCTTCTGCAGGACGCTTCGGGCAATCTTTGGGTAGGGGGCAATACGACGCTTGTTCGATGGCGCGAAGGAAAATTTCAGGTATATCGACCGAAGGGCTTGATATCCAATGCGGGGCAAGGCGGCGTCGAGGGCCTTGCGGCCGCACCGGATGGCTCCCTATGGGTGGGGATGATGCTTCGCGGTCGAGGCGCTGGATTGCAGCGCATGGCAGACGGCGTTCTGAAACCGTTTGTTGCGCCCGGACTGAATGGGGAGACGTTGATCGTGCAGTGCATGACGCTGGATCGCGAAAATAGTCTCTGGGTCGGAACCACTGAGGGCATTTACAGGATCCGAGGCGCCGAAGTCGATCATTTCGGAGATGCGGACGGCCTGTCCAGCAATGCGGTGTATCAGATCTTTGAAGATCGCGAAGGCAATCTCTGGGTACTAACCTCGCAGGGCGTCGATATGTTCCGCGATCTTCGCGTGAAGAGTATCTCCATATTCGACGGGCGAAGTGAGGGCCAGGTTCAGTCCATTCTGGCCACTCGGGACGGGAGAGTGCTGGTGGGCACGAGCCGTCTGCAGGTTCTGGGAACGGATGGTGTTTCTTCCGAACTGGGAAGGGCTCTGAAGGGAAACATGGTTACCTCACTTCTCGAAGATCATGCCGGTCACCTGTGGGTCGGAATGGACAACACGCTATGGGTCGATGAAGGAGGCGGATTTCGCCCGATCAGCAGGCCGGATGGGAGCCCGGTCGGCATGGTAACGGGGATTGCCGAAGACTCGGAAAACAACATCTGGATAGAGTCTTTGGGGCCGCCCGGTGAGCTCATGCGTATTCGCGACCTGGCCGTGCAGCAGGAGTTTCCTGCGCCGGAGATGCCATTAGCCCGAAAACTTGTCGCCGATCCGCAGGGAGGGATCTGGTTAGGCCTGGTGAGTGGCGATTTAGCGCGTTATCGCTCCGGTCAGCTGACCACCTTTGCCTTCGGCAGTCACCCGCGTTCCCGGGTTGGGGCGATGGAGGCGGGATCCGATGGCTCCATCCTGGGAGCAACCGATTTCGGGGTGATCGGATGGAGAGACGGAAAGCGGCAAATCCTGACCGCGCGCAATGGGCTGCCCTGTGACAGCGTCAATGCGCTGATTGAGGACAATGAGAGAGACCAGTGGGTGTACGTGCAATGCGGTCTCGTCGAAATTCCAAAAAGCGAGATGAGCCAGTGGTGGGAACATCCGGAGGCCAGGTTAAAACTGAGGGTGTTCGACGCGCTGGACGGAGTTCGACCTGGATTCGGCAATTTCAACAACAGTGCAAGGGCTCCCGATGGACGATTATGGTTTGCCAACGGCAGCGTGGTGCAAGTGGTCGATCCCGCCCAGATCGCCGGAAATGCCGTGCCGCCCCCTGTTTACGTGGGAGCCGTCATTGCAGATCGCAGGAGCTATCCGATTCAGGGAGCCATTCGACTTCCTGCTCTGACGCGAGATCTCGAAATCGATTACACGGCTCTCAGCTACGCGGTGCCTCAAAAGGTGCTGTTTCGTTACATGCTTGAAGGTCGTGACACAGCCTGGCAAGATGCTGGAACTCGGCGCGAGGCCTTCTACACCAACCTTGGCCCACGTCATTATCGTTTCCGCGTGATCGCCTGTAACGAGGACGGAGTCTGGAACAACGTGGGCGCCGTTGTGGAGTTTGCGATCGCGCCCGCCTGGTTCCAAACCTGGTGGTTCTTCGCTCTGTGCGCTGGCGCAGCTCTTCTAGTTCTGTGGGTTCTTTATCGGATGCGCGTGCGGCAGGTCGCCAACACCATGTCCGCGCGTTTCGACGACCGACTGGCAGAACGCACTCGCATCGCGCGAGATTTCCACGACACCCTTCTTCAAACTATCCAGGGCAGCAAGCTGGTCGCGGACTCTGCCCTCAAGCAGTCCCCCGATGCAGTCCGAATGCAGAGGGCAATGGAACAGCTGTCGGTCTGGTTGGGACGGGCAACGGAGGAGGGCCGTGCGGCACTGAACTCCTTGCGCACCTCCACTACGGAGACCAACGATCTTGCAGAAGCCTTCCGGCGTTCGATTGAAGAGTGTCGGATCCACAGCTATATGGAAGCCTCGTTTTCCGTGGTTGGCGCGGTTCACGAGATGCATCCTATCGTTCGCGACGAGGTCTACCGCATCGGGTATGAGGCCATCCACAACGCGTGCGTCCACTCTCAGGCCGCCCGTCTTCAAGTGGAGCTCACATACGCGGAGGACCTGATGCTGCGAGTACGGGACAATGGCATCGGCATTGACCCCGGCATTGTGGGCGGGGGCAAGGAAGGACATTTTGGTCTGCAGGGAATGCGGGAACGGGCTGGCCGCATCATGTCTAAACTCACGGTCGAAACTTCCCGGCCTTCCGGGACCGAGATCAAACTGATCGTCCCCGGCAGCATCATCTACCGCACGACAATCTCCGGAAGCCGGAAGTTGACTTTAATCCAATCGCTCCTTAAACGGATGAGCCTGAAATCCGACTCATCTAATTCTTAAAAACGAGCCTGTCGTTGGCTCTTTCGCTGTCTGGACGGTAGGTCGGGTTGTTGAAGACTTGTCGATAAACCCGAAATCCTGGAGATTAACTCTTCTTTGTTTCAGATGAGTTCACTGAAACGATGAATCGACCACCCCCGCGCCGGATGCAGGCGAGTTCGTGAAAACTCGCGCTTCCGCATATGCGTGGACGATCAGAGAAGGAAGTCGGGGTATCATGGGGCCGGGGCAGCTCCGGGCCTGAGACTTCGGCAACACGAACGACATGTGTGGCCGGGAATCGATGTAACTGAGAGGAGCGAACCATGCGCGTATTTGTGGCGGGAGCAAGCGGCGTAATCGGTCAACCGTTGATTGCGGAGTTATTAAAGCGGGGGCACTCTGTCACAGGGATGACAACGAACGTAACACGAGGGAAATTTCTCGATGGTCAGGGAGCCTCGGCGGCAATCGTGGATGCCCTCGATGCGGCGGCAGTGGAGGCGGCTCTGAGGCGGTCGAAGGCGGAAGTTGTGATCGATGAGCTGACGTCGTTACCGAAGGACCAAAGCGAGATTTCCAAATACGCGGCGGGAGATACAAAACTAAGGGTTGAGGGTGGAGGCAATCTGTTGCGCGCGGCGATTGCGACGGGCGTGCGGCGGTATCTGCAGCAGTCGAGCGGCTTCTTTCTGAAGGCGACGGAAGGGACTCTGGCAGACGAATCGTCTCCCCTGGATGTGAATGCGAGCCCAGGCGTAGCCGCGAGTGCGCGGACATACACGGAACTTGAAGCGCGGCTGTTCAGTTCCAATGCGATTGAGGGCGTGGCGCTGCGATATGGGTTCTTTTATGGACCGAAGACGTGGTATTACCCCGGCGGGTCCGCGGCGGATATGGTGATGCGTCAGCAGATTCCGGTCGTAGGCAAAGGACAAGGTGTGTCGTCGTTTGTGCATATCAACGATGCCGTAATTGCAACCGTGGCGGCACTGACAGCAGAAGCAGGCGTTTATAACGTGGTGGACGACGATCCTTCGCCGCAGAATGTGTGGCTTCCCGCCTTTGCGAAATTTCTGGGTGCTCCGACGCCCCCGCACAGGAGTGAGGCGGAAACGAAAGCGATAGCCGGGGACGATGCAGTGTATTACGCGACCCAATTGCATGGCGCCTCGAATGCGAAGGCGAAGCGGGTTCTGGGATGGAGACCACGACCGCTGGAGTGGCTGCAGGCTAGCTGACCGTGGCGAAGGTCCGGCCAGGATTTCCAAGCGTGAGACAGCCCGTGGCCTTGGTTTGTCCGGGGCGGGTCAGCAGGCGGTCGGACAGTGATTTAATCTCTCAATTTATTGCTGCACAAGCCTTCCCGGACATTAGCTGCGTCCGTGGCGTCCCAGTGCTACCGCCCTTCCTGTAAGGAGTCTGATGCGATGAAGGCGAAGGAGTTCGATCAGCACTTCAGCTGCCATGGCGAACAGGCGACTCCGGACCTTGCGCCGATGCGAAGGTATCTCCAATACCATCGTCTGATTGTTTGGCCATCCACCTGTGTGGCCTAATTAGAGTTGAACGCCGGGCACACGCCACTGATCACAGACGCCGGACGCGGGAGATGGCAGGAACAAGCACGGTGATTGTCACCGGTGCGGGAAGATAAATCGGAGCTGCAGTGGTCTGGGCTTTCCTCGACGGCGGCCACAACGTGGTCGCAAATTCAAGGAGGAAGAAGGCATGGCCAAAATTGCGGAAATTGCTCCGGAAATCTATCGCATCTCTATATACGCCCAATCGGGCAATCTGCAATTCAATCATTTTTTGGTGAAAGACGATGAACCGTTACTGTTTCACACTGGCCTGCGAGGAATGCACGCGGAAATTCGTGAAGCGGTTTCAAGGCTCATCAAGATTTCGGATTTGCGCCACATCAGCTTTAGCCATTTTGAGTCCGACGAGTGTGGTGCGCTAAACGAATGGCTGGCCGTGGCGCCCGAAGCGGACGTGATTTGCAGCCAGGTCAGCGCGCGGGCCAACGTGAATGACTTTATTGGCGGACCAGCTCGCGCACTTGCCGACGGCGAGTCGTTTTCGACCGGCAAGCTCCGCTTCCGCTATTGCCAGACGCCCCATCTGCCGCACGGCTGGGACGCGGGCGTGCTTTTTGAAGAGACCCAGAAAACGCTGCTTTGTTCGGATCTGTTCCATCAGGCCGGTGACACCGAGCCGATTACGTCCGACGATGTCGTCGGCCGCTCGTGTGAAGCGATGAAGGCCTACCAGGCGGGCGTCCTGGCGGAATACGTTCCTTACACGCCGCTCACCGCGCAGAACCTCAAAAAGCTTGCTGACCTGAAACCGACAACGCTCGCCATCATGCACGGCTCGAGTTTTACAGGCGACTGCGCCCGCGCGCTCGGTGACTTGAACACGGTGTATCGCGAAGTCTTTGGCCGGGAGGATGGATCAGGTGCGAATCGGTAGGTTTGTCAGCCATGTCGCGCTTCTTCTTCACGCGAAGGGCCTGCCGGCAAATATTGCCGGCGCTGGTTCTCTGCAGGTTCTTCAGGGGTTGGTCATAAAGCAAACCGCATTGCTCTCCTTCATCGACGTGTTCTGGAGCCTGGCAATGCTCGGGGTGGCGGGGATTGTCCTGACGGTTGTACTTGCAGTCGGACGGCCGGGCGCTACGGCCGCAGTGCCGCAGGTTTACCAACATTACTGAGATCCGATAAGAGCATACGACTTAGCGGCGAATTCACCGCGCCCGAAGACGCGTGTCTCACCTGACGAGGTTTTTGCCAGGTGCTGCCCGAATTCGAGTGGGACTGGCACCAGCACGTGCATCCTGAGAGCAATGTTCTGTTTCCGGAGGCGATCGAACTGGAGGATAGGTGCGCATGATGCGCACGTCGCTCTTTGACGGAATCGCACCTCTGATACCAAGGTACCGATCGATACCTATGGTGAATAGTTTCCTCCGCGTCGTTCTGGCTTAATTTCTTTAGGGATTGGTCCGCTTGTGCTTTGACTCTCCAGGTGCATGTGCCAGGACTGTAAGAAGACGCAATCGATCCAGCATCGAAAGAATGGTCCGTTGGCAGCGAACGGTCGAAGGAATGCCACGGACCGGGTATGCGGATGTGAGGCAAGCCTACACGTGAGTGATTTTTGCCGGTCGCTCGCCCAACCGAACAAAGAGAGGCAACAGAGTGCATACCGCATCGGCAAGGACCAAGAGTTCGAGCAGAAATCGCGGCTCCGGAAGGCTCCGAGGGTTTGCGTCTGTTCTTGTTTGTGCAGGCGTTCTCGCGGCACCGGTTGCAGCACGCGGCGCTGCATTGAAGCAGGAGACGCTAAAAACCTGGAATGCGTATGTGCAGGCTACAAATGCACGGCTGGAGTTCGGCCGGAGCTCGCTTTTTCGACTCAATGAGAAGCCGGACGAGCGACGACGCCTCCGGCAGGGTGAGATCCTGGTCTCGTCAGTGGGCCACCAGGATCCTAAACCGATTCCCTCCGGCTTGATCGACGACTGGAAAGGTACATCGTTCATCCCAAACACAACCGTTGACGGCGTTTTCGCTGCGGTTCGAGATTATGACGACTACAAGGATTTCTACAAACCCACCGTTGTCGATTCGAAGCTGCTGGCCACCGACGGGGGCTGTGACACCTACTCAATGCGCGTAGTCGACAAAGAGGTTCTGGCCAAAATCGCCTTCGATATCGAAAACCGAACCTGCTACTTCCGGATTGACCAGCAGCGATGGTACAGCGTCACGCACACCAAGCGGGTGCAGGAGATTCTGCATTACGGCATGGCCAGCCAGGAGGAACTTCCGCCTGACCAGGGGGGTGGCTATCTCTGGCGCCTCTACAGTATTTCCCGCTTCGAGCAAAAGGATGGCGGGGTCTATGTTGAGGTCGAGGCGATTGCCCTGAGCCGGGACATCCCATTCGCAGTTCGCTGGCTGGTCAATCCCATTGTGCGCCGCATCTCGATAAACTCCATGTTTCTTTCCTTGCAGCAAACAGGAAATGTGGTCCGTTTAATGATGGCCGCGGACAAGGAAGACAGACCGCCCGTGTTTGCCCGGGACCGCTCCCCGGGAGGGTCAGGTTCGAAAGTAGTAGCTACGAATCGCTTTCCTGGACCGAGTCCCGGGTTCACCAGGGAAGGGAAGTAGCCTATGGTGCCGGCAACCGGCACGGCAATGAAACAGGGGCTGGTGATTTGTACGCCTGGTGGAGTGCGGGCCGGCTGATCTATGGTTAAGGTTCGGCCTGAGGAGAACCGCATTCATGCGCAGACGCGAATTCCTGCAGACCTGTGCGGTACTGGCAGCGGGTACGATGACCCCGTCGTATCGGTTAGCCGGCGCCCAGACAACCGCCGGAAATCCGGAGGAGGCCCTCGAGGACGTACTGCCGATCGTCGGCACGGGCTGGCACGGACACATGTTTCCCGGCGCTGTCGCACCGTTCGGCATGGTTCAGGTGAGCCCGGACACAAGTGGCGCGCCCGAGGCCAAATGGAACGGCCAGTCAGACATCACAGGCTGGGATCACTGCTCCGGCTATCACTATCCCGACAATTACATTCTCGGCTTCAGCCACACGCACCTGCAGGGCACCGGGGGCGCCGATCTCGGTGACGTCCTGCTGATGCCGCTGGTGGAGGGTCGCAACTGGAACTGGAATACGGGCGATCCAGGCCAGCAGGCCGAGGCGCAGACACTCGCCATCGGCACAAATTCCGGCTGGGTCTTCGATGAATCGGAACGCGGCTACCGATCGGCCTTCTCGCATGATCACGAAACGGCTCAGCCCGGCTATTATGCCGTCCATCTCGACACTCCCGAGGTTCACGCCGAGCTCACGGCCACGACGCGCTGCGGCCTGCACCGTTACCGTTATCCTGCCTTGCCGGCGACCACCCGGCCGGGCCTCATCGTCGACCTGGTGCACGGCATCGGCTGCGAAGTCTACGCGGCAGAGTTGCAGATCGAGAGCGGCACGCGGATCAGCGGGGTGCGCTCAACCCACGGATGGGCCGCCGACAAGCAGGTCTTTTTCGTCATCGAGTTCTCCCGGCCCCTTGTTTCCGCAGAGGTGCAGGTGGACGGCACAGCACGCCCCGCTTCCCTCGGCGACCGCATCTCCGGTAAACAGATCAAAGTCATCCTCACCCAAAGCGCCGCCGCCGAACCGCTCGTGGTCCGCGTGGGAATCTCAGGCACAAGCGTGGAAGGCGCGGCGAAGAATCTTGCAGCGGAGATCCCGGGCTGGGATTTCGACGCGCTGGTGCGCGCGAATCAACAGGAATGGAGCCGCGCGCTGGGCGTCCTGAACGCGATCCTCCCCGACAAAGCGCTGCAGCAGACCTTCGCAACAGCGGCGTATCACGGCCTCGTGGCCCCGGCCACCTTCAACGACGTGGATGGCGCCTACCGCGGGCAGGATCACAGAAATTATCCGGGCCCAGGTTTCACGAAATACACCACGCTTTCCATCTGGGATATCTATCGCGGGGAATTTCCGTTCCTTACCCTGATGCAGCCGCATCGCATCGCGGACATCGTCAAGACGATGCTGGCGGACTATCGCCAGCTCGATCAGCACTCGCTGCCGGTTTGGCCGCTGTGGGGCAATGAGACGTGGTGTATGACCGGCTTTCACGTGGTGGGCCTGATTGTCGGCGCTTACACGCGAGGACTGCGGGACTTCGACGTGGAAGCCGCCTATGCTGCCATGCGCGATACCGCCATGGTGGGCGCAATCGCCAACGATAACAAGGCCCTTCAGGAGCAGTTCCGCGGCCTGGGCTATGTGGCCAGCGGTCCGCAGCGGCAGTCCGTTTCGCGCACACTCGACTTCGCCTACGACTACTGGTGTGTGGGTGCTATGGCCGAGTTGCTGGGCAAACAGGCGGACGCAGCGATGTTCTACAAGCTCGGGCAGAATTACAAAAACCTGTTCGATCCGGCCACCGGATTCATGCGTGGCCGCACGGAGGAGGGCAAGTGGCGCGAGCCGTTCCGCCCCGACCGCGAATACTGGGAGGACTACACCGAGTCCGACGCGTGGCAGGCGACCTTCAACGTGATGCAGGATGTACAGGGATTGATCGGCCTCTGTGGCGGCGACCAGCCCTTTATCGCGAAACTCGACGCGCTCTTCGCGGCAGCCTCCGATGTCCTCGATTCGCCTCCCGACATCAGCGGCATGGTTGGCCAGGACGCGCAGGGCAACGAGCCCAGCAACCACATTCCATATCTCTATACCTTCGCCGGCGCGCCCTGGAAGACTCAGGAGCGCGTGCGCCAGGTGGCGCGGCTGTACAACAACACGCCGCAGGGTGTGCCGGGCAACGATGACTGCGGGCAGATCTCCACGTGGTTTAACTTTGCCGCGCTGGGATTTTACCCGGTGAATGCCGTCACGGGAGTTTACGTGCTTGGCAGCCCTCTGGTGAGCCGCGCGAGCCTGCGCAACCCCACCGCCGGCACCACGTTTAACGTCGTCGCCGAAAACAACTCCGAGCGGAACATCTACGTCCAGAGTGTGGAGCTGAACGGAAAACCGCTCAGTCGCTCCTGGTTCGCCCACGCCGACATTCTGGCCGGCGGGGTGCTGCGCTTCCGCATGGGACCGGAACCGAATCATGAGAGGGGATCGGCGCCTGCGGATCGGCCCCCTTCGGGACTTGTGGCCGCCTCTCGATAGCCGCGGATTCCCCCATTGGGAAACGTGCGGAGTGGGTCATTTTTTTGACCAGATTCCACACCAAGGTGGCGTATTGATCGCTCTCCGCTTATCTTATTGATACAAATATAGAGCTATCGTGGCATAGGGCACTTCTGGAGCATGAATCGGAGCGATAATATGATCATTTCGATCAAATTATTTGACCATTTCCGTCGATTTGTGTTTAGATGATCGGCGCAATCGTTCTCTGCCTCCTTAGGACTTCTACCGCAAACTCTGCAGATGCAATGGAGGTGAGACTCCTCGGGACCGAGACGAAAGCAACAGTGAGAAGCGCAACGCGGACATAAGCAAGTTGAGGGAAACCTGATGAAGACGATTTGGAGGCAGTTGATCCGGGGATGTGCGGCGACTTTATTGCTGCTCGGTCCCACGTGCATCGCGCAAACCGTGACCGGCTCGATTACCGGGGAAGTGACAGATTCGAGCGGAGCCGTCGTGGCGGGCGCGCATGTCACGGCCCATAATGTCGATACCGGCGTGAACTCCACGGCCACATCGGATTCGGCGGGTGTCTACCGTATCGGCTATCTCCCCATCGGCAATTACCAGGTCACCGTCAATGCGGCCGGCTTTGGCCAAAAGACCATACCGGTCTTTCATCTTGAAGCGCTGCAGACGGCCAATTTCAATGTGACCCTGTCGCCGGGGAGCGTGGCGACGACGGTGAAGGTCTCAGCGGCCGCTCCAATCCTGAACACAACCGATGACACGCTGGGCTCCACCATAACGGCGAATACCATCCGGAATTTCCCGCTGAATGGTCTGGACTTCTCCGCTCTGACACTCTATGTCCCCGGCTCGGTGAGCACCGCCGGCACCTCGGGAACCACCAGCATCGAGCGCAGCACGTACTTTACCGACACCGTGAACATCGATGGCAACCGCGCCCAGGCGAACAACTTTACGCTGGACGGGATCGACATGAACGAGACCTTCAACAACCTGATCTCCTACAGCCCCGCTCCGGCGGCTCTGCAGGAAGTGACGGTGGTGACGGCCAACTCGCCAATCGGTCTCGGCAATGTCAACGGCGGCGGGGTCAACTCGGTCCTGAAGAACGGCACAAACCAGTTCCATGGGGAGATTTATGGTTACGTCCAGGACTACCGGATGAACGCTGACTCATGGTCCAATAATCACGCGAGTCCGATCCTTCCAGTCAACCCGTATTCACAGGCGCAGTTCGGCGGCACCCTCGGTGGACCCATCCTCCACAACAAGCTGTTCTTTTTTGTGGATTATCTCGGCTCGCGCCATCACGTGGGCGGCACCGGATCGGCCAGCGTCTTCACCCAGGCTATGCGCGGCGGTGACTTCTCGGCATTGCTGACAGGCGGCAACCCCATCCAACTGTACGATTCGCAGAACAACTATCAGCCATTTGCCGGCGATAAAGGGATTCCACTTGTAAATCCCGTGGCCACATTCCTTTTTTCTCACTCGAGCATTTATCCGCTGCCCAATGCGACGCCGACAGACGGCATCGCGGCCAACGATTATCAGGGCCCTTCGCGCAGCTACGCGGCAAATAATCAGGGGGACATCAAAATTGAGTATGACCTGAGAAATGCCGATAAAATCACCGGGTTCTACTCCATATCCACCGCCTATAATGGGTCTACGCCGGTGCTCGCGATTTCATTCAGCGGCCCTAATATCTATCCCACCAAGCTTGGCGGTATCAATTGGGTGCACATCTTCTCGCCCAGACTCATCAACTCGGTGCGCGTGGGTTTCACGCGCACGATCTGGGCACAAAACACCTCGGTGGATCCGACAGGGCTGTTCGGCACTACGGGCGATCAGAAGGTCGGGATACCCTTCCCGGACCAGTCGTATCCCGGTTATACCTACCAGAACATCAGCGGCGGCATCACCGCAGGCGGCAACCCGGTCTACGGCGGCGGCCTGATCGACAACACCTACAGCTACATGGACGACGTCACCTGGCAGCACGGCAAGCACACACTTACTTTTGGCACACAGTCTCTGCGCTACCAGAACAACTATCCGACCGCCAACAACTACGGCTATATGGGAAGCCTGGACTATGCCGGCGCATTCACCAGCGACCCGTCGCTCGCGAACGCCGGCGGCTACGGTGGCGCGGACTTCCTGCTCGACTACGTCAGCGGCGCGGCTGCGACGCTCTCCAGTGTGAATGTCGGCCAGCGGCAGTGGCGCGCTGCCTTTTACGCGGATGACAGCTACAAGGCTCTCCCCAATCTCACCCTGAACTTCGGCTTGCGCTACGAATATGACGAGCCATGGGTCGAGGAAAACAACAAGACCGGCAACATTGATCTTGCCACTGGCCAGGTCCTCTACGCGCATGCCGTTCCCGCTGGTGCGCCCCCTGGATCCGGCCTGTGCAGCAACAGTGGCTGCTATGACAATCAGAACGACTATATGCCTCGTGTGGGGTTTGCCTGGCAGGCAACCAACCGCTTCGTGATTCGCGGCGGTTACGGAGCTGTAAGCTTCTTCGAAGGCAACTCCTCCAACCAGCGCCTCACTTCCATTACTCCGTTCATTCAGGCGATTCAGACTCCTTCGTACTCACCTACCAGTTCAGCTCCGTACAACGTTCCCCGAACCGCGGAGGAAGGCTTTACCGGCGGTTCCGTGAGTTACGGCGGCTCGTTCAATGTGTACCCAAAGGATATTAAGCCGGCCTACGTGCAGGAGTGGAACCTGACCACGGAGTATGCCCTTGGCCCGACCCTGTCGCTGCAGGTGGGCTACCTCGGCGAGCAGGGCCAGCACATTGAAGACTACGGCAACGTGAACCAGTGGACAGTTAACGGCGATTCCACTTCGGCGCCCTTCTATAACAACCAGTACCTGGGCGTGAATGCCAATCCTGCTACCAGCATCGGCTCCAACCCGCTGCTCATCACCGAGTCACGCGCCGCCATGAACTATCAGGCGCTACAGGCCGTGGTGCGCGAGCGACTGTCTCACGGCCTGGAATTCACGGTGAACTACACCTGGGGCAAAGCTCTCACCAACAGCCTCGGCAATTACGCGCTGAACGTCAACGGCTTCAGCGGCGCCTTTCAGAATTACTACGACAGCGCGGCTGACTGGGGCCCGGCCGGTTACGATGTGCACCAGGACCTGAATTGGACCATGGTCTACGCCCTGCCCTTCGGGCAAGGCCAGCAATTCCTCTCCGGAGCCAATCGTTGGGCGAATGAGGCGGTTGGCGGCTGGACCTTCTCGGCTGTGGGCGTTGGTTATACAGGGTTCCCGGAAACGCTTACCGGCCCAGGCAACAATTCCAATAGTTACGGTAACTCGCGGCCCAACCAATATCGCAAGCTGAAAATCGTGGATCGCAGTATCGGTAACTGGTTCGGCACCGATGCTTCGGCCACTCCCTGCACCCAGCCGGGAGTCGACAACGGGGTTTGCGCCTATGGCGTGCCCGCTCCGAATACGTTCGGAACGGCGAGAAATGGAAATGTGCGCGGCCCGGGTTTCCTGAATAGTGACCTCTCCATGTCCAAGAATTTCTACACCTACCATGAGCAGGCCATCGGGTTCCGCTTTGACGCTTTCAATGCATTCAACATTGCAAGCTACGGGAACCCGGATACGGGCATCACCGACTCGACGTTCGGAAATATTTCCAATCAGGGCACTCCGGTAAGGTCTCAGGAGCGCCACCTGCAGTTCTCCGCGCATTATGACTTCTAAGCAAACGGCGGCTACAAAGGCGCGGCCGCCGTGCTTTCCCGCCCAGCGCTGCAGAGTGGATTGCGCGGGAGCAGGCCGCCGCTTACCGGGCAACGACCGGCGACGGGGATTCGGACGTTATGCAATTTGAAATCTGCGTCGATTCGGTGGAGTCGGCGATGGCCGCGGAGCGCGGCGGGGCGCAGCGCGTGGAGCTCTGCAGCGATCTGCTGGAAGGCGGCATCACCCCGTCCGCCGGCCTCATTTCCTGCGTCCGCCAGCGCATCGGGATCGGTCTGTTTGTGATGATCCGGCCGCGCGGCGGCGATTTTGCCTATACCGGCGAGGAATTCGAAATCATGCGGGAGGACATTTGCCATGCGCGGAAACTCGGCGCCGACGGAATTGTCCTCGGCGTTCTGGACGAGCATGCGCGCGTCGACGTGCAGCGCACGCGCGAGCTGGTGGATCTGGCCCGTCCCCTGCCTGTGACGTTTCATCGCGCCATCGATATGACGGCCGATCGCGAGGCCGCACTCGACGATGTGCTGAAGACCGGGGCTGCTCGCGTGCTCACGTCCGGCGGCGCGCCGAATGTGATGCAGGGGCTGGCCGAGATAGCCCGTATGGTACAGGCTGTGGGCGAACGGATTGCTGTCATGGCCGGCGGCGGCCTTTCGCTCGAGATCCTGCCGCGCGTGGCCGAGGTCACCGGAGCGGCGGAGTTTCACGCCAGCCTGCGAACCGTGTCGCCCAATCCCGTCAAGTTTCGCAAACAGGGCATGCATATGGGCGAGATTCGCGGTCGCGAGTATCTGCGCTTCACTGTTCAGGAAGAGACGGTGCGCGCCATGGCGGTGGCGCTGCAGCAGGTCGCCGCCCAACGCGCTCCTCTCGGAGCGGGCTGATGGCGATCACACGAGCGGCGCGCCGCGATATCTTGACAATCTCATGTCGCTAAAGACCGAACAACGGGCGAAGACCATCCTGCAGGTCCTGCTGCAGCACGGCACCGCCTCGGTGGAAGAGTTGGTGGGGCTGCTCGGCGCCTCGGCTCCGAGCGTGCGCCGGGACCTGGCGCGGCTCGAAAAGCGCAGCCTGGTGCACCGCACCCACGGCGGCGCCCGGCTGGCCAGCCAGATGCAGTATGAAGCTTTTCGCTTCGATTCGTCGTTCCATGAGCGCGAGGGCCGCTTTGCCGAGGAGAAGCGCCGCATTGGCCTGGCCGCGGCCCAACTGATCCGCGAACACGACACCGTGGGCTTTACCGCCGGTACCACGCCCACGCAGGTGGCGCACTGCATCCGTCATCGCAGTTCCATCCACGTCATCACGAATGCTGTGAACATTGGTATGGAGCTGAGCAACCTGCCCGCCCTTCACGTCACGCTGACCGGCGGGACCATGCGCTGGGCCGGCGCCTTCTCGCTCACCGGCCACACGGCTACCGAGATGTTGAGCGCCGTCTTTATGGACAGGGCCTTCATCGGCGCCTGCGGTGTGGACGTGCTGCACGGCGCGACCACCATCGAGCCGGATGAGGCTGCGATTTTTCGCGCCATGGTCCGGCAATCGAAGGAGGTAATTGTCGTCGCCGACTCCAGTAAGATTGGCATGGTCAGCCCGGCGCTCATCTGCCCGCCGGCGGACATCGATGTTCTGGTGACGGATTCCGGGATTGCGCCCGGCGCTCTCGAGGGCTTCCGTTCGCGCGGTATACGGGTGATCGCCGTCTGAAGAGCGAACGGTTGAGGCGTCTTCTCCCCTTCTCCTGCAAAAGGTCCGTTCTTGCGTTTTTCCTGCAGTTAACAGAAATTGCCCAGGCCAGCCGATCCCGAAGCGGGGTAGATCTATGCGACCAATCGGGCGCATTCCCCCGGCGGCGATTCAAGAACCAGACCCGGCTGGTGATCACGGGGTCTCTCTGGGATCGTTGGGGGCGAGAATGTTGGTCGTCGCTAGGCAGGAATCTCCAGAGTGTCGACATCGAGTTGACAGACCCATTTGCACTGGGGCTTTCGGTGGAGGTTTTCGACCATGACTGCTGCCATCGCCTGTTCACGTTAATCCGAAGCCGCCAAGACGGAGCCACCGTTCGGGTTGTACTTCCCGCCGGAGATGGATCTGCGGACTGCAGGGCCCTGCGGAAGCTGGAGAACACCGGCGACCCATCATGTGATGGGCACGCGTCTCATTACGGCTCTGGGCCTTTTGGAACATGTGCCCGGGCCGTTCTCAAACGGGCGAAGGTGTGCACATCGGGGTAGTGTCCAGTTTCTTTCGCACATTCGATCTTGCTTGCTACTCGGGGAAGGTTGTTGTGTTGAGGTATTGCGACTGGCCCCATGGGGCCAGTCGCAAGGCGGTCATGCGATGGCGGTGACTTCCGCCAGCCGGTTCATCTGCAGATAGCGTTTGGTTCCCCACTTTGTGGCTGCCACATGTCTCAGCCGGGCGGCCACCAGCATCAGCGCACTCTTGCCGTCGGGAAAAGCACCCACCACGCGCGTTCGTCGCCGGATCTCCCGCATCAGCCTCTCCAGCGGGTTGTTGGTCCTCAGGCAGCGCCAGTGTTCGGGCGGCATTGCGTAGTAACTCAGCGTTTCGTCGATGCCCGCCTCGACGATCTCCGCAGCCCTGGCCAGCCGCATCTCGCGCAGCTTCTCGATCACCTGGCGAGCCTTTTCCTTAGCAGCCTGGGCATCTTCCTGCGCATGGATGGCCTTCAGCATCGCAGCCACAGCCTTCACCTTGCCCGTGGGTACAGCGGTCCACACGTTGCGATAGAAGTGAACCACGCAGCGCTGCCAGCTGGCTTCGGGATAGAAGTCGGCCACGTTCTCAACCAGCCCCAGGCAGCGGTCGGAGACGATCAGCTCAACACCCTTCAGGCCGCGGTCCTTCAGCTCGCGCAGGAAGCTGGCCCAACTGGCCTTGTCTTCCTTCGCACCTTCGCTGACGCCCAGGATCTCGCGATAGCCGCTCTGCGCCACTCCGATCGCCACCAGCACCGAGACGTTCTTCACCTCGCCGCCCCAGCTGCGTTTCAGCCACAGGCCATCGAGGAAGACGTACGGAAAATCGCCGGCCAATGACCGCTGGCGCCACTCCTCGATCTTGCCGTAGATCTTCTGGTTCAGATCGCTGACCGTCGAGGCCGACACCCGGGTGCCCCACAGCGCCTGCGTGATGTCTTCCACGCGTCGTACGCTCACCCCGGCCAGATACATCTCGATCAGCGCTTCTTCCACCGACGACTCCCGCCTTCGGTAGCGCTCGATGATCGCCGTCTCGAAGGGGAGGTTGCGCAGCTTCGGCACCGTCAGCGTTACCTCCCCGGCCCGCGTCTGCAGCTGCCGGTCGTAGCTGCCGGCTCGCGTATCCCTGCGGCCTTCGCTGCGCTCGTACTTCTTCGCACCGCAAAGATGGTCCGCCTCGGCATCCAGCAGCGCGTTCAGCGTCTCTTCCACCGTGGCCCGAACCACCTCGTCCAGGTGCGCATGGATGCGCCCCTCGTCGATCTGTACCACCGATCCCAGCGTCTTACCCTCGTTCCCTGCCACTTCGGTTGGCTCCATCTTCCGTCCTCTGAAGGTCTTGCTCCTCCTGCTTGTACCAGCCTTCCAGAGCCCAGCTCAAATCAAAATGTGCGAAAAATATCGTAGGTTATCCACATCGGCACATCGGCGGAGATCGGCTTTTCCTCCGTTGATGAAGAGTTGCCTATAAAACAAAACTGGGTGCCGTGAGCCGGCACCCAGCAGGGAACTGTTGCGTGTTTTTCTACCGCGGTCGTGGCGGTAAGTCGCAGGGAACCCGGCGCGGGTTCGTACCGCGCCCCTCAGGGGCCTTCATCACTCAGCCCGCGCAGGCGTTTCGGAGCGCCCCAGTCAGCAGTGCTTTGTGCCGGCGTTACCTTCAGAGTTGCCGTTGGTGGGCAGGCACGACAACCCTGCTCAAGAAGAAGGGCCCGCTGTCCGCAAATCCTGATTTCAAATCATGCGATCGACGCGAGTGTTTCGGAGATGGCGGGAATCAAGGGAGCAGTCACATCGAGCTCCATCGTCGGGACATCGACGGTCCTTAGGAAGGCATCGACGTTCGAATAGCGATGCCCCACAACGATCAGGTCGCAGGAAGATAATTCGTCGAGCGAATCCACAAGGACACTCGATAGGTGGGGGATCGCCTCGTTGATATATCGTTTGTTGGCCCCCATTATTTTGGCGAGCGCCACGTTTGGATCGTAGATCCTGAGTATGCGTCCCTTGCCGAGCAGCCGTTCGGCCAGTTCCACGAAAGGGCTCTCCCGCAGGTCATCGGTATTCGCTTTAAATGCCAGCCCGATCAGACCAATGCGCCGTGAACCCGTGCTCAGGATCCGGCGAAATGCTCGATCGATCACTGCCTCATTGCTGGCTAACAGCGTTTCCATGAGCGGAAGGTCAAGATCGTAATGTGCCGCCGCATGCAGGATGGCGCGAACATCTTTTGGAAGGCAAGACCCGCCGAAAGCAAAGCCAGGTCTCAGGTAACGCTCGGAAATATTTAGCTTCGTGTCCCTGCAGAAGGCGGACATTACCGCTTGCCCGTCCACCCCGGCCTCGCTGCAAAGAATTCCAATCTCATTCGCGAAGGCTGTCTTGAGAGCATGAAAGCTATTGCTCGCGTACTTTACCATGAGTGCTTCCCGGGGTGGCAGCACAATGACGGGCGCTGCGATATGCCGGTACAGCGATCGGAGTGTCGATTCCAAAACCTTATCCTCCACCCCCAGGAGGGTGAATGAGGGATTCTCGAAATCGCTGAGTGCAGATCCTTCGCGCAGGAACTCAGGATTGACACATAAACCCACGAGCCCGCGAGCGCCAATGGAGAACTGATCGCTGCACTGGTCGAAGACTGAAGGCAGAATGCTGCTTCGTATGACCACTGCGATAGGTCGGTCCAGGTCACTCATAACCTCTGCAATTTGCTCGCAGGCACGCATGAGGTGAGTCGTGTCGATCTCCCCGCTGGGGCGGCTCGGCGTTGCTACGGCTACGAAGCAGGCATCCGCGCACTTTAGAGCCTCGCGTAGATCGCAGGTGGCTCGGAGATGGCCTCCGCTCCGCGCTGCCGCGATTCTTTCCTTCAGGCCAGGCTCGACGATTGGAGAACTACCGGAGTTGATGATGTGGACTTTCTCGGCGTTGATATCGACGCCCCACACCGTATGACCTGCCGCAGCAAAGGATGCAGCTGAGACGGTTCCAACGTATCCGAGTCCTACAACCGCAAGTATCATGTCCGGTTCCCCTGAAGATGGTCTGACTGCCTGTCGGTTAATGCTCATGTGGCAAAGCGCCTGGAGGAGGCGGGTGGGTGGCGGATTTCCTGCTGGGAGAGTGGGCGAGAGTTTCGTTTGTGGTTAATGTCAGGCGTTGGCAACGTCAACAGGAGATATTGGGCGCTCGGAGGCCTGATTATTCAGGAGATCTGAATAGGCCCCGATCAACTGCTGCTCGGAGTGCTCCCACGCCAGAATCTCTCGAAACCGCTGGCGGCCGTAGGTAGACATGCGATCACGGCGGTCTGGATCGATGAGCAGTTCGCGGATGGCCTCACTCATTTTGGTATCGTCATTGGGAACCACATAGGCGGCGGCGTCCTGGGCAGACCGCCGATTTTCCGCCAAGTCGAAGGCCACAATCGGCCTGCCGAAGGCCATGTACTCGACGATTTTGTTCATCGTCGATAGGTTGCTCCATTCGGTCCAGGGGTCAGGGTCAGCACCCAGGTCCGCGGTGGCCAGATATTGCCAAAGGACCACGTCGGAAACCCGGCCTGTAAAGCACACCCAGTCATCCAATCCCATTTCGCTAGCCAGCGCCTTCATCCGGGGCTGGTCGGGACCACCACCAATGAAGGCGAACAGGGTGTCCCGTTCATATGTTGTAGCGTAGTGCTGAATGGCGCGGAGAAGATGATCAACACCGTCCTGCTCGCACATCTCGCCCAGGTACATCACCAAATGTCTTCGTCCGGCCCTCAGGCTGTCATCGGCGGCCTCGATATCCGCCCATGCCTGGGAGGGGCCGCTCCGTACGATCACAACCTTTTCAGGGTCGATTCCCCCGCGGCGGAGGGCGATTTCGCGATGAGACTCATTCACGGCGATCACCAAATGAGCGGAGCGTAGCGTCAACCTCTCGAGCAGGAGAAGACCTTGGTAGAGGACACCGGATCTTGGCCTGCCCTTTGCGACGTACATTTCTGGACACAGGTCGTGGTGATCAAAGACAAACTTCACTCCCAGCGGTCGGAAGAGCAGGGCAAGAGCGAAGAATGTGTCCGGCGGATTGCAGGCATGGATTGCGTGGAATGGCCGATGAACGTAGGCCTTAATGGCCAGCCAAAGCGACGCTAGCCAACAGTAGACAAATTCAACGAAATAGCCAGCAATGCCATTATTGGCTTCGAGAAGTAGCGGATAACGATAAATATCCACGCCCTCCAGACATTCATGGCTGCTTTTGTAGATCTTCTTCTTGGGGCAGATCACAGCCACACCAAAGCCAGCAAGACGCAGACTCGTCGCCTCCTGCCACACCCTGCGATCAAATGGAACGGGCAGGTTCTGCACAATGATTAACACATTTCGCTGTTTGCGGTTATGCATTGGTGATCGATCCCGTGATCCGCTGCCAGAATGTGAGTACGAATGGTCGGGCCACGATGACCAAAGAAAGTATCATCGCGATCGATACGTGCAGTTACTTAGTCGCAGTGACCCATAGGTGCCACCCGTATGCCGCGGCGAGCCGCGCCCTCATCGCGTCGGTGAGCATAGATCGGAGCACGGGGAAATGTCGCTCGTTGAGAAAGTGTTTTGAAACTGAAACTGAACGGAAGGACGCACACAAGGCCCGCATGTCATCGTCAGTAAAGACAGCAGAATAGACATTCTCAGGTCCATCCGTTGCCTTGTGGATGAAGTGGCGCATCGTCAAATATTGAAGACCGTCCTGGCGCAAATTGTGCAGATGTTTAGCGAGGCGATCAGGTGGTTCATGGGTCAACATTGATACCGCCTTTGCCATTCCGGGCATGAGCAACAGAAAGATGCCGGCTCTGCGCAGGAGCCGGATCGAAATGTGGTAATTGAGGGAATTGCGATGGTAGACCATCGCTACCATCATGCCGCCGGGGCGCAAGATTCGGTGGATCTCGCTGATGATTGCATCGATATGAGGGGAATGATGGATGACACCGTGCGTAAATACGATATCGAAGGAGTTATCGGGAAAGGTCATCGCCTCCGCGTTCATAACGGATAGCTCCTGGAAGGCGAGACCGGCGCGACGAAAGCGCGTCTGTACCCGTCGAATGCTCTCCGGGGTCAGATCGATGGCGTTGTACTGGGCTCCCGCACGTGCGATTCGCTCTGCTTCGTAGCCCTGGCCCGGCCCGATTTCCAGGACGCGTCTCTGATTCCAGTCGATGGAGCGGATTTGCTCGGCAGTGTGGGGCTCATTCCGGTCTTTGTAGCGATCATGCTCATCGAGGATGTCCTCCAGCTCTTTGGCTCCGAGGAAATCTGTGAGACACGGTTGATCGTTCCAGAAGCGCGCGATTTCGGCGGCGGGGAAATCCTGACTGGCGGGGGCGGCGGTGGTCACCATTTCGAACCTCCATTCACGATGCAGCTGATCGGTGTGACTGCCATGCAAAGAAATCGAGGGCGAGCCTGGCTCATGCCTGGGTGGATAAAGCAAGGGCGCGGTCGCTTGTACTGTCGGGGGTCGGCGGCAGAAGAAGGGGGGCCAGGGCGATCCGGGTTGCGATTCGCGAGGTTCCGTGGATGCGGCCTGCTGCGCGGAGGGTGGGGCTGGGCAGTTTCCGGCCGAAGGCAGGGGAGCGCCAGCCAAGAATGGGTGTGGTCGAGCCGTGGACCACAGAGATGGCCAGGGGGATCCCGCTCATTTCAAGGTGAAGCCGCCGGCTGCGAAATTCAACCGCAGCGGTTGAGGGGGATACCCGGGTGACCTGTGCTTTTTCGGAGAAATGCCAGAAGAGTTCAACCTGGTGTTCGGAGGCACAAAGGAACCGATCTTCGATGACAAGCTCCCGTTGCACCTTATCGAGGGTGACGGTGCGCCGATGGACAAGGGGGTCCGCGAGGCGGCGGTAGCCATCGTGCTCGGCTGCAATGCGCGTCATGTATTCGTCCTCATGGTGTTCGAGAAGGCGAACGTGCGCCCTGGAACTCCAGAGGAAGCGGCCGGCGATGACAGATTGATTCTGGCCATCGATACACGCGGTGTTATGGGCGGATGTGCCACGGAAATAAGAGCGCCACTCCGGGTGGGAATGATAGGCATAGGTGCCGGCGTCCACCATCAGGTATTCATCTCCGATGGCGAGAAGGAGGGAGAGTGCGTCGGCATGACCATGAGCGGCAATCGAGGTGTAACCGAGGGGACCGACGTCCATCAGCAGCTTCCAGTCACGGTCGGAAATGACGGCTACGGCTTCGGGGATGACTTTGGAGGCAGGGGGGGCGGAGACTTGCGGCGGACGGAGGCGTGCCAGCCGCGCGGCGGCATCCGGCACAAGTACCTGCGCGGCGATGGTGAGGGCCGGGGCAAAGGCAGCGAAGGAAGGCTCGTCGAAAACCAGAGCACCGAGTTGCATGACGACCTGCAGCGGGGTGTCGTGCAGGGAAAGCAGGAACCCTCTGGCGTCGTCCGAATCGCCGATGGCCGGCAACTCACCGGTCGGCGTGGCGAGAGCGGCCAGATACTGCAATGCGGCCCGGATGCGGTCCCAGTACGGCTGCGGGAATTCATCGCCGGAGTTGCGCGCCACCAGAGCAGCCGCCAGCAGCAACTCCAGCGTAAAGAGCTGGTAGGAGATAGCCTGCTCCCGGTTCACGCCCTGGGGAGTGAACTGCATCCGAATCTCGCGCTCCAGCAGGGCACGGGCCTCGGAGCGCCATCGAGCGCACTCGGGCCACCATGGAAAGCAGGCGGAACCGATGTATAAGCCTGCCAGTTCGCCGATGAGGTGATTGTTTGCCGACGAATAGAGGCTGAGGTGACCGCGGATCTCTCGAAGGTGCAGACGGACAGAAGCAGCAAAGGCCTCTCGAAGAGGTCGGTTCTGAGCAAGGCGTGGACGAACGCGAGGGTAGAGAAGAGCCCAGGAAATGAGCCGGAGGCCGAGCTCAAGGCTGCTGGTCCAGTTGACGCCGGAGAGATGGGGATTCTGTGCGATCCAGGAGCTCAATGCTGTTGCGAGAAGAGAGTCGGCATCCGGATGGCCGGAGTAGGCCAGCGCGGACAGGTGCTGATGGCGATTGATTTCCCAGATGTACTTGATGTCGCCGATATGGCGCGTGTCACGAATATCCAGGGTGCGCGAGAAGGTGTGCGGCGCTGTTATTCCGTGGCTGTAATCGCGGTGCCAGTCGAACTGGAAGGAAGCGGGGAACTCAAGGTCGAAGATACGGATGCCGGGAAGGGGGACGGGCGAGGATCCGCCTGCCGTCCTGTTGGGCAGCGGCAGCAGCGATATCGGATAACTCGCATCGTTCCACCATGCGCAGGCGGGCTGGTCCACGGTACTGGAGATACCCGTAATGCTTCTGAGGTAGTCGAGCGGAACGCGCGCGGCCGTCTTCGCACGCCATACCATCTCGCGGGGCTCCATTTGCCGGAGGCGATTCCGATACCAGGCAAGTTTGTTCATGGGGCCACCTGCAGTTCAGCCAGGGGAGCCATGGATGCCAGGCGGCCAGGGGAACCGGAGAAGAATGTGCGAAACCAGATTTCGTTGGTCAAAAGCGTCCAAAGAACATAAGCGTTGTCCTCGATGCCGGCGTCGTTTTTCCTGATCAGGTCCCGGACGTATGCGGGATTGTAGAGGCCGCGGTTTTTCAGCGACTGCTCTGAGAGCAGATCCCCGATCATGGGCGCGAGGGGACCGCGAACCCAGGATCGCAGCGGCGATGCGAAATTGGCTTTCGGGCGATAGACAACGCTGCCGGGAAGATAGCGCGCGGCCAGCTTCTTCAGCAGATACTTCTGGGTGACACCGTTGATGCGGAATGAGGGGGGCAGGGAGAACATGAATTCGACGACGCGGTGGTCGGTCATGGGCGGGCGGCTCTCCACTCCCGCAGCCATCGAGCCTTTGTCGGAGAATGTCAGATTGTGTTCGGGCAGGAAGACATTTGTGTCGTTGAGGCACATGGCGGTGAGATAGGAGAGGCCATCCCGGTCCATGAATGTCTGTTGCTCGCGGATGAAGTGGGTATTTTGATAGTCCGGCTCTCCGAGAAACTGGCTTCGGTATTGTTCGGCGGACAAGGATGCATCCGACATCAGGTAGCGCATCGTCCGCGGGAGGGAAGCAAAGGAGAAAAAGCGCTTGATGCGGCGAAGGCTTTTGGAGCCGTGCCGAGCCGTGGCCACGGGCACACGCTTCACCATGGCCTCCAGAGCGCGGCGAACGGGTCCGGGCAGCATTCGCTGATAGGCCTCCGCATTGAGGCAGGCCATATGTTTGAGGTAGCCGCCGAAGACTTCGTCGCCGGCCATGCCATTGAGAAGGACCACGATGCCGTTTTCCCGAGCGGCCTGAGAGATCAGCCAGGTATTGATCGACGCAGGCTCTGAGACAGGCTCGTCGAGGTGCCACACCATGCGGGGCAGGAGATCGACGACATCAGGGGCCAGCTCAATCTCGTGGTAGACGAATCCGAAATCTTTGGCCACCTGGCGCGCGAAAACTTCGTCGGGTGTGGCGCGTTCCAGCTTCTGGTCCTGATCGGAGTAGCGAATGGTGAAGGAGTGGATGTCGTGGCTGGTGTTCCTGCGGGCCATCGCGCTGATGATCGAGGAGTCCACCCCGCCGCTCAGGAAGACGCCTACCGGGACATCGGCGATCATTTGCAGACGAACGGCATCGCCGAGCAGGGAATCGAGCTGCTCCAGCGCCGCCGATTCCGCGATGGTGGGGTCCTCGCAGGGGTCGAGACGCCAATAGCGTGCGATCTCCAGCCGACCGTCGTGCCATGTGAGAGAGTGCGCGGGCGGCAGTTTCAGGATTCCCTGGAACCCGGTCAGGGGAGACAGCTGGAACCGTGCCGGCGTGTGCAGGGCAAAATAGTCAGGTTCCGCTGCGACCAGGCCGGTGGCGAGGATGGCTTTGATCTCAGAGGCGAAGATGAAGCGCGTGCCGTCGGAGACGTAATAGAAGGGCTTGACTCCGAAGCGGTCTCTGGCGGCAAACAGCGTCCGCGTCTGGACGTCATAGATGGCGAACGCGAACATCCCGTTGAATCGGGAGAGACATTCCGCCCCCCAGTGCCGGTAGGCCTTGAGCAGAACCTCGGTGTCAGACTGGGAGCGAAAGCGGAATCCGTGCTGCTGCAGCTGGGCCCGGAGATCCCGATAGTTATACAGCTCGCCATTGTAGGTGATCCAGTAGCGGCCGTCGTCGGTGCTCATCGGCTGATGGCCGGCGGGCGAAAGGTCGAGGATGGCGAGACGCCGGTGGGCGAGCCCGGAGCGGGCGGAGGCAAACCACTCCAGGCCCTCGCTGTCGGGTCCGCGGTGCGCGATGACATCGGCCATGGCCTGGAGCGCCGGCCGGTCACCGCAGTTGATGAGTCCTGCGATTCCACACATAGGGGTCAGGAGTAAGTTGGTGATATGGGAAGCAAGGGGCCGGCAGGGCGAAGGTTGTCACGATTGGGGGCCAGTTCCGCGGCGCGACTCGCCGGCTTCGGTTGCGCGCCTGATGAGGGCGCGGACTGCAGCAGGATTTCCACAATCCGCTCGGCGGCCTGTCCATCCCACTTGTCGGGAATCCGGCTGTTGCCACGATCTCTGCTTAGAGCATCGAATGCTGCCCTGCGAATTGCCTGAGGGTCGGAGCCGACTAGCACATTGGTTCCAACGTCGCATGTGACCGGACGCTCCGTGTTCGAGCGCAATGTCAAGCAGGGAATTCCGAGTACGGTGGTTTCTTCCTGGATTCCTCCACTGTCGGTAAGTACGAGCCGCGATCGGCTGACAAGGCTGAGAAACGGCAGATAGCTCAGGGGACGGGTGATACGAATATCCCCGTACGCTTTCAGGATGGCCAGTAATCCGAACTCCTGCAGGCGCGCCAACGTCCGGGGATGGACAGGAAACAAAACAGGAATCGCGGCGGAGATGTCCTGCACCGCATCCACAATGCCGGCGAGTGCAGAACGGCTGTCGACATTGGAAGGGCGGTGAAGCGTAAGGACAGCAAAGCCTTGATCGGAGACAGCCTCCGGCAACGGCATCGAGCGGGCATCGTCAACAAACCGGAGCAGGCTGTCGATCATGGTGTTGCCCACAAAGTGGATTTTTGTTTCCTCGTTGCCCTCTCGCCGAAGGTTCTCGGTGGCGATCACATCGGTGGTAAAGAGGAGATCGGTAATCACATCTGTACAGAGCCGATTGATCTCCTCAGGCATGGTCATGTCGTGGGAACGCAACCCGGCCTCGACGTGAGCAACCTTGATTCCTAGCTTTTTGGCCGTTATGGCGCAGGCGACCGTCGAGTTCACATCCCCAACCACAATGACCCAGTCCGGGCGATGATCCAGACAAACGCGCTCAAAGCCGATCATGATGCGCGCTGTCTGCTCGGCATGCGACGCGGAACCTACGTCGAGGTTGATATCCGGCCTGGGAATTCTAAGATCCTCGAAGAAGCTGCCGGACATATCCTGGTCATAGTGCTGGCCGGTGTGAACGAGCAGAACGGACGGATCGCTCGGACTACCCAGGCGGCGGCGAAATGCCTCCAGTATTGGGGCGATCTTCATAAAATTCGGACGTGCGCCGGCAACGATGACGAATTTCATTGGCTGCCCTGAATGGAAATAGCCGACAGGCGAGTCTGTTTTGCCTGCGCGCGACGATCCCTGGCACAGATTCTCGGAACAGAGCCGATCAATTGACCTCGGCGCCGGACCGTGCCGCCGTCGTCGCGTTGATCGCCGGGGTTGCGCTCCGCGCCAGGACGAACCGTACTGCCTCATCGAATTGTTGCGCCATGCTTTCCATGCGGAGCCCGTCGCGACTCCGCAGAGCCCCGTCGCTCAGTTGGCACTGCCAGTCCGGAGACGCGACGAAGCGGGCCAGAATACTGACGAACGTATCAACATCGCCTTCGATAATCAGGCCATTCACGTCGTGCGATATATATTCCAACTCTGGTCCCTGCACCCTGTGCTGGCGTGTAATGACGGGGCGCCCCTGGGCAAGGGCATGGTTGATCGCCAGCCCGGCGCGCCCGGGAATGACTACCGCCGCCGCGACCTTGATGTATTGGGCGATTACCGCGTCATCGAAGATGGGGCCAAGAAATTTCACGGCAGGATCACCGCTGGCCTGACGCTCCAGAGCGTCTCTCATTGGGCCGGAGCCGACTATCAGGGCCTCGACGGGCGGCTGGGAGCCCGCCTGGCGATTGATGCGGGTTACTGCTTCGATGAGCACCTCGACATGCTTGTCGTCCACCAGGCGGCCCATGAAGATCAAAACGACTGAATCAGGCCGTAGACCGAGGGCCTCGCGAAGGGCCGCGGGATCGGTGCCGGCCAGGGAGTCGTAGATACGGCATTGCGCGGAGATGTCGATGGTATTCCGCAGGACGAAGGTGCGCTCGGGTGGAAATCCGACCTCCGCCAGTTGTTGCGCGCCTCCGGTGGTGTAAACCAGATAGCCATCGGCCAGCCGGGTGAGAGCATTCTTGATTCGGGTTGCCAGCCAGTCAACCCACCGCTTGCTTTTTGAAGTGAAGGCGAAATTTTCCCTGAGGTGATAGCCGAGACCCCAGTAGAGGACAGGGATGCCGCGCGCCCTGCACAACAGCGCCAGCAGTGTATTGGACAGGAACTTGACCTCATGGCCGAGGACCACGACGTCATATTCCCCAGCCAGGATCTCGCGGATCACGGGCTGATAGATGGCCAGCCATTTGCCGAGGTGCAGCTCCCGGTTCCTGACCCGGCGGTTGGGAAAGGCGAACGGGCCTTCGGCTGCGGTCCAGCCACTATTGGAGGCCGGTGCTCCGTGGAATACCACGTATCGTGTGGTGGGACTGAGCTGATTCAGCAGTTCATACAATCGCACCCGATAGTGCGGGATGAAGCCCTGGTGGAGAATTGCCACTCTGATCGGCCTGGCAGTCATCCTGTTTCGCTCCTCAGGCAGGGTTAACCCACAGCACATGCCGCTCGCTCCCACAATCCTGTGCGCACGGTGCTTCTTCTGGTGTTGCATCCAGGGCCTCTTGCTCCTACCCATTAGTTACCCTATCGGAGAACAGTGATATCTATCCTGGATCCTTTGCGCCCATGGGGTGTTCGGGTTGCACGGGTCCTTCCGATTGCGCGTCCGCTTTTGGAATCGTGCTGAGATCCGCGACTTACGGAGGCGGCAGCACGGCTCGGTGAACGACAATAATCATTACCTGGGGGTTCCGGGGCAGGCGAGCATCGAGCCGATGGCGCCCGGCGTCACGGGGCGGAGGATCAGATCGCCAGCGCCCGGCCCACAGCGCAACAGCGCATAGAGAGGTATCTCTCGCGCCTTTACCACGTAGCTCCGATCCATCATGTGGCTGACATCGGACCAGGTGGCGAGCACGACAGGGTTCCCGGGCAGCGCGTGGATTCGAAATTGGTCAGTCGAGGGCTCGTAGTTCATGTAATCAAAACAATGGCCCAAACAAGCGCGAGAAATCAGGTGCGTCTCGTTAAGGCGCGCGATCAGGATGGGGGAAATCCGGCGCGCAGATTGAGCGAGCCGATGCCGTTGGAGCGCCGGTCGGTTACCACAGTTGATGAGTCCTGCAATTCCACACATAGGCGTCAGGAGTGACTCAGGCGGAGAGCGTTGGAAATACCGTTGTGAAAATTGCTTACCATCGCCTGGAGGGTGTAGCGCTGGGCGCCTTCACGGCAGCCGTGCTTCAGAGTGGCTGCCAGATCGGGGGACTGGAGGAGGCGGACCGTTCCGTCGACAAAGCTGTCGAGCGTGTCTTCGGTGATGAGGCCGTTCCGGTCCGGCTCTAGATAGTCGATTTCCGGACTATGGTGGGGAAAGCGCGTTGTGACCATGGGCGTTTGCAGGGCGAAGCTGTCCAGGATGGCGAGACCAACCAGCCCTGGCATCAGGAGAACATCCGCGAGCTTGAAGTATGGAACGCGCTCCTCACAGAATTTTGGTCCCACATAGCGTACCCAGCTGGCTGTCTTCGCAAAGTCCTTAACCCGGGCAGCGTCCGTACCGGAGCCAAGGAAGACCATCTGAAAAGAGGGGATCCGCTGGCGCAGGCGACGCCCGGCTTCAATCAGGAAGGGCAGCCGCTTGAGGTCATACATCCCGCCGCAGTACAGACCGACGGGGCCGGGGGCAAGGCCCAACTCGCGACGGAGCTTCTCGACACGGTCCGCATCGACCGCCTCGAACTGGTGCACGAGCCTGCGCGTATCGATGGCATTCTGCACGACGGTGATGCGATCCTGAGGGAAGCCCATCTGCATCAGGTGGGCCGCCACGCTGTTCGTATAAGCAAAGAACCAGTCCGCTCGTCGGGTGTAGATCTTCTTCGCCTTGTTGCCGAAGCTGGCCGCCACGGACTGATAGTTGACGCCATGTCCCCAGAACGCGACCTTCTTGCGCATGGCGCGGAAGCGTGCGGCAAGGGCAAAATTGCTGATAACGAGCGTGTTCTGCAGGAGGATGACCAGATCGGCGTCCAGCACAGACCGCGGCACCGGCTGCCAGACCAGTTCGCGACCCATGACGGTCAACACATGATTGCGAACCGGGGCAGCCCAGTCGAGATTGCGCTCGTCTCCTTTGGGGTCACTGGGGGGCTTGCCGTAGTAGAGGTCCAGGGAGATGTTCTCGCTGGCCAGAACGTCCCGCAACCCGCAGAAGAAAGCGGTGCGGTACTGGGGCAGGTGCGGGTAGACGATGGCGATGCGGGTTTTACCTAAGGGAAGATTCAATGAGCGTGTTCTCTCCAATCCGATTCAGCGAACGCGGGAGCGGTGTAGTTCCGAGGTTTCGCTGCGCTGCCAATACAGCGAGGTAATCTTCTCTTCAACGACTTAGCGAGGCTACGCGGTGGAAAATACAGTGGTCTTCGTCGCCCGGGAGGTGTTAGCCGCATCGCAGATGTGAACCCGCGACAAGAAAGACGTATTGCATAGTTGAGTTATTTTCCTTATCTGGTCGATCAAGGTCTTGTCTATCGGATCGCAAACTCTAGCTTCAGGCTATGTGACGGATGATGTTCTCGGAAAGCCACGCGCAGTAGTCTGCGCCGAAATCCCGCAGGGTCCTGTGAATCGGACATGTTTTCACCGGTGTGGGTGACGTACATAACCGCCGGGAACGGCAAGGGTGCCAATGGCGAGCCTTCGGAAGCCATTACCGCCGGCCAGGTTGGGTGCGCGTGCAGGGCGAGTTGCCTGAAGCGGGACGACGTCTCTTCCATTGCGCGTTGCGGGAGGTCTTCAGGGCGAAGGTTCAACAACGCACAGCTGCCGCAAATTCGGTAGAACCAGGGACAAGAGCGTATGGCACGGGTCTGTGCGTTGAATTCATAACCTTGCTGCACATAGTGCCCATGAGGATGGGGGTTGTGATTCACGTATTCGACGAGTCGGTTACTCACGAGGTCGTCGGCGTCAACGAACATCACAACGCCGCCTCCGAGTTCACGAATCCGGGCTGCGATCACTTCACGCTTGCGATGCTTATCCACGTTTGGTTCATCGCGAAAGATGGGCCGGGGAAAATCAACCGTTAAGATTTCCACGCGAGGATCCGGATCCATCGCAAGCGCCGGCGGTTCATGGCAGGCGAGAAGGATTCGGAAGTTCAGGTCCGTCTGGGCGAGCATCGAGCGAAATGTGTTGTTGACGAGCTCAACCGTTAGGTCCCAGTTCTTTGCCAGTTTCTGGCTCTTGAGTGGAACTCCAAAGTAGAACATAGTGGTCCTCTATCGGGTATTTCGGTATGGCTCCAGCGTAATGCCACACGCCCCGCCCACCATCCCAAGGCCCAGGGAGAAGCGGTGGAATTCGCGCACGACGCCCGCCGTTCCGGCAAACGGGGAGAAGGGCAACCTCACGATCGAGTGCCCCATGTGGGCGGCGCCTTTCAGGGCACGGACCAAACCTGCGCGACGGGGCGCTCCCAGGGTCATTTCGACGCGTGCCTGATTGCTGCCTCCCTGGTAGGCGCGCCGGACGAGCCACTTCAGGGTTGTCCGGTCTTCATCCACCGGCTCATGCACCAGAGCCTCGTCACACCAGACCATGCGATAGCCGGCGCCAGCGGCGCGGAGGAAGAACTGACTGTCTTCTCCCCCGGTCAGTCCAAAGCATTCGTTGAAGCCGCCGAGGCCGGCAGATACGGAACTCCGCACCAGCACATTGCCCGTGACCGCCTTTGCGATCGCCTGCCCGGTGCGATATCTACCGCGCTGATAAAACCCCCCGACCCGGGCCCAGCGCGGAGCGTGAGGATGGAAGGAGGGCAGGACAGGACCGGCCACCACATCGGCATCGAATTGCTGCTGTGTCAAAAGAAGCTGCTGCAGCCATTGCGCATCGGGAATCTCGTCGTCGTCGATAAAAGCCAGGAAGGGACATGGAGCAGACGCCCGCACGGCTGCGTTTCGGGCCTGGGCAATCCCTCGTCGCGGCTCGACCACATATCGAATCTCCCATGGACAGGCCGCGGCCTCCTCCGCTGTAATGGCGCGCGCCGACGCGTCCGCATCGTTGTCGCAGACAACAACCACAACACTGTGCCCGGTTCCGCACGCCGATGCCACCGCTGAAAGGCTGCGCAACAGTGCGCGGAGCCCTGTGGGACGGCGGAATGTGGCAATGCAGATAGCGATGGTCATGGGGAGACTTCGGTTCAAAGAGCGCTGGGAACGGCCAGTGAGGCCGCTGATGGGGCTGGAATCCGGGCCTCGCTCACAAGAGCGACTTCATCCTCGCGCCACAGCAGTGCGTTAACGGCCACAAATAAGATCCAGTAGAGCGAGTTGCGCGTCATCGTTGTGGTCTCCGTGAGGTTGTGCACGGTAAAAACCGTGAGATACATCATCGGCCAGAGCCGATAGGGATCGCTGCTTCGCAGAGCATGGAGCAGAGCGCAGCGGAAGCAGAGAAGAAGGCAGATGAGAAAGAGGACCACGCCGAGCAGTCCGATATCGAGCGAGAGGTCGAGAAGGCCATTGTGGGAATGCGGGGCATCCCAGCCGACGGCCGCGCGAATGGCATCGCCCCCCGGTCCCACCCAGAAGGCAGAGTAACCGTAGCCCAGCCAGGGCCGCTGCCGGACCGCATCGGCGGCGAAAGCCCACAGGTCGGTACGTCCGCTGAGGGTCGGATCCCTGCCCAGCAGCGCAAACACCCTCGTGCTATTCGCGATCAGCCAGCCGACGAGAAGCACCGCGAAACCGCCAGCCCAGTAAGCAACCGGCACCAGCAGGGATCGCGAGAGGGAGCGCAGCATCCAGAGCATCAATGCAATTGCGGCCACAATAATCACGTCGACCAGTGCGCTGGCGGATTTGCTGAGGAAGAGTTCCGGCACGACCGCCGCCATGGCGAGGAGACAAAGCATTCGTCGATTGCGTTCGGCAACATAGATGGAGCCGAAGGTGATGAGAGACAGCACCGCGGCCATCGCAAGGGTATTTTTATGAGCGAAGCTGCCCCGCCACGCTCCGCCATACAGATCCTGCATCACGCCTACGGACGGGAGACCGACGGCGACGATGGCGCTAACCACGGTGGCCAGCGCCAGGGCGACGGCCAGGAGATGGAGCAACTGACGCTGGGTAAAGCGGAGTCCGAGGTACAGTCCCAGCGCGGTGGTGCAGGCCAGTGCCGAGGCGCGACGCAGGGTGAGGAAGGGGTCCATCGACCAGAGGGTCGAGAGGAGGGTCCAGCCCACCAGCGCGAGCAGCCACTTATGAGCCAGCGCGGCCTGCAGGAGCGTCCGTCTGCAGGGAATAAATGCGAAGGCAAAGACAATATAGACGCCGATCCAGGCGAATTCGTACCTGCTGTCGCCGACCAGGACCTCGTAGGAGTTAGTGCCCGGTTGGTTCAGCCCCTCGAAGGCGGCGAAAGCCCCCATGGAGAAGAGAAGAACCGCGATGGTCCCGAGTTGAACTGCAATCGATTTAGGCGGCCGCATGGCGAATGCGCAAGAGTCTCTGGACAGGGATGCGGGGTGGGAGTCGTGCCTTGCCGGGATGACGTGCCGGTACGGGCCGTGAGGGTTTAAACGATCAATGTGTCCGGTTCGTTCAAGGTGTTAGGTTGGGTGACGGAGCGGGAGCGAAGGATAGTCACCACCGTCCAGTTCATAGCGGCGAGGGTGCCATCGGTCAGCAGGCTGGACCAGGCTGCGCCATGCCAGGAAAAGTGCGGAATCAAATAGAGGTTCGCGGCAAAGTTCAGAGCGGCAGCCGTCACCTGAGATGCGGTGCGAAAGCGCTGATATCCGGCGCCTGTGAGGGCATCACCTGCAGAGAGATGCAGAGCCCGGAATGCGGGCAGGATGCAAAGCCACCGTAATGCATCCGTCACATTGAAAAAGCTGCTACCGACAATGGCCGGCGCCAGAGGCGCGAGGAGGAAAATTGCGAGGCCGGCACAGAGTGCAGCGGGGAGAGTTCTGCGGAGGATGACGCGAGAGTACGCGCCGCTGGACCTAACCCCCTTCGTGCCAATCTGAAAGAAGCGGGGGAACGCCGCAGCGTGCAGGGCTTTCAGAGGCAGGCATCCGATGTCGATGATCTTGTAGGCGACAGCATAGCCACCATTGGCGGCATACATCCCGTAGTGAGTGAGCATCGCCTTATCGACGTCGTTGTAGATCGATGTCGTCGAGAAGGCCAGGGAAAAGCCGAAGCCCTCGGCCACGCGTCGAAAGAAGAGGCGCGGGCGGAGGCGGGGAAGCCCCAGCCGAGAGCAGACCATAAGTGTCGAGACAGTGCCCACAACCGCCGAAGCACAGAGCAGCGCCAGAGCCCATTCCTCGACGGACACATGCTTCAGCCAGAGCCACAGGGTCAACGCAACCCCCAGGCGCACAGCGGAGGCAAGGACATTGAGGCCGGCCGTGAATCGGAGCTGTTCAAAGGCCTGGAATGCAAGAGATGCGCCCTCGGTGACCTTTGCGAAGACACAGTCTGCAAGCGCGATTGTAATCATCAGACGAACGGTCGCCGCATGGATAAGGGTGACGCCGAAGACGGTAGCCAGGGGAACCATGATTCCCCCGGTAAGGAGCGCCGAGACGAAGACATTGCCCCAGTACTGCTGAAATTGACTTCTGTCGGGACTGACATAGCGAATGAGCACCATGCCGGCCCCGAGGGAGCTGAATGTTGTAAAGGCCGTGACCAGAGCTACCGATCCGGCAAAGATGCCGTATTCACGACTGCCAAGAAGACGCGCCGCAATGATGAAATAGGCTGTTTGGAAAACGAGAAAGAAGCCCTGACCGAGCAGCACCCAACCTGTATTGCGAGCCAGAGCGCTGCGACGAACATCAGAAAATCGGGCGGCTATGCGCGAAACCGAAAGGGGAACCAATTTGTTCATCACAGGCAAGCACGGACGTGTGTCGGCGAAATCCCGAGGCGCTAGTCAAGAAGTATCGGGGAGGAACCAATGGGAACCTGGGTGGCGACCGACTGCCTGGCACCGGTCAAGTCAGTGAGTTGGTGACTGTTCCATTCTTTTGGTATGTCGAACAGGCTGCTTCCCGTCGTTCTCCACACGATGTGCCCTGACTTTCCGTCATGAAGGCGGATTTGGCAGATCCACACATCGTCCTGGGAGGCACACCGCTTTAGCGACGACCCGACCATCCATTGACTCACCTCCTGATAGGCTGTCGCTGCCGGCGTTATGCCGGTGGGCTGGCGTGAATCGTTACATTGCGGCGCAGGCAAAGGGCCGCTGGTCATACGCAGCTTGACCCAGCACTGGTTATTCCACTGGTACCAGTAGACTCGTTGCACGCCGGCCGCCCAGTTCAGGAGATAGGTTCGGGCAACATATCCTGCTGCCGCACCGGCTGGAATCACCTGGTTTCCTCCCCATCCAACTTCGGTATTCCATATCGGCGTGCTGAGATTGTGAGCCTGCAGAGTACGCCTAACTTCTTGAATGACAGGAAGCATCGCCTCAGGAGGTTGCTTGCTAACGTACAAGTGATACCCAAGGACATCGAAGTAGCGGCCTCCTCCGTCCTGGAGAAATGCGTTTAGCCAGGCGACTCCATTCCCTGTGAGGTCACCGGTGGCCGATGGAGAGACAACTATTGCTTTGGGGTCGATTCTCCTCACTTCCGTCCAGACGATCTGCGCGAGTGGAACCATTGCTGCCGCGGAGTCCTGAACTGAACGGCCATGGTCGGGAACGAAGAAGGAGGCGCCTGAGCCGTGTTCGGCCGTAATGTTCGGCTCATTCCAGGTTTCGTAGCCATCGATTCGCATGCCGGGGAGGCTCTCGCGAGTACATCCACAGTAACGGGAGATGACTGTGTCGACGAAGTTGCGAAAGAGCTCAGGGTCGGGCTCCATCCCCGCCGACGGGCTGTAGGGGATCCGTGTTCCGGGAACCAAATGGAAGTCCGCCCCGCCGCCGCGGTCGAAGATCTGTACCTCTCCGCCGCGAATCCCGCTCGGCAGACTGCTCGGACCCTGGAAGGTCAACTGCTGATCATTCGGTACACCCTGTAATAAGTAGATGCCATCGAGGAAATGATCAGGGGTATCCTTGAGTTTTACCCACTGGGCATCTCCAGAGTTGAAATGAAAAGGATGGGGGCCGCGAGTGGTGACCGTGAAGGTGGTTCCGAGGTGGTTAGTGTAGTCGACGGGGATTTTGGCGGGCGTGCTCTTGGTCGCCCACAGTGGTACCGCCCCAAAGGTGTAGAGAGTCTGTTTATCTCTGGCTTTGGCAACGGCGCCATCGAGTACCGTCCAGTCGGACGCCAGTTCGGTCCCTCCCTCACTGTAGGCATTCGGCTGGTCCTGCGAGAAGGTGAACGAGCGCGGCCCCAAGACCGCCGAAACTTTAAAGCTTCCATCAAAGCTGGGATCTGTAACTCCGTTGATTGCCACGGTAATGGCGCTGGCGCGTGGCAGCATGCCGTGATCGTCAACGGTCGTAACCGTCACGACGCCATGAGTGCGGTGCACGCGCTCAATCTGTTGCGGCCCGACTCGCTGGATATAGGACCAGCTGACGTCGGTGGTGTCCCACAACCGATAACTACCAAACTGCACATAGTTGCCGGGCCATGCAAAGGGATTCGCGTCAGCGGGATAGCCCACATGCATCCCGAAATACGTGGCAGGAACCGTGGCAGGTGGAGGATCCAGGCGATCAGCTTGCCCTAGGAGAAGTCCGAATACGGAAGACAATAGCAAAGGAAGCAGCTGCCAGCATATCGCCATTCTCATAGCTCTACTATCTCGCTCTGGAGTCAGGCTGCGCCGGAGCCACGTACGACCGCGGGCACGGTTTTGGCAAGGATCTTGAGATCGAGCCAGAGTGACCATTCGTCCATGTACTTGAGATCCAGCAGCATCCACTGATCGAAAGAAATCTCGCTGCGTCCATTCACCTGCCAGAGACAGGTGATCCCTGGCTTAACGCTGAAGCGCCGGCGTTGCCAATCTTCATTGAAGCCTTCGTAGTCGCGGACCGGCAATGGACGCGGCCCCACGAGGCTCATATCGCCTGCTACAACGTTGATCAGTTGTGGCAGCTCGTCGATGCTGCTGCGGCGCAGAAACCTGCCCAGAGGCGTGATTCGCGGGTCATTGCGGATTTTGAAAACCGGACCTGACACCTCATTGCGCCTTTCAAGAGTTGGCATCAGCCGCTCGGCATCCGCGACCATCGTGCGGAACTTGTAAATCCTGAAGCGCCGCTTATTGAAACCAATCCGTTCTTGCAGAAAGAAGACCGGCCCCGGCGACGTCAGCTTAATTGCAACGGCGATGACGAGGAACAGAGGCGCGAGTGGCACAAGAAGAATGGCGGAGATGACGACGTCCAGTGTTCGCTTGACGGCGAGCGGCCATCCCTCCCCTGCGCCGGTAAAGGTGGCGATATAATGTCCGCCGTCGAATTCCTCGGCGAGCCATTTCGCATTTTCGAACCCCAAAGTGTCAGAGTTCATTCGAACGATAATTCCATTGTGCTGGCAGAGACTCGCCACCCCGGACCAGTGGCGAAAGAAGGTTGCCATGGGCAGATAGATGACAGCTTCGTCGACGACATTGCGGCGGAGGTATTCCGGAAGCCCCGCATAGTCGCACACAATCCGAAAGCCGTTCCGGCGAAATTCGGTCACCCCCTGCCAGTCATTATCAACAAAGCCGAGCAATCGATAGCCGAGCTCGGGACGTGCCAGCACCTTCCGAGCAAACGCGACGGCTCGGGGATTCGTGCCGAGAATGAGAAGATATCTCAGATTTCTCCCTCTTACGCGAACATGGGCGAGAAGAGATCGCAGGGCTATGCGAGATGCAGATAGGACGAATCCGAGCATCACTCCATCGACCAGGAGAAAGAGAGGAGTGAGCATTCTGATGGCGAAGATCCATCCCGTAACCCCAAAGCACACAACGGAAACTGCGGTCGCCCTAAGAACGTCGGCAAGCTCCGCAGATCGGGTGGACAGCCGGCGTGACCTATACAAGCCGAAGATGCGGAAGATGCTGTATTGGACAGCGAGGACCAACAGGAAGATCAGGACGTTCGAAATCTTCGCCCTCATCTCAAGGAAATCGGTCAGCGAAATCTGGTGCTGCACCCGAACGAGGATGATCGTTGTGGCGCCGAAAGACATGGTGACGGCAAGCAGATCGAACAGCTTGAACAGACTGAGAGGGAAGCGGTGCCGATTGTCAGTCACGGTTGGTCACCTTGCCGCGGTACGGTGAGCGGTGCGTTCTATTGTCAGTTGGATCGTGGCGTTCGGCATCTGAAGTTCGCGTGTGAGGAAAGATTTGGTTCGCGTCGGATTTCGTGTTTCGGGGGAGAGTGAGCTCAACGCGGCCTGGAGCGCGACGGCCGTGCCGGGCCAGTAGCTGTTTGAAAGACGCCGGGGTGTCCTTTGGGGGTCAGAGGCGACTGTAGAGGCTTTCCGGAATTGGGAAGGTACGGTTGTTCAGTACCGCCGCCAGAATTGGAATCCCGGCGGTGCGAAGCGCGTCGGCGGCCGTTAGTGCCGGTTCACGGCGGGTTGACTCCGCCTCGATGATCATGATTAACCCATCTGTTAGCGGCCCGATCGTGATCGCGTCCCCATAAGGGGTCATCGGTGGAGTGTCAATCAGCACAAACTCGAATTCACCGCGCAATTCGCCGACACGTGCCTTCAGCCGTTCGGAGGTCAACAAATTCGCGGAGTCGATACCCAACGCTCCTGACGAGAGCAACCAAAGCTTTTTATCTTCACTCATCGGTTTGGCAAAGGAGCGGATAGGCCCCTCGGACAGGAGGGAGTTGGTGAGCCCATGGTGGTTGGTGGTTTGAAATAGAGAGGGCAGAGCCGGTGAGCGGAAATTGGCATCCACCAGGCACACGGATCCGGTCACGGTTCCTGCCAGTACTTCGGCGGCGGATGCACAAATTCGGCTGCATCCTTCGCCGCCGTTCACGCCAGCGAATGCGACCACACGCGGACACTGCTGCGTCTGCAGGAAGACTCGCTGCACCAACCGAAGAACCTCGTCGCTGGCAGGAAGGACGGCTCCCGTCGGATGCGCCGGCATCGCATCGTCGTCCGCGACGATTGTGTCTGTGATTCTTTTGGGTCTTTGCTGCCATGAGTTGACCGAAAGCTCCTGCATCAATTCAAAGTTCCTACTCATTTGGGTACCCCTTTTGCGGACAGGGCGGAATAGGAACTGCTCGCTGCTTCCGCGGCCGATTGCCCTACCGAGGGCATCTGGAGTCTTCTGCCGGATTCGAGATGATTTGGGTTCGTCAACCATGGATTTAGCCGGCGAATCGCGGCCATCTCCCTGGGGGTGCAGCCTTTCATCGTCTCTCTGCAGATTTCATACAGAGTTACGCCAGGGGGTACAAGGATGCGCTCCTGTGCGTCGATCTGCAGCTTCCCTGGACCCGGATCCGGAGCAGGCAGGGCCGCTGTTGGGTGGCTCGGGCGAGGCCCTTCATGAGTCTCCGGGCGGGCCGCCGCTATGATCGGTGCGACAGTCAGGCGCGCGGAGTCTCGTGCATCCGCCAGCACTGTCGCTTGGGGCCTCGAAGGCATCATCGGCACGGCTGTGAGCACCAGGAGGAGGGTTGTCGCAAGCGCACCTTTGAGGGCCCAGCCGGTGAAACGCGGAACCCTCCGAACGGTCGGTGCGACTGCCGGCTTTTCAATAAACGCGACCGCCGAAACGGCTGGCAATTGGCCCAAAGGCGCGAGGTCCAGATCGGAGATCACCTCGCGTACGATATCGGCGTCAATGGTCTTTTGCTTGAGCGCACAGCCGATCGATAGAGCGTTAAAGCACAACGTATTGATGTTTCTTGGGATCCCCTCACTGTGCTGGGCGATCAGTTGCAGAGCGCTTCGCGTGAACAACGGACGCGCGGAACTGTAACCGGCGACTCCGAGGCGGTGCTCCACATAATTCTCCGTTTCCTCGGCGGAGAAGGCCTGCAAGTGCGCAACGATCGCAATTCTCTGTCGGAGTTGAATGAGGTTCGGTGCCGCAAGCTTTTGCGCGAGCTGAGGCTGTCCGGAGAGAACGATCTGCATGAGCTTTTGCTGCTGCGTCTCGAAATTCGAGAGCATCCGCACCATTTCCAGAACCGAATCGTCGAGATTTTGCGTCTCGTCGATGACAATGACGAGGCGCTCACCGCGATTGAAGAACTCCACCAGAATCTCGTTCAGTTTTGTCTGCAGCTCGAAAAGCCCCCCCTGAAGATCATGAACGCCCAAGTCGGCCAGCAGCGTGCGCAGCAGATCAAGGGGAGTCTGAATCGTCTGAAACAGGAAGACTGTCCGCCCTTTCTCCCGCAGGTGAGCCAGACCGCGGAAAAGGAGGGTTGTCTTTCCCATGCCGGGTTTAGCGATGAGCGCCATAAACCCCCGGCCAGCCTCCACTCCATAGAGCAGCGAAGCGAGCGCCTCGCGATGGGTTGCGCTCTCGAACAGGTATCGTGAGTCCGGCGTGGCGCCAAAGGGGTCCTCTCGAAGTCCGTAGAAGTCGTTTACCATGGTGTCTCCTTATGCCGCGCGTTTCGGCATTGCAATCACCACAGGTATTCCCAGAGTGTTGCTCACCTGTGCCGGCGTGTGGAAAGAAGGATCGAAGTAATCCGCTGTATATCCAACGCCGATGCTGAGAAAAGCGGCGATCGCGAAACCAATGAATACGATGAAGGGCCAGCTGTGAGTGGGAAGTACCGGGATCGCTGGCGGCATAGCGATCGCTACGTTCGCAATTCGGGTCACGTCCATTGCGTTCGAGGCCCTTTCCTGCTCTCTTTTCCCCAAATAGAGCAAATAATTGCCCTCCGCCGCCTTGGCGGTCCGTTCCAGGTCACGTTGCGACATTGCGAGTTGATCCAGATTCACCATCTGCTCCTGGATACTGTGGACACTGCGCTGGGCAGAGACACGCGTCGCACGTTGCGCCGCGAGGTCTGCTTCCGTTTTCGCAAGGTCCTCGCGGAGGAACTCAAAAGTGGGATCGCGATCTGTCGTCTGGTCGATATATGTCTTTGCCTCTGCCTGCTTCACAGCGGCCTTGTCTTGCGCAATTTCCTGGTCAGCTTCCTTCACGAGAGGGTAGCTGTCGTCATATTTCAATGCCAATTGCATGCGCCTCGTTTCGGCACCTAAAAGGGCGGTCTTCACATCGTCGATCACCTTGTCGTTACTTGCTGCCTCCCGCTTTGTTACCAACCGCTGCGGCGTTCTGCCCATCTCGAGCTGGTCTTCTCGGATCCTCTGTTCATCTCCAGCGATCCATTCCTCGGCCTGATACAAGTTTCCGACGGATGTTGCGACCTGCTGTGCCAGATTGCTCAGTTGATCGTTCGGATCCGCGACAGAATATTGTTCTTCAAAGCGCCGAAGATTGTCCTCTGCAGTATGCAGTTCCGCACTGTACTTCTGGGTTTCTGTGGCAAAGAACTCATAAGAACCTGCGGGGCGATGAACCGCTACATGTTTTGCCAGGTAGGCGTCACCCAGCGACTTCAGGACGCCATAGGCAAGCTGAGGATCGCGGGACCCGTAGGTAGCCTCAATGACGTTGGACTCCAATATCGGCTTGATCTTCAAATCTCCTGCCAGCTGCTTGACTGCCCGCTCAATCCGGTCCGCCTCGGTCTGATTTGGTCTCAGAAGATGAGAGAGAGAAAACCCACGAGGTTTCTGCAATCCGTTCGCTACGACTACCGTTTCGAGCACATCGCTGCTTCGCAGCAACTCGGCTTCAGAATTGATTTCCTCCTGAGTCACGGGGTCGTTGGCGGTCACCATCGGTGTCGTTTGCTGAGTCGAGACAAGGGGGTCGAGCCGCTCGCGGTTGACGAGAATCGCCATATGCGAGGAATAGAAAGGCCCGCGAAGCATGGCGATGATCATGAAGCCCGCGAAGATACCCAGGCAGCTGGTTAAAATCAGGCGTTTTCGGCGAAATAACGGGGCAACCAGATCGCGAAGGGAGATATCGATATTCCCGCCGTTGACGGGTGTCTGAACTTGCGTGCCTCTCATTGCGGAGCCTCCTTTTCGTGATTGGCGTTGTCGGAGCCTGCCCTGGCCAGGGGACTGTGCTCGGCATTCTCAATTGGGCTAATTTTGGGTTAAATACGATCCAGCGTTGACGCCATAGGGAACGTATTTGCGGAACTTGGTGATGTTGTTTTCAGGTACGAAAATCATGTCCCCAGGCTTGAGAATGGCGTCTTCATTTGCTTTCTTTCCATTGAAGACATCTTTCAGGTTCAGCTTTTCCACGTGATACCACTCAGAATTCTCTCTGTGGAACAAGAATGCCTGCATCCTCGCCGTGGGTGCCAGACCGCCGGCGACTGCAATTCCCTCTGTGACAGTGAGGTCGGAGCGCAGCTCGTATTGACCTGGCTTTCCCACCTGGCCCGTGACGCTAAAGAACGGCTTCTGGAAATCTTCGAGACCTACATTGACGATTGGGTTGTGAAGGATGCCTGTATACGCGCGCTTGATAGCCTCGACTGTTTGAGGCACTGTGAGGCCTTGGATGTGGATGCTTTTCGCGCTTTGCAGGTCAATGAAGCCATCCGGCAGCACGGTCACGGTCTGGTTGAGTTCAGGGGACAAGGGGAACTGGATCAGCAGGACGTCCTCTCGCTGGATCGCGTAGCGCGGATAGCGTTCCTGCAGCTGAGGTCGTGAATCAGCGGTTGAAGTGCCCGTCGCCGCTTGCATCCCTTGCGCCCCTGGGTTGCCAGCTTCCTGGCAAGTGGCAGTCCCGGGCGCTGCGAGAAGTAACGCTAATGAAAAGATGAGAACGTGAAGACGGAAACCGTGCATCGGACTCTCCTCACTTTGCAGCAGATGTCGTGGAAACCCCGTAACGGAGTCCCGGGAGCATCCGTCGTACGTGACGTGCCTTCGGATGCCAAAATGTGAAAGGTCATCGGGATTGGGACAAAGCTTCGCCCTGTGGGTTACAGGCCCATTCAGTGGAATTTGTCCTTCGTGGTCCCGGAGCGCAGCGGTTAAGCCTGCCGAACTCCTACATCTCGAGCGGAAACCGTCGCGTGAGTTGGTCATCGCTAAAGAAGCCATGAACGCCAAATGCGCAGGAGCCCGAATGGCCGGCGACCCTGGTCACTGTCCCCAGACACTCAATTCGTATGTCTTCCCTGCTATTGCCCGGCGCCGGTAAAAGCACCTCGATCCGCACTGGGGCTCCCACAGGGGGACACTTGCTGCTTATGATCAGTGCTCCATCCAGCGCGACATCACTCGTAAAGCCGCCCTCGGTATGCTCCCTTCCGTCGATCCAGTGAAAGATCACTGGAAGCCGAAGCTTGTATCGCATTGAAGTCCTGCGGTGCAGGCCCATATCGAGAATGGCTCTCATTGCTAACGCACCGAGAGTATGCGAGCACGTGGGTGGCAACAAGCCGCCGAATGTGTGAAAAAGCGGGGGAGACGCTAAGAGTCGCTGGACTTCGTGCATGCCTGTCCATGAGAGTGTTCGGTCTCTGGAGTGGAGAGAAGAATCCAGGGAATAGTGTCTTCGCAATTAATAGAGAAGAAAGTATGTAATAGCGAAAAATAAACATCTCACTTGGAGCAAAGTGATGTAGAGTGAGTTCCACTCGGTCTTGATCAGGCGTTGGAAACCGAGCGATTGTCGGGCAGCGCATCGACAAAAGAGTCGATTGCAAATGCTCTGCCTTGGCGTTGCGGGCCTTGCCGTTATCTCTGTCTCCCTTCTGAATCTGCGGTGATGCCGAACCGCGGCATGCGTCGAGTCTTTCTTTCAATTTGTCGTGTCATGAGAGGGCGTACATTGCAACCACCATGCAAAAGCGCAGACCCACCCGCGTTCGGAGGGGTCCACGTTATCCATCCTTCGCCAAGGGCAGAAGACGGGATATTGCATGAGCAGGCGCCGTCACGCATTCTCGTCGCCGAACGGGACTCAATGACCGCAGACCTCCTGGCGGGTGCGCTGGAGCGGGAAAGTCGTTGCCGGGTGAGCACAGTCCGTTCAGGTGATCTGATTTCCGCACTGGCCGCCGGTGACGCAAGTCTCGCGGTGATCAGTTCGGAGTTTCATGACGATGGCGTCGATGGGTTTGAACTGACCCAATCCGTTGTCCGAAATCATCCAACCGTTCAGGTGGTCACGATCCTGAGCCGGTCCACGCCCGCATCGGTGGTCCAGGCGTTTCGTTCCGGCGCGCGCGGCGTCGTCACGCGGGAACAGCCCATCAACCTGTTCCTCAGCTGCATCGAGCACGTACGCAGAGGATATATATGGGCGGGGGGAAAGGAGGCGGAGTTCTTGCTCGAGGGAATTCGTAGCATCCCTGCGATTGATCTGGCGGTGGCTGGTTCGGGAACTCGGCTGACGGATCGGGAGATGCAAGTGGTGCAATGCGCCGCAGCGGGAAAGACCAATAAGGTCATTGCGGCGGAACTAGGCCTAAGCGAGCATACGGTCAAGAACTACTTGTTCCGAGCTTTCGAAAAGTTGGGGGTTTCGAGCCGCATTGAATTGCTCTTTTATCTGACAGCGCGAGGACACAAGTTGCCGCCCGCAAGGGTCGTCGAGTTTGACCCGGATTCCAGAACCCGGGAATTTGGATGATCTCGCGGAACACAAGTCGCATATGAAGGCGTTACTGCACATATGAAGTCTTTATTGCTTGTCGCGCTCATCTTCATTGGTCAAATGAACAGCCTGCAGGACAGGCCTGTCGTCCATCTTGCGCCAAACCGCAATTTCATCTCTGTCGACTTCGGCGGGAAACTGCTGGAGCTGACCAACTCGCCGGCCACGATATCGTTGCCTGCGGATCCACCGCGACTGGACTCGAATGGGAGGCAGTGGTCGATTGACGTCAGGAATTTCGGGCCGGCCAATGTCACTGTTGTGGGTAGGCCGCGGTTCAATATTCCGATCAGCGTCGGCGAAACAGTGCACATCGTCTGGAACGGCACAGTGTTTGTCCGGCGATGACACGAGACGGCCATCCTGTCCACCGTGATTCAGTAAAGGACTGGTAGATCCGGTAATTGGCCGTCGGCCTCCTGAGCGCGCGGTTGCCCGCCTCGGCCCGGCGGATGGCCCAAGACGCGGTGGCGGGCGGCAGCGTAGCGTCCGATGCGCAAAGTCCCACGGCCAGGCACACCTTTCTCCGCGTATTGCAGAACGCCCGAGGCCCTCTTTACGGGAGAGGCCTCGGGCGGCGTTCGACAGCCGGTCGTGGGGCAGCTTCAGTTCACCGTGAGAGAAATAGCAGTTGTCTGATGCAACGATCCCGAAGTAGCGGTCACCGTTACCGTCGAGGTGACGGGCGAGGATTTGGACGGTCCTCCGCATCCCGAAAGAAAACCAATTCCGGCAACTCCGATTGCCAGAAGCAGAAGCAGTTGCAGGCGGTTGCGCTTTCTGAAGCCCAGCAGGCAGAACGCAAAAGCCATTGTTGCCGTCGGGACGGATGGAAGCGAGCCCTGGCGAAGCGAGGCGCTGGCCGAACTGGTGAAGATGGTTAGCGTGGTGGTCTGGGATGAGGCGCTCGAAAGGGTCACGACGCCTGGCGAGAAGGAGCAAATGGCGGCGGCAGGAAGACCGCTGCAGGCGAAAGATACGGTTCCAGTAAGCCCATTCGCGGGGATAACCGTCAAGGTCGTCGTTCCGCTTGCGCCGGATTGAACAGCCATTGCGGAGGGTGAAGAGGAGAGGGTGAAGCTCGGCGGTGCCGCCGCACTGACAGTGAAGCTCTGCGCAACCTGCGGAGCTGCCGCATAGGTGGAGTCACCGGCCTGATTGGCATCGATGGTGCAGGTTCCGGCAGCAATGAATGTGGCCGTCGTCCCGGAAACCGTGCAGACACTTGTCGTGGCCGAACTGAAGGTTACGGCCAGGCCGGAGGTCGCAGTTCCAGCCAGCGTCAGCGGCGCTCCCACCGCCTGTGTGCCGGGATTAGTGAAGGTGATGGTTTGCGATGTTGTCACCGGGCTCACGGTTATCGAGTTCGACGTTCCCGTCGCCTCGGTCGTTTCACCTGTCCCTGTTAGAGTCACCGCGGGTGCGGCGGTTAGCGTCACACTGCCGCTGCCCTGCCCGTCGCTCAATGTCGCCGTTCCCACGCTCACGCTCTGTCCTGTGACGACGAGGTTCACCGTCTCGTCGTCGTTGGCCACCGTGTTGCCGCTTGAGTCCACCGCGGTAACGCTGACGCTGAACGATGTCCCTGCCGTGGCCGTCGAAGGCGCGCTCACCTGAAGCGAAGCCGCCGGGCCGTACACGTCGAAGGTGCTGCTGCTCGCGGTCAGCGTGGTGGCGGTCGCAACGGAGATGGGTGTAACCGTTAAGTTCGATGAGAGCTGGAAGCCGCTTCCAATTTCGGTTGGCGTCAAGCTGCTGAAAACTGCCGCGTTGACTGTGCTCGCGCCCATCGTCACCGGCCCGGTGGTCGCCGACAGTGAACTGCCGCCGCTCAGGGTCAAGCCGGTGGTCAGCGTCAGCGGAATGCCGCCCACCCCGTCGGTGTTGTTGGGGCTCGACAGCAGTGTGTCGGTCTCCTGCACCTCGACAGCCGGCGCGGGCATGATGGCCGTGTTCTCCGGGACGGTGGACGGGACCGAGGCAGAGGAGTTAGCCGGCTGCGGCACCCAGTAGAGGCCGGTGTAATTGGTCTGCACCGCGCCTGCGTCCACGCAGGGACTGCCGGACGAATAGCCGGCGTAACTGCTGTTGGTATTCGGGTAGCCGCGCTCGTCGGCGATCGTACCCGCGTGGATGTTGGACTGGAGGCCCGCACAGATGGCTGGGCTGCCGGGAAGCGGAATCATGGTCGGAACCGTCGCGCCGATGCCGTTCAACTGCAGCGGGCTGAGTTGGGCAGCGGGGCTCGGAGCCGAAGTGCCTGGGCTGTTGTAATAGCCGACGACGTTGCCGCCGTTCAAAGTGGTGTTGCCGCTATCGTCCAGATCGTCGTAGTCGCCGCCTGCCGTGTTGCCGCTGACAATGCTGTTGCCGAGCGTCAGCGTGCCACCGTCGACGTAGATGCCGCCGCCCGTCTGGCTGGGGGCGGAATTGCCGGTGACGGTACTGCTGGTCACCGTCAGCGTGCCGTTGCCGTTATAGATACCGCCGCCGGAGTCCGCAGGGGCTGAATTGCCGGTGACGGTGCTGTTGCTTAGCGTCAGCGTGCTCTGGTTAACGATGCCGCCGCCCCAGGCGGCGGTGTTGCCGGATACGGTGCTGTCGGTTAGTGTCAGCGTGCCGGAGTTGTTGTCCATGCCGCCGCCCCAGCCGGAGGGGGCGGAATTACCGGAGATGGCGCTGTTGGTCACCGTCAGCGTGCCGGAGTTATAGATGCCGCCGCTGCCACTGCTGTATCCGTTGGCCACGGTCAGCCCGTAGAGCGACGCCGTAGTCCCGGAGTTGACCGTGAAGACGCTGAAATTCGAGCCCGCTCCGAGTCCTTCGATGTTGAGCTGGTTGGCGCCGGGGCCGCCGATGTTCGCGACGCCCGCGCCCCCGATGGTGAGCCCGCCGCCGAGTTGGATTGTACCCGGCGCTGCCACGCTGCTCAGGCTCGACAGGAAGGCGATGTCGGCGCCGGTGGGGTTGGTGTTGTAGGTGGCCGCAAGGGCCAGGTCGATGGCGTCGCGCAGCGAGCAGGCGGCGCCCGGGCACTTCGAGGCGGAGTCGCTTCCCGAGTCGTCGGAGAGCGTGGTCACCGTCAGGTAATCGGATTGCACAGCTCCGGCGTCCACGTGCAGGCTGTCGCAACTTTGATTGGTGTTGATTGGCCAGCCGCGCTGGTCGGTGGTCAGCCCGGCGCTGGTCGCGTTGGCCAGGGTCCCGGCGCAGATGGCCACGCTGCCCGGCTGCGGCAGCACGGTCTGGGTCGGCCCGCCGTACCAGCTCAGGGGAACCAGGCCGATGGTGGTCCCATTGCCCCCGATGCCATTGACATAGCCCACGATATTGCCGCCGCCGTCGATATAGCTGCCGTCGCTGTAATCGATGTCGTCCGCTGCACCATTGGCGCTGTTGCCGGAGAAGATGTTATTCGCCAGCGTCAGGGGGGTCGTGTTGGTCGAGAGGTAGGTGGCGCCGCCGAAGACGCCGGGGCTGACGAAATTGCCGGTGAAGGTGCTGTTGGTGACCGTCGCGCTGCCACTGGTGAGCCGGATAGCGCCGCTATCGCCGGTGGCGCTATTGCCGACAAAGGTGCTGTCGCTCACGGTCAGCGTTCCATAGTCATTGATAGCGCCGCCCCACGCCGCGCTATTGCCGGTGAAGGTGCTCTGGTTCACTGTCAGCGCACCACCCGAAGCGATATGGATGGCTCCTCCGGTGCCGTGTGCTCCGGCTGTGCCGGTGATTGCGCTGTTGCCGGAGAAGGTGCAATTGTTCACCGTCAGGTTGCCGTAGACGTAGATGCCGCCGGGGTAGTACGTGTCCCCATTCCCATTGTCGCTGCCATTGCCGTTGGCAATCGTCAGCCCGGAAATGCTCACGTTCTGCAGAGAATTGATGGTGAAGATGGTGCCAACCGCGGCGGAATTCCCGCCCGAGACCGTCAGTTGGCCGGCGCCGGGGCCAATGATGGTCACGCCATGGGCGATGGCCGGCAGCGCGCTCGTGAGCGTGATGGTACCGGTGGCCGTAATCGTGATGGTGTTGGTATTGGCGGCCGAGCCGGAGACCAGATTGATGAGCGCGTAGCGCAGGGAACCCGTATCGGAGCCGCTATCGGAGGTGTCCGTAACGGTAAACGACTGAGCGCGAGCGCTGACGGCGCCCAGGCATGCGATCGCGGCCAGAGCAAGGCCGGCTTTCCATGTTCGCTGAACCAACTTAGAAGCGGTAGTGGGAAAAAGAGACAGGCAATGGACCAATGACTCGGGACGTGCAGAACCTGGCATGAAGACGCACCTTTACGCGCAATTCCAATATCGATGTTGGGCCGCGGAGGCAGAACATAAACATTTCCTTGCACGGGTGGAAAATCCCGCTATGGTAATCAATGCCCAAAATGGAACAGCCAAAGCCGCACAGCTTTAGACAACGTTTTCTGGGGATGGCAATCCGCGAAAACGGGATTCTCGTCACCTTCGATGCAGCCATTGCCTGGGTGGAGGGAAGGGGCGACCGGTGAGGGCCGCGCGGCCGAGGGGCGGAAAAAAGGGAGCAGCACAGGAGCAGGGGAGAGATTCAGGAGGAGAGCGACAGGACCGGGGCTGGGCTGGAGTGGCGGGGCTGGGGAAAGCGGTGTGTGGCAGGAGGGGCTGGAATATTCGATCTGGAATGGGCTGCTGATATTCCGTGTGGAATGCTAATCTCTGCCATGCCTGGGACTCCGCAGGGAACCTGCAAACGACCGACATCAGTCGAAGGCCAGCAACCCACAAGCGTCATCGACCGGGTTGCATCAACCGGGGCGAGAGGAACGGCGCAGCGCAGGG
>JBAUOP010000012.1:0-3933 GCA_049579805.1 Acidobacteriaceae bacterium
GCCACGAACACGGTGCCGAACGGCGGCCTGAGCGGCATTCTGGCGCCGATGTCCATCGTCACCCCGGACGGCCCGGCGTTGCCCGCCTTCGCGATGATCACCATGTCGTCGCCCACCACCGTGCTCGCGACGCACTGGCGCCCGGTCTCCTCGGCCAGCCGTCCCATCCGCTCCCGCGCGTGCTCGGTGAGCGTCACCTGGCGACTGGCCGCGGCGGCGCCGATCCGCACCAGCTCGGGCCCGAGTGAGTACCGTTTCGTCCCCGGATGGCGGACAAGGAACTGGGCGGCGGTCAGCGCGTTGAGCAGCGAGTGGGCGGTCGACACGTTGAGGTCAAGCCGCTGGCAGATCTCGGACAGCGTGAACGACGCGTCCGGGTGCCGGCTGAGCAGCGACAGCACCATGACCACCCGGTCAACTGAAGGCGCGGGGCGAACCGTGGCTACTCCTCACGTAGCTGCATCGTCGGCGGTTCGCCGGCGACGCAGGCAGATCTGACCATCGGCTACGAGCCTAGGTCACTGGAACGCGTAACGAGCGGTGACGCCGCCATCGACGACGAGAGTCTGGCCGGTGACATTGGCGCTCAGGTCGCAGACCAGGAACAGCAGCGCCGACGCGATATCCGACGGTTCGTTAAGGCGGCCGGTCGGGATCAGCTCCTCGTGTTCCGCCTTCTTCTCCGGGGTCAGCAGCGCCTTGATGCGCGGCGTCGCCGTCGCTCCCGGGGCGACGGCGTTGACGCGTATGCCGTACTTGCCCAGCTCGACGCCGCCGGTGCGGACCAGGGCCATCAGGCCCGCCTTGGCGGCGCCGTAGGCGGCGTGGTTCGGCGCGGAGTGCAGGCCGGAGATGGACGCCACGAACGCCATCGCGCCGCCGCCGGTCTCCCGCATCGCCCGCCCGGCGATCTGCATGGCAAGGAAGGCGTGCCGCAGGCAGGCGTCGAACTCGAAGTTCCAGGTCTCGTCGTCGATGTCAAGCAGGTCCATCCAGCGCGCGATGCCGATGATGTCGACCAGGCCATCGACCCGGCCGTGCTCGCCGACGGCCCGGTCGACGACGGCCTGGACGTTGCCGCGGTCGGTCATGTCAAGCGCGAGGCCGATGCCGGACACCTCCTTGGCGATGTCCTCGGCCAGGCCCGGGTCCTGGTCCACGCAGACCAGGCGCGCGCCGACGGCCGCGAGCGCGTGCGCCGTCTGACGGCCCATGCCGTTCCCGGCCCCCATCACGATGAACGAGCGGTCCGCCAGGCTGAGCCTGGACGCGTAGTCGGGTACCGGTGAGTCGTCGGAGCGGGTCATGCGCTCGCCTTCCTCTTCGCTGCTACCTGGCGGCTGTACGCCTCGATCTCGGGCATGACTTCCCGGCCGATCAGGTCGAGCGAGCGCATGATCGACGGGTGCGAGAGGTGGCCGAACTGCTTGTAGCAGATCAGCTCGTCCACGCCGATGTCGACGTAGCGCTTCATCTTCTCGATGCACTGCTCGGGGGTGCCGACGATGATCATGTCGGCGTCGTTGAAGGCCCGGGGATTGAAGCCCTCTTCCCGGGAGCGCCGCAGCTCGGGGAAGGCCTTCTCCTGCTCCGCCGGTGGAAGGTGCGGCAGCTCCCACTCGATGGTGAACTCGGCCAGGTTCTGGTACCACCACAGCACCGATTCCCAGATGCCGTCCTCCTCGGCGTCGGCCATGGTCGGCGTGCAGTGCACCAGCGTGTAGGACGCGATCTTGTTCTGCGTGACGTTGGTCAGCGGCTCCGGGTTGCGCGCCGCCTCGCGGTACTGGTCGACCTGCTTCTGCAGCTCCTCCAGCGGCTTGAGGGTGGTGAAGGACAGCAGGCCGAGCCCGTACTTGCCGGCCAGTGCGGCGCTGTCGTTGCTGTTGGCCGCCATCCAGCACGGCGGGTGGGGATCCTGATACGGCCGCGGGGTGACCATCCGACGGGGGAAGTCCAGGTACTTGCCGTGGAACTCGAAGTACTCCTGGTCCCACATCTGCACGATCGCCTCGATGGCCTCCTTCCACTGGCCGCGGCTCTCCTCCCGGTCGACCCCGAAGGCGGTCTGCTCCATCGGCGTTGACCGGCCGGTGCCCCACTCGACGCGGCCCCTGGACAGGATGTCCGTCGTCGCGACCTTCTCTGCGACGCGCATCGGCGGCGTGAACGGGTGCGGCGTCAGCGTGACGCCGAAGCCGAGCCGGATCTGCTCGGTCACCTGTGACAGCGCCCCGAGCAGAACCTCCGGCGCCGGGGAGTGCGAGCGCCCCTCGCGGAAGTGGTGCTCGACGTGCCAGCTGGTGTGGAAGCCGATCCGGTCCGCCAGCTTGATCTGCTCGATCGCCTCGTGGTACGCGGCCTGCTCGACGGCCTTCTGGCCGTAGGGATGCTTGCCGGGCCAGGGCTTGGGCGCATCGATCTCGTACAGCAGGTCTAGCTCCATTACGACTCCTCGGATGGGCTCACGATCGCGTCCGGCGGCCTCATCCGCTCGGCGCGACGGAAGCTCGTCGGCAACTGCCCACATCTGAATCCTTTTGCACTGACAAGTCAAGTTTTGCTTTACCAAAACGAACTGGTGTGTTTTGATACGGATCAGAGCCAGAGCAGACGCACTGTCCGGTTCAGGCAACGCGCTGACCAGCACACTCGCGGGCGAGAAGACGTCGGCGCGGGGTTTCATCTGTGCCCCACGGCAATCCATCGGCACGCAGTGCAGCTGCGGAAGGGATGTCACAGTGAACGCATCGACAAGCAACAGAAAGCTTCGGCGGCGGAGGGTCGCCTGCCATCCGCGACGCCTCGCCCCGGTGCCTAGCCCGCTTCGCGGAGCGGCAGTATGACGGCGCCGAGCGTGGCCAAGAACCGGGGTCTCGGCGGCATCGGCGGGCCGGAGGAGCTGCTGCGGCACCTGACCCTGGACGGCGTGGTTGTGCTGGCCTCGGATGCGCCCTGCGAGCTGGCCGGCACCGTCCGGCTGCTGTGCCAGGACAAGGGCTGGTCGGTGGTTGAGGCCGACACGCCTGACCAGGCGTCCTGGGCGGCGGGCGCCCGCAAGACGTCGCTGGTCGTCATCGCCGGCACCGACCCGGGGTTCGTGCTCAAGACCGTGGCCGCCGTGCGGCGGTCCACCGCGTCGTCGCTGGCGGTGTTCGCGCAGCTGTCCGGTGCGGAGCGCAAGGCCGCCCTAGTCGCGGGGGCCGACCTCGTGCTGTCGCCCGCGTTGGACGCGGGAGAGCTTGGCGATCACCTCGAAGCCCTGCTGCGCCATTCAGCGGATACCTGGGAACCGCAGGTCCGCTACCTGACCTCGGCCAGCCTGGTCATCGATTTGTGGGCACGGGAGTGCCAGCTCGACGGTCGCGAGGTCCGCCTGTCGCGCACCGAGTATGAGCTGCTCATCTTCCTCATGCGTCATCCGCGGCAGGTCATCACGATCGAGAAGATCATCCAGCGCGTCTGGTCGTCTCGTGCCTACCACCATCAGATCAACGCCGCTCGAATCGCGATCTCGCGGCTGCGCACCAAGCTCACGGCGACGCCGGCCAGTCGGCCGCTCATCGCGTCGGTGCGCGGCATCGGGTACAAGTTCGACGGGCCCGTGCTCGAGATCGGCGACCGCGCCAGCGGCGGGCACGAGTCGGAGCTTGGCAGCCTGCGGCTGTCCACCATGGTCCTCGACGTCGCCGCCGCGCTGCAGGAGCGGTCCTTCGCCGCCGGCGCCCAGTACGCCGTCGACACGATCGTGTCAGCCACCGGAGGCAGCGCGGGGGCGATCTTCTACCTGGCAGGCGGCCGCATCCACCTGCTCGTCGAGCGGGGCAACCCGGCCAGGTTCCGCGAGTTGATGCGCGCGGGCGTCCCGGTGCGTGGCCGGGCCGAGGTCCACTCGCTTGACCTGCGCCAGGCCACCCAGATCGATGACATAAC
>JBAUOP010000013.1:0-1836 GCA_049579805.1 Acidobacteriaceae bacterium
GGAGCACACGATCCACGAGATCGCCGGGGTAGAGTTCAACGTGAATTCGCCGAAGCAGCTTGGCGATGTGCTGTTCAACCGCATGGCGCTGCCCAAACCGATGAAGTACGGCAAGGGAAAGACGATCTCGACGGCGCAGGACGTGCTGGAAGGCTTGGCCGCCGAGCATGAGATTGTGCGGCTGGTGCTGGAGTTCCGGCAGCTTACGAAGCTTAAATCGACATATGTCGATGCATTGCCGCTGCTCTGCCGTGACGGGCGTTTGCATACGAGCTTCAATCAGACGGTGGCGGCGACCGGGCGGCTGAGTTCGACGAATCCGAATCTGCAGAATATTCCCATCCGCACCGAGCTGGGACGCGAGATTCGCGCCGCGTTCGTCGCGGCACCGGGCAAAGTGCTGGTTGCGGCGGATTACTCGCAGATCGAGCTGCGCCTGCTGGCTCACTACTCGCAGGACCCTCTGCTGCTGGAGGCCTATCGCACTGGGAAGGACATTCACGCGCTGACCGCAGCGGAGGTCTTCGGCGTGCCGCCGATGATGATCAACGCCGAGCACCGGCGCAGGGCCAAAGCGGTGAACTTCGGAATCGTGTACGGTCTCTCGCCGTTTGGACTCTCGCAGCAGTTGGGGATCGAGCAGAAGGAGGCCAAGCGGTTTATCGAAGCCTACTTCGAGCGCTACGCAGGAGTGCGCGGCTTCATCGAGTCGACGCTGGAGCAGGCTCGGCGCGATGGCTTTGTGCGCAATCTCTTCGGACGCAAGCGTCCGATTCCCGACCTGCAAAGCAAGAATCCGAACCTGCGCGGATTCGCCGAACGCACGGCGGTGAATACTCCGCTGCAAGGCACGGCGGCCGACCTGATCAAGATCGCGATGCTGCGCCTGGACCGCGAAATCCGCGAGCGCGGACTGCAAGCGAAGATGCTGCTGCAAGTCCACGACGAACTCGTGCTGGAAGCTCCCGAGGCCGAGGTGGAGGCCGTGAAGGCGCTGGTAAAAGACTGCATGGAGGGCGCGCACGAGGTGAGCGTTCCGCTGGAGGTCGAGGTGAGCGTGGGCGCCAACTGGCGGGATATGGAGTAGGCGCGTCTCTTCCCACCTTAGCGTCGAAAGGCACGACGCGAAGGTGGGGCACTCGTCAGTTCGGCAGGTCAACGGAAGAATTTTAGATCCCGATCGCTTCCTGCAAGGCCCCCGCGATGGCGGCGACGTGCTTGTGCATCAGCTCTTCGCTTTCGGCTTCGATCATGACGCGCGCTAGTTTCTCGGTGCCGGAGTAACGCACGACGACGCGGCCATTGCCGTCCAACTCCTGCTCGGCGGCGCGCAGGGCGGCGGCGACGGTGGGCAGTTCGTGCATAGGAATTTTCTCGCGCACTTTAACATTGCGGATCTGTTGCGGGAAGACCTTGAAATCGGCGGTCAGCTCGTGCAGCGATTTCCCGGAGCGGGCGACGATGTCGAGGACGCGCAGCGCGGTCAAGAGGCCATCGCCGGTGGTCGAATCGCCGTCCATGAAGAGAATGTGGCCGGACTGTTCGCCGCCGAGGGTGGCTCCGGTTTTGAGCATCTCTTCGAGTACGTATTTGTCGCCGACTCCGGCGCGCAGCATTTTGATGCCGCTGGAGTGCAAAGCTTTTTCCAGGCCCATGTTGCTCATCGTAGTGGCGACCACGGTGTCATGCGGGAGGACGCCGCGTGCCTTCATGTCACGGGCGGCGATCAGCAGGACGGCATCGCCGTTGACGACGTTGCCAAGCGAATCGCTGAACAGGGCGCGGTCGGCGTCGCCATCGAGAGTGATGCCTAGATCGAACTGCCCGGGGCGGCGC
>JBAUOP010000014.1:0-4019 GCA_049579805.1 Acidobacteriaceae bacterium
CTCTTCAAGTGGGGCTCGGGCACCGGCACCAATCTCTCCTCCATCCGCGGTTCCATGGAGAATCTCTCCGGCGGCGGCACTGCCTCCGGCCCGCTCAGCTTCATGCGCGGATTCGACGCCTTCGCCGGCGTCATCAAGTCCGGCGGCAAGACCCGCCGCGCCGACAAGATGGTCATCCTCAACGTCGACCATCCCGACATCGTCGACTTCATCGATTGCAAGGCGAAGGAAGAAGCCAAGGCCTGGGCGCTGATGCGCGAGGGCTACGACGGCTCCTCCGGCCCCGACTCCGAGGCCTACTCGTCGATCTTCTTCCAGAACGCCAACAACTCCGTCCGCGTCACTGACGAGTTCATGCGCGCCGTCGAAAAAGACGCCGAGTTCTCCACGAAGACCGTCAAAGACGGCACGCCCGTGAAGACTTACAAGGCCCGCGACATCATGAAGAAGATCGCCGAAGCCACCTGGCAGTGCGGCGACCCCGGCATGCAGTACGACTCCACCATCAATCGCTGGCACACGTCGAAGAACACCGCCCGCATCAACGCCTCCAATCCCTGCTCGGAGTACATGTTCCTCGACAACTCCGCCTGCAACCTGGCCAGCTTCAACCTGCTCAAGTTCGTAACATCCGCGGGCACATTCGATATCGCCGCCTATCGGGCCGCCATCGACATCATGATCACGGCCATGGAGATCCTCGTCGACAACTCCGGCTACCCCACCGAAGCCATCGCGAAGAACTCCCATGACTACCGCCCGCTCGGCCTCGGCTACGCCAACCTCGGCGCGCTGCTCATGGCCTTCGGCCTTCCCTACGACTCTGACGCCGGACGCGACTTTGCCGCTACCCTCACCGCCATCATGTGCGGCGAGGCCTACCTGCAGTCCGCCCGCGTCGCCGAGCTATGCCCTCCCCTCGCCTCCGCCACGCCGCTCACCGCCACCGTCGAACGCGAAGGTGGCGCGTGCCCCGGCTACTACGTCAATCGCGAGCCCTTCCTCGACGTTATCCGCATGCACCGCGCCGAGGTCAACAACATCGGCAAATCGAAAACCGCGGGCGACAAAACCTTCGCCGTCCCGCAGTTCGATGAATTGATCGCCGCCAGCAAAGACTGCTGGGACCAGGCGCTCGCCCACGGCGAGAAGCACGGCTACCGCAACTCCCAGGTCACCGTCCTCGCGCCCACCGGCACCATCGGTTTCATGATGGACTGCGATACCACCGGCATCGAGCCCGATCTCGCCCTCGTCAAGTACAAGAAGCTGGTCGGCGGCGGCATGATCAAGATCGTCAACAACACCGTCCCCACCGCGCTCTTCAAGCTCGGCTACAACAACGACCAGGTGGACGCCATCGTCAGCTACATCGACGCCACCGGCACCATCGAAGGCGCGCCCGGCGTCAAGCCCGAACACCTCGCCGTCTTCGATTGCTCCTTCAAGCCGGCCAAGGGCACGCGCTCCATCCATTACATGGGCCACGTCCGCATGATGTCGGCGACCCAGCCGTTCCTCTCGGGAGCCATTTCGAAAACGGTCAATCTGCCTCACGACTGCACCCTCGACGACATCGCCGAGGCCTACCTCGAATCCTGGCGTCTCGGCCTGAAAGCCGTCGCCGTCTATCGCGACGGATCGAAGGGCGCGCAGCCGCTCAACGTCTCCGACGGCGCGAAAGCGAAGGAAATCAAAGGCACCTCCACCGAGCACTCCGCCGCCGCCGACCGCATCCTCTCTGCCATGGCTTCCGGCCACAAGCCCGTCGAGGCGGACCTCAAGTCCCTCGAAGCCAAGCTCGCCGAGAAGGTCGAAGTGGCCTCGAAGTCGATCGTCGCTGCCACCCAGGCCTTCAACGCCGCGCTCGCCAGCATTGCCTCCACACCCGACGAAGGTCCCATGGACGCCCCGCCAAGAGCCGTCCGCCATCGCCTCCCCGAGGAGCGCGCCTCGCTGACCCATAAATTCTCCATCGCGGGTCACGAAGGCTACATCACCGTCGGCCTCTACCCCAACGGAACCCCCGGCGAAATCTTCATCCGCATGGCCAAAGAAGGCTCCACGGTCTCCGGCCTCATGGACTCCTTCGCCACGGCGGCCTCGCTGGCGCTCCAGCACGGCGTGCCGCTCAAGGTGCTCTGCGAGAAATTCGCGCACTCCCGCTTCGAGCCCTCCGGCTGGACCGGCAACGAGCATATTGGTTATGCGAAATCGATCATGGATTACATCTTCCGCTGGCTCCAGCTCCGCTTCCTCTCGGGCCAGCAGCTGTCGTTGTTTGCAGGCTTGACGCCGTATGCGGCGTCAAGCGTTGTCATCCCGAGCGAAGCGAACCCCGAAGGGGGTTCGCAGTCGAGGGACCTGCTTTCCCCCGAGCAGCACAATCCCACCCGCGGCATGGGCGCGCACGGCTCCCCGCAAGGCGGAATCGCTCCGGAGATGGAGGCGACCGGCTCCCACCCGGTTCCCGGCTCCGGGCTCCCGGCTGATCGAGGGATCTACCACGCGGCCGATGCGATGAGGAGCATGTACGACATGGGCGACGCCCCCAGTTGCCATACCTGCGGCGCCATCATGGTCAGGAACGGAAGCTGTTACCGCTGCATGAGCTGCGGCAGCACCAGCGGTTGCAGCTAACCACATTTAGGAATGTCAGAGAAGAAGAAGAAGAAGTAAGAAAAAATAGAACATCAAGGTAGGTAGTGAGCAAGAAAGAAGGATTTCATGGCCACGCTAACCGCGGAGGGCCTGCTCGGAGCAAGCAGGGTTGATCTTTTAGATGACGTGCTCGTACACGTCTGTGAAATTCTGCAGTTGAGCCCCACGCAATATTCTCTGGCGGAGAAGCACTACAGCGCGATCTGCGAGTGGCTTGGCGCCGACGGCAGTGCCCTCAACAGGTTCCATCCGGACCTGTGGCCTCAGGGCAGTGTTGCGCTCGGAACAACGGTTCGACCTAGGTTTGGGACGGAATACGATGTCGATTTGGTATGCGAACTCCAGATCAACCACACAAGTGTCCGTGAACCGTCTCAACTGCTTGATCTCCTCGAGCTGCGGATGCGGGAAAACGAGACATACGCGCAGAAGCTGGAACGAAAGAGGCGGTGTTTGTGCGTCAATTACGAGCACGATTTCCACCTAGACATCCTCCCTGCGGTGCCCGATCCGGGATCCGGAGACACATGCCTGTTCGTCCCGGACGGGGATGAGCGGCGCCTCCGTCGCACGAACCCAAAGGGTTTCATTCGGTGGTTTAAAACGAGATCTGCACTAAAACCCGCGAGCTTCAGCCAAAAGGCGATGGATGCGGCGGCGCCGTTGCCGCGCGCTGAGGCCGTGGAAGACAAGAGTATCCTGCAGCTTTCCGTTCAGCTAATTAAGAGATGGCGAGACAAACACTACGCCAACGAAATCGCCCGCGCGCCCGCGTCGATCCTTCTCACGGCCCTTATGGGCAACCACTATCGCGGCGAACAATCTGTCTTTATCAACCTAGCTGAATCCGTTGGTTCCATACTGGCTTCGATCCCTTTGACAGGACGCCTGATCGTCCCAAATCCCTCGCATCCTGCCGAGGACATTAGCGAACGCTGGGAGGACGAGTCAATATATCGCGCCTTCGTCTCCGGATTGCGGACTCTCAGCCTCAAGCTACGCGCGGTCGAGGAAGCTGAGGATATGGGTAGGAGATCGGAACTGCTGCGCGAACTGTTCGGTGAAAATCTGGTAAAGACTGCGTTCGCTGAGCAGGTCCGGAAGATAAATGAGGCTCGCGATTCGCAGAAGATCGGAGTAGCGCGGGTTGGCGGCGTAGTCAGCCTTTCTGACGCGGCCGTGGCAGTCCCAATTCGAAAGAACACCTTTTATGGAGATCGGCGGCAGAAGAAAACGTAAGGCAAAGCCGCTGCCAAGAAAAAGGGAGCGGGTAAGGTGCCTATCGGCGGTGAGCCAGATCAGGGACATGGCCCAGAAGCACCCTGAATTTGTTGCGCACAGGCACGGCAACCAAGCCA
>JBAUOP010000015.1:0-1525 GCA_049579805.1 Acidobacteriaceae bacterium
CAGCGAGCCCACCGGCTTGCGCCTGCCATCGAGTCGGCCGGCGTATGGGTGAACTCCAGCAACCCACAGGACCGCCCAACCGAGCCCGTTGACGTCGACTTCTACCTGCGGTCCAGGACCGTGCTGGTCGCGGCCGACGACACTCCCGTGCCGCGACTCGGAGTCTGAGCGGCGCGGCGGACGCCCGACGAAAGGAACCTGTGTTGAGAACACGACCGAGATCGCTGAAGACGCTGCTGCTGGCGGTGCCGCTGGCGCTGGCGATGGCCGCCTGCAGCGGCGGCAACAGCACCAGTCCGTCGAACGCCGAGGTGAAGATCGTGAGCTCGGACTCGACGATCGTGATCGGCGCGACGCTGTCGCTCACCGGCTCGCTTGGCGCACTCGGCCAGCCGCTGCTTGCGGGCTATCGGCAGGAGATCGCGGATGTGAACGCGGCCGGCGGCATCGCCCTCGGCGGCGCCAAGGAGCAGCTCAAGCTGGTCGTCCTGGACAACGGCAGCGACCCAAGCACCGCTAGTTCGCAGGCGGCCGAGCTGGTGCAGGGTGATCACGCGGTGGCGCTGCTGGGGTCCGCCACCCCGCAGATCGTCCTGCCGACCGCGGTGGCGGCCGAGCAGCTGCGGGTCCCGCTGGTGACGTCGCAGATGCCGGTGGAGGCATTCGCGAGCGGCGACAAGAGCGGCTGGACCTACTCCTGGGACCTCTTCTACGACGAGCAGCAGCAGGCCACCGACGCGGCCAAGGCCCTGGCGACGACGGCCGGCAATAAGAAGGTCGTGCTGTTCACCGACAACGAGCCGGACAGCGTGGTTGAGCGGCCGCTGTACGAGGCCGCGCTCAAGGCCGACGGCCTGGACGTGGTCGGCGACTACACCTTCGGTGTCGGCACGACGGACTTCTCCGGCTTCATCAGCAAGGCCAAGGCGGCCGGGGCGCAGCTGCTGGCCGGGCAGCTCGCCCCGGCCGACGGCGCCGCTCTGCTGAGGCAGCTGACGTCGTCCGGGTTCCGCCCGAAGGCGGCCTTCCTGGCCGGGACGTCGGACGCCGGCTACCAGCCGCCCTCGCCCGGCCGCCTCGCCACCGGCACGCTGTCGGCGGGCTACTGGAGCCCCGCCCAGGCCTCGCCCGGGCAGCTCGCCATCATCAGCCCCACGCTCGGCAGGAAATACTCCGGCAGCGCGGACTACGCCCCGGCCGCGGTCGCCTACGCGGTGGCCGAGGTGCTGACCGACGCGCTGGCGACGGCCGGCAGCACCGACCCCGCCAAGCTCAACACCGCGATTGCGCACACCGACGCGCGGACCACCGCCGGACTGGTCACGTTCAACCAGCTCACGCACACGGCGATCACCGCGTATCACGTCACCAGGTGAGTAGGCGAGCGGAGGTGGGACCACGCGGCCGTTCGAGATGAAAGTCTTTTTTCTTTCGAACGGACCGTGGTCTCACGTCAGTAGTACCAGGGGAACTGCTGCCAGTCGGGCCGGCGCTTCTCCAGGAACGCGTCCCTGCCCTCGGCGGC
>JBAUOP010000016.1:0-84830 GCA_049579805.1 Acidobacteriaceae bacterium
CCGCAGACCCCAATGAACACCGGTCTAACGCACCATTCAGACGGATTTCAATCTGGCAGAAAAGCAACTCCCCGGTAAATCCGCTGAGCCGAAGCGAATTTCAACAAGTTCCTAGACCCGGGCGCGATTTGGGCAGTAATCTGGATTCGGAATTCGCCTTCCTCTTCCCTAAAGGCGCTGACGAGGCCGCTTGAAAGGCTTGCTGAGAGCCCTCGGGGCGAGCCAATAGCGTACACAGTTTCGCCGATCTTGATCGATGACTCAGCTGCTAATGGAAGTGGCTGACGAGCACCTGTAGCGGCATCCACAATTGCGAGATCATTTGGCTGGCTACCCGCCACCACAGATCTGATTGGCGCGACTGTACCGTCGTCAAAGATGACCGATCCGGACGAGCTGCCGGCAAGAACATGGTAGTTCGTGATGATTCGGTTCTTTGCCACCAAAAAACCGGACCCTTGTGACAGCGGGGCCTTGTTGGCATCGAATGTGTAGATCGTGACTACCGATTCTCTGCTCTTGCTGTAAATCTGCTGCGGCGAAAGGGATATGCCCTTTTGTGCACACAAGTTGGAAGTGCTCACGATTGTAACGACTGCCATCGTGAAGGCTGGGGTCATGCCGGCCAATTTCAGCATGGTCGCGCCTCGGGACTCAGGCTAGGGCTGTACTTGCAAACAATATACGCCGGCCTAACCCACCACAATAGGATCTGGCCCAGGGGTTACATCCGGTTGCAGCACCTCCCGCCTATTCGCGGAGCGCTTGAGCTCTTTCTCGGCCGCTGCGCGACCGATTCCCTCCGCGGTGAGAGATGTGATGGTGCAGGCGGCTCGTTTCGCTACGGGGGTCCCTCGGCTGCGCGCCGATTGGCTTCGTACACCGCGGGAAAGATCTTGGCGGCGCTTCGCTCGGGATGACATTTGATTTTTGTCGGGGAATGCAGATTTCTGATGCGCGGGAGGGCGCGTTGAGGCACACTGGTTCGCACTTTCCTGGGTGACACTTTCCTGGTTCGTAGCTTGCTGGTTGGCGGATCGTCGCGCGCCCAGGGCTGGAGGCAGTCATGAGCAAGAGGATTGTGCTTTGCGCGGATGGGACGTGGAACACGCCGCATGGTTCGGCGGAGATGCCGAACGACACCAACGTGCGCAAGCTGTTTTTGCTGGCGAACGATGACGATGCGCAGCTGAAGTACTACGACAGCGGGGTGGGGACGGATGGGACTCCCTTCGAGCATTTCTTCGGGGGGACGATGGGCGACGGGCTGTTCCAGAAAGTGCAGGACGGGTACGCGTTTCTCGCGTATGTGTGGGATCCGGGGGACGAGATTTATCTGTTCGGGTTCAGCCGCGGGGCGTACACCGCGCGGTCGCTGGGCGGGATGATCGCCGGGTTCGGGGTGCCGACGAAGAACCTGGACAACCAGACGGTGCAGAAGATCTTCAGCGCGTATCGCACGACGGGTGCGGCGACGCGCGCGGCGATGAAGGCGGCGCTGACGCAGCAGTACGCACTGAGCGATGTGAATGTCCGGATGGTGGGGGTGTGGGATACGGTCGGGGCGCTGGGGGTTCCGGGGCAGCTGTTCAGCGATTTCGATCAGGCAAAATACGGATTTCTGGACACGACGCTGAGCGCGAAGGTGCAGAACGCGTACCACGCGATTTCGCTGGACGAGCGGCGGGCGCCGTTCCAGCCGACGCTGTGGACCAACGCCGACGGGAGTCTGCGGGCGAACGACGCGCAGGTGACCCAGGTCTGGTTTCCGGGAGTGCATTGCGACGTAGGCGGCAGCTATCCGGAGGAGGCGCTGTCGAACATCACGCTGCGATGGATGATCGACAACGCGAAGGCGTGCGGGGTGGAGTTTGACGAGACGGCGCTGGCGGCGGAGCTGGGAAATACGCCGTTCGATCCGCTGGGGCCGGTGCACGATTCGTGGCAGATCGTGCCTTATGGGCTGCCGAAGAGCCGGGTGGCTCCGGATAACGCGGTGCTGGCGAACACGGTGGCGATCCGGAACCAGAAGATGGGGTATACGTCGGCGGCTCTGGGGAAGGCGGTGGGGGAGTATGCGACAGCGGTGGTGATTTAGGGGGCTGGAGCGTAAGGCGGGCGCGCTTCGCGCGACGCCCACATCTGCCAACCACGGGCAGATGTGGGGCACCCGGATTCCTGCAACGCTTGCGATCTTTTTCGGCCGCTGCGCGACCGATCCCTCCGCGCCAGGAGTTGTTGTGGCAGATGCGGCTCGTTTCGCTACGGGGGTCCCTCGGCTGCGCGCCGACTGATTTCCTGCACCGCAGGGAAAATCACTCTCGGCGCTTCGCTCGGGATGACATTCCTTTTTATGACAGGAAAGACAAGAGGCTCCGCGAGGGAGCCTCTTGTCTTTGCATTTGTTTTTGCGCCGAAGGCGCGGCGGCCTCGATGGCCAATCGTCAGTCGTAGTATTCGAGGCCGAGGTGGGTGATCAGGTCTTCGCCCATGATGTGGCGGAGGGTGTTTTTTAGTTTCATGGACTGGATGAAGAGGTCGTGCTCGGGATAGAGGCCGGGGGCGGATTGCGGGCTCTTGAAGTAGAAGCTGAGCCACTCCTGGATGCCGAGGTGGCGGAGCTCGGGGGTGCGCTGGGCGAGGTCTAAGAACAGGACCAGGTCGAGGGCGATGGGCGCGGCGAGGATGGAGTCACGGCAGAGGAAATCGACTTTGATCTGCATCGGATAGCCGAGCCAGCCGAAGATGTCGATGTTGTCCCAGCCTTCTTTGTTGTCGCCGCGGGGTGGGTAATAGTTGATCCGGACCTTGTGATAGATGTTGCCGTACAGGTCAGGGTACTTGTCGGGCTGGAGGATGTAGTCGAGGACGCCGAGCTTGGATTCTTCCTTGGTCTTGAAGGATTCGGGGTCGTCGAGGACTTCGCCGTCGCGGTTGCCGAGGATATTGGTCGAGTACCAGCCGCTGACGCCGAGCATGCGGGCCTTGAAGGTCGGCGCAAGGACGGTCTTGAGGAGCGTCTGTCCGGTTTTGAAGTCCTTGCCGCAGATGGGCGCGCCGGTCTGGCGGGAGAGCTCGATCATGCAGGGCAGATCGACGGTGAGGTTGGGTGCGCCGTTGGCGAAGGGCACGCCTTCTTTGAGGGCGGCGTAGGCGTAGATCTGCGAGGGGGCGATGGCGGGATCATTGTCGGTAAGAGCCTTTTCGAAGGCGGCGAGGGACTGGTGGCAGGGGGCGGGCTCCATGAAGATTTCGGTAGAGCCGCACCAGAGGACGACGACGCGATCGACCTGGGACTTGAATTTCTGAATGTCCGAACGGAGTTGCTGGGCGAGGTCGCACTTGCTTTTGCCGGTCTTGACGTGGGTGCCGTTGAGGCGCTTGACGTAGTACTGGTCAAAGACGGCGGGCATGGGCTTGATGGACTGGAGGAAGGGCTTGATGGACTGGAGGTGATCCTTGTCAAGAACGGCGGCGTGGGCGGCGGCGCCGTACATGTCGTCGGGGAAGATGTCCCAGCCGGTGAAGACGATGTCGTTGAGGTCGGCGAGAGGGACGAATTCTTTGACGAGAGGGGTACGGTTGTCGGTGCGTTTGCCGAGGCGGATGGTGCCCATCTGCGTGACGGAGCCGATGGGTTTGGCGAGGCCTTTGCGGACGGCTTCGACGCCGGCGATGAGGGTGGTGGCGACGGCGCCCATGCCGACGGTCATGACCCCGAGCTTGCCCGTGGCCGGCTGGATCGCCGGCTTTTTGTTTTCAGTCATAGGAATGCCTTTCTCTGCGGGGGAGGAAAAACGATGGAGTCCAAACAGGTAGTGTCTCGCGGGGACGGGGGAATGGCAAATTACGGAAGTGCGGCGGAGGGATTCAAAGGGGAGGCTTGAGAGGGTCGCGCGGCGCGCGATTCCCACATTTGCCAAAGGCGGGCAGATGTGGGGCACCCGCATTTGTGCGCCGCTTGAGATCTTTTTCAGCCGCTGCGCGACCGATTCCTGCGCGCTGGGCGCGATTCCCACATTTGCCAAAGGCGGGCAGATGTGGGGCACCCGCATTTGTGCGCCGCCTGAGATCTTTTTCAGCCGCTGCGCTCAAGATGACATTTCTTGTTCTTCGGGGCGGATGCGGTGGCGCCAGTGGGTCCAGAGGAACCAGAGGATGGCGGCGACGAGGAGGATTTCGACGCCGAGGTGGAAGCGGTGGAATGCGGCTTTGAAGCGGGGGTCGGTATCCCAGGCCTGGCCGAGCTTCATGCCGATCCAGGCGAGGACAAAGCACCAGGGCCATGATCCGAGGAAGGTATAGAGGTGGAAGCGCAGCTGGGACATGCGGGCGATGCCGGCGGGCAGGGCGATGAAGGTGCGGACGACGGGCAGGAGGCGTCCGAGGAAGACAGTGATGCCGCCGAAGCGGCCGAAGAAGTGCTCGGCGCGGTCGAGGTCGTGGAGATTGAGGAGAACGAAGCGGCCGTAGCGGGTGATGAACGGGCGTCCGCCGTACGCGCCGATCCAGTACGCGACGAGGGAGCCGAGGTTGCAGCCGAGGGCGCCGGCGGTGGCGACGCCGAGGAGGTTGAGGCGGCCGGTGTGCACGAGGTAGCCGGCGAAGGGCATGATGATCTCGCTGGGGAGCGGGATGCAGGCCGATTCGATGGCCATGAGGAGGAGGACGCCGGCGTAACCGGAGGCGGAGATGAAGGCCTGGATGAAGTGCGCCAGGGAGGCGAGGATGGAGTGCATGCAGGTTGAGTGTAGCTGAGGCTTGCAGCCAGGGCGGTCCACCACAGAGAGCACAGAGGACACAGAGGAATGCGGGGCAGCTGGGATCGTCAAGCCTGGCGGAGGGTTCTGCGTTCGATGTGCTTTTCGTAGTGCTCGCCGTGGAGGATGCGCTGGACGTAGATGCCGGGGGTGTGGATATTGTCGGGATCGAGGGAGCCGGTGGGGACGAGCTCTTCGACTTCGGCGATGGTGATGCGGGCGGCGGTGGCCATCATGGGATTGAAATTGCGGGCGGTATGGCGGTAGATGAGGTTGCCAGAGTGGTCGCCTTTCCAGGCTTTGACGAGGGCGTAGTCGGCGCGGAGCCAGGATTCGAGCAGGTAAGGGCGGCCGTCGAAGGTGCGGGTTTCCTTGCCTTCGGCGACGAGGGTGCCGACTCCGGCGGGGGTGTAGAAGGCGGGAATGCCGGCGCCTCCGGCACGGATGCGTTCGGCTAAGGTGCCCTGAGGAGTGAGGCGGAGGTCGAGTTCGCCTTTGAGGACTTTGTCTTCGAGGAGCTTGTTTTCGCCGACATAAGAGCCGGTGTGGGAGACGACCATGCCGGCCTGGAGCATGCGGCCCATGCCGAATTCGTCGATGCCCATGTTGTTGGAGATGGTGTGGAGGCCGGTGAGGCCGCGGCGGTGGTGCTCATCGACGAGGGCGGCGATGAGGTTTTCGGGGATGCCGCAGAGGCCGAATCCGCCAATCATGAGGGTGGAACCGGAGGGGATGTCGGCGACGGCGGCAGCGGCGGAGGGGACGAGTTTGTTCACGGCTTACAGGGTACAGGGTGCAGGGTACAGGGTGCGGGGTGCGGGGTGCGGGGTGCGGGGTGCAGGTTACAGGTGACAGGTTACAGGTTGCAGGTGACAGGTTGCAGGTGACAGGTTGCAGGTTAGGTGTCAGGTTACAGTTTGCAGGTTGCCGAGCGCGGGCTTCCTTTGTGGCAACTCGCCTGGGTGGGGGCGGCATCGGAAAACTGAGTTCCTGCGCAGAATCATCTACCAGAACCTGGGCCGCCGACGGAACCCTTTGGACAAGATGCCATGCGGCCATCCCTTGCTGAAGCCATCGCGCGATCCTGGACTTTGCCGCTGTGGCCCACACTGGGCGTGCTTGCGCTGGGCGTGCTGTATTGGCGGGGATGGCGGCTGGCGCGCACGACGCGGCGGCGCGAGCTGCCGGCATGGCGCGCCGCGTGCTTTTTCGGAGGACTGCTGAGCCTGTGGCTGGCGCTGGCTTCCCCGCTCGACGCGCTGGATCCATTCCTGCTGGTGGCGCACATGACGCAGCACATCCTGCTGATGTCGGTTGCGCCGCCGCTGCTGTTGCTGGGGAATCCGGTGGTTCCGGTGCTGCGCGGGCTGCCGCGCAGCTTTGTGCGGGAGGAGCTGGCACCGTGGATGCATTCGCGGGCGCTTGACTGGATGCGGAGAGTGTTCACGAGCGCTACGTTCGGGTGGGTGGCGCTGGATGCGGCGGTGGTGCTGTGGCATGTGCCGGCGGCGTATGAGCTGGCGCTGCGGTCGAACTTCTGGCATCAGGCGGAACACGGGTGTTTCTTCTTCGCCGCAGTGGCGTTCTGGTGGTATGTGGTGCGGCCGTGGCCGAACCGGATTCGCTCGCCGCAATGGACCATCATTCCCTATGTGTTCTTCTCGCACATGGTTCTCTTCTTTGTGGGGCTGGTGATTGCTTTCGACAGCGAGGTGATTTATCCGAGTTACGCGCGGGTGCCGCGGCTGTTCGGCATCAGCGCGATGACCGACCAGGCGCTGGCCGGGGGCGAGATGATTTTTGTGGGGCTGCTGGTGATCGTGGCAGCGTTGACTCCGGTGCTGGTGCAAATGGTCTCGGAGAAGCGCCCGGGAACGGCCTCGGTGAGCGCGGCCGGCGCGGCGGCCAGCGCTGGAATTGGGGCGCGGAGGCCGTTCGACTGGCTGCATGCGCCGGTGGCGGGGCCTGCGCTGCGGCTGCACAACGGACGGCGGGTGCTGCAGGGGCTCAGCTTTGTGCTGATTGCCGCGGTGATCGTGGACGGGCTGTTCGGAGTGCAGGTGGGCGGGATGAATCTGGCGGGCGCGGCGGTATGGAATATCGTGCGGCCGCTCAGCCTGGTGCTGCTGCTGTTCGCAACGAACGTTTTCTGCATGGCGTGCCCTTTCACGCTGCCGCGGGAGGTGTTTCGCCGCTTTGGGATTCCGCAACTGCGCTGGCCGGAGCGATTGTCGTCGAAGTGGCCGGCGGTGGCGCTGATGGTGCTGTTCTTCTGGGCGTATGAGCAATTCGCGTTGTGGAATTCGCCGCGGGCGACTGCGCTGCTGCTGCTGGGCTATGTGGTTGCGGCGACGGCGATCAATTCTGTGTTTCGCGGGGCGAGCTTCTGCAAGTATTTGTGCCCGGTGGGGCAGTTTAACTTTGTGGCATCGATATTTGCGCCGCTGGAACTGGGGGCGCGCAGCCAGGAGGTGTGCACTTCCTGTTCCACGCACGACTGCGTTCGCGGGAACGAGACGCAGCGCGGGTGCGAGCTGAAGCTTTATGTGCCGAACAAGGTGGGGAATCTGGACTGCACGCTGTGCATGGACTGCGTGCACGCGTGTCCGCATGACAATGTGGCGGTGACGGTGCAGTCGCCGCTGCGCGAGCTGACGCGGGATCCGGTGCGTTCTTCGCTGGGGAGGATTTCCGCTCGGCCGGATGTGGCGGCGCTGATTTTGGTGGTGGTGTTTTCGTCGTTCGCCAATGCGGGAGTGATGATCGCGCCGGTGGCCCGCGTTCTTGATGATTTTCGGCAGAGGCATCCGTGGGCCGGGGGGTGGGCGGTGTCGCTGGTGGGGACGTGCGTGTTCACCGCGGTGCTGCTGCTGCTGTATCTGGGAGCGGCGAAGCTGATGCAGGTGCTGGCGGCGCGGCAGACGGCTGGGGGGCCGCAGGCGCTGCGGACGGTATTCTGCCGGTTTGCGCTGGCGCTGCTGCCGCTGGGGCTTTCGATCTGGCTGGGGCATCTGGCGTTTCATCTGGCCGGTTCGTGGTCGGCGATCCCGGCGGTGGGGCAGCATTTGTGGGCGCAGGTTGCGCCGGTCCATGCGGCGGCTAGAGACGCGGGAGCGATGAGGCGGGTGATGGGCGCTCACAGCATGCAGGCCGCGTCGTCGTCCTCGATGTTCAGCCCTTTGCTGGGCGCGAACGGTGTGAATCTGTTCGATCTGCAGGTGTGGGTGCTGAACCTGGGCTTGTTTGTGTCCTGGTATGCGGGTGGGAGGCTGATCCGGGAGATGGCGAAGTCGGCGGGGCGCGCGTGGTGGATGGGGGCGGTATGGGCGGTGAGCAGCTCGGCGCCCTATGCGGTAGCGGTGTGGATCTTCACGCAGCCGATGTTCATGCGCGGGATGACGATGTGAGGCGGACAAGATTGAGCGCGCGGTGGCGGGGTCTGGTTCTGGCGGGACTGCTGTGCCTGGGGTGTGTGCGCGCCGCGTTCGCGGATGGGGGACGGTTGCGTTTTCGCGAGGCGGCGGGGCCGTTCGAGGTGACGCTGTTTACTACGCCGGATCCGCTGACGAAGGGGCGCGCGGATTTCAGCGTGGCGGTGGAACGCGCCGGGGAGCCGGGGCTGGTGGAGGATGCTCAGGTCGATCTGATTCTGACGCGGGCCGATGGTCAGGCTGGGAAGATTGTGCTGCAAGCTTCCCATGCGGCGGCGACGAGCAAGTGGTTGCAGGCGGCGAATTTTTCGCTGCCGGCAGCGGGGCTGTGGCGGGTGACGGTGCAGGTGCGGCGCGGGCAGGAGACGGGGCAGTGCTCGGGCGAGCTGCGAGTGCGGGCGGCGGGGGCGCGGGACTGGACGTGGGATGTTCTGCCGGTGCCGCTGGCGGGGCTGTTTCTTCTACTGCACGCGAATCGGAAACGGAAGTATCGGCGGGAGCGGCGCAGGCAGACGGAGCTGGCGGCGGCGAGGAACGGGGTACCGGCGGTTCGTGTTTAGAAGGTGGTTGCGTCGCCCGTCGTCGATGTGTCGCCTTCCGAGAGCCACTGGGGCACGCGGTTCTCGGGGCCGGCGAGGATGACCTTCGGGTGGATGGGCTTGTCGGAGAGCTCGAAGCCCATGACGATGACCTCTTCCCCCTTGTGGATGAGGTGGGCGGCGGCGCCGTTGATCTCGACAGCGCCGGAGCCGCGCGGTCCGGCGATGGTGTAGGTTTCGAGGCGGGCGCCTGAAGTATTGCTGACCACCAGGACTTTTTCGCCGGGTTCGAGACCGACCTTCTCCATGAGGTCGAGATCGATGGTGATGCTGCCTACGTAGTGGAGATCGGCTTGAGTGACGGTGGCATTGTGAATCTTGGAACGAAGAAACCAGCGCACAGAGGACCCTTTCCAGCCTGCCGCTCCGCGTGGTGGATGCAGTGGCTGTTCTTATGATGCGCGGGAGGAGCGAGTTTCCACAATCTTAGCGGCGGGCGCGGGACTTTGCAGGGTACACTGCTCCGCATGTTCGACGCGCATCCATCTGGCCAGCGATGAGCACGCAACCGAATGCGGCGCAGAGCGGCGGAACGGGCTGGATCCCGGATCGCCTGAGCCTGCTGCGGGAGACGCTGCTGTTCGACTGGACGAAGTGGAATCCCAGGGTGGCGTGGCGGTCGGTTCCGGCGATGGCGGTGGCGCTGGCGGTGGGCATTGCCCTGGGCAGTCCGCGGGCCGGGCTGGTGGCGGCGGCGGGGGCGTTCACCGCGGGTCTTGGATCGCTGCACAGGATTCGAGGATCGTGCCTGATTCCGATGGCGCTGGCGACGGTGGGGATGACGCTGGCGACGTTCCTGGGCATGCTGCTGGGGCACGAGAGCCTGCTGTTTGTGGTGCTGGCCGGGGTGTGGGCGGCCACCTACGCGCTGTTGACGGCGATGCGAGGCGGGACGAGTTGGGTGGCCCAGCAGTGGACGGTTTGGTTTCTGGTGAGCAGCGCGTTCCACACCGATCCGCGGAGCGCGCTGATGCGGGGCGGACTGGTTCTGGCGGGCGGCCTGTTCCAGACGCTGGCTTCCTGGGTGGAGATCCGGTGGCTGCGGCGAGGATGCGAGACAGAGGAGACGTCGCACGGGCCGGGACTGCGGGAGAGCGTGGGAAGCCTGCGCCAGTGCCTTTCGCTGCGGACACCGGTGTGCCTGTATAGCCTGCGGATGGCGGTGGTGGTGATGGTGGCCGCGGAGGTGTTCCGGCACCTGAATTATCTGAGCGGCTACTGGATTCCGATGACGACCCTGCTGGTGGTGCGCGCGGATCTGGTCCAGACGCTGACGCGCGGCGTGATGCGAGTGACGGGGACGCTGGTGGGCGCGGGAGTGGCGGGGCTGATTGCGACGCATCTGCATCCGTCGCCGGCAGTGCTGGCGGGGCTGATCGTGTTCTTCGCGTGGTGGGCGTATTCGGTGCTGAACGTGAACTACTCGCTGTTCACCCTGAATCTGACGGCGTATGTGGTGTTTCTGCTGGCGCTCTCAGGGCTGCCGCCGGCGGAGGTGGTGCATCGACGGGCGGCGTATACCGCTCTGGGAGGAGTGCTGGCGCTGCTGGCGTATGTGGATGTGTTCCGGAAGACGCGGATCTGGATCCGGAGCCACCGGGAGCAGGGCGGTCTGAAGCAGGCGGCTTAGGCCGGCAGCGATTCATTCACCACAGAGGACACGGAGAGCACAGAGGAACTGCGGGAGGGACTGTGGGCCGGACTGCGGGACTGGGTCGGGCGCACTGATATAACGGGCGCGAGGAATCGGGCCGGTCCTTGGTTCGTCCTGGGGAGATTGAGGATGAAAGTTCGCTGTGGCTGGGGTGTGGCGTTCGCTGGAGTGGTCGCGGTGTGCCTGCTGAGTGGGTTGGTCGGCGCGCGGGCAGAGAAAACGAAGAAGTCCGAGAGCCGGACCGCACAAGCCGCCGGCACGTACGCCACAGCGACGCCGGAATCGGTTGGATTCTCGAGCGAGCGGCTGGAGCGCCTGCACGCCCTGATGGAGCAGGCGGTGGACAGGAAGGAAGTGGCGGGCGCGGTCACGCTGCTGGCGCGCCACGGCAAGATCGTGGACTTCCGCACGTACGGCACGCGCGACCTGGCCAGCGGCGCGCCGATGACAGAGGACACGATCTTCCGCGACTACTCCATGACCAAGCCGGTGACCGGCGTGGCCATGATGATCCTGTTCGAGGAAGGCAAGTGGCTGCCCAACGATCCGATCGCGAAGTACATTCCTGAGTTCGCGCACCTCAAGGTTTACAACGGCACCGACGCCGACGGAAACATGATCCTCGTCGACCCGGTGCATCCGCCCACCATGGCGGAGCTAATGTCGCATACCGCCGGGTTCACGTATGGATTCTTCGGCAACACGCCTGTGGACAGGATGGTGCTGAAGGCGGACGTCTTCGGCGCGCCCAGCCTGCAGGGCATGATTGACCGACTGGCGAAGATTCCGCTGCTCTACCAGCCGGGAACGGAGTGGAATTACTCGCTTTCCATGGACATCGAGGGTTACATCGTGGAGAAGCTCAGCGGCGAGTCGCTGCCCGACTTCATGCGCGACCACATCTATAAGCCGCTGGGCATGAAGGACTCCGGCTTCTGGGTTCCGGCGGACAAGAAGAGCCGGTTTGCCACGCTCTACTGGTGGGATCCGGACACGAAGACGGTCACAGCACAGCCGCATGGTTTCGTGAGCCCGCATCCGTACGATGCGCCGCCGGCGGTGCCTTCGGGCGGGGGCGGAATGGTCTCGACCATCGGGGATTACTACCGCTTTGCACAGATGATGGCCAACGGGGGCGAGCTCGACGGGAAGCGCATTCTCTCGCCCGAATCCGTCAGGCTGATGACCACGAATCATCTCGCGCCGAACCTGGTCAGCGGAAAATTCGGCATCGGCTGGCAGCACATGCGGCCCGGGTTCGGCTATGGATATAACTGCGCCGTCGAGTACAACCCGCAGGAAGCGAATTTGCCGGATGGAAAAGGTACGTTCCTGTGGGATGGGGCGGCAGGCACGTGGTTCTGGGTGGATCCGACGAACGACATCGTGTTCGTGGGCATGATTCAGCGCATGAACGGCGGCGAGCCGAACCTGCAGTATCTAAGCCGGTCGATTGTGTACGGGGCGCTGGTGGATCCGGCGAAATAGGCTGGGCAAAAAAAATCAACGAGGCCGACCTGAAAACTCTACAGGTTAGCCTCGTTGTCCGAGGAGAGTTGCTGTGTGGGAGACCCGCCGGGGCCTCTCACGTTTCTATGGACCCTGGCGGGGGCGGGAAAGTTGCATATTTGCAGAAATATTTGAGGGGGGGTCTGCCCCAAGCGGGGCAGGTTGTGCTCCGAAGTGCTATTGGCTGGAAGGTTAAGGGGGGGGAGACTGGGCGATGGAACCCCATGCAACCGGTTTCAGCGATGCGCGATCTTCTCTTTGTCCTTATCTATCTGGCAATGGTACTGACGCCCGCGGTGGTGGCGGCGCGCAGCGGCGGGAAAACCGGCTCGGACGAGTGAGCCAGGACCCACTCCGGCCCTTTCTTTCGTTTCTCCCTTCGTAACCCGATCCCTCCCGACTTCTTCGACTTCGCGAAAACCATGGATTACACTTGAACCGGTCTCATCTATAGGTCGTCGGCTTCGGCGATCAACGTGAGCCCCGCTTCGGCGGCGGGTCTCATACGAGCCCTCGCGAGGGCTGAGGAGTGATGAGACCGGTTTGGGTTTTTGACGAAGGTGAGGATTCGACGATGCTCGTCGTGATGAAGGCGCAGGCCAGCTCCGAGGAGATCCAGGCGGTTTGCGAGCACATTGTGGCGCTGGGGTATCGGGCGCATCCGATGCCGGGCGCGCAGCGAACGGCGATTGGCATTACCGGCAACCAGGGGGAAGTGGATCGCGGCAACCTGGAGGAACTGCCGGGGGTGGCCGAGGTCATCCGGGTATCGAAGGCGTACAAACTGGTGAGCCGGGATGTGAAGGAAGAGGACACGATCATCCGGTTTCCGGGCACGGACGCGACGATCGGCGGGGCCGGGGTGGCGATGATTGCCGGACCGTGCTCGGTCGAGTCGCGGGAGCAGGCGTTTGCGATTGCCGAGCAGGTGGCGGCGGCCGGGGCGCAATTCTTCCGGGGCGGCGCGTATAAGCCGCGGACTTCGCCGTATGCCTTTCAGGGGTTGGGCGAAGAGGCGCTGAAGATTCTGGCGGAGGTCCGGGAGCAGTTTGGGCTGCGGATCGTGACGGAGGCGATCGACCACGAGGCGCTGGAGCTGGTGGCCGAGTACGCGGACGTGATCCAGATTGGCGCGCGGAACATGCAGAACTTTTCCCTGCTGAAGGCCGCCGGGAAGAAGCGGAAGCCGGTGCTGCTGAAGCGCGGGCTGGCGGCGACGCTGGACGAGTTCCTGATGGCGGCCGAGTACATCATGAGCGAGGGAAATTACGAGGTGATCCTGTGCGAGCGGGGGGTGCGGACGTTTGCGGATCACACCCGGAACACGCTGGACCTGAGCATTGTGCCGGCGGTGCAAAGGGAAAGCCACCTGCCGATCCTGGTGGATCCGAGCCATGGGACGGGCAAGCGCAATAAGGTGCTGCCGCTGGGGCGGGCGGCGGTGGCGGTGGGCGCGGACGGGCTGATCGTGGAAGTGCACAACCAGCCGGACAAGGCGCTGTCGGACGGGATGCAGTCGATTCTGCCGGAGCAGTTCGTGCAGCTGATGGACGAGTGCTCGCAGATTGCTACGGTGCTGCATCGCACGGTGCCGCGGGGGATTCACGTGGAAGAGAGCGTCGCGGCGAAGTAGGGCGGTTGCGTTCCCTGCAAGCGCGCAGCGAGGATTCGCGGGAGCGGCCCGCGTGTATGCTGAACCGGACCGTGGAATGCGATGGACAGGATGCGACGGGCTTGCGAAGGACCTCAGGGGCTAAAGCCCCGACTCTTTTCAGCGAGCTTTCGGCAGGACTGAAGTCGTACCCTGACACAAAACTTCCAGCTAAGGATCGAGGGATCCCACATCTGCCAAAACCGGGCAGATATGGGGCACCCGGATCGTGCCCTGCTGTTCACCGAAGCCGAATCTTCTATCTATTCCTGCTGCCGCTAATGCTGGTGGCGGTGAGTGGTTGCACGCGGAAACACTTTCCTAAATATCCGGAAAATTTTCGCGAGTACGCGTGGGTGACGAATGGCGGCGACCGTTCGGTGACGGTGCTGGACCTGGTGAACATGCGGACGGCGGCGACGATTCCGGTGGGCGACCGGCCGGTGGCGGTGGCGGTGAATCCCGCGAAGAACGAAGTGTACGTGGCGAACGCGGGTAGTGGGACGGTGAGCGTACTTTCGGCGGCGGAGAACCGGGTGATCGCGACGATCGGGGTGGATCGCGAGCCGGTGTCGATCGATGTGAACGAGGACGGGCAGCGCGCGTATGTGGCGAATGCCGGGTCAAACAATGTTTCGGTCATCGATCTGGAGAGACGGCGCGAGATCGCCGCAGTGGGCGTGGGCGAGTCACCGGCGGAGGCAAAGATTTCTCCCGATGGGAAGACGCTGGTGGTGACGAACCGGGGCGGGGGCAGCGTGACGGTGATCGACGCGCGCGATCTGAAGGTGCGGGCGGTGTTCAGCGGGTGTCCGGGGGCGTCGGATTTGGTGATTTTGCCGGATTCGTCGAAGGCGTTCGCGGCGTGTTCGGACGGGCACCAGGTGATGGCCGTGGGGCTGGCGCGACCGGAGAGCTTGGTTCCGGAGGAGCACAGAGATCGGCTGCTGGACCTGATGGATGTGGGGGCGAGACCACTGCATCTGGCGCTGAAGCCGGACGGGGGCGAGATCTTCGTGTCGAACTACGGGGGCGACACGGTTTCGGAGATTGCGACGAACGCCAACAATGTGGGCGGGGCGTATGTGATGGGGGCGAATCCGCTGGGCGGGGTGGTGACGGCGGACAACTCGATTCTGTGGGAGAGCAATTTCGGCGACAACACGGTGGGCGCGTATTCGATTGACGACGGGACGCGGATCAATACAGTGCAGGTGGGCGAAGGACCGGGGCCGCTGGCGCTGGCGAGCGGTGGATTTCTGCTGCTGGCCGTGGATCGCGCGGCGGGCGATGTATCCGTGCTGCGGACGGTGAGTTATACGCCGAAGGGCGTGGCGGTGACGGGTTCGCTGTTCACGGTGCTGTCGGCGGGAAAAGATCCGAACGCGATTACGGTGAAGAGTTTTACAGTCAGCCGGTAGCTGGGAGCCGGAAGCGAAGAAGCGATCCGCTAAAAGCCAGTTAGCGAAAGACCGATCCACCACAGAGGACACGGAGAGCACAGAGAAGGCAGCCTGTGGCCTGTAGCTGGGAGCTGGGAGCTGGGAGTGAGACGCGGCCGGACCACTGAGGACGCAGAGAGCGCAGGGAAGGCAGATGGGAGCTGGCTGATCATTACGGGCGGGCGAGGGTGGCTTTGGATTTGCGCCAGACTATAGTGAGCTCTTCGCGGTCGAGGATTTTGCGGACCTGCAGGCGGGCGTGGTTGGACCAGGGTCCGACGGGATCGAGCTTGACGTAGGCGCGCCAGTGGCGGAGGGCGCGGCGGCGCTCGTTGCTGCGTTCGTAAGCGAGGGCGAGATTGTAGTGCGCGTCAGCGTAGGTGGGCGCGAGGCGGATGGCCGACTTGTAGCTTTCAACGGCTTCGGGGAGGCGCTGGAGTTCGTCGAGAGCGTTGCCGAGGTCGAAGAAGGCGAGCGCGTAGTCGGGACTGGCCACGGTGGCGCGGCGGTAGAGCTGCTCGGCGCGCTGGAACTGCCGCTGGTTATAGAGAATGGTGCCGAGGTTGATAGCGGCGGGCGCGTGCTCGGCGACGGCGAGCGTCTCCTCATAGAGGGCGACGGCCTCGGGGATTTTGCCCTGCTCCTCACAGCGAACGGCCTGCAGGAAGAGGCTGCTGACGTTGGAGGGGCGCTGGAGAGCGGGGCCGGGAGCTTCATCGACGACGGCCAGGCGGCTGGACTCACCTTCGAAATCGAATTCGAACTGGCGCGCGATGGGATCCATGGAAGCGCCGGAGTGGCGGAAGATGAGGCGCGGTCCACGACTGGCGACACCGGCCTCGAGCAGCGGGTTGGCCATGCCGGAGACGGCCTTCATGGCGGTAACGCTGTTGAGAATGCTGGCAGAGGAGATGCGGGAGGCGCGCAGGTCGCGGAGTTTGCGAAGCTGCACGAGATCCTGAAAGCCGTAGTCGGTGGAGAAGGCGATGAGTCCGGCTCGCTCCCACGCGCTGAGTTGCCGGGAGGAGATGCGCAGTATGCGGAGGACATCCTGTCGGATATATCGGTTCACTGTGTAGAACGACAGCCCTCTGCTCCCCGATTATCCCGGGGTCGTACGACAGGAACAATAGCGCGGGCGAAAAAACCCGTGGATAAGGGGGTACGAAACAGGTACGTGCTGCCGGAGGCAATTCTCAGAATGCAAAAGAGTTCCTGGCGATTCGGAGAGTATAGATAATTTATCGATGTATAGAGGAAAATACGTATACGAACATAACTATTCTATATTTGTAAGCATGGATCCGGTCCAAAACCCGTTCGCCCCCGGAGCCGGTACGCAGCCGCCAGAACTCGCCGGTCGTGACTTGATCCTGAGTTCGGCAGGTATCACGCTGGAACGGATCAAAGCGGCCAGGCCGAGTCGCAGTCTCATCCTTGTGGGCCTGCGAGGTGTAGGCAAGACAGTACTGCTGAACAGGATACGGGAAATGGCGGACGAGAAAGGCTATCAATCTGTTCCGATCGAGGCGCATGAGGAGAAAAGCCTGCCCGCACTGCTGGTTCCGCCCTTACGAAAAATTCTGCTCCAGCTCGATCGATCAGCGAATATCAGCGAGAAGGCCAAGCGTGGTTTGAGGGTTCTGCGGAGCTTCATGAGCCGCTTTCAGGCTCGGATCAAGATGGGGGATGTAGGCGAAATCGAATTAGGGGTGACTGCCGAACCAGGAGTCGGAGACACAGGAGATCTGGAGATCGATCTGGCAGATCTTTTTCTTGCCGTGGCAGACGCGGCAGTTGAACGAGGTGCATTCATCTGCTTACTGTTGGATGAAATTCAGTACTTGTCGCAGAGCGAAATGAGCGCGCTGATCATGGCGCTACACCAGATCAGCCAGCGCGGCCTGCCCCTTGTTTTGGTCGGAGCCGGCCTACCCCTGATCCTTGGGCTGGCGGGAAAATCGAAGTCCTATGCAGAGCGACTGTTTGAGTTCCCTTCCGTAGGGCCGCTCAAGGAACCCGAAGCTCGAATCGCCTTGCAGTCGCCCGTGGAGGCGCAAAGTGTCACCTTCACGGAGGACGCCCTTCGCAGAATCATCCATCAGACGCACGGTTATCCGTATTTCCTCCAACAATGGGGCTACGAGGCCTGGAACATCGCCAACTTCTCGCCGATCAGCGAAGAAAATGTCAGGGAAGCGACCTCGATTGCGATTCAGAAGCTTGACGAGAGCTTCTTCCGCGTGAGATTCGATCGCCTCACAAAAAGGGAAAAGGAATATCTCTTCGCCATGGTGAGCGTTGGTGGAGACCAGCAACGGTCGGGCGACATCGCGGAAGCACTTGGGGTCAAGGTGCAGTCCGTAGCTCCGCTGCGCAGTTCACTGATACGCAAAGGCATGATCTACAGCCCTGCGCATGGTGACACAGCGTTTACGGTACCGCTATTCGACGGCTTCCTGAAAAGGCAACAAGCCAAACCGGCCGCTGAACCATTTAATCCGAAGCTGCCGCTCTTTTGAATGCGTTCAGGTTCGTCCGGGAAGACGGTTCGGGGACAGGACCCGGGCACTTCGCGCGATGGCCCACACCAGCCAAAACCGGGCAGATGTGGGGCACCCGGTCAGTTGCCCCGGCCGCCGGCGCCGGAGTTGGTTGCGGGAGCGGGCGGTGTGGTCTCGGGGGCGGGTTCGATGAGAAGCGCGGTGCGCGGGAAGGTGAAGGCGCCGCCGGCATCGTCGATGACGTTGATCTGGCAGATGTAGGTGCCGGGCTTGAGGTGGTCGAGGGGAACGTCGAACTGAAATGCGACCGCATCGCGGTCGGGGACGTTGAGCTGCGTTGCCTGGATGAGGGGCGTTTCAAAGGCCCTGGCGGAGCCGGAGAGAAACTCGATGCTGGTCATGACGCGGACGGGCGGTCCTGCGGACTTGTCGGATTTTTCTTTCTTGGAAGCGGACTTCGTGTCGGCAGATGAGCCGTTGCCGCGGTCGCCTGTCTCGGCGATCTTTTCGGGCGAGGCTTTGGCGGGATCGTAGACCTCGTAGAGCAGATAGAGGTGCTGGTCCTGGCGGAAGACGTGGGGCAGGTTAGGAACGAGCAGCTCGCCGTCGCGGACCAGCGGGTCGTCTTCCTGTTTTTTGCCGGCGGGCATGCGCTGGCTGGCAAAGACGACCGAGCTCATTTTGAGCGGGACCTTTTTGAGATCGGGAACGGTGAGGTCGGTTTCGAAGGAGCCCATGCGGCCGGTTTCATTTTCGCGGACGACAAATTTGACGTGGTACTTGCCGACGGGGAGATTGAAGCCGGTGGTGTACTGCACGTTTTTCTGCCGGACCTGCTGCGACTCATTGATGGCCAGCTTGACGGTGTCGCGGACGTCGCCGATGTCGTGGCCAGAAGGGTCGCGGACCTGGCCGATGATGTCGAGGGTGGCTTTGTCGCGGTCGCCGCCTTTGACGAAGGGGATCTGCGAGCCGGGGACGACGAGGGAGATGGGCACGTAGAAGCGGTTGGGGCCGGTGCGGAAATAAAGCGCCTGGAGGAAGACGGGGATATCGGTGGCGGGCAGATCGCTGGCCAGCTCTTCTTCGAGCTGGCGCTCGCGCTCGTCTTTATTGGCGTGTTTGAAATCGGCGGGAGCGTAGTAGCCGGGGCGGTACTCGATCTTAACGTCGGAGCGATCGATCCTAATGGAGATGCGGCGGTAGCGGCCGTCGCGGCGGAGGTCGGTGGAGTGGTAGCCGAGGACGTAGTAAGCCGAGGTGTCGTGCTGGATGCGATCGAAGGCGGGCGAGAAATCGTTGGAGTCGAAGAAGGCCTTGCCTCCGGTATCGGAGGAGAGGTTGGCCATGACTTCCTGGGTGGTGAAGTTGGAATCGAGATTGTTCTGGAGGGCGGCGCCGTTGAAGGAATTCGCGCCGCGCAGGTTGCCGGTGGTGGCATCGCCGAGGGGTGAGATGGCCTGGAGGCCGCGAGCATCGACGGAGTAGATGGAGACGTTGGCGCGGACGGAGGCGTTGATAGCGGCGTGGAGGGAGGCCTGGTTCTCAATGCCGTCGCGCTGGATGCCTCCGGAAAAGTAGAGGAGGGATTTTTTCTCGTTGAGGTAAGCGAGCGAGCGGGATATGTCTTCGATGGCGTAGAGCTCGCGGTCGGTGTTGAGGTCGTTGTATTCCTGCTCGTCGGGGGAAAAGGAGCTGGCGTCCTCGACCTGATTCGAGGTGCTGGTGGCGCCTTCGCCATAGCCCTGGCCCTCGGTGCCGGAGTAGCTGTTGACGGCGCGGAGGAGGAGATCTTTGCTGGCGGTGAAGTCCTGGTCGAGGGAAAGAGTGGCGTCGAGGGAGACGATGGCAACGAGGTCGGCGGGGTGCATCTGCTTGTCGATGTAGTTGCGGGCGGCGTCCTGAGCGCGCTCGACGTCTTCGGGCTGCATGGAGGTGAGATCGAAGAAGATCACGATCAGCCGATGATTGCGGAGCTCCTTCTGCGTGGCGACGCCGGTTTTCGCGCCAAAGATGCCGTTGGGGGCCGAAGCGTCGATGGTGGCTTCATTGAGCTGCGCGGCCTGATCGACGTTTTCAAAATCGAAGCTGATGATGTGCTGCGGCTTCCCTGCCTCGGTGACGGTGAAGTCTTTGGCGGTGAGGCCTTTCACGATCTCGCCGGTTTTTTTGTTGCGGACGACGACGTTGGTGAGGACGAGGTCGCTGTTGACGCGGAAGGTGAAGGCGGAGGTCTGGGGGGGCGGGGCTTGATCGGGCGCGGGTGTTTGGGTTTGGGGGATCGCGGGGAGGGCGAGAAAGAAAGCGGCGAAGAGCGCGAGGCGGAACTTCATCCGGCGGAACCCCGCAGGGGCTAAAGCCCAGATCTCTTCAGGGCGTGTGCGGCACGACTGAAGTCGTGCCCTGATACAAAAACTGGTTCTCGGACCGTTCTTCCGCAGATCGTGAATTCGTGCCCGATCACGATAGCGAAACGAATGATTCCCCGACGAAAGAATCGCGCCGGTTTCGCAGCCAGCTTCGATGCGAGGGAGTTCGGCTTCGCTCAGGATGACAGGTCTTTTCATAGCTAGAACCGGAAGCGTCCCATGAAGGTGAACTGGCGCATGGTCCCCGACGCACCTGCCGAGGTGACCTGGCCATAGGTGGCAGAGCCCAGAGTCGAGTCGACACCCTGGTACTGCACGGTGTTCAGGACATTGTCAGCGGTGGCGCGGAGTTCGAGGTTCTTCATGTCACCGAAGCGGATACTTTTGGAGATCGATCCATCGAAGGTCCAGGAAGAAGGCCCGGGGATGCTGAGGCGGGAGGCGGTGCCGTAGACGCCGGAGGGCGCGGCGAAGGCGTCCTTGTTGAACCAGTTGTCGAGATGGCCGCCGCCGGCGGTGAGCGAAGCGCCTGGGACGCGGTCGGGGCGGAGGGAGTTGGTGGTGCCGCGGGCAACGTCCTCAACCGAGGCCTCGTAGGCGGGGGTGAGGGGATTGCCGGTGGCAAACTCAAAGTTACCGGAGAGGTTCATGTTGGAGATGACGTGGCCGAACCAGTCTGCGGTGAGCAGGTGGGTGTCGGGGCCAAAGGGGAGCTCGTAGACGAAATTACCCTTGACCAGGTGGCGGACGTCGAAGGAGGAGTTGGATTCCTCGGCGCGGATGTCCTGCCAGTTCTGGGCAAGGCAGTTGCCGCCGCAGGTGGTGCCGCCGTTGCCGCCGATGGTGCTGGCGTCGTCGATGGCGTGCGAGTACGTGTAGGTGGCCTGCAGGGCAATGCCGCCGCTCATGCGCTTGCGGGCGCTGAAGGTGAGCGCGTTGTAATTGGAGAAGGCGAGGGAGTCCTCGTAGTCGTAGGCGACGGTCTGCAATGGATTGTTGGCAGCGGTGGGCAGAGCGGTGGTCTGAACACCGTTGACGGTTGTGACGAAGCGGCCGGGAGCATCGATGACGTCGAGGCGGGAGCCTTTGGAGCCGTTGTAGCCGAGGTTGAAGACGATGTTCCAGGGGATGGTGCGCTGGAGGTTGACGTTCCAGACCTGCACGTAGGGGAGACGGTAGTTCTTATTGACGGAGTAATTGCCTTCGGTCTGCGGGGCAGGAAAGCCGTTGGCGAGCGAGATGGAGGCGCCGCTGGTGGAGAGGTTGGTCTGGACGTCGGCGAAGGGCGGCTCGAAGGCGAAGTTCTGGACGAATTTGGTGTACTGGCCGACGGTGTAGTTGATGCCATAGCCGCCGCGGAGGACGGTGTCCTTCATGGGGTGCCAGGCGGCACCGAGGCGCGGAGAGAAATTGTTTTTCTCCGGGTAGATGAGGTCGCGGGGATACTTTCCGGTGAAAGGGCCGACGCCATTGGAGACGACCGTGGCGACGGTAGCGAAATCATTGCCGGCGTCGAGGGTAGCGAGGCGGTCGTTCTCTTCGGAATAAGGCGAGTAGTAGTCGTAGCGAAGTCCGGCGAGGACGGTGAGGTTTTTGCCGGCGCGCCAGTCGTCCTGGCCGAAGAAGTCGATTTCGTTCTCGCGAAGGTGGGCTTCCTGATACGCGGCCTGGAGGGTGGTTTCCTGGGGCAGGCCGAGGAGGAAGTCGGCGAGCGAGGAGCCGGTGAGAGCGAGCCCATTGACGCCGGTGTCGCCGGTGCTGGTGGTTCCGGGCTGCTCCGTGAAGAGGCCGGTGAAGACGTAGGTGCCGGTGGAGTTGGTGTTGCCGATTTCGTCCTGGTAGACACGGCGGATATCGCCGCCGAAGCGGATATTGTGCTTGCCGTGGATCCAGGAACTCATGTCACCGAGAGAAACGGTTTCGGCGAGCTGGAAATCGGGCTGCTGTTCGTTCAGGCTGGAGAACTGATTCATCGTCACGTTGGGCAGGCCCCAGAGCTGGGGCGCGTCGGGCAGGCCGTTGAGGCCAAGCTGAGGGGCGATGTCGGTTACATTGCTGAACTGGTTGCTGACCTGGGTGTGAGTCTGGTTCCAGTTGGCGGTGATGGCGTTGGTCTGGCGGCCTTTGCCGATGGAGTAACCGAGTTGGAGGGAATACTGATGGGTCTGATTCTTGCCGCCGAGATCGGGGAAGAGATTCAGGCTGTCGGAAGCGGAGTGCTCGTAATTGAAGTTGCCGAAGAGGCTTTGGGTGATGCCGGCATTGCCCTGTCCCAGAAACTGGCGCGCCATACGGAAAAGCGGGTTCGAACCTCCCTGATTGCCGAAGCTGTGCATGAGACGGACGCCGAGACGGGTGGTGTTGGTGCCGGAGGAGATGAGGCGCTGGTAGTTCTGCGTGGCGCCGGGGAGATTCGGCAACGGAACATAGCCGAGGAGCGCGGTAGCCTGGGACTGGATTTCGCTCGCGGGCATGCACTGCGAGTTGGGATTGCCGGCGTCGGGTCCGCTGGTGCAGGGTGCGTAGGGCTGGCCAGTGGAGGGATCGTAGATGGTGATTTTTTGACCCCCCTGGGTGGTGAGGCCGGTGAAGTCGCCGCTGCGCTCGGCGGCTGTGGGGACGGTGCCGTATTCGTCGAAGGGCGAGGTGGAGTGGGTGCCGGAAAGGGTGAAGAAGAGGAAGTCGTTCTTATCGTTGGTGAGGATTTTGGGGATGTAGGGCGCGGTCATCATGGTGAGGCCGAAGCGATTCGAGGAGTAAGCCGGCTCCTGGATGGGCTGGCCACGGAGGGCGAAGTCGGCGGCGTTGAGGGCACCGTTGCCACCGTCCCAGAAGAGAGCGCCGTGGGGCTGGTTGGGCTTGAAGTTGCGGAAGTTGCCGCGCATCCGGCCACCCCCTCCGCCACCGCCGCGAAATCCGCCGCCGCCGAAGCCGCCGCCGCCAAAACCACGACCTCCCTGGCCGCCGGGTCCACCATTGCCGCTGAGGGACTGGTTGAGCTCGGCGTTTTCACGCATCTGGCTGAAGTCGATTCCCGCGAAGGGATTCGTGGTGCCCATCTGGCCGTTGACGGCAACCGATTCGCCGGAGGAGAAGTCGGCATTGCCGGCGAGCGAGGGGAGCTGGGCGCCGGCCTCCTGGCCGCCGCCGCCGGCCTGGATGAGGTCGGAAGCCTGACCCATGAGGCTGAGACTCTGCGCTCCGCCGCCACTCATGAACTGACGCGCGGCGCCGGCGAGGTCGGTTTGCTGCTCCTGCTGCTGGGCGCGGGAGGCGAGCATGAGAGTGAAGTCGACTTTCAGATCGTGCGCGGTCGCGTTGAGGAGGGCTTCCTGGGTGACGGAAGCGAAGGCGGCGAAATCCGTTTTCACGACGTAACGGCCGTCCTGGGGAATGACCAGCGTGTAACTGCCGGTGATGTCGGTGGTGGTGCTGTATTTCTTCCCAGTGAGGGAGTTGCTGGCGGTGACGCTGACGCCGGGCAGCGGGATTTTGCCGTCTTTGACGGTGCCGTGAATGGTGCCGCCGGAGGGCTGGGCTGCCGGGCTCGCGGCTGGGGCAGTGGCGAGTTGAGCGGGTGCCGTCTGCGGGGCGGGCGTCGCTGCGGGTGTGGCCTGGGCAAAGGCTGTGGCGCTCGTCAGAAGGAGAGAGACAGCGAGAGCGCGGAAATCAATCAGACGGGTCATCGCGTTAATTCTGAGGGTTGGCGGGAGGCTGCGCATTCGGCGGCGAGCTACCGGGACCGCGACCTTCGCCGTATCGACCCTGGCCGGGCCGGCGCGGCGGCATGACGGCGATCTGAGTGGCCAGGAACATGCCGTTTTGCAAAGCGCCGCGGGCGGTCAACCGGTCGCCAACCTTGATATCGGGGAAAGTGATGTCTTCGGCGGTGCCGCGGCCGCCCTTGCGGAAGGTGGTGTTTTCATCGACGGCGATGGTCTGGCTGACCTTGTCAGGGCGCTCGACGGTGAGGGTGAGATCTTTAATGGCAGTGACTTTTCCGGCGGTCCAGGTTTTGCCGAACTCGGCACGCATTTGCTCCATGCGCGCGGCTTGTTCGGGGGTGAGGACGACGACGAAGACAGCGCCGACGGTTTTTGCCTGATCGTCGAGATTGCCGGCGGCGACGATGGTGTCGCCGACATGAATGTCAGAGATCTTCGACTCTTCGCGGTCTTTGCGGAAATGGGTGTTGGGACCGGTTTCAACGGAGTAGACCTGGCCCTGCTCGTCCTTGATGGTGATGGTGCTGCCGGAGATGGTGGTGACGGTGCCGTGGGCGCTGTTGCCGCCCATCATGAACATGCCGCCGCCGATGCCGCGACCGCCGCGCTGGCCGGACTGGCCGGACTGATCCGACTGATCCGACTGACCCAACTGGGGGGTATCATTCTGCGCGTGGAGGGCGGGGGCGATGGCCAGGGCGAGCAGCGAGGCGCAAAGGAAGAGTCCACGGAAACGAGAGAGTCGCATAATCATCCTTCAAACACGTACCGGGCCGGCATCCGCAGGGAATCGTGTCTGATTATGCCCGAATAGACGCAGGGCGGAAGGGAAAGACGCGTTCGGCGCGAGATTGGCGCTGGCCGCGCGGCGTCCGCCGATGGACAAGAGATCATCCATTGAAAGAGGAGGACTTATGCTGGCGAGCTTTTCGGTAGTACCGCTGGACGTGACCGGCGGGGTGAAGGATCTGGTGGCGGAAGCGCTGAAGATTGTGGATGCGTCGGAGCTGGACTACTCGCTGGGAGCGATGCAGACGACGGTGGAGGGCGACGCGGACGCGGTGACGGAGACGATCCTGGCATGCCACAGGAGAATGCTGGAACTGGCGCCGCGGGTGCTGACGCACATTGCGATCGACGAGCGCAAGGGAGCGACGGGACGGCTGGAAGGTAAGGTGCGGGACGTGGAAGAAGTGGTGGGGAAGCCGCTGCGAAGGACGAAGGGAGGCCGCGCCGGACAGAAAACAGCGCGGGAAAAGTGAAGCCTGATTAAAACTTCGCGCATCCTCTCAGCATGGCCCCTGGGTGGTGCGCGGAGTGGTAGTCTGACGGGCGACCCCAGCCCTGAACCGCTCTTCTTCTGCAGGAAGGCATAAAAAGGACGAGGCGATGACTGTACTTACAACTCCAGTACTGACGGAAGAATTTTGTCGCGTGCGGAGCCGGAGCCTTCAGCTCTGCGCACCGCTTACGCCGGAAGACATGATGGTGCAATCGTGCGCGGACGCGAGCCCCGCGAAGTGGCATCTGGCGCACACGACATGGTTCTTCGAGACGTTTTTGCTGCGGGAATATTTGCCGGGGTATCGTCCGTTTCACCCGGACTTCGTGTGGCTGTTCAATAGCTACTACAACGCGGTGTCGGAGCAGCCGGAGAAAAAGCTGCGGGCGTCGTTTTCGCGGCCGAGGGCGGAGGAGATTCTGGCCTACCGGCGGCATGTGGATGCGGCGATGGAGGAGCTGACCGCGCGCGATGTGCCGGAGGAGGTGCGGGCACGGGTGGTACTGGGCCTGAACCATGAGCAGCAGCACCAGGAGCTGCTGCTGACGGACGTCAAGCACGCATTCTGGTCGAATCCGCTGCACCCGATGTATGCGGAGGGCGGCCTGGACACGGGGTCGCGCCAGGTTGCGCCAGTGGAGTGGGTGGAGTTTGCGGGTGGGCTGACGGAGATCGGATACGCGGGGAGCGATTTTTGCTTCGACAACGAGACGCCGCGGCACCGGGTGTTCACGGAGCCGTTTCGGCTGGCGTCACGTACCGTGACATGCGGCGAGTATCTGGCATTCATGGAGGGCGGCGGGTACCTGCGGCCGGAATTGTGGCTGTCAGAGGGTTGGACGACGGTGCAGAACGAGCGCTGGGGGGCACCGTTGTACTGGCGAAAGACCGAGGACGGCGGCTGGGAGGTCTTCACGCTGCGGGGGATGGTCCCGCTGGAGGATCTGCTGGCGACGCCGGTGTGCCATGTGAGCTATTTCGAGGCGGACGCGTATGCGCGCTGGGCGGGCAGGCGGCTGCCAACCGAGGCCGAGTGGGAAATTGCGGGGGGCACGGCGCCGGTAGCGGGAAATTTGATGGAAGCAGAAAAGTTCCACCCAAGGGCGGTCGACGGAGCATCCAACCTGGAGCAACGGCTAGGACTCTATGGGGACGTGTGGGAGTGGACGGCGAGCGCCTACCTGCCGTATCCAGGATTCGCGCCGCTCCCCGGGGCATTGGGCGAATACAACGGCAAGTTTATGTGCAATCAAATGGTGCTCCGCGGAGGATCGGTGGCAACGCCGGCTTCTCACATCCGTGCGACGTATCGCAACTTCTTTCCGCCTGCGACCCGGTGGCAGTTCTCCGGCGTGCGTTTGGCCAGCCACTAACACCCGGAGGCACGACCCTTCATGCATGCTCTTTCTTCCCTTCCCTGCCTGCCCGAGGCAGCCAGCACGCCCCTGGGGGCGGAGGTGTATCGCGGACTGACCACGATGCCAAAGCGGCTGTCGCCATGGCTGTTTTACGACCAGCGCGGTTCGGAGCTGTTTGAGGCCATTACGGAGCTGCCGGAGTACTACCTGACGCGGACCGAGCACGGGATTCTTGCCGAGCGCGCCGACGAGATTCTGGAGGAGGCGGGAGAGAGGCGGCTGACGATCCTCGAACTGGGCGCGGGCACGGCGGCGAAGACGGGCGTGCTGCTGGAAGCCGCGGTACGGCGGCAGGAGCACGTGACCTATGTGCCGATCGACATTTCAGAAACGGCGCTGGAAGAGGGGCGGCGGCGCATCGGCGTGGAATTGCCGCAGGTGACGGTGCACCCTACGGTCGCGGATTACACGACCGACCTGCCGGCAATCCCGGCTGCGGGAAGCCGGCGGCTGGTTCTGTACATTGGGTCGAGCGTCGGGAATTTCGACCCGCCGGAAGCGACGACGGTGCTGCGGAAGGTGCGGCAGCGCCTGAGCGCGGGCGATCTGCTGCTGCTGGGTGTGGACCACGTGAAGGATCGGGCGACGCTGCTGCGGGCGTACAACGACCAGGCGGGCGTGACGGCGGAGTTCAACCAAAACGTGCTGGTGCGGGTTGCGCGGGAACTGGGTGCGCGCTTTCGGCCGCGGCTGTTCCGGCACCGGGCGGTGTGGAACGAGCGGGCATCGCGGGTGGAGATGCATCTGGAGAGCCTGGTGGCGCAGGAGGTGGCGATTCCGGCTCTGGAACTGACGGTGAGCTTCCAGCGGGGGGAGAGCATTCATACGGAGAACAGTTACAAATTCACGCGGGACTCGGCCACTTCCCTGCTGGCACGCTCGGGGTTTACGGTGCGGCGAGACTGGACGGATGAGCGGGGCTGGTTTGGGGTGTATCTGGCGGAAGCGTCTTAAAGGCAGGGAATAGGCAACAGGCAACAGGCAATAGAGATTGGGGGCGAGGGGTACTCGCCCCCAATCGTTTCGGGGTCCGCGCGGGCATGACGGGCTTATTCTGGGACGCATGGATGCGGAGAGCCTGCGCGCGTTTCTGCTGTCGCTGCCGGATGTGGTGGAGACGATGCAGTGGGGGGGGAATCTCGTCTTTTGGGTAGGGGATAAGGCGATTGGCGGCAAGATGTTCGCCATCGTGAACCTGGACGCGCCGAATCAGGTTCTGTCGTTCGCGGCGGGGGCAGAGCGGTTTGCGGAGCTGGTGGAGAGGGAGGGCGTGTCTCCGGCGCCCTATCTGGCGCGGGCCTCCTGGGTGGCGATTGAAAGCTGGAGCACGTTGCCGTTGAACGAGCTGCGGGAGCATCTGCGGCACGCGCGGGAAATTGTCTATGAGAAGCTGCCGGCAAGGACGAAGAAGGCGCTGGCGATGAGTCCGAGGGAGAAGAAGAAGCTGGTTGCAGCGAGGAGGCGGGAGAGAGTTTAGGCGTTGGAGTTTAGAGTTTGGCCGTCCGCCTGAGTGCATCGACAAATTGGGGCTGCTCTCCGTTGACGGGTTGTTACACCGGATTCAGGCACAGAGCCCGTCCACGCCGACTTATCCGGTTTATGTACGGACGGGTGGAGCCCCTCACACCCCGCACCATTTTACATCGTTAAACCAGAAAACCCCGGGGCCGTTCAGTGCTGCGCGGCGGCGGCCATGAGGGTGGCGCGCGTGTCGGGGGTCATGGGGCCGGAGGCGCGCCAGAGGATCTGTCCCTGGCGGTTCACGAGCAGGGCGACGACGTGCTTTTCGTTGGGGATGGCGAGGTCCTGCTGGAACTTGTGGCGATCGACGAAGAGGGGGACGATCCAGGGCCAGGTTTCCGGATCGGTTTGATCGCTGCGAATGGAGGAGGTCTGCCACCAGCGAAAGACGAAGTTTTCCCTGCCGGAGATGGGGAGCTCGTACCAGCGAAACTGAAAATTCGAATGCTGGAGGGCCTGCGCGGCGGGGAGCCAGGAGTCGATCTCCTTTTGTTGCTCGGCGGCGAAGGAGATGAGTAGGAGATCGGTCTGACCCTCCATGCCGGAGGGAAAGCTGACTTTGTCCTTATTGAGGTTGTATCCGGAGACGGTGGGAAAGATGGCCGTCTTTGGCGACTGGGCCGCCTGGAGAGAGATCAGAGCAGAGGACAGGAGCAGGGCGACCAGCCATGGGATTCGTGGGCGCAATCGGTTCTTCCAGGAGAGCCTTCACAGTGCAGAGAAGGGAATCAGAGAATCTGAAGGAATGGTATCATCCGCGCCTGGCGCGCCGAGGGGTGGGAGGAGGGCGCGTATTCATTGGATTATCATAGAAAGAGATGAGAGAGCATCCGTTCCAGACCGACGATCCGCAGCTGCTGCCCATTGGCGATAAGGTCATCGCCGGTAAACGGCTGAGCGAAGAGGACGGACTGGCCCTGTATCGTTCCGGCGACATCCTGGCGGTAGGCTGGCTGGCGAATTTCGTACGCGAGCGGATGCATGGCGATGTGACGTACTTCAACGTGAACCGGCACATCAATCCGACGAACGTGTGCGTGGCGGCGTGCCGGCTGTGCGCCTTTGGGCGGACGAAGGGCGCAGACGGCTCCTACACGATGGCACTGGAAGAGGCCTGGAAGACGGCGGCCTCGGGATACAGCGAAGCGGTGACGGAGTTTCACATTGTGGGCGGGCTGCATCCGGACCTGCCGCTGCAGTATTTTCTCGACCTGGTGCGCGGGCTGAAGGAGCGGTTTCCGCAGGTGCACATCAAGGCCTTCACCATGGTGGAGGTGGCATTCTTCGCGAAGCGGGCGAAGCTGACGATTCCTGAAACGCTGGTGAAGCTGAAAGACGCGGGCGTGGATTCGCTGCCGGGCGGCGGGGCGGAAATTTTCGCGGATCGCGTACGGCACATCATCTGCGATCACAAAATCGACGGGAGCGAGTGGCTGGAGACGGCGCGGGCGGCGCATCAGCTGGGGCTGAAGTCGAACGCGACGATGCTCTACGGGCACATCGAGAACGATGAGGACCGCGTCGATCACCTGCTGAAGCTGCGGGCGCTGCAGGACGAGACGCACGGATTCCAGACGTTCATCCCGCTGGCGTTTCATCCTGACAACACGCCGCTGGATCATCTGCCGCGGACGACGGGGCTGACGGATATCCGGCAGATCGCGGTGAGTCGGCTGCTGCTGGACAATTTTCCGCACATCAAGGCGTACTGGCAGATGATGACGGCGAAGATCGCGCAGATTGCGCTGCGCTTTGGGGCGGACGACATCGACGGCACTGTGATTGAGGAGAAGATCTACCACGACGCCGGAGCGACGACCCCGCAGGGGATGCGGCGGGATGAGCTGATGCGGCTGATCACGGCGGCCGGACGCGTGCCGGTGGAGCGCGATACCCTCTATCGCTCGGTGACGCGGACGGAAGAGACGTTCACGGTGGCGGTTTAGCTGCCGGCTGTTGCCTCGCGCGGTTCGATTCCCGACGGCGCCTGTTGATCCGAAGGACCCGACAAATTCGGTGCTGCGGGCGGAGGATCTGGACGCCGCTGTTCCAAAGCCCGCGTGGGGATAAGTCTCGTCGCGAGCGCAGACGCAATGTCTGCTGACTGTGGCCGCACGCCGGACCGTCGTCTGTCCGTTTCCCCGCGGATACCTGCGCGAATTCTCCTTCGAAGGCTCTGCCCCCCCATGGGAGAATGGACCCACTTCACGGAGCGAGCAAGCCATGCTTCCATCGATCATCTGCGCAAGGCTCTATACGGGAGTGAGCAGAGAGGCCGACAAGTGGGTCATGCTGGGGATTTTCGGAACGTTTTTCGGGGGTCTGGGAGCCATGTGGTTGTGGCAATATCTGACCCGGAAGGTGAAAGAGAAGCGAGCCGAGGGGTGGCCGGCGGTTTCTGCCGTGATCGATCTGGTGACGGTGCACAAGGAATGGCGGCGGGGGGGCGGGGGGGCGCCAGGCAACTACAGATATGAGGTCATGCTCACGTACACCTGGCACGATCCGGGCCTGCAGACCGGCGAGTTTACTCGCAGCTTCAACAGTGAAAACGACGCGAAGGACTGGGCGGATGCGAGCAAAGGGCGGACAGTGACGGTACATGTGGACCCGAAGGATCCGGCGAATTCCGTGCTGCGGACGGAAGACCTGGACGCCGCCGTTCCCAAACCTGCGTGATGGTGAGGGGCGAAGCTGGGGTACGGCGATCCGGACAAGCGGGGCGACGACGACGCAGGGCATGCGGCGCGAGGATCTGATGCGGCTGATCACGGCGGCTGGGCGTGTGCCGGTGGAGCGCGATACCCTTTATCGGTCGGTGACGCGGACGGAAGAGACGTTCACGGTGGCGGTGTAGCGGCCGCGGAAAAAGACAAACCCAGGAAAATCCAGTGTGGTGTTTCCGAAGTTCCTTTCCGTTCAGAAGGAAAGAGCAACCGCGGATTCTTCGCTTACCACCCCCAAACTGAACAACGTTTGGGGCCCCGTGCGCTCAGAATGACAGCCTTGGGTGGTATAGAAAATTCAGGGATAGCACACTATCGGCCGATTTCGGCCGGTTCGCGTTGGGTTGTGAGCGATGGGGGAACTGGGGCCGCACTGGCGGGCGGAAATGGCTGCGACGGATTTGCGGGCGTGCTGGATCCCGGGAGGGCAGCGGCGGCTTTTTTGGCTTTGGCGGCGTGGCGCTTGCGCACCTCGCGCGTCGCGACCCAGAAGAGGGAGAGGAAAGTGACCGCCGTCAGGCCTATCGCCGCGGGCCAGCCGAGCTGTTCCATGTCTCCGTAGAGCAGGGCCAGTCCGATAAAGACAAAGAAGAGGTGGGCGCAGAAGACCTGCAGCGAGGCTTTGCCCATGGTCAGGAAAGGCTCGTGCTTGATGAGCAGAACGACCCAACGGCGCAGCCAGAAGAAGAAGATGGCAAAGGCCATCAGGTTGACGACGCGCAGCGGCCCCTCCTGCCACTTGTCCACCCACAAGCCGAGCGCGGGCCAGTCGAGATGAGGACCAAACCAGCCGAAACGGACGATGGCAAAGAAGACGCAGAGTACGCCGCTGAGGGCAATCCCCCAGCGTGGCACCCGGGCCAGGGGAACATTGCCCTGTGCAGAGGCGGAGCCCATCCAGAGACCAGTAACCCAGACCGCCTGCCAGGCAAACATGTTGAACGCGCCAGTTTCCTGAAGAGGGACGTGCAGGTGGGTGATGTGGACGACGAGATTATGGAAAGCATCGCGGAGGCCGACCTGGGCGCCGAGCCAGAGAAGAAAGCTTATGGCCAGGACGGTCCGCCAGCGGAAGCGCGTGGCGGCAGAGAGGATCAGGGGCGAAAGAAAGAGGAAAGTGACGTAAAGAGGCAGAACGTCAAGCAGCGGCGGGCAATAGATGAGAAAAATGGAGCCGACGATGGCGGGTTTGGGATGGTGGAGATAGAAGTTCAGCAGGTTGGTCAGCGCCGCCCGGTGGGTGTGGACGGCGTAGACCGCCAGCACGGTGAAGGCAAAGGCCAGCAACGCCAGGTGGTACGCGTAAATTTTCAGCGAACGTCGCCAGAGGTGAGTGCGGACGCCTTTCTGATCGAGCATGTGCTCGCGGTAGTAAATGCGTCCGACCAGGACGGCGGAGAGGAAGACGAACCCTTCGGCAGAGGAAACAAAGCCAAAAGGCTGGTCGACGTAGTTGCTCATGTGCGTCGGCAGATGGACAAGGATCATCCAGGCCAGGAATATACCGCGCAGTGCATCGAGTTCGGGAAGCCGCTGTAATTTCGGCAGATGCATGCGAAAAAGACACTCCTGGGGCTATCCCGGCGCTGGGTACTTTTAGCTTAGACGCGAACCGGGGAAGCAGGTTGCGGCGGCCGTATGTCTCTGGTTCAGCGCTTGTGCCTGCAGGGGGCTGGAGCACCCGCGAGCGGTGCGCCGCCTGACACTTTCAGCATGAGCGCGATCCCCTCAGGTGGCAAGGGCCTGGTGTCCTGTCCCTGAGGTTCATTGAATAATTCGGGGATGGGGCGCGGTAAAGAGAAGCGTTCAGGGGCTAAAGCCCATGTGATTTGCCCTGTTTGCGGCACGACTGAAGTCGTGCCCTGATACAAAGCTCCGGGGCTAAAGCCCTTTTGTTTTGGAGCGCTGCGCTCCATGGGCTGAAGCCCATGGCTTTCTCCGCCGTGCCGCTTTGCGGCACCATGCGCGCGCACAGCACGACTGAACAGCCAGCGAAAAAACTCGCCAGTCGATACGAATCGTCCCTCAGCGGCTGAAGCCGGATTCATTCCGGGCCGGTCATGGCACGGCTGAAGCCGCGCCCTTTCAAAGCGACGGCCTTTTGGCGCAGGCTGTGAAGTCGCTCCCCAATACGAAACCAAAGAGCGGCTCTTTTTAGCGCACTTCGGGAACGGTCCACTAGTAGGCCGGGATTCCGGTGACGCTCTGGCCAATGACGAGGGTATGGATGTCGTGGGTACCTTCGTAGGTCTTCACGGATTCCAGGTTCATCATGTGGCGCATGACGGGGTAATCGTCGGTGATGCCGTTGGCGCCGAGGATGTCGCGGGCGAGGCGGGCGCATTCGAGGGCCATCCAGATGTTGTTGCGCTTGGCCATGGAGATGTGCTCGTGGCCGACCTTTCCCTGATCCTTGAGACGGCCGACCTGAAGAACCAGGAGCTGGCCTTTAGTGATCTCGCTGATCATCCAGGCAAGTTTTTCCTGGACGAGCTGGTGGCTGGCGATGGGCTGGTCGCGGAACTGCTTGCGGAGGAGGGAATACTGGCGGGCTGTGTCGTAGCACGACATAGCGGCGCCGATGCCGCCCCAGGCAATGCCGTAGCGAGCCTGATTGAGGCACATGAGCGGCGAGCGCAGGCCGTCGGATTTGGGGAGAAGGCTGGAGGCGGGAACGTGGACATCCTGCAACGACAGGCCGGAGGTGACGGAAGCGCGGAGAGACCATTTGCCGTGGACGTCCCAGGAGCTGAAGCCCGGCCGGTCGTTCTCAACGAGGAAGCCGCGAACGCGTCCGTCTTCGCCGCCGTCGCCGTAGGTTTTGGCCCAGACGATGGAGACGTCGGCGATGCTGCCGGTGGTGATCCACATTTTTTCACCGTTGAGGACGTACTCGTCGCCCTGACGATCGGCGCGGGTGCGCATGCCTCCCGGATTTGACCCGAAGTCGGGCTCGGTCAGCCCGAAGCAGCCGAGCTTTTCGCCGGAGGCCATTTTCGGCAGCCAGAAGTCCTTCTGCTCGTCGGAGCCGAAGGTATAGATGGGGTACATGACGAGAGCGGACTGGACGCTGACGAAGCTGCGCACGCCGGAGTCGCCGCGCTCAAACTCCTGCATGACGAGGCCGTATTCCACGTTGGACATGCCGGCGCAGCCGTAGCCCTGCAGGTTGGCGCCAAAGAAACCGAGCTGGCCCATCTGAGGGACGAGCTCACGGGGGAAGCGTCCCTCGCGATTGCATTCCTCGATGATAGGAACGAGGTTGTCTTCGATGAACTGGCGGGCGGTGTCGCGGGCCATGCGCTCGTCGTCGCTGAGGAGGCTGTCAAAACCGATAAAATCCACGCCTTTGAAAGGGAAAGCCATAAAGATCACTCCGGAAAGGGACATGATACCGGGCTGCGGAAGGGGTGGGAAGCGGCAACGGATCCGGGTGGGTTACGGGCGGGTTTAAGGTCGGGTGACGGAGGGGCGCACTCCCAGGTTTACGGAATCGCCGGAATCAGGGAATATGGCATAGAGTGGAAATGAGGACTCACCATGGCTGGAGATCAGCAACTCACCTGTAGCGACTGCGGGAGAGAGTTCACCTTTACAAGCGAAGACCAGGCGTTCTTCCAGGAGCGCGGGTATTCGGCCCCCAAGCGCTGCAAGAACTGCCGTCAGGCACGGAAGAACGAACAGGGAGGCGGCGGCGGGGGGGGCGGATACCAGCGGGAATCGCGAGGGACCTCCGTGATCTGCTCCGGCTGCGGACAGCAAACCACGGTTCCTTTTGAGCCGCGAGGCGATCGGCCGGTGTACTGCCGCGACTGCTATCAGGCGCAAAAGGGCGCCGCTGGCGGTGGCCGTCGCGAGGGCGGCGGCGGCGGACGCGGACGGCACTAGAGCATTTTCCCCAGATTCATTGCAGACGTGAGAAGCTTCGGCTCTCTCAATGCTCCGTTGCGCTCGGAAATGGTCCTCACGGGTACGCTCGCTTGAGCGGCGTGCCCCTGTTTTTTTTGGGTTGGGTGTCTGCGATGACGGACGACCGCCTTCGGTGGAGTCGCCAGGGACGGAGGCGTCAGCGGCTCTGGGCCGGAGCGGCTGAGGAGCCGTTCTGGTTCAGCATGCCTTTCAGCGTCTCATAGAGGCGTTCGGTGATCTGCTCCGGCGTGTCGGAGGGGCTGAACTGGATGGGCTCGCCGATGCGGACGGTGAGGGCACCCGAACGGAACCAGCCTTTTCCTTTTTCCTTCAGCTCACTGAGGCCCGCCAGCGCGACGGGAACGACGGGCGCCTTCGACTCGCGTACGAGGATGCCGATGCCGGGGCGGAAGGGCTGGAGTCCGGTCTCGGTGCGGCGGCCTTCCGGAAAGACGAGCACATTGTAGCCGCGGTCCAGCGCCTCACCCGCGTGCTGGAAAGAGCGGCGAAAGCCGGCGCTGTGCGGGAGGGGAAACGCGTTGACCAGGCCAGTGACGAGGAACCAGGTGAAGGGGCCCAGAGGGTCGAGCATGCGGGACAGGAAGCTGCGGGAGGGCCCGACGTTGCGCATCTGCCGCCAGTCCCAGAGAATATTTCCGGCCATGGCGGCGGCGACGTGACGGCGCATGGGACCGGGCAGGCCATAGAGGACCAGCGGCACATCGTAGGCGGTGACGTGGTTGGCGATGAGGAGAACCGGCTGGCCCGGATGCAGGTGGGGTGGGCGCTCCACGCGCGGCTTGCCAAGGAAGCGGACGAGCGGCTGCTGGATGAGATCGGTATAAGCGGCGCGGATGAGCCACATGGGCCCCCACCACGGCCAGTGCGGGTAGATGTCAGTTTCCAGAGGCTGGCGCGCGGGAGTCGCGGCGCGGGCCTGCGCCGCGGGGGAAGCAGCAGAGCGATTGGCTGAGGTTTCGGGGACGGCTTCAAGGGGTGCGCCGGGGCGATCGAGGGCTTGATCGAGGGCATGATCAGGAGCGCGATCGAGGCCGAGGGCGCGGCGCAGATCGCTGAGGGTGACGACCTGCTCCAGGGTCACATCGTCGAGAGTGAGGCCGAGGCGCTGTTCGAGCTCTGACTGAAGCTGGACGCGGCCGAGGCTGTCGAGGCCCAGGTCTTCGGAGAGACGGGCGTCGTCGCCGGCGTGGTCGGCGGAGGCGTGGCTGATGGAGAGGATGAGGGACAGGAGCGGATCGGCGGCAGCGGCGCCATCGCGCTCACCCGGCCGCTGCGCGTTGACCCACTCCGTAACTTTGGGGCGGCGTACCTTGCCGGTGGAGGTGCGGGGCAGGTCGAGCTCGGGCCAGAGCCGCCACTGGTGAACCTGCTGGTATTCGGCGAGCTGGCGATTGGCGGCGACGATGGCCTGCTGGGCTTCTTCGCGGTTGCCGCGGAAGAGCAGGACCGCGACGGGCTCGGTGCCGGCCGAAGTGAGCAGGGGGACAACAGCCGATGCCTGCACGCCGGGCTGGGCGTTGAGGGCTTCCTCGACGTCTTCGGGGTGGATGTTGACGCCGGATGGCGTGACGATGACCTGACTCTTGCGGCCGACAAAGCGGAGCTGGCCCTGGTCGTCACGCTGGGCGAGATCGCCGGTGGCGAGCCACTCGGATTCATTGGGGCGCAGGCTGCCCTCTTGCCAGGTGGCGCGGGAAACCATGTCGCCGCGGACGAGGATCTCGCCTTCGTCGGTGATGCGGACATCGCGGCCGGGGAGAACCTTGCCGATGGTTCCCTGCCCCGGCTTGAAGGGGTGATTGAGCGTGATGAGGGCGGAGGTTTCGGTCATACCGTAGCCCTGGACGAGGGCGAAGCCGAGGGTGGTCCAGAAGCTCTCGAGATCGGAGGAGAGCGAGGCGCCGCCGCAGACGAAGGCCCAGAATTTGTAACCGAAGAGGCGATGAATTTTGCGGAACTGCCACCAGCGCTTCCAGACGCTTTGGCCCGCCGCGGCCGGGACGCGGTCGGCGAGAGCCGGGTCCAGAGCGAGTAGGTGCGACCGCAGGAGGTCCAGCACGCGGGGGACGGAGCAGACGACGGAGATGCGCTCGCGGTGGATGATTTCGATGAGGCGCTGCGCCTGGAGACGGTTTTCGAAATGGACTTCGGCGGCGAGCAGGGGCGGAATCCAGAGGCCCATGAACTGTCCGAAGACATGGCTGAGGGGCAGGGTGTGGAGGAAGCGGATGGGGTGGAAAATGCGCTCGTACTTGAGGTACTTCTGCACCTCGCGCTCGATGGGATCGACGCTGGCGAGAACGTTGCGATGGGTGTGAACGATGCCTTTTGGCTCGGCGGTGGTGCCGGAGGTAAAGAGAATCTGAAAGGGCGTATCGAGGGACAGCGCGGGGTCGCGGAGGTCGGCGCGTAGATGCTGAGGGAGTTGCTGCGCATAATCCTCGAAGGCGAGTGTGGGGATGGACCCGGTAGGGGAGCTAAGGAGCTCGCGATCGCCAACGATGAGTTGGGGGCGAGTGTTTTCGATGACGCGCTGCGCGAAATCGAGAGCGCCGGCGGGGTCGAGGGGGACGACGATGACGCCACGCTGGAGGCAGCCGAAAAAGGCGCCCATCCACTCGAGGCCGTTCTGGCCCCAGAGAACGACGCGCTCGCCCATGGGAATCCGGCGGCGTATGAGCTCGGAGGCAAAGCGGTCGGCGAGGGTCGCCAGCTCGATCCAGGTGGAGGCGAGGCGGCGATTGCCACGATACGCAACGATGGCGGTGGCATTATCGTGGCGGCGAAAATCGTCGAGAAAGGTGGCGAGGCTGGAGCGCATGCGGCTGCCGCAGAGGGGCCTATGTACTTAGATTATGCGCGGGCGAAATCGATGTATCCGTGCTCCGGGTCGGTGCGGACGAGAGTGACGCGGAGCCGATCGCCGACGTCGACGCCCTGCTGGCCGCGGACCAGCATGCCATCGACGGGCGGGCGGAGCGTGCGGACGAAGGAGCCGTGCTGGTTGACGCCAGTGACGATGGAATCGAAAGACTGCCCAATGCGACTGGCCATGGCGACGGCGGCGATGCGCTTCTGCATTTCACGCGCGACTTTGCGCTCGGCGTCCTCCATGCGAGTGCACTGCGTGGCGATCGAGGACAGCTCGTCGTCGGAATAGGGCGATGGTTGGCCGGCGATCATGGCTTTGAGGAGACGCTGCGTGACGAGATCGGCATAGCGACGGTTAGGCGCGGTGGAGTGCGTGTAGTCCTGGACGGCGAGGCCGAAGTGGCCCTGGGGGGGATCGCCGGGACGCTCGAGCACGTATTCGCCGGGGCCGAGGAGCTTGACAATGGCGAGCGAGAGGTCGGGGAAATGGTCAGGGTCCTTCTTCTGCTGCTCGCAGAGAAAATCGTGGAGGGGCTTCGGATCGGGGTCGGGAGGAAGCTGGGTGCCCATCTGGCGGGCAAGCTCGACGATGCGATCCCAGCGTTTCGGCGTCTTGACGACCCGCCGGATGGATGAGAAGCGTTTTGCATCGAGGGAACGGGCGACGACGCCGTTGGCGGCGATCATGAAGTCCTCGATGAGCTGGGTTGCGAGGTTTTTCACTTCGGCCTCGACGTCGATTTGACCGTCGGTAAGGTGAATGGGGTGAGTTTCGATGGTCTGCAGGTTCAGCGCGCCGTGATTCGATCGCTGGCCGCGTAGTTTTTGGGCAAGGTCGTTTTGCAGGTGGAGCTGCTTCTGCAGATCGGGCGAAGCAGCGACCTTTGCAGGCGCGGCGGCATTGCCAGCGAGCCACGCTCCGATGGACGGGTAGGCCAGCTGGGCGCGATTCACGACGCGGGCAGGATAAATGTCGCTGGCGGCGATCTGCGCCTGCGCGTCCAGAGCGAATTCGATGACGACGGCGGCGCGCTCCTGGTTTTCGAGGAGGGAGGTTGAGCCGGTGGAGAGCTCTTCGGGAAGCATGGAGAAATTCTCGACGCCGGTGTAGACGGTGGTGGTTTCGCGGAGGGCGTGCTGATCGATGGGCGAGCCTTTCGGCACGGAGGCATCGACATCGGCGATGCCGATGAGCACGCGGGCACCGCCGTCCCGGGTGGACTCGACAATTTCAATCTGGTCCAGGTCGCGCGAGGTGTCGTTGTCGATGGAGGACCAGAGAAGACTGCGGAGATCGCGGGCAGCGGCGGCGGGTTGCGGGGGATGCTCGCGGAGCTGCTGGAGCTGGCCGGCGACGGGCGGCGGATAGTCAGGCTCGAAACCATGCTCGATCATGGAACGGCGGGCGGCTGCGGCGAGATCGAAATGAAGCTGGTGGTTCATAGTTGCCCCGAAAGTGGAATCGGAAGGGCAAGGCTATCACGGCTGTGAGGCGCTGGAGGCAACGTTTCGGAGGGAAGAAATCGCCCGTAACCGGCAGAAAGCGGCGCGCAACAACCAACCCGGCGGAAACGGCGGCCTTCCAAGGCACGCATGCCGCTGCGCAATGTCAGGATCGAGCCGGATTTGAAGAATGCGCCGCCGCAATCGGTCGGGCACTATTTCCGATGGCTGCTGGCCGCCACGCTGGGAAACATTTGCGGAGGCGTGGTGCTGGTGACGCTGCTGGAGTATGGGCAGGTTAAGCTGGACTGAGACAGAGTCAGGAGTCTGACGCGTCCGGACCACTGGCGATGCATCCCACAGAACTGGGGTATGGGATGATTCAGTTCATTCAAAACAACTGGCATATTTTGCTCTGGTCCGCGGGCATCCTGGCCGGCGGCATTGCGGCGGGACTGGTGGCGCGCGTCATTCTTCTGTGGATTCTGCGCAGGTTCGCGCGTCGCCGGGGCAAGGTCATCGGAGAATCGCTGGTTCGGCACGGGGAAGGACCGACGCGGTGGATTTTTCCGCTGCTGGCAATGCTGTGCATCCTGCCCGGACTCGAGCTGCCGCAGGTTCTCAAGTCGGCGCTGGAACACATTACCGGTCTGGGACTGATCGCCGCCACAGCGTGGCTGGTGATCCTGTTTGTGGACGTGGCGAAGGACGTGGTCGCGGGGCGCTACCGCATAGACGTGTCGGACAACCTGACGGCGCGGCGACTGCAGACGCAGTTCGACATGCTGCATCGCATCACGGTGATACTGGTCGTGATCGTGACGGCAGCGATCATGCTGATGACGTTTCCCGCCATCAAGCATATCGGCGTGAGCATTCTTGCGTCGGCGGGGCTGGCCAGTCTGGTTGTGGGCATGGCGATGAAGGGAACGTTGTCAAACCTGGTCGCCGGAGTGCAGATCGCGTTTGCGCAGCCGTTCCGCATTGAAGACGCGGTGGTGATCGACAATGAGTGGGGATGGATCGAAGAGATCGGCATGATGTATGTGGTGGTGCGGATCTGGGATCTGCGCAGGCTGGTGATTCCTCTTTCGTATTTCCTCGACAACGCCTTCCAGAACTGGACACGGAACAGCGCGGACCTGCTGGGCAATACGATTTTGTACGTTGACTACACGGTTCCGCTGGACGAGATGCGCGCGGAGCTGAAGCGGATCTGCGCATCGTCGGAAAAGTGGAAAGGCAAAGTGTGTGTGCTGCAGGTGACCGACGCGTCGGAGCACACCATGCAGGTGCGCGCCTTGATGGACGCCAACAATTCCGGCGACGCATTTGACCTGCGGTGCCAGGTACGCGAGGGCCTGATTGTGTGGCTACAGAAGAATTATCCAGGAAGTTTGCCGCGATATCGGGGCGAGATGGAGACAATGCTGCGGCAGGACCGCCCGGATGGCGGCGCGCGCGACCTGCCGGTGGGACCACGCCGCACTGCGGCGCAGGAGAGTGCGGCAGAGGAAGATGAAAACCACGAACAGCGGCGCCCGGTTCATGCAGACCGATCGTGAGAGGATGATCGCTTGATTGCCCTGTTCCAGACGGCTGCGCATTGAGCAGGCGATCGAGCGAGAGCGTGCTGGTCTGGTTCCGGCGGGATCTGCGGCTGGCCGATCATGCTGCGTTGAACGCGGCTGCGGCAACCGGACTGCCGGTGGTGCCGGTTTTCATAGGGACGCCGGAGGAAGACGGTGAAGCGGCTGCGGGCGCAGCTTGGCGCTGGTGGCTGCACCAGTCCCTGGTGGCTTTGGAGCGGTCGCTGCGGGCGAGGGGAACGCGGCTGATCGTGCGCAGCGGACCGATCACGCAAATTTTGTTACAAGTGGCGGAAGAGACCGGAGCGCGGCGCATTTTCTGCAACCGGGTCTATGAGCCGGCGGCGCTGATGGCGGAGTCAGCACTGGAGTCACGGCTGAGGGCGAAAGGTGTTTCCATCGAGAGCTTCAACGGGAGCCTGCTCTTTGAGCCGGGATCGATTCGGACCGCTGCTGGGGGAGCGTTCCGGGTGTTTACGCCGTTCTGGCGCGCGTTGTGGAACGAACGCGGCGCCGTGCGCGTTCCGTTGCGGACGCCGAAGAGGATTCCGGGCCCGCGAGGCTGGCCGACGTCGCTGCAGGTTGCGGATCTCGGGCTGGAGCCAGGGATCGACTGGGCCGCGGGGATTCGCGCGGTGTGGACACCCGGGGAAGAGGCGGCGCAGAAACGCCTGCGGCGATTTACGAAGGAGCCGGTGGGCCAGTATGGCGAAGAACGCAACCACACCGACCACGATGGGACCTCGCGCCTTTCACCGCATCTGCACTTTGGAGAGATCAGTCCAGTTCAGATCTGGCATGCGGTGGCGGACCGGCCGAGTTCGGAGGCCTATCTGCGGCAGCTGGCTTGGCGGGAATTCGCGTATCACCTGCTGGTGGAGAATCCAGAGACAATTCACGAGCCGTTCCGGACGGAGTTTAGGAATTTTCCCTGGCGCAGGAACGCTCGTCGGCTGCGTGCGTGGCAGAGAGGTCAGACGGGGTATCCATTTGTGGATGCAGCGATGCGCCAGCTGTGGGCGACAGGGTGGATGCACAACCGGGCGCGGCTGGTGGTGGCTTCGTTTTTGGTGAAGCATTTGCTGATTCCCTGGCAGCAGGGAGCAGAGTGGTTTCTGGACACGCTGGTGGATGCCGATGTGGCGAACAATACGCTGGGCTGGCAGTGGGTGGCGGGCTGCGGAGTGGACGCGGCGCCGTTCTTCCGGGTGTTTAATCCGGTGCTGCAGGGGAAGAAGTTCGATCCGGAAGGAGCGTATGTGCGCCGCTGGGTTCCTGAGCTGGCGGGGCTGCCGAAGGAGTGGATTCACCAGCCGTGGGGAGCGCCGGCTCCGGTGCTCGCGGCAGCGGGAGTGCGGATGGGGACGACCTATCCACGGCCGCTGGTGGACCATAGGGAGGCACGGCAGGCTGCGCTCGAAGCTTTCCAGGAGATGAAGCAGGCGCGGCGGGACAGGTGAGCGGGATTCTGAAGCGCGAGGCGATTTAGTGGCGGCTCTTGTCTTTCATGCGCTCGATGACAAATTTGGGAACGAGGCCGTCGACGGAGCCACCGAGGCGGAAGACTTCCTTCACCAGACGCGAGCTGACGAAGGAGTACTTGGCGTCGGGCATGAGGAAGATGGTTTCAACATCGGGAGCGAGAAGGCGGTTCATGAGAGCCATCTGGAGCTCGTATTCGTAATCGCTGATGGCGCGGATCCCGCGGACGACGGCGTGCGCGCGCTCCTCGCGGGCAAAATCGACGAGCAGGCCGTCAAAGGTGGAGACCGAAACATTGCCGAACTCCGCGGTGCCTTCCGAGAGCATGCCCACGCGCTCCTCGACGGTAAAGAGGGGGTTCTTGGCAGAATTGCGAAGGATGGCCACGACCAGATGGTCGAACATCTTCGCGGCGCGGGCGATGAGGTCAAGGTGGCCGTTGGTCACCGGGTCGAAGCTGCCGGGGTAAATCGCCTTAACGGTGTGCACGCCAGATGAATTCTAGTGCATTTGAGGAGGACATGGGCGGTTCGGCGGAGCGAACACCGCCGGGGTATCAGAGGGCATACTGGCGATCGTGCACAGGCGCGCGGCCGGTTGACTCGCGCACGATCAGTTCGGGCTCCATGACGATCTCAGAGGGGTATTCCTTGTCGGGTTCGGCGATGCGTGCCAGCAGGATCTGAGCGGCGCGCAGTCCCATGTCGCGCAGCGGCTGCTTCACCGTGGTGAGGGGCGGTTCGTAGTAGGCCGCGGTAATGATGTCATCGAAGCCGATGACGGAGATGTCCGCGGGGATACGCAGGCCGATGTCACGGATGGCGCGAATGGCGCCGATGGCGGAGATGTCGTTGAAGCAGAAGATGGCGGTGAAGTCGCGGGTTTTGTCGAGCAGCTCCCGGGTGTGGCGATAGCCGGCTTCGGGCGATTGTGTGACTTCGCGCAACTGGATGGTGAGTTCGGGACGAACGGGTATGCCCATCTCAGCGGCGGTGGTGAGAATGCTCTCCCAGCGGTATTTCGCGTCCGTGATGCCGGGCGCGCCGCGCATGAAGGCAATGCGCTCATGGCCCAGTTCCCGCAGGTGGCTGAGAGCGAGGCGCGCGGCACAGTCGTGGTCGAGAATGACGTTCACGATGCCGGGAGCGGGGTTGTGGGAGGACACGGCAACGGTGGGAACGGGCACTTTCACTTTGGCGGGAGTATCCAGGAGCAGCAATCCGTCGACAGAGCGATCGAGCAGGCGAATACAGTATTCCTCGACCAGTTCAGGGCGCCGGTAATGGCTGGCCGTAACGTAAAAGTAGTGCGCCTTGAGCAGGTGCTTCTCAATCGCGTTCATCACTACGGGGAAGTAACCGTCGCTGAGATCGGGGACGATGACGCCGACCGACATGCTGCGGCTGTTGCGCAGCGATTTGGCAAAGTAGTTCGGGCGGTAATTGAAGCGCCGGGCCGCTTCGAGCACGCGATCGCGTGTGTGCTGGGGAATGGAGCGTCCCGCGGGCGAATTGTTCAGGACCAGAGAAACGGTCGTCTGCGAGAGCTGGAGGTGCTCGGCCAGCTGCCGGAGGTTCAGGGGGCGTGGTTCGGCTGTCGATTCCTTACCCTGCGTCATTGCTTAGAAAAATTCGCTTCCCGAACGATATCAGATTCAGCGCGATCAGGACTCTTCCCATCCACCGAATACCTGGGACAGGGCGCCGCAGATCTCGCCTAAGGTGGCATAGGCTCGCACGCAATCGAGGATCAAGGGCATGGTGTTGGCGGCTGAAAGGCCGCTCGTCGAGGCTTCGGGCTGCGCCTCGGCGGCGCGCTTCAATGCATCCAGGGCGCGCTGCACGGCTTCGCCGGAGCGCTCGGCCCGCAGCTTGCTGAGCTTTGCGGTTTGCGCTTCGCGGACGCTCTCGTCGATATAGAGAATCGTCGGTGACGGCTCGTCAATTGCGTATTGGTTGACGCCCACGATGATCTTCTCGCCGGCCTCCACGGCGCGCTGGTAGACGTAGCTGGCTTCGGCGATCTCCTTTTGCGGATAGCCGGCCTCGATGGCTTTGACCATGCCGCCCATGGCGTCGAACTTTTCGAAGAAGGCGAAGGCTCCCTGTTCCATATCCAGGGTGAGCTTCTCGAGGAAGTACGAGCCGCCCAGAGGATCGATCACGTTGGCCACGCCGGACTCATAGGCAAGGATCTGCTGGGTGCGGAGGGCGATGCGCGCGGCATCTTCGGTGGGCAAGGCGAGGGCTTCGTCGAAGCCGTCGGTGTGCAGCGACTGGGTTCCACCGAGGACAGCCGCCATGGCCTGCAGAGCGACGCGGGCGATGTTGTTCTTCGGCTGCTGGGCGGTGAGGGAGACGCCGGCAGTCTGGGTATGGAAGCGCATCCAGGTGGAGCGGGGATTCTGCGCGTGGAAGCGGTCGGTCATCACGCGATACCAGATTTTGCGGGCGGCGCGGAATTTGGCGAGCTCCTCGAAGAAGTCGTTGTGCGAGTTGAAGAAGAAGCTCAGGCGCGGAGCGAAGTCATCGACAGCGAGGCCGCGTCGGAGAGTCCACTCGACGTACTCGATGCCGTCGTAGAGGGTAAAGGCGAGTTCCTGCAGCGCGGTGGAACCGGCCTCCCGGATGTGGTAGCCGGAGATGGAAATGGGGTTGAACTTCGGCGTGCGGCGGGCGCCGAACTCGAGGGTGTCGACAACCAGGCGCATGGAGGGATCGGGGGGGTAGAGGTACTCCTTTTGGGCGATGTACTCCTTGAGGATGTCGTTCTGCAGCGTGCCGGAGACATTTTCCCAACTGGCGCCTTGTTTTTCGGCGACGACCAGATACATGGCCCAGAGAACGCTGGCGGGGGAATTAATGGTCATGGAGACGGTGGTGCTGTCGAGGTGAATGCCGGAGAACAGCGTCTCCATGTCGTCGAGGGAGTCGATGGCGACGCCGCACTTGCCGACCTCGCCTTCGCTGCGGGGATCGTCGGAGTCGCAACCCATGAGGGTGGGCAGGTCGAAGGCGACGGAGAGGCCGTTGGCGCCGCCCTGGAGAAGATATTTGTAACGGAGATTGGTCTCTTCAGGCGAGGCAAAACCAGAGAACTGCCGCATGGTCCAGAGGCGGCCGCGGTAGCCGGTGGGATGAATGCCCCGGGTGTAGGGGGGCTGGCCGGGCAGGCCAAGATACGCGCCCTGGTTCCGAGCCCAGTCCTCCGGCAGGTCGGCTTCCGTATAGAGGCGACGCACGGGCGCGCCGGAGACGGTGGTGAAGCGAGCGTTGCCAGCTTGATCGCGATTGATGCCGGTGGGCGCGCCGATGGGATGTTCCGGGTTCTTTGCGAGGGCCGGCTCCAGGGTTTGTTCGGCCCAGCGCAGTTCGGCCGCAGAGGGGTGGCGGTTCTCGGTCAGATCGGCATGCAGGGCATCACGAACATCGGACGACTTCTCAGGCATCGGCAGGCGCGCTCCTAAACGGCTCAGGATAGGCGACGGAGAGGACAAGAGGCAAACCGATTCGCAAACGTTCATCTGCAGGAAGAGGGCCAGATCTCCAGTTGAAAGGGGCGGTAATGCTGGATTATCTGAAAATCCGCTCTGTTAGAGGTGATGAGACGAGCGCCGTGAGCGCGAGCGGTGAGAGCGATCAGCACATCGAAATGCAGAGTGCGCAGCTTCGCCGCATCGGTTCCCCTCTCCGCACGGATCCTGGCCAGAAGGCGCCCCGACTCGAGCCAGATATTTTCCGTTGGCGTGAGGACAGGGTGGTTTCGCTCGAGTTCCAGCAGGAAATCCCGTTCTTTTCGGGAGGACACCCCACGCCACAGCTCAGCCAGAACAACCGATGAACTGCGGACCAGGCCCAGGATCGATCGGAATCGCTCTTCGTGGCATCCGGTGCGAAGGTGGTCGACGATCACCGAGGTGTCGAAGAGGACGAGGCTACTCATCGACTCCGGTGAATGCGAGGCTGCCCCCGTTTTTTGTCATCAAACGCCGGAACTTTTCGAGAGCAACGATCTCCCGGAGGGCAAGATGCACGGCTTCGGTGCGGGTCTTGACGCCCAGAAGCCGGGCCGCCTCATCGGCAAGATCCGTGTCCAGACGGATGGAGGTCATGGTCGCCATTGGGGAACCTCTTCTGTATATACATACTACGCCGTTTGTATATACGATTCAACGCCGGCGCGCCATTTCCCAGGCCTTGGCGTATTTCCAGCTCACGTAGGCTGAGTGGTACAGGTGCTGGAGCAGGCCTTCGCGGCCATCGAGAAAGCCGAGGCGAAATAAGTAGTTGTACTTGAATGTCGCGACAGGGACGATGACGACGTTCCAGAGAAACGCGGGGAGGCTGCGGCTGGTCCTGCCGCGCGCGAAAACCTGGGTTGCGCCGAGGGAGCTGTAGCGGTTCATGTGCTCGATATAGGCGTCCAGGGTGGGGTAGGCGTGGTGGAGGAGATCGCCGCGGAGGCGGCCCGCCTGCTGGCCGCCGGCAGGGCGAAGGGTCTCGTGGACGACACTCTCCTCAAAAACCGCTGTTCCTTTGCGGAAGAGACGCAATTTGGGATCGGGGTAATAGCCGCCGTGACGAATCCAGCGGCCCAGGAAGAAGTTTCTGCGCGGCAGGAAATACGCATCGTGGGCTGGGGGACTGGCCAGCAGAGATTGTATTTCCTGCGCGAGCTCGGGACTGACTTCCTCATCGGCGTCCAGGGCCAGGACCCAGTCGCCGGAGCACTGCGCGATGGCGAAGTTTTTTTGCGAGCCGAAGCCTTTCCATTCCTCGACGATAAACCTCGCGCTGAAAGCTCGGGCGATCTCCGGAGTTCGGTCGGTCGACCCGCAATCCACGATCACGATCTCGTCGGCCCAGCGGACGCTCTCGAGGGTGCGGGCGAGATTCGCTTCTTCGTTTTTGGTGATGATCGCGACCGAGAGGGTGGGGGGCATGCTTTCCGGACGGCGAGGCTATGGCCTCGTCGGCGTTCTGCCGGAAGTGTAACAAGCTGGCTCCGTACTTACCGGAGGCGGGATCGCGCTCGGGCGCGCCCGCCGGGATCAGTTCAGACCTGAGGCACGCGGTCCGCGGGTGTGGGTTCCGCCGCCTGGATGCCGCATCCGCTCACGAATGGACGCCTTTTGGCCCATGGATCCCATAGCCCGAAGGAGCAGGAACAGACCCAATAACAACAACAAGATGACAATGCCAGCAAGGGCAACCATCAGAAATCTCCTACTCGTTGGAGGAGGAATGAGCGGTTGGGGGTTTGCCGGTTTCGACGGAATCCGGGGGCGGAGAGGGGGGAGCGGCTTCCGGCGGCAGGTCCCCCTGCTGCTCCTCCGTGAAAGGCGCGACATACCGAGCGAGTGGCTCCCGCGATTGCGGCGAGGTAATCATCACGAGCCGATCCCCCGGTTCCAGCAGGGTATCGCCGTGGGGGAGCAGCAGGTGCTCGCGGCGCCGGATCGTCACGATTTCGAAATCGTACTGCGCCAATTCGCGATAAAGGTCGGCGAGCCTGCGGTGGGCAATCGGACTGTCATCGTTGATCACGCCCATGGTCAGCTCTCTGCCACCCGGCAGCTCGAAACCGACATGGGAACGGAGGAGGCGGAGGAGATCGAGATGTCCGACCTTGTCCATGAGGGGCAGATTTCTTCGCCCCAGCAGATTGAGGGCGATTTGAATGTGCTCGAGGTAATGGGCGGGGGAGTCCTGGCGGGTGGGCACCTGACCTTCGTAGAGGCTGCGATAGCGGAGGAATGAGGAGAGCTGGGATTGCAGGAGATACGCGATCATGACCGCCAGGCCGGCGGGGACGAGCAGATGGTAGCCTCCTGCCATTTCGGTAACCATCAGCATGGTGGCAATGGGGACTCGAGCGGCCGCGCCGAAGACAGCCGCCATGCCCACGACGACGAAGACGGCGGGCATCTGGTGGAATACGACGGAGAACGCGCCCCCCAGCATGGCGCCAACAAACAGTGAAGGGGCAAAGACGCCGCCCGATCCGCCCGAGCTGACGGTGAGGGCGAAGGCAGCCATCTTGGCAAAGAGGAGGAGGACGAGCAGGTGCAAAGCCAGCCTGCCGTCGATGGCAAGCTGGATCCAGCCATAGCCGCCACCCAGCACCTGCGGCAGCTTCAAAGCGAGCAGGCCGAGGAGAAGACCGCCGATGGCGGGTTTGGTCCAGAGCGGAACGGGTAGCCGGTGGAAGGCATCGCGGACGCGGTAAAACACTTCCGGGAGAGCTGTGCCGACCAGCCCTGCCGCCAATCCCAGACCGGCGTAAATGGCATAGGTTGAAAGCGCAGGCGTTGGAATGGGGGGCACCCGGAACAGGGGCCGGAATCCGACGAAGAGGCCGTTGATGGTATAGGCCACGCCCGAGGAAAGCATGGTATAGAGCAGGGTGCTCACCTCGAACTCCATGCTTCCGTAAAGCACTTCGATGGCGAAGACGCCGGTGCCCATAGGCGTGCGGAAGATGGCGGAGAGGCCCGCCGCCATGCCGGCCAGCAGCAAAATGCGGCGATCTTCTTCGGAGCGATGGGCGAGCTTCGCATAGACCGAGGCAACACCCGCTGTTATGAGGGCGATGGGGCCTTCGCGGCCGGCCGACCCGCCGGAGCCGATGGTGATGGCGGAGGCCACCATTTTGATGGGCGAAACGCGGGGCCGGATGATGCCTTCGCGGCGGTGAAAGGCGTTCACAACGGTGTCGGTGCCGTGGCCCTCGGCTTCCGGAGCGAAGCGGTAAACCAGGAATCCGGAGAGCAGCCCGCCCAGGGTTGTGACGATGGGAATGAGCCATAGGCCATGCGGCCCGATCACCTGATGATCGGGGCCGAATTCCGCGCCAGGCGGCTGATATCCGGCGATCCCGGTGAGGAGCAGGCGGCTGCAGGCGTGCAACATCCACATAAACGCCTGGGCGCTCAACGCGCCGGCCACGCCGAGCAGCGCCGACTCCAGCATGAGCCGCGGCTCGCGGTCACGCAGGATGGAGCGGTTGTGATTTTCCGCCTGCATCTCTTTCTGTCGTCCTGGGCGGCGCCGACCGCAGGCGCAGCCCATAACGATAGCTTAGATGCCGGGCGTCAAGTGTGTCGCGAAAAGGCAGGCTTTGCCCTGAGCGCCCTGACCGGTGTCGAGGAGGTCAATCGACGTCAAAAGGGGATGTCGTCGTCTGTAATTTCCGTTGAGTGAACCAGATCGTCGGTGGCCGTCGGCTGGCGCTGGTCGTACTGGTTCGAACGAGAGGAGCCGCCAGATTCGCCCTCACCACGGCCGGAGAGCAGCACCAGATCGTTCACGATGATCTCGGTCCGATATTTCTTCTGACCGCTTTCCTTATCGTCCCAGGAGCGGGTCTGGATGCGCCCTTCAATGTAGAGCTTGGCGCCCTTCTTCACGTAATCGCGAATGATTTCGGCGGTGCGCTGGAAGGCGACCAGGTTGTGCCACTCGGTGCGATCGGTCCAGTTGCCCTGCTGATCTTTGGTGCGATCGCTGGTGGCCAGGGAAAAGGTGGCGATGGACGTGCCAGTGCCCGCCACCTTCATTTCCGGGTCCTTCCCGACGTTCCCCACGAGGATCACTTTGTTGACGCTCTTCGCCATAACGATGTCTCCGGATCGATTGATTCCCATGCAGCATAGCAGGAATGGCGGGCTGCCGACAGGAGCAGGTGACCGGGTTCCGTTACCGTTGGAAGGCTCAGAGAGCGGCGTTGATTTGCTCGATCAGCGCTTCCGGGGTGTTGGCTGGGGGCAGACACGAGTTTCCGCGACACACCATGGCGAGCGGCCGGGGGGATGACGGATCGAGGCCAGGCAGATGGGGGAGGGTCTCGGCCAGGAGCGGCGGGAGACGAGCGCCGATGACCTGCTCGGGCAAGAGCATGATGACGCCCTTGTTCACGGCGTAGCGGGCATTAGCGAGAGCCGCGAGTTGCCGGACCGCGATCCCCCGGCCGACGATGGCCACCTGGATGGGTGGGAGCAGCAGTCGCTCCAGCGCGAGGCCGTAACTGCCGGCATAGAGGCCGTAATGCTCGATGACTCCGGCAAATAAGGAGAGGGTGTCTTCGGCGATGGAACGGAAATCATCGCGCCCGCTGAGGGCGTGGAGACGCAGCAGGACGCTGGCCGCTATGGCATTTCCGGCCGGCGTGGGCGAATCCTGCATGGGCTTGCGACGAGCGGCGAGGGCGCCGAGCCGATCGCCCGCTTCTTTTTCGGTATCGAAGAAACCGCCGCCTTCGTTGTCGTGAAAGCGCTCGACCAGCGATGCAGCGATCTGGATGGCCGACTCGTAGTAGCGCAGGTCGCCGGTCGACTCCCATGCGTCCACGCAGGCGCTGGCCAGCAGCGCGTAGTCGTCCAGGACGCCGGCAATCCATTTGGCGGCGCCGGGCTGATCGGGATAGGCGATTACGTGCGCCAGGCCGGCGGTGGGGCTCCAGCCTTCACGCAGGATGCGGTCGAGAGTGCGGAGGGCGAACGTGCGTGGCGCGTCGAGATCGAGGATGCGGGCTGCATCGAGATACGCGGAGATGGCCATCGCGTTCCAGCCCGTGTAGATGGTTCTGTCCACGAAGGGCGTGGGGCGCTGGAGACGCGCTGTACAGAGCTTTTGCTTTGCAGAGGCCAAGTCTCGCTCCACTGATGCGGTGTCGCGTCCGAGCTTGTGCGCGAGCTCTTCGGTCGTGAAGTTGCGATGGAGCACGTTCTTCTTTGGGTTATGGTGCATGTCTCCCAGGTCGCCAATGTCATAGAACAGACCGGCAACGGACAATTCATCGGGCGTGAGGACGGCCGCGGCTTCCTCGCGCGTCCAGGTGAAGTAGTCTCCGTCATCGTCCAGAGAGATGTCGGCGTCCTGCGAAGCGTAGAATCCACCGCGCTCCTGATCGCTGAGACCTTCGTTCATCCAGCCCAGGATGTCACGCGCGGTGGCGGCGAAGTCCGGCTCAACGAAAGTCTGAAAAGCATGAACGTAGGTTGCGAGCAGGCCCGCATTGTCGTAGAGCATCTTCTCAAAATGCGGGACGACCCAGCGCTCGTCGACAGAGTAACGGTGGAAGCCGCCGGCGAGCTGGTCGTAGACGCCGCCGCGGGCCATTTTCCGGAGCGTCACTGTGGCTGCTTCTTTAGCAGCTTCGTTGCCGGTTCGGGCGGCGACGTCGATCAGCAGATCCAGAGCCGCAGGGTGCGGAAATTTCGGCTGCGATCCAAATCCGCCGTGGCGTGGATCGAACTGGCTTACGGCACTGGCGACGAGTTTTTCCACGATTTCCAGGGAAAGAGTGTCGCCGCGCGCGGAGAAGGTTTCGCCGTGCTCGATGGCCGCGATCACGCTTGCGGCTGACTCCAGAACCTCGTTGCGCTGGGTCTTCCATGCGTTCGCCAGAGTCAGCAGGACGCGCTCGAACCCGGGGCGGCCGTAGCGGTCCTCGCGGGGAAAGTAGGTGCCGGCGAAGAAGGGGCGGCCGTCCGGCGTGAGAATCGCGGTCAGAGGCCAGCCGCCCTGACCGGCAATCGCCTGCGCGGCTGCCTGGTAACGGGCGTCGACGTCGGGACGCTCGTCGCGATCGACCTTGATGGCGACAAAATGTTCGTTGACGGTCTGCGCGAGGGCTGGATCCTCGTAGGACTCGCGATCCATGACGTGGCACCAATGACACCAGACCGCGCCCACATCAAGGAGGATGGGCCTGTCGAGCTGCTGGGCCAGCGCGAAAGCGGCCTCGCCCCACTCCTGCCACTGCACTGGCTGATGCATGGCGGATCGGAGGTAAGAAGACGATGACTGGTCGAGGGTGTTGCGGGTCTGGACTGCGGTGCCGGTTGGCTCAGCCATACTTCCAGCCTAGAGCATTTCGGGGCGAAACGCGGGCGATGGCGCGGATGGCCGCATCAGCGCGACTCGTTCACCAGGCGCTGCGCAACGTCGACGTAGAGACCGATGGCTTCGAACAGTTCTTTTTTCGCGAGCTTCTCGTGAGGCGTGTGCGCGACATGGATGGATCCGGGGCCGAGAAGGATGGGTTCGCCCCAGTTGCTGAGCCAGGGGATATCGGTGGTGAAGGCCGCCACCATGGTCGGCAGGCCGGGAAGCGAGCGCAGCCGCCGGAAAGGCATCTCGAGCGTGAAATCGACGGTGGCCAGACCCTCAGCGGCATTGACAATGGCGCGGCGGATTTCGTCGGAGGGGCCGACGAGCCGGACCATCACCTGGGCTTCGGCGTGATCGGCGATCACGTTGGGTGCGTAACCGCCGCCGATCACGCCGATGTTCAGTGTGCTGGGGCCGATGTCGTCGAGAGACGGCAAAGGGATGGCCAGGATGCGATGCAGGGCTTCGACGAGCTTCTGCGTCGCGCTTTCGCCGAGTTCGGGATAGGCGGAGTGCGCCATCTTGCCGGTGGCGCGAACGACGGCGCGCAGGGAGCCTTTCGACGCGAGGGCAATGCGGTTGTCAGTGGGCTCGCCATTGATGAGGAAGCGGCTGCCGCGCGGCTGGAGATTGGCGGCTTTGGCTCCGGCAGAATCGCGTTCCTCGCCGGAAACAAAGAGCAGGCCAACGCGGACCTGCTGTTCGCGGAGACGTTCCGCGGCGGCGATTTGCGCGGCGATAATGCCCTTGGCATCGCAGACGCCGCGCCCGTAGATGAATGCATCGTCTTCGCTGGAGGGGATGAAGGGCGGGACCGTGTCCATATGCGTGGAAAGCACGATCTCAGGCGTTTGCCCCGGAGCGCAGGCGTATACGTTGAAGCGCTCGCTGGTGGAGCGGCTCTCCTGGTGCTGCTCCACCGGCATCTTGTCGACCGCATATCCCTGATCGATCAGGAATTCAGCCAGGCATGCAGCCACGCCGCCTTCGTTGTAGGTGATGGATTCGATATCCACGAGGCGGCGCGTGAGCTGGACAGGATCGACAGGCATGCTCAGCCAGAATACCCCGGGCCGTCTTCGTACAATGAAGAACGATGACGCAATCGCATGTGGGCTCGGCTGTATTGCGCACGGTGGACGATCTGCGCGGACCGGCGGGACGGCTGGAAGCGCTGTTGAATCCCGGGGTGTCGGCAGCGCCGTTTGCGGCGCTGGTCTGTCATCCGCATCCGCTCGGTGGCGGGACACTGCATAACAAGGTGGTGTACCACGCGATGAAGGCACTACAGGGCCTCGGATTGCCCGTGCTGCGTTTCAATTTCCGCGGAACCGGCCTGAGCGAAGGGATTCATGACAATGGCCGTGGCGAGCAGAACGACGTTCGCGCCGCTCTGGACTGGCTGGAGCGGGAATTCCGGCGACCGCTGCTGTTCGCGGGGTTTTCGTTTGGAGCTTACGTCGGACTGCAGGCTTGTTGCGGCGATTCGCGCGTGAGCGGGTTGATCGCGCTTGGACTGCCGGTCCATGCGGAAGGCCGCGATTATCGATACGATTTTCTGTCCGACTGCATGCAGCCGAAGCTCTTCGTGAGCGGCAGCCGCGATCCGTACGGGCCGGTGGCGAAGGTGGAAGCGGCGGTGCGTCTCGCATCCGAGCCTAAGGAGCTCGTCTGGATCGCCGACACGGATCATTTTTTTACGCCGATAACAAAGGAAACTCCATCTGCGCCGCGGCAGGACGCGGGGAGTAAATTGGAGGAGATGCGATCGGTGCTTCGCGCATGGGCGCAACGACAATTTCCGGCGCTCGCCAGCCAATGACCACCCTCGATGAGCTGCACACGGTTGCCCGGGACATATTCGATCAGGCGCTCCGCGCGTGCGACATCGCTCAGGCCTTCGATCGCCACCTGCATTTTGAGGGCAGGACGCTGATCCGCCATCCTTCGCCGCGCCTGGCGGCGATCACGGTGCCTTTCGATCGCTATAAAGAAGTCTTTGTCCTCTCCTTCGGAAAGGCGGCGCTTTCCATGCTCGATGCACTATTGGCGCGACTGCCGGAGAAGACGCGCGTGCGCGGCGTCTGCTCTGCGCCCCAGATTCCGAAGGATCGTCGCCGTAACATCCGCTATTTCGCCGGCGGTCATCCCGTACCGAACGAGGATTCATTCGCCGCGGCACGGGCGGCACTGGACCTGCTGAAGCATGGGAAAGCCGACACATTTGTCTTCTTCCTCATCAGCGGCGGCGGGTCGGCGATGCTGGAACTGCCGCGCGACCGAAAGATCAATTTGGATGACACGATCGCCTTTCATGAAACGCTGGTGGCCAGCGGCGCCACCATCACCGAAGTCAATACGGTGCGCAAATACTTCTCCGCGGTGAAAGGCGGGCGTCTGGCGCTGGCGGCGCCCCAGTCAGAAAAGCTGTCTCTGCTGCTGGCGGATGTGCCGCTCAAGGATCTCGCCGCAGTAGCGTCATCACCCACCCTGCCGAACTATTCCACGCCCGCACAGTGCGCGGAGATCCTGGAGCGCTTTCATCTGCTGGAGAAGTTTCCTCCAAACGTGCGCGAGTATTTCGAGAACCTGGCGAGCGTCGAGGCAGCGGCGGAGGCGCAGAGGAAAGAGCAGCCGGCTGCACCCGGGGCCTTCGAGCATGCACAGTTCGACACTCTTCTGTCGAACCATGATTTCGTCAATGCGGCCCGCGACCATGCGCAATCGCTGGGATACCGGGTCTTCATCGACAACGCGTGCGACGACTGGGATTACGTGAAGGCAGCGCAGTATCTGCTGGCCCGTTTTCATGAGCTGCGCAACGAATACGAGCGCATCTGCCTGATTTCCAGCGGCGAAGTCACGGTCAATCTCGGCAGGAATCCAGGGTGCGGCGGGCGCAATCAGCAGTTTGCGCTGGAAGCGGCGCTCGATCTGGCCCGGTATGAGAGCCAGCCGCTGGCGGTGCTCAGCGCCGGATCTGACGGCATTGACGGGAACAGTCCGGCTGCAGGAGCCATCGCCGATACAACCACAATTGCGCGCGCCCGCAGTTACAATTTCGATCCTGAGGCCACCCTGCAGCGCTTCGATGCGTGCACTTTGTTCACGGCTTTGGGCGACACGATCGTTACCGGCCCCACGGGCAACAATCTCCGCGATCTGCGCATTCTCATCGCGGGCTAATCATCGGACTGGAGAAGCTAAAACTGCACTTTGGGCGCCTGCTGCGAGGCTGGGCTGGCTTCGAAATAGTTATTGTTCGGTTGAAATCCAGCCAGGTGGGCCCAGAAGTTATTGGGGATTTGCCGGATGTATGTGTTGTAGTCGCGCAGTGCCTCGTTATAGCGGTGGCGCTCAACAGCGATGCGGTTTTCCGTTCCTTCCAGCTGATCCTGCAGTTCCAGGAAATTCTGATTGGCTTTGAGGTTGGGGTAATTCTCGGCAATCGCCAGCAGCCGTCCCAGGGCGCCGTCGAGCTGCCCGTTGGCCGCCATCTTGCCCTGGGGATCATGCGCGGCGAGCAGGGCTTCGCGCGCTTTGTCCACATCGTCGAAGACGGTCTCCTCATGCTGCGCGTAGCCCTTCACGGTGGCCACCAGATTGGGGATCAGGTCGGCGCGGCGCTGCAGGACGGTCTGCACGTTGCTCCACTGCTCACTGACGGCTTCCTGTTTGGCCACCATCTGGTTCCGCGCGCTGACAAAGCTGCCGAACACCAGCAGCCCTACCAGCACGAGCACGCCGACCACGGCCACTGCGATCCACAGCCCACGACGCATCATTGAGTCGATCTCCTTAAGAATTCCGTATCGATGTTACCAACTGCCGCCCGCGCCACCCCCGCCGGTGCTGCCGCCGCCGAAGCCGCCAAAGCCACTGCCGCCTCCGCCGCCTCCACCGAAATCGCCGCCGCCGCCAAAGCCTCCACCCCCGAAACCGCCGCCACCGAAGAACATGCCCAGCAGGAAGCCGAGCAGGCCCGTTCCTCCTGCCCAAATGAGGAAGATGACGACGAAGATCAGGAAGACGATGCCGCCAATCACCTGCCCCACGGTCGCATGAGGCTGCTGCTGTTGCGCTCCCCAGCGGGTAAGGGGCTGGAGCTGAACGTCGGCGTCCTGCGCGATGATCTGGGAAATCTCATCGACGGCCAGGGTCACCGCGCCGTCAAAGTCGTTGCTGCGCAGCATGGGCACCATCTGGCGGCCGATGTCGCCGACTTTTCCGTCCGGCAGAATGCCTTCGAGACCGTAGCCGGTTTCAATGAACCGCTTGCGATCCTTGACGGCCAGCAGAATGAGCACGCCGCGATCCGTGCTTTTTTGCCCGACCTTCCAGGCGTCCTCCAGTTCCACCGCATACTGCTCGATGGGTTCCCCGTTCAGCGTATTGATGGTGACCACCGCGATCTGCGCGTGGGCTTCGCGATCGACCTCGCCACAAAGGCGGTCGATCTGCACCTTCGCCGGCGCCGACATTACGTGCGCGAAATCGCTGACGTAGTCGGTGGGCTGGGGCAGGTCTTTCACTGCCTGACCGAAGACAGGCACAAGCACGCACAGGAAGACAGCGAGCGAGCAGGCAGCCCTCAATCTGAGACGAAGCATTGGCTTTATTGTAGTCGCGCGGCTGCTGCGCGACAGACCTGAACGAGGCCCGGCAATCACGATGACAGCGGCTTCTCCATGGCCAGCGCGTCAATGCGATCGAGATAATAGCCGGGGATACGGCCCGTCTTCACGAATCCATGGCGGACGTAGAATTGCTGGGCGCCGAGATTGTCGATGGCCACTTCGAGCAGCACCGCGACCGCCTTTTGTGCGCGCAGCCGGTCCTCGACGGTTTGCAGCAGGCGATGCCCGACGCCGCGGCGGCGCATGGAGCTGTCGACGTCAATGGTGATCAGCCGCCCGACCGCGGCTCCCCCGCGCAGTTGCGACCCGGCAATGGCGAAGCCCGCGATCCGGCCGTCCTCTTCCGCCACCACCGCGATATTCCCGGGATAGCGGAGGAAGTACTGCAATTCCGCCCTCGACCAGGAGATGCCGGGGACAAAGCAGGCCTGGTCCAGCGCGTAGAGCGCAGGGAAATCCTGGGAAAGGGCAGGGCGAATCGTCAGCGGCACGACCTATTGTCGCGCGTCCTGGACGTAGGATCCGTTGCGGGCGGCCTCCATGACGGGCTGCAGCACCACACCGCTATACAAGGAGGCAGCCGCCAGGCGGCCGTTGACCGAGGCCGCCGCTCGCACCGTCCAGCCTGTGTTCCACCATTGCCAGCTCCCGTCATGGGGGTCGACCGCATAAATCACAGTGCCTTCGCCCGAAGTGACGATCAGGCGGTCGAGGGCAGCGTTCCAGGCAATGCTGTTAATGGCCACGACGGGCAGCCGCCGCAAAGGAGTCCAACTCTGTCCTTCGTCCCGGGAGTAGAACACCCCTTCGCGGCCGCCGGCCCAAAGAGAGCCATCCGGCGCCAGACTGAGAGTGGCAAGGGCGGTTAACCCTGCCGGAAGAGGGATCGCCCGCCAGGTGGCGCCAGCATCCTGAGAAACCATGATGCCCTCGCGGCGCCCTGCGAAGACGGTCCGGCCGGAAACGGACAGCGCCCGGTATTCACCGTCGCGAAAGAACGAACTGGCATCCTGCGGGGCGAGAACCTGCTCCCACTGCTGGCCTCCATCCGTGCTGCGAAACACGCCGAGCCCGGTTGCCGCGTACCAGACGCCATCCGATGCCGCCAATGCCGTCACGCGGCCGTGAATCGGCTGGGGCTCCTCGGATTTTGCTTTCACGATCGAGTGCCTGCCGCGGGTCCGCCGCTGATGCCCGGTGTTTGCCGGAGCCACCGGGTCGGCAGCGGCGACAGCATTTGCGGCAACCCAGGCAGTCCCCTGGAGGCGGAAGATGCCGTTGCTGGTGCCTGCCAGCACCGTGCCGTCGGCGCTCTGGGCGAGCACGAAAACATCGCGCCCTGCCAGGCCATCGCTCTGCTGTTTCCAGGTCCGTCCCTGGTCCGAGCTGGTGAAGACGCCTCCGTAAATCTTGTCGTTGATCACGCCGGCATAGAGGGTGCCGGGCGACCGATTGTCGGCGAGAAGCGCACTGACCTGCCGCTGCGAGAATCCGGTATTGGAGGCCTCGAAATCGGTGCCTCCGTCCTCACTGGCGAGGATGCCGCTTCGATCGGTTGCCAGCAGCACGTGCTTCGCATTGCGTGGATCCACATACACGTCGTTGACGATCACGTCCGAACCTGTGGTGCGCGTCCAGTGCTCGCCGCCATCCTCCGTCTTATAGAGGCCCTCGGTGGTTCCGGCATAAACGGTGTTGCGGTCGGCTGGATCCATGCGCAGGGATCGGGTCCGCCGGGCTGTCGCCGGGATCCCCTGCACCTTCCGGAACTGGGTACCATAATCGTCGCTGCGATAGATTCCGGAGCAGGCACTGAGAAACACGACGCTGGGGCGGGAGGGATCGACGATCATCGAGAACACATCGGAGTCGTCAATCACACCCTGCTTGATATTGCTCCAGTGTGCGCCGCCATCCGTCGTGCGCCAGGGCAGATGCCAGGTGCCCGCGTAGATGGTTTGAGCATCGTAGGGATCGATGGCCACGGATTCGACTTCGTGGATCTCTGTGCTGCCTGGGGGGCTAATCTCGCGCCAGTTCCGGCCGCCGTCCTCGGTGCGATACACTCCGCGCAAAGTGCCGGCGACGAGGATGCGCGGATTCGACCGCGCCTGCACCAGCGATCGCACCGACTGACCCTGCATCTGCGGAGCATCGCTCCATGTGTGTCCGGCGTCGTGGCTGATGTAGATGCCGCCATCGGGATGATCCATGACCCAGACGCCCGCGACCAGGGTGCGGGGGTCGGAACGATCGACGACCAGACTGTCGATGACGAGATTGTCCTGACTGCCGAGATGCGCCAGGCGCGACCAGGTCGAGCCTCCGTCGTTGGAGACATAAATCCAGCTGTCGGTGGTTCCAGCGTAAATCCGGCTCGGATCCTGGGGACTGAAAGCGAAGCGCCGGGCGTCGCCGCCGTCGGGCCCTGCAGGATTCCAGGAAGAAACTGCCGCAGCCGCGAAGCAGCCACAACCAGACAGAAACACGGCTATGGCCGCAATCCACAAACAAGACCGCATCAATTTCATATCGCTGTCGGGACCTCTCCGGAGCCGCGAACGCCCGAAGTCTGATCCCATGCTACCTGCTTTTGCCGGGCTTGCGCTCGCAGAGAACAGGCCAGGTCCCATGATTGGCAACGGAATGCCGGCCGGCGCGGAGCCGCCCGTTGTCCTGCTCCCCGTTGTCCTGCTCACAGCCAGAAAAAAACAGGGCTGACCTGGTAAAGGTCAGCCCTGTTGTTCGGTTCGTTCGACTATTGAGCCTTCTTCTTCGCGGCTGTGTGGTGGTGGCGATGGTGATGGTGTCGCACCGGATTGCGAGGCTGGGCCTTAATGGCGTTCTCATCGACCGGCGTCGTGCCAGGCACGTCGTTGTCGAAGTTAGCGCCCGCCGGAACCAGGTAGTTCTCCACCTCGTTCTGGCCGGTTGTGCCCGTCCTCACCTGGATGCGGCTGGCATCGATTCCCTTCTGCGTCACCAGGTAATCCTTGGTGTTCACCGCGCGTTGCGCTGCCAGTCTCTCGGCAGTCATCGCGTGGCGGCGGGCGTACTTCGTCCGCGGTGTACGTACCGGAGCCGAATTACCGACAACCACCAGCGAGGCATCGGCTTTCTGCTGCGCGTTGAGGGCCACGTCGTCCAGGCAAGCCTTGGCTTCGTTGTCCACGCGAGTCGGACGGCGCTTGTCCTTGTTGAACGTGACCGAGCAAAGGGTCTGCGTCTTCGGAGCCGGCGGCGGCGGCGGCGCCTGCACATCCACAGTCGTCGTGGCCGAAGCGGTATGGCCCTTGTCGTCCTGGACGGTGCCGGTGACCGTGATGGTCCCGGATGGGGCGCCGGTGGTCGAGAGGGTCGCCGTATTGCCGGTACCGCTGATGGATCCCGCCGAGGCCGAGTAGCTGTAGGTCAGGGGAAGGTTCTGCGGACTCACTCCGTCGCAGGTGATGGTGGAACTTTCACCCGGCTTCACCGTGGTCGGATTGGCGGTGCAGCTGATGGTTGGCGGCTCATACGGGTTCACCGTGAACTGCGCGGTGCAGTCCGCAGACTGTCCTGGCTTTTTGCCTTCGGTGACATGACCGGTGACCGTGTAGGTGCCCGGCTGCAGGTTAGCCGTATCGATCGTGGCGGTTGAATTTGTGCCGCCTACCGTCACGCCCTGCCCGCTCCAGCTGTAGCTGGCGGTCTTTTTGGGGTCGAGGTTGGTGGCTGTGCCCGTCACTGTCACCTGTGCACCCGGGAAGACCGACGCCGGATTCATGGAGCAGGCGTACAGCACCGGCGGGGGCGGAACGATGTTGCCGAAGTGAATCAGAATGCCCGAGCTCAGACGAGCCGCGTCGATATTGGCGCGGCCGCCGGTTCTGACCTGGGGTCCAAAATCGGCGTGCATGTACTCGTAATCCGCCTGAAAGAGGCGCAGACCGAATCGATGGTTTGCAAACGGGAGGTCGTAATCAAGGCCGCCACCTACCGTCAGGGCCGGTCCCCAGGTATAAGGGTGGACCACAAAGTCCAGCTGCGTAATTCCTGGATAATTCGGGCCGCCAATGCGGGCGATGCCCGCCAACCCATGCACAAATGGCGTCATACCTTCGGCAGGGTAGCGTAAGACCATGCCGCCCTGGACCGTCGAAATTCCGTCGTTTTGGCCGTTGGGTCCGTTCGCGTACTCGACCTGGCCGCCTACGTAACGATTGAAGTAGTACGAGAAGCTGCCGATTGCACCCAAATCGATAGACGAGTAGTTGTCAGTATGAATCGTCCCATTCGCGAGGGGGGTGTTTACGGTTGCATGGGGAGCCAGATACGAGTAGCCCATGAAGACGTCCATGCGCGAAACCGGAGCGTCCGGCAGGGCCGTCGGCGCAGAGGACAAAGAGGACGAAGTCTGACCGAGGAGCGCCGAAACTGTCAATCCAAAAGCGCAACCGACGAGCAGAGTTCGAGCCACAAAATTATATGGACGAGAAAACATGCGTCTATCCTCCGCAACCACTGATAAGAGCTAACGAAGACAACAACTGGCCAGTACTAATCAGACAACTGTATGAGGCGAACGGAAAAGTCCTCGCGCTAATGAAATTACCACAGGAATTCTTGCCAGAGCGCAATTCTTTCAATCAGTTGGCCGTATTCAGGCAGGTTCCCCGGGGATTCATCGGTGTGTAATCGCGCTATTGAATCAGCCGGAGAGCGATCTGTTTTCCGGGGAAAGAGGTCGGCCGGACCATTTCCGCACCAGCCGTCTCTTACACACTAAGTTAACCGGGCCGGACAGCTATTGCAAGTTGAGGACGCGCTTCAAACTGCCCCGTTCGTGCTGAATTTTCTCCTGCAGGAGTGTGATGGCATACAGCAGCTGCTCCGGCCGAGGTGGACAGCCCGGCACATAGACATCCACGGGAATCACCTGGTTGACGCCCTGGACGAGGGCGTAATTGTTAAACACTCCCCCGGAAGTGGCGCAGGCACCCATAGAAATAACCCATTTGGGCTCAGGCATCTGGTCGTAGAGCCGACGGATGACCGGAGCCATTTTCCAGGAAACCCGGCCCGCGATCACCATCAGGTCCGACTGGCGGGGCGAGGGGCGGAATACCTCCGCGCCAAACCGCGCCACATCGAAACGGGACGCGCCCATGGACATCATCTCGATGGCACAGCAGGCAAGTCCGAACGTCATCGGCCAGATGGAATTCTTCCGGATCCAGTTGATGGCCGAATCCACAGTGGTGAGGAAAACGCCCTCGGGCTGTTCGAAGCCATAGCTGGCCTCGAAGACCTTTTCCCGATTCTTGGCGAGGCTCTCCATGTTCCCGAAGAGCCGGCGGTCTCGCAGGGTTTCACTCATGCTCTTATGATACCCGCCGGTGCGATCGGTTTCGGCTTTTCACGGGATTCCTCCCCGCATTGGTAATGCTGCTGTAACGGTTGGATTCCGATACTGTCTCAACCAGCACCGCACCTGCGCTGCCAAATCACGCCGCGCGCCGCCGCCGCAGCAGGACCGGGACTGACAGGACAGGGACTGATCTGAACCATGCTTCGAACCCCAGACGCCGGGATCGTCCCTGGCTGCAAAATTCCCTGTTTTCGACCGGCATAAATCATGTAAAAGTAGGTTTCAGGATCATTGCACAAGCTCTTCGCGGCCCGGACTGCCGCCGGCCGCATCCCCGCGTCACCCTGTCGTGACATAACCCGAGCACCACCCTGGGAGTGTTATGCCTTTTCGACGCTGGACTCGCCTGTTTTTATTGTTGCCCGCGGTCTTTTGCCCCGCCCTGCTGGCGCAGACTGCGGCCACCACGCCCACCATCTCTGCCGGCGACAACGCCTGGATGCTCACCAGCGCAGCGCTTGTGCTGCTGATGACCGGCCCTGGGCTGGCCCTCTTTTATGGCGGTCTGGTGCGCAGGAAAAACGTCCTCGCGACGATGATGCAGAGCTTCGCCGTGATGTGCATCGTCACGGTGGTCTGGGCCATTGTCGGTTACAGCCTGGCCTTCGGTCCGGGCAACAGTTTCATTGGCGGCTTCCACTACATTTTTCTGAACCACGTGGGTCTGACGCCCGATCCCGACTACGCCGCCACCATCCCGGCGCAGACCTACATGATCTATCAGCTGATGTTCGCCATCATTACACCGGCGCTGATCTGTGGAGCCTTCGCCGAGCGAATGAAGTTCAGCGCGATGTGCCTGTTTCTCACCCTGTGGTCCCTCGTTGTCTACTCGCCCATGGCGCACATGGTCTGGGGCAAAGGTGGGCTGCTGAATGCATCCCTGGGCGGCAAAATTCCCTGCCTCGACTTCGCCGGCGGCACGGTCGTGCACATCACCTCCGGAGTCTCTGCTTTGGTGTGCGCTCTGTATCTGGGCAAGCGGGTGGGGTATCCCAAAGAACCTTCGCCGCCCCATTCGGTGGTGCTCAGCTTCATCGGAGCCTGCCTGCTGTGGGTAGGGTGGTTTGGCTTTAATGCCGGCTCGGCGGTAGCCGCCAACGGGCTCGCCACCAGCGCTTTCGTCAACACGCACTTCGCCACGGCCACAGCGGCGATTGGCTGGAGCCTGGCCGAGTGGATCCGCAACGGCAAGCCCAGCGCCCTGGGCGCGATCTCCGGCGCGGTCGCCGGTCTGGTCGCCATCACGCCCGCTTCAGGATTTGTCCAGCCAATGTCAGCCCTGGTGATCGGCTTTGTCGCCGGAATCTTCTGCTTCTTCATGGTCACGGTAGTCAAGAACTGGTTCGGCTACGACGACTCGCTCGATGCCTTTGGCGTGCACGGCGCCGGCGGCACGATCGGCGCGCTGCTGACGGGGTTCTTTGCCTCCCGCGCGATTAACCCGATTTTCGGAAATGGCAAACCGACCGGGGCGATCGACGGCAACTGGCATCAGATCCAGAATCAGCTGGCCGGGATCGGCATTGCCTGGGGACTCTCCATTGTCGGCACTCTGATCCTGCTTAAGATCGTGGACGTGGTCATCGGCCTGCGCGTGACGCGCGAAGAGGAGATCGAAGGTCTCGACGTAACCCAGCACGGCGAAGAAGGATATGACTTCGCTTCCTGATTTTGTGAACGTATACTCTGTTTTGCCAGGATTTGAGAGCCTATGCAAAAGATTGAAGCCATCATCCAGCCGTCCAAGCTCGATGCAGTGAAGGATGCGCTGCTCGAGGCAGGCATCGAAGGCATGACCATTCTCGAAGCCCGCGGCCATGGGCGTCAGAAAGGCCACACCGAGTTCTATCGGGGCCGCGAGTACACGGTCGACCTGCTGCCCAAGATCAAAATCGAAATGGTCGTGCGCGACGAGATGGCCGACCGGGCCATTCAGGCGATCGTCTCGACGGCGCGCACCGGTAAGATCGGCGATGGCAAGATCTTCGTCTCGAAAGTGGACGACGCCATTCGCATCCGCAACGACGAGCGCGGTCCGTCGGCGCTCTGATCTCCACCTGGCTCGGGCGGGCAGCATTTCCGCGGCGCCCGGCGCGAGCGAAGTGAACGACCGGTTGAGTATTGTCCATGCTGGCTGACCCGCTTTCCCTGGGGCGTCTCCGCAGTCGTTATCAGGACGACTTTGCCCAGTTGCGTCAGAACTTCGAACGCACCGGAGATGGATCGGCCGCCATTCGCCGCCGGTCCCAGATGGTCGGCGCTCTGCTGTGCGAGCTGTGGGGCGACCTGGTTCCCGGCTCTGCCCATGCGGAGATTGCCCTGATCGCAACGGGCGGGTTTGGCCGGCGCGAGCTTTTTCCGTGTTCGGACGTGGACGTTCTCTTCCTCTGCGCCAATGAAAAGGTCGAGCCGGCTTTGGGCGATTCGATCCGCTCCTGCATCCAGGCGATGTGGGATATCGGCCTGCGCGCCAGCCCCTCCACCCGCACGCTGAAGGAGTGCGAACGCGTCCACCCCGACAATCTTGAGTTCACCGTCTCGCTGCTCGATCGCCGGTTTCTCGCCGGGAGCCGCACGCTCTATACCAAATTCGAAAGAGAACTGCTGCCCCTGGTCGTCCTGAGGGAATGGGACACCATCGTCCAGAATCTGGCCGAGATCGCCCGGGCCCGTCACGCCAAATACGGCAACACCATCTTTCATGTGGAACCGAACGTGAAGGAATGTCCCGGCGGTCTGCGCGATTACCATCTGGCGCAGTGGCTTGCGCTCCTCAACTCCGTTAAGGAAGAAAAAGCCTGGCCGCGCGCCGCCAACGATTTCTACGGAACGCACGACGAACCCGAGTCCGCCTACGATTTTCTATCGGCCGTCCGATGTTTTCTGCATTACCGGGCGGGCCGGGACGACAATATCCTCGACTGGCATGCGCAGGACGAAGCAGCCTCCCGGTCCATCGGTCTGGAAACGCGCGGCACTTCGGATCCTGCCTACTGGATGCGGACCTGGTATCGCCAGGCGCGCACTGTCTATCGTCGCGCGTCGCTCCTCATCGATGCCGTTCCGCCGCCGCGCCGCTCCTTCTACAAGCAATTCCGGCGCAAGCGCACGCCGGTTCCGGGAACCGATTTCTTCCTGGAAGATGGCCGTCTGGAGCTTGCCGCAGGCGCCAACGTCCACGACGGGGACAGCATCCTCCAGATCTTCGGTCTTATGGCAAAGCACGGCTATCGGCTGAGCCACTCCACAGAAGACCGCATCGCCGACGCGCTGCCGGTGCTCGCGGTGCAGATGCCCGAAGGTCCATTCCTGTGGAACTGCCTGCGCGAGGTGCTCCTCGGCCCATGGGCTGCCCATGCGCTGCGCACCATGCACGCACTCGGCATCCTGGAGTTGCTCATACCGGAATTCCACGGCATCGATGCGCTGGTCATCCGCGATACCTGGCACCGCTACACGGTCGACGAGCACACCTTTCATGTCATCGATAACGTGCATCGTCTGCGCCAGCCGCAGCACGAGTGGGAGAAACGGCTCGCCGGTTTGTTGCCCGAGCTGGAACGATCCGATCTGTTCTTCCTCGCGCTGCTCATGCACGACACCGGCAAGGCGCGGCGGAATGGCAATCATGCATCGGCCAGCGTCGAGCTGAGCGAAAGCCTTTTCGCTCGTCTGGAACTCGACCCGGATGAGCGGGAAACGGTCCGCCGCATCATTCACAACCACCTGGAGATGTCGGCGGCGATGCGCCGCGACATCTTCGATCACGAGACGGTCCGCGCCTTTGCGGAGAAAGTCGCCACTCCCTTCCAGCTGAAGATGCTCACGCTGATGACCTATGCCGATATCGGCGCCGTCTCGCCCGAAGCTCTCACCCCGTGGAAGGCTGAGAGCCTGTGGCAGCTTTACATGAGCGCGTCGAATTTTCTCGATCGCAGCGTTGACGAAATCCGTTACCACGCGGCGGCGGATTCAGCCCTTCTCAGCCGCATCGGCGCTTTCATTCCCGCTGCGATCCCTGCGGATGCCCCGGCAGCACGGGATCGCGGCGCGGCCGCCTCACCGGTGCCGACGGAGGAGCTGCGCGGCTTTCTTGAGGGTCTGCCGCAGAGATACCTGAATACGCGCTCGCCGGAACAGATCGCGGCCCAGTTCCGCCTCGGCCAGGCGCTCCGGGACAATCCTGTTCAGGTAGCCTTCCGCACCCTGCACCAGCTCAGCGAAGTCACCCTGGTCACGTCGGATCGCCCCGGCCTGTTCGCCGATATGGCCGGCGTTCTCTCGGCCTGGGGTATGAACATCGTGAAGGCGGACGCCTTTTCGAACGCCGCCGGGATGGTTGTCGATACGTTCCAGTTCACCGACGCGTATCGCACACTCGAGCTCAATACCTCTGAGGTCGATCGCTTCCTGCAAAACATTCGCGACGCTCTCACGCATAAAGTTTCCGTGGAGCAGCTGATGAGGTCCCGCCACCACAAGGCCGCACGTCCGCGAGTGGCGGTGGATACCCGGCTCGAATTCGACAACGATGCTTCTTCGCACAGCACATTGCTGCAGATTGTTACGCAGGATACGCCCGGCCTGCTTCGTGAGATCGCCCTCAGCTTTACCGCTGCGCGCTGCAACATCGCGGTTGCCCTGATCGACACCGAAGGCGAAGCCGCCATCGATGTGTTCTATCTGACCAAAGGCGGCCAGAAGCTGGACGATGCGGCACAATCGTCGCTCAGTGCCGCTCTCGTGCATCGGCTGGCCCAGTTGCGGCCATAGGGTGACCCGGCGCAACCGCATGAAGGCCGTTTAATGAATTTTCATAAACCATAGTTAATTGGCTTCGTATACTGTGGAGATACCAGGGTGCAAACCCACAGGTTCCCTGACTCCAGAGACAGCTTGCGTCATCCTGTTCCACTTCTTTATCTCGTGCTTCTCGCAGGGTCATCCTCTCCGGCGCGCGCGCAGACTCGTACCCTGCCGACGGCGCCGCTTCCGGTCATTGCGATGGTCCAGCAGTCCGGCACAGCGCCCCAGCCGCCGCAAAAAGCAGTCCTGAAACCGCCTCCGCCCAATGAGGCCCCGCAGCTCACCATGTTCCCGCACAGCGCCACCGCTCCCTGGTGGATCTCCGGCCAGGCGAACGTCATTTTTCAGGGCAAGCCGGGATTTCACTCGCCTTATCAGGGTCTGAACAGCTTCGACAATGCGCCGGAATACAAGACGTCGATGGTCGAGACCCTTTTCCTCGGCTGGGAGCCCCATCGCAACCTGCGTTACAACACCGATCTGCTGCTTGACATGGAAAGTGCCGCGGGCCGCGGTCTCGGCGAGGCTCTCGGTCTCGCAGGTTTCACCAATCTCGATGTGGTGCGCAACCCGAATCTTGGCCCGGCTCCCTACCTGGCGCGGGGCGTGATTCACCAGACCATCGGACTCACCAACACCATGGTGGAAGCCGACCGCGGCGCCTTTTCCCTGGCGCCCCAGGTTCCCGCTCGACGATTCGAGGTTCGCGTCGGCAAGATGGGCGCGAATGACATCTTCGATCAGAACGAGGTGGCCAGCGACAGTCACCTCCAGTTCATGAACTGGACCGTGGACGACAATGGCGCCTGGGATTACGCCGCCGATACGCGCGGCTACACCGTCGGCGGCGCCCTCGAATATGACGACCACGTCTGGAGCGCGCGATACGGCATTTTCGCCATGCCCGTGGTGGCCAATGGCATCAACCTGGACTGGGCCTTTTCGCGCGCTCACGGCCAGAACTGGGAATTTGAGCTGCGCCGCTCCTTCCTTCCTGGCCGCAAAGGCACCACGCGCATTCTCGCCTACGTGAATACCGCCCACATGGGCAACTACCGCGAAGCCGTGCAGCACTACAGCGCGGGCTTGACACCCAGGCCCGAGATCACGTCCGTCGAGCGTTTCGGCACGAACAAATATGGCTTCGGCTGGAACAACGAGCAGGAGATCACGCCTAACTTCCGCATCGGCACGCGCTTCGGCTGGAACGACGATCAGGAGGAATCCTTCGCCTATACCGAAGTAGGGCAAACGGCTCTGGTCGCCGGCGACTACTACGGAACCCGCTGGCATCGCCCGGCTGACAAACTTGGCGTCGCGTTCGTCAGCAACGCGATTAAGAAGGACCACCAGAATTATCTGAAAGATGGCGGCCTTGGTTTCCTGCTTGGCGACGGCTACCTCCATTACGGCCGGGAGAACATTGTGGAGAGTTACTACACCTGGCACGCGTGGAAAGGGCTCTTCTTTGCGGTGGACGGCCAGCACATCGACGATCCCGGCTACAACCGCGATCGCGGCCCGGTATGGGTCGGCTCCGTGCGCGGGCACATCGACTTCTGATCTGCCCGGCCCATCTCAGACGAGGGTCCGAAGCTACAGTAGCGTCAGATCACCGCTGCAGTTACGGATCACCGCTGTGGTTCGGGCCCGGCGTTTCCCGGGCCTCCCACCATCTGAAGGGTGGGGAGCCGGTCTTCCACCGGCGGCAGCGGAGGCAAGGGCATATGCGGCTCCGACTGATACCAGTAGGCGACGGAGTAGTAGTTGTCGGAACGATGATTCGCGTTCCCATGCTCGATGGTCGCCTTCATGTACTTCGTAAACGGGATGGGGGAATCGAGATGGAATCGGTAGACGCTCCATCGTTCGCCGGCGAGTTCATCACCGACGATGGGAGCCCCGTATAACGGATAGTCAAAGGGTTGGCCGCCAAAATCCCAGGCGCCGAGAAAATAGTCCTCTGAGCCGGTGCCCCCCGGCATGTAAGGCATACGGGAGTTGTCGATGAAGAACATTGGATCGCCTTCGCCCCACCAGCCATCCTGATTCTGGAGGATGGACATCGTCACGCCCACATACTGGCCGTGGCCTTTGGCTTCGAACCAAACGTAATTATCCTTGCCGTCCAGGTTCTTCTTATCGTTCACGAGGGCATCGCCGTTCTGGGACCACTGATTCGTCCAGCCATGATTCGGCTGCGCCTGCCGGTATTCGGCATGGAAGTACAGCGTCCCTGCAGCCAGCGGATGGTCGTAGGTCCGGTAATCGATGTTGTAGTACAGGCTGTCGATCGGCTCCTTGCCCTCATTTGTAACGGTGATGCGTGCATGTTTCGCGAACGGCATGGGGAAGTAGCAATTCAGAGCTTTGGTGCTTCCCGCGGAAAGCAGTTCCGAATGCCAGTTGTGGTAAATACCGAGGCCCAGGCCGAAGAAGTCCCCGATCGGCGTTTCCACGCTGGGCGATGTTTCTCCATCCCAGTACATACGCAGCACGATGCGCTTCAGATGGTACGGTTCCTCATCGCTGATGGTGAACCAGATGTGCGAGACCATGCCGGGGCCGTCCGTATCGAGCACCGTGGCCGTGGCTCCGGGAGCCACCGTAACCCAATCGTTGTTCGCACCGGTGCGATCCTGGCTGGAGGCATGATGCCAGGTGTAGGTTTGCTGCTGCGTCACATCCGGCATCCACGTTCCGGCCTGTCCGTAGGCGCAAACGGAGGCCAGGATCGCTATCGCGCAGACTCGAAGCACTCGCATCATCCGGTCGATACCTCCGTACAGTGCCGCTCGTACAAGGCTGCGCTGCGGCAACGTGCAGCATACCAGACCGAGTCTTATGGATGAGCCTGCTGCTGCCGACTTCGGCCGTACGCAGAATATCCGTCTGCCCGTCTCGATGCTCGGGAGACTGGGAAATGGCGACGCGCCTAGCTGTCCTTCCGGTACAGCATGTCCCGGATGACGCGGCGACGTTCCGCATTGGCTTCCCGGTCGTTGCCGAACCGGCCACCCGAGCCCGCCTCCCGCGGAACACCCGTGTCCTCCTCAGGTTCGCTGCAGACCGGACACCGGTTGGCAAAGCCGGGCTTATCGGGTTTCAATTCGAATTCTTCGCCGCAAACGCTGCAGGTGCGAATCGGAAATCCCATGCGTCGATGGTAAAACCGACCGTGCCGCTGTGAAAAGCGGCCTCCAACCTCAGCCCTTCCGCTGCCGCAGATCGCCGCCGGTCATCTGCTTCGGCTGCGGCACTCCCAGTAGCCCGAGGATGGTTGGCGATATATCCCGCAGCGATGCGCCCGGCCTGAGCCCATAGTCCGGCGCGTCCTCGCTCACAAAGATGAACGGCACAGGATTGGTCGTGTGCGCCGTGTGCGGGCCGCCGCTCGCGGGATCCACCATCAGCTCCGCGTTGCCGTGATCCGCTGTAATGAGCCACGCGCCACCGCCGCGCTGCTTCATCGCCTGGTAGATCTGTCCGAGGCAGGCGTCAACGGTTTCAACGGCCTTCACCGTGGGCTCCAGTCTCCCCGAGTGCCCCACCATGTCGGCATTGGCGAAGTTCACCACCACCACGTCGAAGGCGCGGTCGTTCACCGCTTTCACCACCGTGTCGGCAATACCGGCCGCGGACATCTCCGGCGCCAGATCGTAGGTGGCCACCTTCTGCGAAGGAATCAGGATGCGGTCCTCACCCGGAAAAGGCGTCTCGATTCCGCCGTTGAAGAAGTACGTCACGTGTGCGTACTTTTCCGTCTCGGCAACGCGAAGGTTGCGCAGGTTGGCCTGCGCCATCATATTGGCCAGCAGGTTCTCCATCGATTCGGGAAGGATGATCATCGGCAGCGTGAAATGCTTGTCATACTGCGTCATGCAGACGTAGTGCAGGTTGTTGGGGATCGCATTGCGTGGAATGGCCGCGTCCAGTTCCTCGGCCGACGACAGCTCGCGCCCCGCCTCTTTGCTCAGGCCGCTGTTTCGCGCCAGCACCCGGGTGATCTGCCTTGCACGATCCGCGCGGAAGTTGAACATGATGCACACGTCGTCGTCGCGGATCACGGCCGCCGGATCTCCCCGCTCATCTGTCACAACGAATGGCACAATAAACTCGTCTGTGGTCCCGTTGTTGTACGACTCCTTCATGCGGGCAACCGCGTCGCGGTACGCGCCCCCCTCGGCCTGGCCCTTCACCATCGCATCGAAGGCCTTTTTCTCGCGCTCCCAGCGCCGGTCGCGATCCATCGCGTAGTAGCGCCCGGACACGCTGGCCAGCTTACCGGTGGTTTCGCGCATCTTCTGCTCGAGCGCGGCCAGATAGCCCGCGCCGCTTGTGGGCAGCGTGTCGCGTCCATCCATAAAAGCATGGACAAAGACCTTCTCCACACCCTGCTGCTTCGCCATCTTCAGCAGCGCGTACAGATGTTCCTGGTGGGAGTGAACGCCGCCGTCGGAGAGCAGCCCGAACAGATGCAGTTGCGTCTTCCGCGCCTTCTGCATCGCCTCCACAATCGTCGGATGCGTGAAGAATGCGCCGCCGGCGATCAGTGCAGCGATGCGGGTGATGTCCATCTGCACGATGCGCCCCGCGCCGATGTTCAGATGGCCCACTTCGCTGTTGCCCATCTGGCCGTCGGGCAAACCCACGAAGTGATCCGACGCATGCAGGAGCGTGTTCGGAAATTCCCGGAGCAGCTTGTCATAGACGGGCTTGCGCGCCAGGGCAATGGCATTGTTGGCGGTTTCTGCGCGATATCCCCAACCATCCAGAATGGTCAGAACCACAGGTCGATTCGAAACAGGCACGAAGTCTCCTCGTTTTGGGTCGAGACACACAACGCTCCGCTCCAGCCCAGGGCAGCCTCGACGCGGGCGCTCTCTCAGGCCTCACTCTCCGTAATTCACAGCTTCCAGGCCCAGAAACTCCGCCGCCTGGCCCAGCTCTTCTTCAATGCGCAGCAACTGGTTGTATTTGGCAATGCGATCGGTGCGAGACGCCGAGCCCGTCTTGATCTGTCCGGCGCCCGTGGCCACCGCCAGATCGGCGATAAACGTGTCTTCCGTCTCGCCGCTGCGGTGCGAAATCACCGACGTATAGCCGTAGCGCCGCGCCAGTTCGATGCACTCCAGGGTCTCGCTCACCGTGCCGATCTGGTTCAGCTTGATCAGGATCGAGTTCGCAACCCCCTCTTCGATGCCCTTCTGCAGCAGTTCCGTATTGGTGACGAAGTTATCGTCGCCCACCAGCTGGATCTGGCTGCCCAGTTCGCGCGTCAGGATTTTCCAGCCTGCCCAGTCGTTCTCCGCCAGGCCGTCTTCGAGCGACACGATTGGATACTGCCGGATCCAGTCGGCATAGAACGCCACCATCTCCTCGGCGCTCCGCTCGCTCTTGTCGCCCTTCTTGAAGACGTACTTGCTCTTTTCAGCGTCGAAGAACTCGCTCGATGCCGGATCGATCGCGATGGCAACATCTTCTCCCGGCTTATAGCCAGCGAGCTCAATCGCTTCCAGGATCAGCTCAATCGCTTCCGAGTTCGACTTGAGCGACGGCGCGAACCCGCCCTCATCGCCGACGGCGGTGTTGTAGCCCTTCTTCTTCAGTACGCCCTTCAGCGTTTGGAAGACCTCCACGCCCCAGCGCAGCGCGTCGCTGAAGCGCTCCGCACCCACCGGCATCACCATGAACTCCTGGAAATCCACGTTGCTGTCGGCATGCGCGCCGCCATTCAGGATGTTCATCATGGGCGTCGGCAAAATGGACGCATTCACACCGCCCAAATACCGGTAGAGCGGCACTTTGAGCTCTGCAGCGGAAGCCCGCGCCACTGCCATCGAGACGGCCAGGATCGCGTTTGCGCCGATGCGTCCCTTATTCTCCGAACCGTCCAGCGAAATCATTGTGGCATCCAGCAGCCGCTGATTCGAAGCATCCATGCCCGTCAGCTCCGGCGCCAGAATGCTCTCGATATTCTCGACCGCCTTGAGCACGCCCTTGCCGAGGTAGTGGCTCTTGTCGCCGTCGCGCAGCTCCACCGCTTCGTGCTCGCCCGTCGAGGCGCCGCTGGGCACGGCCGCTCGTCCGATCGCGCCGCCTTCCAGAACAACATCGGCTTCTACCGTCGGATTTCCGCGGGAATCAAGAATTTCCCGTGCATGAATCGCAGTAATTTCCGTCATAGTGCTCCTCACAATGTGGTGCTGGATGCGCTCGTTGAGTTTCGGCCGCCGATCCACGCGAATCGGTTCTCCGCTGGTTGCGGCGATGGTTTCCAGAAAGGTCATCGAAGGCAGGCCGCCCTCGCAAAAATGCAGAGTTCCACTGCAAATTCTAGCAAAGCGGATCAATGCCCATCGTGACGGCTATCACGAGACGAGTCCGTTTCTGCGAGGCCGCCGTTCTTATTGCTGCCCGGCTCCGGCGGGTGCAGCCGCGCTGGGCGTGAGCGTTGCCGGTTGGATATTCCATCCTCGAACTTTCACGATGGGATTGGCGGGAGCGTCGTCAGGCAAGCGCGCGGTGAGCGTGCGCGATTCGCCGGGATCGAGCTCGATCCAGTTGTCGGACCACATGACCGGCGCGATGAGGCGACCGGAAGAAGTGCGGACGGCCGCCTCCACCTGAAAGGCGAGCGCGCCAGAGCGGTTGTCGAGATGCAGCACGATCTCGCGGCCCTCCGGCGTGCTGCGGATTTCAGCGCTTGAGCTGACGGTAGCGGGCGGCAGGTGTGCGAGCGCAGTCAGGTCGGGATACCGCTCGGCGGGGGTGTACGTGTACTCAGTGGCTTCCCAGTCGAAAGTGGTGAGGGTATAGGGAACCCAATAGAAGTTGCGGCTGACGATATGGCCAGCGGAATCGGCGAGGGTGAGGTCGATGAAGAGGATGCGCTCCGTACCGTTGTAGAGGCTTTCGGGCAGTGTAAGGATCTGTTGCGAGCTGTCAGAAGGAGCGTTGACGGTTGCGGTGGTGTGATAGAGCTCGTTCCAGGCGATGCCGTGGACATCGACGGTCGCGTGCAGCTCGTCGATGGAATGGTAGGTGCTGTTGACAACGACGATGGACTGGTTATCGTACGAATACTGAATGTGGATGGGCGCGCACGCGTTCTTCACGGCGTAGTAGCCGGCGTCGCCTTCGAGATTGTAATCGTAGAGGTGCCAAATCATGGAGGGCCAGGCGTTGTTGAGCATCCACTGAATGACGCCCGTGGACTGGTACTTGTTCCGGCTGTAGGACTCATACATGGCGCGCTCGGAGTCATACTCCATGGTGTTCGCGAGGCGCGTGTAGTCGGCAGCCGAAGTGGGTTTGGCGTAGATGGCCTCCATCGCCCCGTCGAGGTCTTTCAGGCTGGTGAAGCCTCCGCCGCCGTAGTGGAGCGACCAGTCGGCTGAAGGCGGCCAGGCGTCGGGATCGGGAAGAAACTTCGCGCGGCTGGCAAGGGAGGGAATCGCGGGGCCGGGACTGGTTTCCGTGTTATAGCCCCAGGCTCCGCCGTGGGTCTTGTCCACATACCAGTAACTGGGCTCGACGTAATCGTAGGGTCCGGTCATCTTGACGCCGCTCTCACCCGTGACGGTGGTGGGCCTCTCGGTGGCGGAGGAGAGGATGGGATTGGGCCAGTGGGTCTGCGCCTCGACGTCGAGATAGGCGCTCTCCACATTCGACGGCGGGGGATTGTCGCTGCCGTTGAGCCAGACGAGCAGGCTGGGGTGATAACGGAGGCGCAGCATCTGTGAGTGGAGCGAGGCGGTGGCGACACTGAAGTTCTCCGGGCTCCAGTTCCTCCAGTGCTCCCATTGATCGCAGCAGCACCAGCCGGCCATGACGAGGATGCCGTTTTCGTCGGCGAGGTTGAAGAAGTCGTCGGTATCGAGCTTGCCTTCGAGCCGGATGGTGTTCAGGTGAAGGTCGCGCACCAGACGGAACTGCTCGCGCAGCCGTTTGGGATTCGTGCGGAGGAGCATGTCCTGGGACCAGCCGCCGCCACGAATGAGAATCGGCTTGCCGTTGACACGAAAGAGGCGGCTGCCGGTGCCCGTAAGCTCTGATGTGATTTCGCGAATGCCGAAGAGAACGGTTTTTTCATCCGAGACCTGGTTGTGGACGCTGAAGCGCACGGTGAGCGGCTGGAGGTGCGGGTCGCCCATCTGCCAGGGCCACCAGAGCTTCGGATTGTGGATGCGCAGCTGCGGGAATTTGTCCGGCGTAAAAACAACCGTGTGCTGTTCGTGGGGGGTAAGTTCGACAGGCTGATCGAAGGTGACGCCTGCGGCAGATCCGGAGACGACGCCCTGGACGGGGTTGTCCGTGCCGTTTTCGACTTCGGCGTAGACGGTGAGGTCGGCGGTGCTGAGATCGCCGTCTGGAAAGTGGGTAACGGCCGCGGGGGAATGGAGAGCCACGGCGCCGGTAGCGACGAGGTTCACCTCGCCAATCAGACCCATGTCCTTGTCGGGCGGGGCGGGATTCCAGTCGACCCAGTTGATGCCGAGGTCGTGGTCGGTGGGCGCGAAGGTTTCGACGGCGAGCACGTTATGGCCGCCGGGCTTCAGGAAGGCGGTGACATCGAGGTTATAGATGCGATAGGCGCCGGCGATCTGCGAGGAATCGGCGATGCGGTGGCCGTTGAGCCAGATGTCGGCGCGGTAGTTGATGCCGCCGAAGTGCAGCCAGAACTGAGATTCTTTGGCGGCGGCGGCCGGAACGGTGAACTCATCGCGGTACCACCAGCCGCAGTGGTAGGGACTGTCGGCGGGCATCGGCAGGTTCGAGAAATTTTTGCCGATGGGATACGAAGTGCCGGGGATCTTGCGTAGGTTGTCGCCAAAGTAGGGATCGGGCAAAAGACCGGCGGCGATCTGAGCGGCGAGGACGGTGGTGGGCACGGTAACGGCGATCCAGCCCTCGGTGGAGAAGCCGGGCGACGACGGGACATCGCCGGCAGCGGTGAGCTTGCAGGCGGACTGAAGATGCCAGCCGGTGTGCAGCGGCGTAATCGTGGCCGCGTGCAGGGAAGGGACCAGAAGAGCGGCGGCGACAAGGCAGGAAAAGAGACGGCGGTTCATGGCTGGTCCTCCAACTCGCACCGCGTGGTGTGCGAGATCGTTGCTGATGGGGATCGCGGCGGAAGGGATTCCGAAGCGGCTTCGATCGTGCGAATTTCGAACTACTCGAATGGTATTCATCGGTCAGCGAGTAAGGGATCTGGAATTCCGTTTTTGAGTTCTTCTTGCGACGGCGGCGGTGCAGCCGAAGAGCGGGCCACGAGTTCGGGCGCGAGGCGATGCAGCCGGGCTTTGTGGACCCGCGCTGTGCCCCGCTGGTCGAGGGCTTCGAGCAGGCTGCGGGCGGCAAGCAACCCCATTTCGCGCAGGGGCTGGCGAATGGTCGTGATGCCCGGAGTGGCGACCTCGGCGGGCAGAATGTCGTCAAAACCAAGAACGGAGCAATCGCCCGGGACCCGCAGGCCAGCCTCCGTGAGGCCGCGCACCACACCCAGCGCGGTGAGATCGTCAAAAGCCAATACCGCGGTGAAACGGATGCCGGAGGCCAGCATTTCTTTTGCGTAACGAAGGCCGCCTTCGAATCCCGAACGGGGATCGACCTGGTTCGGCAATTGAAAAATCAGGCGAGGTTCGATCTGGATACCGGCGGCACCTGCAGCCTCGCGAATGCCCAGCCAGCGCGGCTCACTGTCGAACATTTCGTCGGGGCCGCGGATGACCGCGATGCGCCGGTGACCGAGATCGAGCAGGTGGCGCATGGCCAGGGCTCCGCCTGCCTGGTTATCGACCAGGACCGAGGTGATACGGCGCGCCGTGAGATCGCGACCGACGATCACGATCGGGACGTTGTTTTTTTCGATATCGGCAAGGAGATTGGTTTCCTCAAACACCCAGCTGGCAATGACAATGACGCCTTCCGCGCGGCGTTCGAGAAGCATACGCAGATAGCGATCGAAGAGCATGCGCTGCGTCTGTGCGTTGACCTGAAGGGAGAAGTAATGCGCTGCCTGGAGGGATTCCTCGATGCCGCGAACCACCGGAATGCAGAAGGGGTCGGACATATCGAAGGCGAGTACACCGATGGTCTGAGTGCGGCGCATTCGCAAAGAGCGGGCATGGACGTCGGGGTGATAGCCGAGGCGCGTGGCGGTGGCGCGGATACGCTGACGCGTGGCCTCGGCGACGTGACGCGACAGAGGCGCCTCGCTTAACACAATCGACACGGTGGAGACGGACAGATGGCAGGTGCGGGCAATGTCGGAGAGCGTTACGTGACCGCGTTCGTGCTTTGCCACCTTCGTACCTCCCTGCACCCGTTCATGGTTCATGCAGCGCGGCGAACGGGTCACTGACCGGCGGCGGTTCGCATGACGAGGGACAGGAACGAACCGGGGCCGGGAATTCTCCCTTGACAGGGGGACAAAATCTGCCTACATTCATATACCATTCAAACGTTTGAATATCAACGAATCAAAGGGGCGGCCATGAAAATACGAAATCTGCAGATCGCCGGTAGCCTCGCCTTCCTTGCCCTTCTTCTCCTTCTGTTCCCGGGCACACCCACCGCTTTCGCACAGGCCGGCCGGGGCGGCATCAGCGGCACGATCAGCGATCCGACCGGGGCCATTGTTCCGGGCGCAAAGGTGACGTTGCTCAATTCGGCCACGGGCGTCTCGCTGCACGCAGTCAGCAGCGCTGCCGGGCTCTACGCGTTTATCTCCCTGAATCCGGGCGCTTATCAGGTGACGGTAAGCCAGAGCGGCTTCACGACTGCCCAGCGGGAGAATGTGACCGTCAGCGTGGATCAGACAACGATTGTCAATATCGCTTTGCGCGTCGGAAGCGTCAGCACAGTCGTGAAGGTGAATGAAGAGACGAACCTGGTGGAGCCGAGCAATTCAACGGTGGGGCAACTGATTTCCGCCGCGACCATCGATCGCGTGCCGCTGCTGAATCGCGACGTCTACGATCTGACGCAGCTAAGTCCGGGCGTGACGCCGGCGAATGGCTCACCGAACTCTTCGAATTCTCAGTCTATCGCCAGCATCACCAGCGGGCGCCCGGGGATCGATGTGTCGTCGTACACGATCAATGGCGCAATCGAAGGCTCGGTGTATTACATGGTGGATGGCAGCCCTATTGGGATTGCCGAGAACAATGCAGCGGCGATTCTGCCGGCGATGATGATTCCGGAAGACGCGGTGCAGGAAACGCGCGTGGAGACGCAAAACACGCCGTCCTCGTACCAGAGCGGCGGAGCGGGCGTGATCAGCCTGGTAACGAAATCCGGCACGGACTCGTTTCACGGGGACGTCTTCGGCGTCTTCCGCCCCGACACGCTGGCCTCGAACGAGTACTTCAACAAGCAGAGCGAGCTTTCCAGCGGGGCAGCGAACACGCCTCCCGACTTCCACCGGTATCAGGAAGGCGGATCGATCGGCGGACCGATTCTGCATAGCAAGCTGTTCTTCTTCGGAGACTACGAGGCAACGCAACAGCAGTTGTTCGACGGATCGAATATCTTCACCGTGCCCACCAGCGCGGAGCGTACGGGGGATTTCTCCGCCGACGACTTCACCATTTACAACCCCACGGTGCCGGACAATCCGGACGGGACGCGGCAGGCGTTTACCAACAACATCATTTCGAATCCGAACCCGATCGCGCTGAAATTCCTCTCGGAGATGCCCAAGTGCAATATCTCCAGCACCTGCGATTCTGACCCGACCGGCGCGGTGAACAACCTGTATGTGCCGGGGACCGATCCGATGACGGCGCAGAAGTTCGACATTCGCCTGGACTGGGACAAGAGTGAGAAGCAGCACATCTTCGGGCGATTCTCATTCGACCGGTTGTACAGCGCGCTGGTGAACGCGTTCAACGACCCGTGGGATCCGTTCTACGCTCAGAACGTCACGAACGGGCGCAATGTTCTGCTGGCGGACGATTACACCTTCAACTCCAATACGGTCCTGCAGCTGCGGTACTCGTTCACACGGCACTACGAGAACCAGACCGGCGACCCTGGCCAAAGTTCAGTCGACAGTCTCTCCGCGCTGGGATTTACCACTCCCACCGCGGCCGACGAAGTGTATAAAACGCTGCCCTACGTGATCTTTGACGATGTGGGCGGCGGGGTGGGCGGGACTGCCAACTGGGACACGTTTGTTTACGCCAGCGAGAACAACGACTTGAGCGCGACGCTGACGAAGGTGAAGGGAAACCATGAACTGAGTGCCGGCTTCGAATACATGAAGCGTTTCCTCAACGTGGGTCAGCCACCGGCGCCCTCCGGCGCGTACAACTTCGACATCAGCGCGACGGACCAGTCGGTGGACAGCGGCGTGGGCGGCAGCGATTTCGCCTCGTTCCTGATCGGGATGGGGGAGACGCCCGGCAGCGAAAGCTACAACTTCACCAAAGATCTGTTTGTGGCCGAGGCGAGTCCTTACTACGCAGCATTCCTTCAGGACACGTGGCATGCGAGCAAGGCCCTCACGCTGACGGCGGGGCTGCGGTGGGATATCTTCGGCGGGCGGACGGAACGGCATAACCGGCTGGAGTACTTCGATCCGCAGGCATCGTCGTCGGTGGACGGCGTGGGCTATACAGGCGCTGAAGTCTACGTGAATGGCGGGAACCGCTCTCCGTTCAACACCAACCTGAAGGATTTTGGACCGCGCGCGGCATTCGCATGGCAGGCGCTGAACCGTCTGGTCGTGCGTGGCGGAGCCGGAATCAACTACGGGCCAAGCCCGGAGATGGTAGGAAGCGCTTCACTGGACAGCGACGGATACGCCTCAGTGACCAACTGGGACCCGACCTGTTTCAACGATGACGGCAACACGGTCTACAACGGGACCTCGGGGTGTTCGGGGGCTGCGCCAGGGAGTCCGGCTCCCAGCGACACGGGCATTTATTCGCTGAGCAACCCGTTCCCGAACGGGGTGGTGCCTCTGATCCAGGCGCCATCGGGACTGGCGAACAATCTGGGCAACACGCTTAACACGGTGCTGCACTCGCAGCCGACACCGGCGGCTTATAACTTCAACTTCGGCCTGGAATACGAGTTTCCACAGCAGTTTGTGCTGAGCGTGGGCTACGTCGGTAGCCGGGGGATCTTTCTGCCCATGGGGGCGATCGACCTGAACACCCTGAGCCTGGAGACGATCCGAAAGTATGGCGCATCGCTGTGCGTGGACCCGACGGAGCCGTCGTGCCAGATGGTGAACAACACCTGGGCGCCGATCCAGCCGGCCACAAACGCCAACTACGGATCTTCGACCGTGCCGCTGTGGGTTTCACTGCAGAAGTATCCGCAGTTCGGCGGCGGCAGCTACGGTTCCGGCAACGGCGTTCTGGTGAATGGCGACCCCGCGGGCGATTCCGAGTACAGTTCGCTGCAGGCCAAACTGCAGAAGCGGCTGTCGCACGGTTTCACAACTCTCAGCAGTTTCACCTGGGCGAAGCTGATGACGGACGACAGCCTTCCGCCGCTGGCGTTTGTGGGATCGCATAACGGAGCGCCGCAGGATACACAGGACCTTCGCTACGAGTGGTCAGTAAGCCCGCAGGACGTGAAGTATCAGTTCACCGGGGAAGTGTCCTACGATCTGCCGATCGGCAAAGACCGCGCGGTGCAACTGCACGGGGTTGGCAATGCGATTCTGGGCGGCTGGACGACGAACGGGATCGTGTACCTGAGCACCGGCATTCCGGTCGCGTCGCCAGTGTCGGGAACGCTGCCTGGGCAGAATGTCCAGTACTTCAATCAGCGATCGAATCTGACGTGCGATCCGGGTAAGGGCGCTCCGCACACGGTCTCGAGGTGGTTCACGGCGGACTGCTTTGCCCTGCCGACCAGTCCGTTCCTTCCAGGCACAGCACCCGCCTATCTGGACCATGTTCGGACGATGGGGGCGAGGGACCTGGACATTTCGCTGTACAAAAGCTTCCCGATGGGCGAGAGCCGGAGCCTGCGGCTGGAGGTCTCCTCCTACAACCTGACCAACACACCCCAGTACGGGATGCCTGGGGTGCCCTCGATCGAAGCGGTTAATACCCAACCCGATCAGGCAGCCGTGTTTGGCCAGATCACGGGCACCGTGAATACGCCGCGGCAGTTCCAGTTCGGGGCGCGCTTCGCGTTCTGAGCCTGGGCGCGGCAGGCAGTACAGAAAGCGGTCGATCGGTTGCCGCTGAACGCCGGGGCGTTTCTATACCTCGGCGGGGGCTGGCGTCTGGGTGGTCAGAGCGCGGTATTCGAAGAACATCGCAGATCGCCAGCGCAGAATCATCCCAAACGCGAGGATAAAGAACAGCCCGCCGGTCTGTTCGATGGTCATGATGGTGTCGAAGTAGCCGCGGGCAAAGAATCGGACTGCAGCCAGGACGATGATGACGAGGAGGAAAGCGCTGGAGCGCTTCATCATGATGGCATCGCCGTCGCGCTGGAGACGCGTGGTGGCGAGGAGCGGCCAGGCAAGCAGGATGGCTCCCAAAAGGAAGGCGACCAGGGCCCAGAGCCACGGCACGCGGAAGGCGGGCACGACAAACATGGAGAAACCAGTGGCCATCCCCAGGGGCGGAAAGACGATTTTTTTGACGGTGATGGCGCGGCGACCCTCCTGAATGCGCCAGGCAATCACAGCCAGGGCGCCGAAGGCGGAAGCAACGGCCGAGGTTGTGGCGGAGATATGCATGAAGGCCTCATCAGCAGCGTAATCCGCAGCTGGAATTGATTCTTCTGACAGGTGGGCGCCGGGGCAGCCTTTTTCAAGGATAGCGCAGGATGCGCGGCGGCAGAGGCCATGCGCTGTGCGATTCATCACGGCGCGAGAGGCGGGTTCCCCATCACACTGGCGGCAGAGGCAGGGTGTCGTTGTGTTTCGGCTGGATTATTTGTCCTGTTGTCTGACTGTGCTGTCCACGGTTCTCGTAGGGCGCAAATTATGGGGCGGCCTGGTGGTTGCAGGCATTAACAGCGTGATTCTGTGTGTGATTGGGGCCCGAACGGCGCAATTCGGGTTCATCCCGGCAAACTTGTTCTGTATTGCTGTCTACGGTACGAGTCTGCGGTCATGGATCCGGGATGGCAGAACGAGGTACACGGCATCGGTCAGCAGGAAGGCGAGTCCTCGGCGGAATCAGATGCCGGCAAGCCAACTCCCGCCGGGGTGCGAGCCATCCTAATTCGGTCGTCGAAACATCGCTTTGGAAGACGGAAAGTTACCCCCTTCGACGGCCGTTCTCAACGCGTCTAACTCTCCGTATGCAATGTTCCTGGCCCGAGGGGCACGTCCCGGATGCCGGTCGCCGCCTGAACCCATCACCTTTGACTTTTGGCCTGCTGCTGGTCCTGGGGGGAACAGCGTTGCTGCCTCCGTGCCTCCGGGCGCAGACCCTGCAGCCTGCGTTGAAAGCCGCCACGGCTACGGGTGCAGGACTGCCCAATGCTCCCGCCCCTCAGAGAAATAGTTCCGTCTCCGGCACCGTGGTCGATCAGGGTGACGCGGCTGTACGGGGCGCAGTGGTTACCGTGACGGGCGAAAACGGGTCGCTGCACGTAAGCGCGAGAACCAATCGGCGTGGGGCCTTTCATTTTGCGGCTCTGCCTCCAGGGAGCTATGAGGTGTCAGTGTCCGGGGGCGACCTGCGTCCCGAGGCCCCGGAGCCGCTGGTATTGGCAGCAGGGGAGGCGCGGAAGTTCCCGATCGTTGTCACGCGAATCCCCCGCTTCACCGCGACCGTCCGCGTGACCGCAACTCCGGCGCAGATTGCCACCGCGCAGGTCCACGTGGAAGAGAAACAGCGCGTGATGGGAGTGATTCCGAATTTCTATACGAGCTTTGCGTGGAATGCCACGCCGATGACACCGAAGCTGAAAACCGAGCTGGCGGCGTGGGCGACTTTCGATCCGTTTTCGTTTCTGACCGACGCAGCGATTGCCGGGTCCGAGCAGTATCACGACACCTATCCCGGATACGGCTCGGGGCTGGAAGGCTATGGAAAACGCTTCGGTGCGACGCTGGCAGACAGCTTCGACAGCCGGATGATCGGAGGGGCGCTTCTGCCGTCGCTCCTGCACCAGGATCCGCGATACTTCTACCGGGGCAAAGGCAGTTTCGGCCGCCGATTGCTGTATGCGCTGGGACAGACGCTGATGTGCCGGGGCGACCATGGCGGACAGGAAGTGGACTATTCCCGGATCGGCGGGGCATTTATCGCGGCGGGCCTCTCGAACGTGTACCACGCGCCCGAGGATCGCTCGGCGGGGGTGACGATACGGGACGCGTTTGTCATCCTGGGCGGCGGTGCCGCAGAGAACGTTCTTCGGGAGTTCCTGTCGCGCGGGATAACCTCGCATGTGCCGCCGAATGAGAATGGTAAGCCGTAGATTCCGGGATTGTACTCAGAGCTAATGCGTGAGCGGTCCGCGGGCTGCCTGCGTCCAGTTGGTTTGCGGGTCATGTGAGCAGGAATATGTGGCTGCTTTGTGCGGCGCGAAGCCCAGGCGGAGCAGGGCTTATGGCATACGGAGCCTTTGGTTTTGCGGTAGCATGAACCTCGCGGACGATTTTCAGCCATGAAACAGAACCCAGGACAATGGCGCTCGCGCCAATGCGACGTCGGTTTTACGCTGATGGAGCTGCTGATCGTGATCTCGATCATGCTGATCCTGATGCTGATTGCTATTCCCAACATGCTGAACCTGACGGCCACTGCGAATGAGACGTCGGCGATCCAGTCGTTGCGGACGATTCACGAGGCGGAGATCGAGTACAACACCACCTATCCGCAGAACGGGTATGCGTGCACGATGGCGGCCCTGGGCGGGAATGCGAGTTCGGGACCACCGACTCCGCAGCAAGCGCAGCTGCTGCAGCCGGATCTGGCCAGCGGCGTGAAATCAGGGTACGTGTTCAACCTTACGAACTGCACGAAGACGACGGTGAACAACCAGGACATGTACACCAGCTTCGAGGCGACAGCGGTGCCGCAGGCGGTGGGCAAGACCGGCCATAACGGGTTCTGTCTGGATATGACCGGGGAAATTAAGAAGGATCCTGCCGGCGGGACGAACTGTACGGTGCCGCTGCGTTGAGTGCTGGAGTTCAGACGAAGGACCGCCGGAGTGTTCAGCACCTCCGGCGGTTTCTGTTTGGGGCGGCTCTGGTCCTGACGGTTTTGGGGATTGCGGCGCCTGCCGTTGCCCAAGCTCCGATGAACCCGGCAGAGATCGCGAGGCGCGTCGATCACCACTACAATGCCCTGCACTCGCTGGAGGTGCACTTCGTCCAGAATTACGAGGGGATGGGAATGCATCGGCACGAAGCAGGGGTGCTGCTGCTGAAGAAGCCGGGCAAGATGCGCTGGACGTATACCGATCCGGACGGCAAGTTGTTCATCCTGGATGGACATGACGGGTACTTTTACTCGCCGGGAGAGAGCGAGGCGCAGAAGGTTCCGGAGAAGCAACTGGACGACCTGCGCTCGCCCCTGCAGTTCCTGCTGGGACACACGGAGCTGGAAAGGGAGCTGGAGAACCTGACGGTCACGCCTACGGGAAACTGCCTCTACGTGCTGGCGGGTGTGCCGAAGCGGCTGGAGCAGCGCGTGGCATCGCTGAAAATCACGGTGACGGCGGACGGAACGATCCGGTCGATGACGATTACGGAAACGGACGGCGTGACGAACCACTTCGACTTCAGCGGCGAGGCGGACAACGTGCCGGCACCGAACTCGGCGTTCGTGTTCACGCCGCCTCCGGGGGTGCACGTGGTGATGGGGATGCCGCCGGTTTAAGAGGTCCGCGCGAGGGCCGATTCTTCCCGGTACCCCCACCCCCCCTGTTGAGGTTTATGCTATCTAATTGAAAAATAGACACATGGAGGGTAATACCTTTTGGGTATTACCCTCTTTGTCTGCACCATTTGTGAGGCAGCCGCTTTTGGCTGGTTTCCTCTTGTCCAATGAGGAAGGAACGACAGGGACAGCTTCCGGGCCCGAAATCCAGATAGGCAAGTTTCAGGGGCTGAAGTGTGGGTGGGGACGAACTGGAAAGTGGTGGTATTTCGAATTGGGTCCGGGCGCATTACTTCTGCGCCGAAGCCGGGGAAAAGTTGGTAGCGGAACCGAATTTGTGGGAGTTTGCTTCTTGC
>JBAUOP010000017.1:0-22379 GCA_049579805.1 Acidobacteriaceae bacterium
GTTATCGCCTCGTTATCTTCATAAATTGCTTGCAGTGAGAGCCCCTGGCCGTCGTAAGATGGTTGGCAAAATGTTTCGGTCAATCTTTCGTTTCCTGGGTAACGTCATCTCCGGTTCCTCGCCGGAAGCCGATCCTTATCCTTCCGTCATTCTGCTGCTGAATTCTCCACAGGAGTTCAGCAGGGAGCGGGTTGTGGAACTGGCGAACCAGGCGTGGGGCTCGGAAGAGATTCAGCCCGTCGTCGTTCCGGCACAACGCAAAGGCTCATGGACCATTCGCGTCCAGGATGCGCCTTTTGGGCTGCGCGTGAGCCGCCACCGGATGCATCCGCCCGGCCGCGAAACCAACAGCGCTCGCCAGCGCGCCTGGGATCAGCACCGGGCCTGGATTGCCGTCGATTATCCTCAGGGGCCCGATATTCCCGAGACCGAATGGCCCGCCTGCTTCAAGCTGATATTTCTCATGGTGCACCAGCTCTGGGGCGAGCATAGCGTCGGTCTCTATGTCCCGACCGAAGCTGTCACTGTCCCCAATATGGGCGACTTGATTTCCAGCCTCCGCTGGGCCGCCAATAATGGCACCCCGCTGCCGTTTCTGCACCAGGCAGAGGAGCGCGGAGGCTAACCTCACTACCGGAGCAATTCCTCCAGCTCCAGGCTTAGCTCCGTCTTCTCGTCGCGATACTTCACGATCACCGGCGTATACACGCTCAGCTTCCACTCTTCGCCTTTGCCCCTGCTGACCGCGCGGGCTCCCGGAACCACCACCGCGCCCGCGGGAATCACGAGCGGCGTATCGCCCTCGGCGCGCAGAACCTGCCCGTTCACCACGTCGTACACCGGCGTTCCCCGTGTCAGAACCGTGCCCGCCGCCAGCACCGCTCGCTTGCGCACCACGGTGCCTTCGTACACACCGCAGTTGCCGCCGACAAGCACATCGTCTTCCAGAATCACCGGGCTCGCGTTCACCGGTTCCAGAACGCCGCCCACCTGTGCAGCCGCGCTTAGGTGCACGCGCTTGCCGATCTGCGCACAGCTCCCCACCAGCGCGTGCGAGTCGATCATGCTGCCTTCGTCGACATACGCGCCCACATTCACGTACATCGGCGGCATTGCCACCACGCCGCGCGCCAAAAACGCGCCTGCTCGCACAGATGAGCCGCCCGGCGCGATGCGGATCCCCTGCTCCGGCACAAACCGGCGCAGCGGAAAGGTGTTCTTGTCCACAAACGAGAGATCGCTGCCGCCCTCCTCAAGCTGGCCGAGGCGAAAGCCCAGAAGAATGCCGCGCTTGACCCAGGCATTCACGCGCCAGCCGGTGGGAGATGCCGAGTCCGGCTCGGCTGCACGCACCTCGCCCGCTTCCAGCGCCGCACGCAACTCGCGAAAAGCCGTGCTTGCTCCGGCATCGCCCACGGCGGCGCTCCCCGCGGCGAAATACGAATCGATCTTCTGTTCGAGACTCATCATTCAAGCGAAGTGTATCAATCGCCGTCCACAAAAAAGGTATGCTGGCCTCGGCTGCTGTCCTGCACCAGTCGATGAAGCGCACACAAGCCCGCACTCCCGGCGAACTCCAGCTCATCCAGGCGATCCGTCGCCAGGCGGATCGCGTTCCTCGCCCACCCAGCTTCCGTCTGGGCATCGGCGACGACTGCGCGATTCTGCGCCCCAGGGCGGGTCATGAGATTTGCGTGACCACCGACTTCACCCTCGAAGGAGCCCACTTTCGCCGCGACTGGCATCCGCCCGAATCCGTGGGCCACCGCTGCCTCGCTCGCGGTCTGAGCGACCTCGCCGCCATGGGCGCGACACCGATCGCCGTCTTCCTGTCCATCGCCCTGCCGGAACGGCTTCCTTCCGGCTGGTTCGATCGCTTCCTGCGCGGATTTCTGGCCCTGGCGACGCGCCACCGGGCCATGCTGGCTGGAGGCGACACGGCTGCCTCGCCCTCCGGAACCATTGCCGCCGATATCGTCGCCGTGGGCGAAGTCCCCGCCGGAACCGCCTTGCGCCGCTCCGGCGCCAAGCCCGGCGACACCCTTTATGTCACCGGCTCTCTTGGCGGAGCCGCCGCCGAACTACAGCAGCTTTCCCGCAATCCGCGCCGATTCAGGAGCCTGGCCGAAGCCTCTGCCGACCATCCGCACCTTTACCCGGAACCGCGCCTGGCCGCTGGACGCCGTCTGCGCGGCCTCGCCCACGCCGCCATCGATATCAGCGACGGGCTCTCCACGGACCTCACCCACCTCTGTCAGGAATCCGGGGTCGCAGCGGTTCTGGAAGAAGCTCTGCTGCCGATCCATCCTCTGGCTCGCGACCATCCCGACGCTCTCCAACTGGCCCTCAATGGCGGCGAGGACTACGAGCTTCTCTTCACTGCCGCTTCCAAAATCCACATTCCAAAGTCGATCGCCGGGGTGCCGATTCGACGCATCGGCGGCATCCGCCAGCGCCGTGCCGGGCGGCCTCGGATCGTCCTCAACACCCGCGACGGCCGCAGCCTTCCTGTTGCGCCTGCCGGCTGGCAGCATTTCGCCCGAAATCGCTGACGCTGGCGCTTACTGGCGGCCAAACCCCGCGCGGCCCGATGCATCGTAAACGTACGACGGTTGCAAGGCGAGTTCTTGCGGCCGTTCTGCGCGCCAGCCGGCCTTGTTCACCGCGCAATCCAATGAGAAGCCAGTGTTTGTGCCTTAGAGGAGACTTCCGGTGACAGGGATCAGCCGTACCCGTTGCATCTTAATCGTCGACGATGAGCCGGCGATCACCGAAACCCTCGCCTTGATCTTCTCGAAAAGCGGCTACGAGGTGCGTGCCGCGAATTCGGCGGAAGAGGCGATCGAAATCATCGCCGTATGGGAGCCGGATCTGGCCATTCTCGACGTCAACCTCCCTCGAATGAATGGCATCGATCTCGCGATGGTTCTGCAGGCCAATCGGCCCGCTTGCCGCCTCGTGCTGTTTTCCGGCCATCCCGGCACACAGGCGCTGATGGAAGAAGCGGCCAAAAAAGGCAGTGCTTTCGAGATTCTCTCTAAACCGGTGCACCCGCTCTTCATGCTGGACTACGTCTCGAGCCTCTTTGCCGAGCCCAAGACGGGACCGATGCACAGTTGAAGGCCCCGTTCCTCCTTTTCGGAAGACCGGGGCCATCGGGATCAGCAGACAGACCTGTAAGCCGGATTCTGTCGAGGACGGTCATTCCTCTTGGCGCCGCATTGCTGCGGACGCTCCAGCGACCTACCCGGAACTTGTACCGCGCCGGGCCAGCGCGGGCCGGCATTGCTGCCGGGCTCGTCCCCTATTTGGTCTTGCTCCGTGTGGGGTTTACCCTGCCTCCGTCGTTACCGCCGGAGCGGTGCGCTCTTACCGCACCTTTTCACCCTTACCTTCGCTTGCGCGAGGGCGGTTTATTTTCTGTGGCACTGGCCGTCCCTGAGCCTTAACGCTCAGGTCCCGGACGTTATCCGGCACACTGCCCTGCGGAGTCCGGACTTTCCTCTGCCTTGCGACAGCGACCGTCCAGTCTGTCTGCTGTTGTGATGATACAGCCGGGAGCCGGGAGCCGGGAGGCAGGAGCTGGGAGGCAGGAGGCAGGAGCTGGGAGCCGGTGACGAGTGGCCGGCAAAAAATGCACACACATGTGCATGTGTGTCAAATGAAAGCACTTATACTCCTCGCGTAAGGTTAAGTGTGTCAAAACAAAGCAGTTCCATCGCGGCCTCAGTGCAAGTGTCGGTTAACACGTGAGTTATGGGTTTGTCCGGCGGCGTCCTCGGCTGCCCTGCGCTTTCGTTCCCAATGGAAAAGCCCGCGCGCGGCGGGCTTTTTCTTTTTTCACTCTATAAGTTCAGAATACCAAATCCAGCCGGATTTACTGCCAGATTTTGGGAGGAATTTTGGCGTGGAAGTTGTTTTGTATCAGCGATTGTTACTTTCGTCCGGGACTAGGTACTTGTTGAAATGGGAGGGGCAACTGAATGTTTAGCTGGGAACAAAAATCAGGGCTTCGGTGTCGTGGGCTTCAGGAGCTTGGTCAGCGCCGCCTGCGGGTCCGTGATGACCAGCCGTTCCTCTTTCGGTCCCCGCTTACCTTTGGGGGATTTCGACCTGGGTTTCTTGGGCATACTGTTCTATCATCGCACTGGTTCCTGTATGGGGGTGTCCCCCAGCCGGGGATCGAACCCGGAAGCCCGAAATGGGCACGCGATTGCAAGTCGCGCCCGTTTGCCATTTCCAGCACTGGGGGATCAGTAGAGCCGAATGCAGGGACGGGGGGCCGTCGGAAGCGTGCCGTCCCTGCTTTGTCCGGGCCGATCAGCGCGGCCCTCAATCCCTCCTCATCGCAATCCTCCTGCTCGCGCCAGCTACGGCATCAACGCGATCAAATCCTGGGCAATCTGGCGAGCCTTTGCGACCCCCGCGTTCGTGAGCCGATAACGCTTGCCACGTCGTTCGCCAGTAATGATGATGTCGCCGTCGGCACCGATCTTTGCAAGGACGCGATCCACCCGTTCAACAGGTACTCCGCCCGTTGTAGTCAATCCGTCCATAATTTCCGAGCCGGTTACGGAGTCGTTCCCACGAAATGCGCGTTGCCCATAAAGTATCAGCAATACAGCATCTTCGGCCGACTTGGGGGGCACCGTCAACGAGACGATTCGACCGTCCTGATCCATGATCTTGCCAATGTTCAATTCAGCCGGTGGCGCATCTTGACGTTCCGAGGGTGCCGGAGGAGGAAACGGCGATTGGAGGGACGGGTTCTGCGCCTGCGCCGTCGCTGCGGATGGTGTAGATTCGATCAACTCCTTGAAAAGTCGGAATTGCTCCTGCACAACGCTAGTCGGCCCCTCCGCCTCGAACTCGTGAGGGCCAACCTTGATCTTGAGCCGGTAAGAATCGTCCATATTCACCGCCTAACGGAGAGTGTACCATGATCCACGCCGAAAATACGCCAACGCCGCTCCAAGCAAATTCTGTGGAAATAAAAGCCCATCATGTGCGGCCAAGAAGGCGCACTTGCATCGGACTGTGTCTAAAGTGTTGCCATAAAGTGACCTTTTGCGGGAAGCCGTTCACTGCTGAGATACCGTGTAGCAACTGCCTTTATATCAATGTGTTCGAGAACTCTCAGCAGCCGGTATCGGGTCACTGGTGAGATTAATACGTAAATCTGCGGATTAATGTACGATTATTCTTGATACTTGTTGCAACTTAAGCTATGATTTGTTCATGAAACATAGCAAATCAGCGATTCTTGCGGAACTTCGGAATGCGTCAGTCAGTGAACCATTGGCCGCCGCATTCCTTGAAAAACAGCGGTGGGGCGATACTCCCGCCTGCGCCCACTGCGGGAGCGTCGAGGTCTACCGGATGATGGGCCGCGACGGGCAGCGCAATAAGGACTTTCGCTGGCGCTGCCGGGACTGCAAAGAGATGTTCACCGTACGGACCCGGACCATTCTCGAAGAGAGTCGTCTGCCCCTGAAGGTGTGGGTGTACGCGCTCTGGAAAGCATCGTCCAGCAAAAAGGGCATCTCTGCGTTGCAACTGTCCCGGGAAATGGAGATCACGCACAAGTCTGCGCTATTCCTGCTCCGCCGCATCCGTCACGGTTTGGGTGAGGTTGCGCCTGAGAAGCTGACGGGCACCATCGAAGCCGATGAGGTCTACATCGGAGGTCGCCCACGCTATCAAGACATGCGACTGCTGGGGACCCTAAAACCCAAGACTCCGGTTGTCGGCGTAGTACAGCGCGGCGGCGATGTTCGCTTCCGCGTGATGCCCCGCGTGACTGCCACGAATCTTCGAGACTTCATCGCAGAGAACGCGGATCGTAGTTGCCGCATCATCACCGATGATCTGAACGCATACAAGGGCGTCGGGACGGCATTCCTGGGCGGCCATTACGCCGTCAAGCATACTCAGAAAGAGTACGTCCGTTGGGGCACAGACATTCACAGCAACACAATCGAAGGCGTGTTCTCGCTGCTCCGGCGCGGAGTGATGGGAACATTCCACAGCGTCAGCCGCAAGCATCTGCCGAACTATCTGAATGAATTCCAGTTCCGCTGGAATACGCGGAAACTGGATGATGGGGAACGCGTGGCGCGTGCGATCCGGCAAGTTGACGGCAAACGGCTTCAGTACCGCGAATCAGTTGATAATCCGCCTTACGACGTGACGAAATCCTAACCAATTGGTGTTATTGGAGTTGCGGCTTACATCTCGTTACGATGGTACTCTATCGTAACGGGGTATACGCGCCGACAATGAATCTGTATATTCGACGGCACAGCAAAAAACCTTGCGGCTCTCTCGTGTACCCGGTAATCAAAACATCGTGGAGTGTGAAATGAGCGAAGCAATCCATCTCCACCCCCTCGTGTTCACATTGCAGAATGCCATCGAAGGTTGCGGCTTCCTGGCTGGCGTCACTGTCTCTGGGAAGGCTGTGATGGAGCAAGACGAAAATGAGGAATGGTGGATGTATGGCGTGTGCCCTGGCGCAATCGCCGGGGGCGGCGGAACCCCAAACGAAGCGTTCCTGAATTTCGGGAACCGTTACAAGGAAATCCTCTTCGACATCGCCGATGAGTGTCAGAGTTTTCTGCGGTTCAAATCAGAGGTTGAGTCATTCTTCAAGGCGGAGGATGCTGAAGAGAAGGACCGATGGAATCAGGCCCTAGCGGTGGTACGCGGTAACGACTCTTCTCTCCCTGAGCCGTTCCAGAAGATGCCACGAAAAAAGGCTGAAGATTTTGAAGTGGGTATCAGGATAGAACGGCTGGAAAACAGGAAGCCACAACAGTACAAACCGGCCAACAACATCCCGAATATGATGTCTCAAGCCGCCTGATGTCTGCCTCGGCGGCTTTTTCGTCAGTCGAGAAACTGCTAAAAAACTGTGCACCCGGCTACGCGATCCGACTCGCGACGCATAGCCGGGTGGTTTCATTTGGTACTAGAGTGTTCCGCGATCTGCCTAAATTTGACAACATCGAATTTGGGCACATCCGAAAGATGGTCCGATTCCTCGGCATTAGCGCCGATTGCGCTGCGAAGCACCTGCCTCAAGTCTTCAAGCCGGAACGCAAGTCGTTGCCCATGGCCGCCGCCGCGTCTGATGCGGTAAAGAAGAAGCGCTGAATTTCAACAAGTACCTAGTCCCGGGCGCAGACATCACGAAGCCTGTATGGTGGGACGGCGATTCGTTCCAAACGCGTCTGCCCTCCCAATTCCCGCCGACGCAAGCTCATCGTGTCCGCTTTACGGCAAGCGTTCCAGAGCGGGGGGATGCCAACCGCCGTCGAGGATCGCCGGCTTCGGCCAATACAAACGGATTGTCAGATTGAAGGGGCCATCGCCGCAGGGAAGCCAGTTCGAGTCGTGGTCTGGCCCGGGGTTTCGGCTCTGGATGTACACATCGAGAGATCCGTCCGGATTGAACTTCAAACGATCACGATCCCCGATGGCGTAGCGGTTGATGGGGTTCGCGATGAAGTAGCCATTCCTGTCATAGGCCGTCACCGACCAGAACGCCTCCACCGGTGGCAGGCTCGACGGGTCAAAATGCATCCGGTACCTCATCGAGCCGCTGAGGGCCTGTCCACTGCCGTCCGCGGAACTGCTCATGTACACGGCGTCTTCAGGGGGGTTGGCGCCAATCGCCACGCGGGCCGTCACAGCGCGAGCCATGTAGTTCGTTCCATAGCGGCCGAGCGTGCCCTGGAACGACGTCCAGCCGGGCTTAACAGCTCCTCCGGAGGCGACGAATCTCTCAATGTGTTCCACGGCCGCTCGTGTGCCTTCATTCAACGCCTGAAGCTGTTCCGCTGTAAGTTTGGAAGAGTCGAAATCCTGACCCGGAACCAGGCCGATGCGGGCCAGTTCGCGGACCATCGGCTCGTCGGCAGCGTGGGGCGGATTGGCCTTCATCGACCGGGCAAACGCCGCGAAGAAATCCGCCGGCTCCATCGCTTTCACACGGTCTGGCGGCGCGGCCCCGGCGGCACGCTGGAGGTTGGGTGGTGGGCTCGGCTTGTCCGGGTTGCCCGGATACCCGCTGAGGGGCACGAGCCGCATGCCATGCTGAAAGGCGTGGACGTTATCGTAGTCGCTCGCGCCGTTGGTCTGCGTTCTGCCCAGGAGCCATACCTGATTCGTGGGCGCATCGAGGCGAGCCACGTGTTCCGGAAGTTTTCCGCTCCAGCCGGGCCCCACAATCGCAAACCAGGCTTCGCTGGTTCCGGTGGTACGCTTTCCAGGATCGGCGAAAGTTTCTGTCCAGGCATCCATAAACTGGAGAAGGTCGAATCGCCCGCCCGTATCGGGAACATGGAGAAGAACTGGCTCCTTCGATACGTCAAGCCACGCGGTTGAATAAAGCGTGTCCGCGTTCGGACGGACGATGAGCCTGAAGCTCGCATCGGGAAACGCGGAGACATGGGTCAGATGGTTGATCGGCATTACCGATTCCGTCGCTTCAAGCAGAACGAGCGGATAGGCATAGATATAGCCACGCTGTGCAATTTCCAGGACATCGCTCGAACTTACGCTCTGCGCATCAATCGTGGATTCCATGGCAATGTCTCCCGGTCAAAGGCCCAGCCTCTGTTGCGTTCAGCGTCATTGCGTTGCGTGCGCCTGCTGGCGGTGTTTCGTCGCTGGATACCATTTGCTGAACCAGAGTGCGCCGCCAAGCGCGCCCACGATCACGACGACCTCCACCTGAACGGGGAGCCGGGATATAAAGTGCATGGCGAGATCGGCTGCGACGATGACGGCCATCGCCAGGGCCCATACCGAGGTGATGATGTAGTTGGTCTGGACGAACGTAGGGGAGCTCTGCACCGTTGCCGAAACCTGTTCACGAGCGTATTGCAGTGTGAATGGGTGGCGAATGAGGAGCGACAGCAGGATGATAAAGAGCAAGCCTCCATCCACGACGGAGCGGACGGTGGGGATATCCCAGGCGCCATGCGTGAAGGATGTGTAAAGGCCGAGCAGCGCAAACAGGATGCAGGTGCCGGTTTCGAGGATCTTCATCGATCGCCCGCCCAGCTTTTCGCGGAGAACGAGGGCTGCGGAAACGGCAGCCGCCGCCCAGAGGCTGACGCTGGCAGAGACAAATCGCGAAAGCAGAGCGAAAACGATGAAGGGTGCGAATCCGAGAAGAATTCTCATCGATGATGGCTCCCAAATGAGATCGGCTCGCGAGCATTAGCCGCCATGGAAAGACCCCGTGCCTTCGACTGCGGAGGGATGAGGCAGCCATTTTAACCTGCAAAGCTAAACGCGGGCCACCCTATTTGAACTGATGATTGAGTTGCGGGTAGGAATGAGTAGCCAAAGATGTGGATCGGAAGCAATGATTCGGCCGGTGTTCAGGAGCCCGAGGGCTGGAATGACGCGTACAGGGCAACGCACTCATCGGCCAGGTTCCGAGCGGTTGGCCGGACATACGGGCTTCCTGAGCGAATCGGCGCAGCGGGTGTTGACCAGGGGACAGCATGGGACAGGTTGCGGGTTACAGGTTGCAGAGATACTCCGCCTCTAATCCGTCCGCAGCGCCCGGGCTGGGTCGATGGTTGCAGCCCGGCGCGCGGGGACGAAGGCGGCCAAAGCGGCGACCGAAACCAGGAGCAGGATGGCCGCGCCATAAACGCGCGGATCGACGATCGACACCCCAAAGAGCTGGCTGCGCACCGCCCGCGTGACCAGCACCGCCAGCGGGATCGTGACGAGAATCGTTCCTCCGGCGAGGAGAAGGACCTCGCGCAGGATCAGCCCCACGACCGTTCCGCGGCGCGCGCCGAGGGCCATGCGGATGCCGATTTCGCGCGTGCGTTGCGCCGTGGACCAGGCGAGGATGCCGTACAGGCCGATGCCGGCCAGCAGCGCCGCGAGAATCCCAAAGACCGCAGCCAGCAGGGCGATGGTGCGCTCGCCAAGAATCGTCTGATCGATATCGTCGCTCATGGTCCGCAGGTTGCTCACGATGAGCTTCGCGTCAATGTTGGCCACTGCTGCGCGGATCGAGTTCGCCGCCGTGTCGGGCGGCTGCCAGGTGCGAATGTAAATCGTCAGGCCGGCCGGCCGATCCGACTGCGCAAACGGTATGTAGTACGTGGCCTCCGCCGGATCGCGCACCGAGGTGTGCTTCACGTTCCCCACCACGCCCACGATGACCGCGTCGGTGGCCGGGCGGCGCGGACGGCCGACGTGATGCCCCAGCGCCGCCGCCGCGCTGCCGAAATAGTGCTTCGCGAACATCTCATTCACAATGGCGACGTGCAGCGAGCTTGCCGTATCGCCGACATTGAAATAGCGGCCGGCGAGCAGCGGAATGCCCAGAGTCTGGAGATAGCCGTCGCTGACGGCCGGCACTTCGACGTTGTATTCCTCATTCGGAGGCGGCGTATAGCCGGCGACCACGACATCCCCATCTTTGTTGTCGTCAGCCAGGTCGGTATCGTCGGTGGCGCCCGCGCCGCGAACCCCTGGCAGGGCGGCGATTGCATCCAGAACGCGCTGCTCCAGCGGGGCAATTGCGTTCCCGGTATAGCCGGCCAGCTCGGGAGCGAGGTCGAACGCCAGCAGGTGATCGGTCGCAAAGCCGACATTCACATCGCGCAGATTGCCGATGGTTCGGACGAAGAGGCCGGCCCCCACCATCAGCAGCAAACTAAAGCCGATCTGCAGCGCGACGCAGGTGCGGCGGAATTTGAGCGAGGCGCCCATGCCGGTACCGGATTGCTGCTTGAGCGATTCGACCAGGCGCGGATTCCAGAACTGCGCGGCCGGAGCCAGAGAGAAGAGCAGGCTGGCCAGCAGCGTCGCCCCCAAAGTGAAGAGCAGCACGCGCCAGTCCAGCGTCGCCGTGAAGGGTGGCGCTCCTCCGGAGCCTGCGGACATCCAGTGAATCAGCAGCCGCAGCGCTTCCGGCGCGATCGCCAGACCGATGGCGGCTCCAGCCAGCCCCAGAATCAGACCTTCAGCGAGAAGCTGGCGCAGCACTTGTCCGCCCGTAGCCCCCAGCGCATAGCGCACCGAGAATTCGCGTGCGCGCGTGGCGGCGCGCACCAGCAGCAGGCTCGCCACATTGACCACCGCCATGGCGATCACCAGCAGCACCATCCCCATGATGATGGTGAGGGGCGTGCGCACATCCTGACGGGTTGGCGAGAAGCCCTGCGCGCCGGGTTCGAGATTCAGGTGGGCTTCGCCGACAAACGCCTTTCGCGCATTGGCGGACTGATCGTGCAGAGCGGTGAATTCGTCCGCGCGCAACGAACGGTAGAGCGGATTGATCGACGCGGTGGCCTGCGCCGCTGTGATACCGGGCCGCAATCGGCCGGCGACATTGAGCCAGTAGGACTGGTGATCGCTGAGGAACGACCAGTCGGGAATCACCACGCTTTGCTCGGTGATCGGCACGTAGATATCGGGCAGGCGGCCCCAAACCATGCTGTGAAAGCCGGGCGCGGCCACGCCAACGATGGTGAAGGGCGTGCCGTTGACGAGCAGCGTCTTGTCGACGACGGGCGCCTCAGCCAGGTGGGTGCGCCAATAGTCGAAATTCAGGACGGCCACCGGATTTGCGTTCGGTGCAGTCTCGTCGCTGGCAACAAAGAGGCGGCCCAGTGCTGGGCGGACGCCGAGGGTCTGGAAATAATTGCCGGTGACCAGTTCGGCGGAGACGCTTTCGGCGCGATTGTTCCAGGTGACGCCGGCGTCGTGATTGGCCGACGCAATGAGGCCGCTGAAGACTTCATTCTTGTCGCGCAGGTCGCGGAACATCGGATAGCTGAACTCATGCCAATGGCCGGGCGAGTTGCCGCCGTCGGAGTGCACATGACCGTCCCGATCGCCGGAGGAGCTGAGGACGACGAGCTGGCCGGGATCGCGCACGGGCAGCGCCCGCAGCAGCGCCTGGTCGAGCAGGCTGAAGATCGTCGTGTTGGCGCCAATGGCCAGCGCCAGCGTGAGCACGGCGACCGTGGTGAAGCCGGGATTGTGGAGAAGGCCGCGCAGGCCGTAGCGAAGATCGCGTAAGAACAATTCGAGACTCCAGGAAGGGCGTTGTTCGCGGCACTGTTCGCGGGCGCGCTCGCGTCCACCAAAGGCAACAAGGGCCCGGCGGCGGGCCTCGGACGGGGACAGGCCGGCGGCGAGGTTCGCCTCGATCTGCCGGTCGATGTGGAACTGCAGCTCCTCGTCGACCGTGGCGCGACTCTTGCCGGTTAAGAAGAAGCGCAGGCGAGTGAAGGCTTCGCGCATAACGGCTCCTGCTAAATTCTGGCCAGCACCAGGTTGATGGCGCTTGCCAGGCGATCCCAGTTGGCCAGCTCCGCCTCCAGTTGTCTGCGCCCCGCGGCGGTGAGCGCGTAGAAGCGGGCGCGGCGATTGTTTTCCGAGGAGCCCCACTGGGCGCGAATCCACCCTTTGTACTCGAGGCGGTGCAGGGCCGGGTAGAGCGAACCCTGGCCGATTTGCAGAACATTCTCCGAAACCAGCTGGATGCGCTGGGCGATGGCCCAGCCATGCTGCGGCTCAGGAGCTACGGCTTTCAGGATCAGCATGTCCAGCGTTCCCTGGAGCAGGTCAGCGGGCGGTGGCATTGATTGTTTCCCTCGACGTTCGACAAAAGGGGCCAAGAAAGAGATACCGCGGAGTCTTGTCGAATGTCAAGGGGAGTGAGAGAGCTTCCCGGTCCCCAGGAAAAACCATCCCGGCGGGGCCGCGACTGAAATGCGTGGTGACAAGATGAAGAAATCGTCAGATGAAGGCAGTACCGTTGACCCCAGGCCCTCTGCAGCCGTCGTATTCGCCAGTGACTCGGCGTTCCAACCCGAAGAACGCATTCCTTTCACGCTAAACTTCCATGCCGTACCTGTTCTCCGGAAGCATCTGAGGAAAAGAAGTGTTCATCCCCTCCCACGGTTCACCCGCTCGCGCGCACACGCTGGCCCGGCTCGCCCCATGCATCGCCCTGGCTTTCCTGCTGAGCAATTGTTTTTCTCTCTATGCGCAGCAGACCGGCGCTGCGCCGAAGTTGCCCGATGCGCCGGGGGCTGCCGGGTCGCGGGCGAACGCGGCGAATCAGACGCCCGGCCCGGCCGATCCAGCGATGATTGCCGGCACGGTGCTCGACACCAACGGCGATGTGGTCGAGGGCGCCCGCGTCGTTTTGTCCGGCATGGGCGGCGAGCCGGATCGCACGCTCACCTCCGGAGCCGACGGCGAATTCACATTCACCGGGCTGCCGCCCGACAGCTATCGCCTGACCGTTTCCCGAGCCGGAATGGGCACCTGGGTCTCGCCGGAGATGAATCTCCACGCCGGCGACATGCGGTTCGTGAAGAAGGTCGTTTTGGCCTTCAACGGAGGCGTGCAGGAAGTGCGCGTCTATGCCAGCCAGGAGCAACTGGCGACGGAGCAGGTGCATGCGGAGGAGAGCCAGCGCGTGCTGGGCGTGTTCCCCAATTTCTACAGCAGCTTCGATCCACATGCCGTGCCGATGAACGCGCGGCAAAAATTCCAGCTGGCGTTTCGTTCGGAAATTGACCCGATGACGTTTTTGGGAGCGGCGGCCATCGCCGGCGGCGAAGAGGGCAAGAAGATCGATCAGGGCTACGGGCAGGAGGCCGGTGGATTTGGCAAGCGATTTGCTGCGCAGTATACGAACGATTTCAACAGCCGTATGATCGGGAGCGCGCTGCTGCCGTCGCTGTTCCATCAGGATCCGCGCTACTTCTACAAAGGGACGGGGACAATTCGCTCGCGGATTTTGTATGCCATGAAATCGGCTTTTATTTGCCGCGGCGACAACGGAAAGTCTGAGTTCGACTTCTCGCATATCGGTGGAGATTTTGCAGCGGGAGGACTGTCGAACCTTTATTATCCGGAGTCGAATGAAGGCGTGAGTCTCGTCTTCACCAACGGACTCATTGAGATTGGCGGCATGGCGGGGACCAATCTGATCCGCGAGTTTGTGCTGCGCGGCATCACCTCGCACGTGCCGGGCCATAGTTCGGACCAGCAGTAATCCACAGCACCAGCCCAGGGCGCCGCGCCCGCCTGTGCAAATTGCATCGGCAACCTCCTTCGGCGCGAGCGATTCCTACTTAACAGACCATCCTGACATCGCCCGATCGCTGAGCGATCTTCCTACCACACGCGCCGTGGCGCGTTTCACAGAATTAGGGAGAAGCTTATGTACCATCACGTCAAAAAGTTGATGTACACCGTCCGCATCGGGGAGCCCGATGCCCGCTTTGGCCGCATGCTGCTGGAGCAGTTTGGCGGAGCCAACGGAGAGCTGGCCGCCGCCATGCAGTATTCCGTGCAGGGACTGAACTGCGAAGATGAAGCGCGCAAAGACCTGCTGATGGATATCGGCACCGAGGAGCTGAGCCATCTGGAAATCGTGGGCGCTCTCATCCGCATGCATCTGAAACCGATGAAAGAGAGCCGCGAGGCCGCCGATGCCGATCCACTTGTCGCCATCGCCGGTGGAGGCGGTGTGGCCCTGCAGGATTCGGTGGGCAACGCCTGGACCTCCAACTATCTGAAGGTCACGGGCGATCTGGCCGTCGATTTACGCAGCAACGTGGCCGCCGAAGCGCGCGCCAAGATCGTCTACGAACGGCTGATGAGCTTCACGCAGGATCAGGGCTCGCGGCAGGCGCTGCAGTTCCTCATGACCCGCGAGATCACGCACATGCGGGCCTTCAGCGCCGCCATCGAAAGCATGGAAAAGCCACCCTTCTCGATTGGGATCTTCCAGCCGACTCCGAAGCTGGTTGATGAATTCGTGAATGCGTCGACCGGTGAAGGCGAAGAAGGGCGCGACATGGAAGGCCCATGGAACAGCGGCCACGGCCTGCACGTCGTCCGTCAGAAGGCCGAGGGCGATTTCGGTTTACACGTGGAGCCGTATGATCCGAAACCGGGAACGGAGAAAACGTCACCGGCTGATTCAACCCCGGTGGGCGAATATCTGGATGGCGCGCGGCAGAAGCGGCCTGCGCAGACCATGGAGCGGCAGCGGAGGGCCTCGTAGGCAAGGGAAAGCGCGGGCGCTCGCAAGGGCGCCCGCAGCACCCTGCAGGTCGCGCAAAGACTGTGTGACAACGCCCAGCCACGCTCGTTCGCTGCCGTACACTTCCTGCATGAATGTCTCGTTCGTCGCGAAGCGCATCTACGCTCTTCCTCTGATTCTGCTGTTCTTGCTTCTCTCTTTTTGCGTGGTGCCTGCCTTTTCGCAACCGGCTCCGGGGCGGCGTGTATTGGGCGCTTATTTCGAGGAATGGGACGGACGCTACTCCGGCTATACGATGGCCGATTTGGAAAGGAACGGAGTTGCCGCAAAGCTGGACTATCTGATCTATGCCTTCGGCAACGTCACTCCAGGGACGTCGCCCGGTTGCGCGGTCGCCGATCCCAAAGCCGCCTGGCAGAACGCCTCGATTGTAGGCGTGAATGGAAGGCCCTTTCCAGGCCCGGTGCACGGCAATTTCGCGGGCATGCTGCAGCTGAAGGCTCTCCATCCGCACCTGAGAACGCTGATCTCGCTGGGCGGGCAGGCGGGCGACGTTTCGGGGTTTACTGTGGCGGCGGCTTCGCCAGTCAAGCGGCGTGCCCTGGTCGCCTCGTGCATCCACCTCTTCATTCAGGGACATCTTGCCCCAGGCGTGGAAGCTCCAGGTCTCTTCGATGGTTTCAATGTCGACTGGGAGTTTCCGCTACACGCCGATCGCGACAACTTTACCGCGCTGCTGCATGAGTTCCGCGCGCAGCTGGATGCTTTGGGCCGCCGAACCGGCCGTCATTACATCCTTACCTTCGATTCTCCGTCGAACCCGCAGAAGTACGCCAACATCGATCTGAAAGCAGCCGCGAGGGAAGTCGACTTTCTCACCATCGATGGCTACGACTACGCCACGCCAGCAGAAAAGCTCACCGATGCCAGCTCAGCGCTCTACGACAGCCCCGCCGATCCCCTGCGCCATGACGCGCGCTCGATTGACGACACGGTGCGGGCTTACCTGAAGGCGGGCGTGCCTGCCGATAAGTACACCATGGGGATTCCGCTGTACGGCGTGGGATGGAGCGGTGTCTCGGCAGAAAATCACGGCCTCTATCAAAGCGCGGCGGGCCCGGCTCCGGTCATGTTGGCGAACGGCGCCGGCGTGTGTCCAACTCAGAGCAAGATCAACCCCGCACCGGGCTGTGACACCATTCTGACGCCAGGTTATGCGACTGACGCGACCCTGGCCCGGCTCCTGCGCCGTCCCGATGCGCGGTTCTGGTATGACTCCGGGCGCGTTGAAGCCACGCTCTATCTGTCGGCCAACCACACCTTCTATACCTTCGATAACCTGCGTTCGATTGCCGCCAAGACGGCTTACATCCGCCGCCATCATTTGCGAGGAGCCTACGTCTGGGCCGTCAACGATGAAACCCCCGCTGCCGCCCAGATCAAGGCCCTGGCCGCTGGATTGAAGTAGGCAGCCAGTCCTCGGGCGGGTTTCCATGTCCCTCGCGACTCCTGGGGATAGCGTGGATCGCCTGACCGCGCCGGCTCCACGGGGACAGTGTGAATGATCCTGCGCGAACGCAGGCGAATGAGCCCATACGCACCGGTGCGCCTGCGCCGGAACCGGGGATGCTATAGGTTGGTTGCGCGAAGTCCGAGAGATTCGGCTACTTTGCCGAGCGCCGCGTCGACAGTCCAGATCCGGGTTCCCGGTGTTGCCAGGCACGACGCGATCAGATGAGCATCGGTGAGGCCGATGCCCCTGGAAGCCAGGCGGCGAGCCTCGATCATGATTCGGACGTCCGCCAGGCGCACGGGACGCAGCGCGATGAGGTTGTCGAGATACGCGAGGGTTTCCTGCCGCGCGGGAAGAGAACCGCAGGCCAACTCCGCGACCACAAAGGGATGAGTGCAGAGCTGGTCGTTCGCAATCAGAGTGTTCAGCTCTGCCTTGAACTCGCCCCTGCGGAACATCTCAATCCAGATGGAAGTGTCGGCGAGGATCACCGTTCATCCACTCGCAGCCGGCGTACGTTTTCGATATTCGGAGCGGTCCCGGCCAGCGCGAGAAGCCTGCGCCCGGCCTCCCGCGCAATCAGCGACTTCAGCGCTTCGCGAAGCAACTCCGCCCTTTCGGTCACTCCGGTGTATTCCTGCGCGGTGCGCAACAGATCGTCATCGAGTGTCACGCTGGCTCTCATGTCGCCTCCTGCACCAATAATAGCACCGCTCCGGTGCCAGATATGGTGCAAATTGGAAACACTGCGCTCCGATCAGATGTCGAGGTTCTTCACATCCAGCGCGTTGTCCTCGATGAACTTCCGCCGCGCTTCCACGTCTTCGCCCATCAGCGTGGTGAAGATCGTCTCCGTCTCGGCAATGTCCTCGAGTTTCACGCTCAGCAGCGTCCGCCGCTCGGGATCCATGGTCGTTTCCCACAGCTGCGTCGCCGTCATCTCGCCCAGGCCTTTGTAGCGCTGCACCTGGTATTCGCGCCGCCCCTGCTCGATGACATACTCGAACAGCTCGCGCGGCGTCAGCTTCTCCACCGGCTCCAGCGTCGCTTTGCCCGTGCGTTTGGGAGCCGGCTTACCGGCCTCCGCTTCGCCCTTTGTCTCGGCTTCGGTTTCCGTGCCCGCTTCTTCCGCGTCGGGAACGCCCACGCCGGCCTTTTCTGCCTTGACCCCGTACTCGATTACAAATGGCGGCTCCAGCAGCTCGCTGATCTGTGCATGCTTCGCCATCATCTGCCGATACTCCGGCGTCGACGCCAGCAGCCAGTCAATGGTGCGGTCCGCGCCCTGCGCGTCGGTGAAGTGCAGCGACCAGGTCTGGTGCTCCTCGTCCTGTACCGGCGGGTGCAGCGCCTTGAACTGGTACTTCTTCTGGATCTTCTCCAGCTCCTTGTGCAGCCCTTCGAGCTTCGTCCTGTTCTCGAAGTCGGCCCGCTTCGTCAGCTCCGCCTTCGCCAGCAGGCTGGTCACCTCATCGTTGCGCAGCCGCTTATTGACCTTGTCGAAGAATCCCAGGTAATCGTTCAGCTGCCCCATGAACTTCGTCAGCGCCGCGCCTTCCAGCTTCGCCGCGCCCTCTCCATAGCGGATGATCATTCCCTCCGAAGCACGCTTCACCATCACCCGCACGAACTCGCGGTCGTCCTTGATGTATTGCTCGAAGCGCCCCTTCTTGATCTTGTACAGCGGCGGCTGCGCGATATAGACATGCTGCTTCTGAATCAGAAGCTGCATGTGCCGGAAGAAGAACGTCAGCAGCAGCGTCCGGATATGCGACCCGTCCACATCGGCGTCGGTCATCAGGATGATCTTGCCGTAGCGCAGCTTCGTCGCGTCGAAGTCGTCCTTGCCGATGCCGGTGCCCAGCGCCGTAATCATGGCGCGGATTTCCTCGTGCCCCAGCATCTTGTCGTAGCGCGCCTTCTCCACGTTCAGAATCTTGCCCTTCAGCGGCAAAATCGCCTGAAACTTCCGATCCCGTCCCTGCTTCGCCGTCCCGCCGGCCGACTCGCCCTCGACCAGATACAGCTCGCACCGGTCCGGATCGCGCTCCGAGCAGTCGGCCAGCTTGCCCGGCAGGCCGCCGCCGTCGAGCGCGCCCTTGCGCCGCGTCAGGTCCCGCGCCTTGCGTGCCGCTTCGCGCGCCCGTGCCGCCTCAATCGCCTTGTTGATAATCTTCTTTGCCACCGGCGGATTCGTCTCCAGATACCCGCCCAGCCGCTCGTTCACCAGCGCCTGCACCGTCCCCGCGATATCCGAGTTCAGCTTGCCCTTCGTCTGCCCTTCAAACTGCGGCTGCGGCAGCTTCACGCTGATCACCGCCACCAGTCCCTCGCGGACATCGTCCCCGGTCAGGTTCTCTTTCACGTCTTTGAACAGCCCCAGTTGCTGCCCGATGGCGTTCACGGTCCGCGTCAGCGCCGTCCGGAAGCCCGACAGATGCGACCCCCCATCCACGGTGTTGATGTTGTTGGCGAAGCAGAACACCGTCTCCGAGTAGCCGTCGTTGTACTGCAGCGCGATTTCCATATCCACGCCGTCGCGCACCCCTTCCATCACAATCGGCTTGTCGTGCAGCGCCTGCTTGCCGCGGTTCAGGTGTCTGATGAACTCCGCGATTCCGCCCGCGTACTTGAACTCCGCGCGCTTCGCCTCGCCCGTCTTGGGGTCGGTCACCCGCTCGTCGGTCAGCGTGATGGTCAGCCCCTTATTCAGGAAAGCCAGCTCCCGCAGCCGCTGCGCCAGCGTGTCGTAGTTGTATTCGATGACGGTGAAAATCGTCCGGTCGGGCAGAAAGTGGATCTTCGTCCCGCGCCGCTTGCTGGTCCCGGTCTTCTGCAGCTTTGAGGTGGGAATTCCTTTGGCGTAGCTCTGCTCGTACGTATTGCCGTCGCGCCAGATCTCCACTTCAAACTGTTCCGCCAGCGCATTCACGCAGCTCACGCCGACACCGTGCAGGCCGCCGGACACTTTGTAAGTGGATGTGTCGAACTTGCCCCCCGCGTGCAGCTTGGTCAGCACCACCTGCACCGCCGGCATCTTCTCGCCGTTGTCCAGCGTCATCTCGTCCACGGGGATTCCGCGCCCGTCATCCACCACCGTGATCGAGTTATCGTCGTGGATTGTCACCTCGACCTTCGCCGCGTATCCCGCCAGCGCCTCGTCCACGGAGTTGTCCACCACCTCGTACACCAGGTGGTGCAAACCCATCTCGCCCGTCGATCCGATGTACATGGCCGGCCGCAGGCGCACCGCCTCCAGGCCTTCCAGCACCTTGATGTTCTCGCCCGTATACGAACCGTTCCCGTTCCCGGTCTTGCCGTTCTTCATCTCGGTCCCGGTCGGGATCGTGTCCTGCGTGGGTGTCACTTCTTTGGTTGCCATGAAGCTCCGGTCGTGTCTGGGGTATTTTCCGTGGGGTAAAGGGGCTCGTTTTTGTGCCCAAAAACCACGGAAAAACGAGGATTTACAGGGTTTGCGTCCATCCTTATTTTAGCACGCGGAGGCACCCCTCCGGCCGCCCCAAAACCGGTGCAAAATCAATGGCCTGGAGGATCGAGCGCCGACGCTCTGAGCCGCGTCGAGCCATCCATCCGACGGAGATCGTGCTGACGGGGGGTCCCAAAAAAAATCTCAGCATCCGTTGCCCCTTTTTCCGCCTCGCAACGCATTCTTCAGTGAAGGCGCTGTCCGGGGCACCTGTCAGTGACCCGTCCCCCGCCTTACCCCCTCCCAAACTGCGGGGGCCGGCTCGTTCGGCGGTTCCCGCAGGCTTTTTTCTGCGCCCCGGCGCAACCACGCCGCGTCCGCCACTCAGTCTCGTGCTGGGTCCGGCTTCAGCCGGGCAGTGAAGCCTGACCCATGCCACCTGGCCCCTTTCACTCTCTTGTTGTGAAAATCACGGCCGCCCGTGTACGATGACGCCGCCATCCCGAGCCGGCTCTCCTCGTACGCCTCCCTCGCCGCGCCCCAGAGGCAAATCGGTCCCAGGAGATCCGTATGCTGATCCACAGTCGGATTGCGCCCCGTTGTCGCATCCTCTTCGCGAGCGCCCTGTTCGCTCTCGCCTCCGCCTCGCTCGCTTCCGCAGCCACCCTTTGCGTTCAGCCCCAGGGCCATCTGGGCTGTCAAAAGACCATTGGCGCCGCCGTTGCCGCCGCCGCGCCCGGCGCCGTTATCTACGTCTGGCCCGGTGTCTACAAGGAAGAGGTCACCATCACCCAGTCCGTCTCCCTCGTCGCCGTTCCCGGGTCCAACACCGTCATTGACGCGACCGGGCTCCCCAACGGCATCTTCATCGACGGCCGCTCCGGCTCTCCCAACGCCGGCGTGAGCAACGTGCTCATCTCCGGCTTCGACGTCCGCAACGCCAACTTCGAAGGCATCCTGGTCCTCAGCGGCAGCAACATCACCCTCACCGACAACCATGTCCACAACAACGATCTGTCCCTCGACATCGCCGCTGGCGACTGCCCCAACCAGCCCGCCTTTGAGACCAACGAAGGCGACGACTGCGGCGAAGGCATCCATCTGATGGGCGCCGACCACTCCACCGTCCGTGACAGCGAGGTCGACCACAACTCCGGCGGCATTCTCATCAGCGACGAAAGCGGACCCAACCAAAGCAATCTGATTACCGGCAACAGCGTCCACGACAACGCGTATGACTGCGGCATCACCCTGGCTTCTCACCCGCCGGCCGTCGACCTCGTCCCCTCAGCCACCGTCTCCTTCGGCGTCTGGAACAACACCATCAGCCACAATGACTCGTATCACAACGGCACGCAGGTACCGGGCGCCGGAGCCGGCGTCGGCATCTTCGCTGCCGGACCTGGCACCACCAACACCGGCAACGTCGTCATCGGCAACACCCTCCGCAACAACGGCATGCCTGGCTTTGCCATGCATAACCACGCTGCGCCTCCCGGAGCACCGCCGGTCAATCTGAACAACAACGTCATCGTCGGCAACACCATCTCCGGCAACGCCGCCGATACCGCTGACACCGCAACCGCGGGACCCACCGGCATCAACATTGCCAGTCAGGCCCCCATCAGCGGAATGGTCATCTCCGGCAACGACATCGACAACGAAGCCATCGCCATCGCCTACAGTGCCCCCTCGGGCCAGCTCAGCGTCCACTTCAACGATCTGCCCCGCTCCATCGGTATCGAGAACCTCGGTACCGGCACCATCGACGCCACGGAGAACTGGTGGAACTGTGCTAACGGCCCCGGCTCCGGCCACTGCGCCTCGGTCTCCGGAACCGGCATCAACACCGCTCCCTGGCTCTTCACACCCGCCGCCGTCAACTACTAACTCACACCAACCGGCGTCCCGAGCCACTCGCGTTCGGGACGCCCCCGTTTCATCCGCATAACTCGTACAATGGCCCCACTCCGTTCCCGGAGGATCGCCATGTCCCCAGGAAACCGCACCGGCTCTTTCCCCGCCGACTCCGCCGCTGACCCCTTCGGCTGGCGGCTGGCGAATGCCCTTGCCATCGTCGCACCCTACCTGCTGGCCGCCGCCCTGTTCATCGTCCTCTATCTTCAGCCGGCGTCTCCGCCCGCCGCCGATGCCGCCCTCGCGACAGCGCCCGCTCCTGCCGGCGATCTCGCCGCCCCGCCCGTCGCCGCCCCGCCCGTCGCCGCGAATGTCCCCACGCCGGTCACCCCGACCCCATCCCATGCGGCCGCTCCGGCGCCGCCGAAAAGCGCCGCCCCGCCCGTGTCCCGCGCCGGCTCTCCGGCCGGATCTCCCCACGCCGCGCCCGCTCCTGCAAAAGCGCCGCCGCTCCCCCCCCCAACCCGCCC
>JBAUOP010000018.1:0-13239 GCA_049579805.1 Acidobacteriaceae bacterium
TGTTCCCGCCGCCGTTCCATGGCGCCGTCGGAGCCGCAAACGCGGAAGTGTTGAACCACTCCTGCCGCGTCTTCGGTCCGCTTGCCTTGGCGACCAGGTTCGGACGGTTGGTCGTTCCGCCGCCCAGGCCCAGTGTGTCCGGTCCGTATGTCACGTTTTGCGGCAACCCCGTTTCCGCCGAGGTGACACCGGAGAAGACCCAGCCGCCCAGAACGGTCCGTTCCATCGCGCTGTCACCATGATTGAAGAACGGGAGGTTGTAAACGTAGTTGGCTGAGAAGTTGTGGCGGCGGTCGTAGGTTCCCGACCCCCGGTCATACCTGATGTTGAAAGGATCCGAGAGCGAGGTCAGGTCGCCGCCCTCAACATCGATCGCATGGGAATAGGTATAGTCGAACCCCGTCGTCAACCCATGTTTGTTCTGCATCTGCAGCGCCATCTGGAGGCTGTTGTAGTTGCCGTTGGTGGCGTTGTCATCCTCAGTGATGCCTGCAAAGCCCGGGAAGATGCGGTACAGATTGGCATTCGCCCCTTGTGATACCGCCTCGCGATCGGTGATATCGTTCAGCGGCAGCGTATTGATGGCCCGCTCATCGTCCTGGTTCCAGCCCTCCGATCCAACATACTGGATCAGCGTCACGACTCCAGGCGCCACTTCGTGCTGCACTCCCAGGCTGTACTGCATCGTGCCCGGGTTCGGGTAGTAATAGCCCAGCGATCCCATGCTGGCCGGGAACACCGGGGTAGAGGCCGCCTGATCGTTGAGCACGCTTACGTTGGGAGTAGAAAAGTATACGGAGCTCGCCGTGGGCTTGTACGCATACGGCGGGTTGGTATCCGTTCCATAGATATCGTTCCCCTGGATGCGCTCGTAGAAGATGCCCGCGCCGCCCCGGAGCACCCATTTCCCGGTGCCGAAGACGTCATAGGCGAACCCCAGACGAGGTTGCCAGGTGAAGTAGTCGTTCTTTACCAGCCCGCTCGGGAAGCCGTTCACGCCCGGACGCCCAATGCCGTTCAGGTAGAACGGAGCCGGTGCGTTGGTCGGATTGCCCAGGCCCGCGCTCGGTCCCGAGCAGCCCGTCTGCGCCGACGACTGGCAGATGGCACCGCTCGCGTCGAACGTCGCCGCGTCGCTCGCGTTGTAGAGAGAAGGTACGAAGTTCGCCGTCCGGTTGAATTTCTCGTAGACATGCGGCAGTGCGTCGTAGCGCAGCCCAAGGTTCAGGGTCAGCCGTGGCGTCACATGCCAGTTGTCCATGCCATAGAAGGAATAGGTGTTGTTGATCCAGTGGAACATGTCGATCGCCTGCAACTGGCTGAAGCTGTCCGACAGGCCCAGCAGGAAATTGACATAGGAATCGCCCGAGAAGTCGGTCCCGAAGCTGTAGTCGCCCTGGGTATCCGCCTGCTGCTGCTGATTCTTGTCCACCCGCATGTAGGAGAAGCCGAACTTCAGCGAGTGCCTTCCCCGCGTCCACGAGAAGTCGTCGCGTGGTTGGTAGTCCAGGAAGGCGTTCCTCCACGGCCAGTAGTTAATCGTCCAGTTCGTGCCCAGCGGCGTGCCCAGATCCACTGACGGCATGCGGCTCAGCGCATTGTTCGCTGCCGGGAAGTATCCCGCCTGCGACCATCCCGAGGGCTGCGCGTAAATGCCCACCGGCGTGATGCTGATGCTGTTGCCGTTCACGTTGAGCGCGACTTCGTTCAGCATGGTCGGCGAGATGGTCTGCGTCAGCTTGATCACCGATCCCCACGATGGATTGCCGAACACGTTTCCGGTGGTGGGGTAACTGTCGTTGCTCCACATATCCGGGTAGTACGTCTGCGACATCTGATCGTGAATGAAATCGCCCATCAGATGCAGTTTGTTGGTGATGTCGTGGTCGATGCGCACCACGTCTTCACGCACGAACGTCGGCTGCTTCGGCGACGCCACATACTGCGGCGAGCCGCTGGATGAAGTGGAGTTCGCTGCCGGAATCGCTCCCGTATGCATGAACAGCACCGCATTGGGATCGATCATGTTGGCCGGAATTACCCCGCCCGGAAACGAGTTCCCCGGAACCAGGCCGTCGGTCGCTTCCAGCTGGGTTAATGTTGCGTTGCCCGGCAGGTTCGGCACGCAGGGCGCCGTCTGTCCCGTGTTGCAGATGCCGCTGTTCGGATTTTCCTTCCAGCCACTCGGTATCGCATAGGTCAGCGCTGCACCGGTTGACGGAATGTCGGCAGTCGGGATGGTGTTGACCGCCGATGGATTGGCTCCCGCAATATACCGGCGCCATTCTTCGCTGTAGAAGAAGAACGTCCGGCTCTTGCTCCTCGGGTACAGTCCGGGAATCACGACCGGCCCGCCGATGTTTCCGCCAAAGATGTTCAGGCGGAGTTCCGGGGTCGGCTGATTATTCAGCTTCGAAAAATAGTTCGCCGCGTCGAAGTCGTCGTTGCGGTTGAATTCCCAAACTCCACCATGTAAACTCCGGGTGCCCGATTTGAGAGCCATAACGATGGTGCCGCCCGAGCCGATCCCATAATCCGGTGAGTAATTGCTCTCCAGAGACTGGAATTCCGCCAGGTCGTCCGGCGACGGCATAATATCCGGCTTCCCGCCGCTGCCGCGGTCGTAGATTTCGCCGCCATCGATCAGCCACACGTTGTGATCGGGGCGCATGCCGTTAAAGCTGATCGTCGCAGTGGCTCCCTGCGCCGATATGCCGTTAAACGACGGGAGGTTCCCCGAAGTGCCCGTCCCCAAAGTCGCCAGCGATAACATGCTGCGCCCGTTGGTGCCGATCTCGGTGAGTTGCTGTCCCGTAATCAGGTTGCTGACTTCGTTAGTTTCCGTTTGCAGATGCAGCGCATTGGCCTGCACCATAACCGTCGTCGAGCTTGCGCCGACTGCGAGTTTCACATCCTCGCGAACCGTCGCCGCCACGTTCATCACGATCCCGGTCTTCTCAGACGCCTGGAAACCCGGCGCCGAGACCTTCAGCGTGTAGCTCCCGATGTTCAGCGCGGGGAAATCGTACAATCCTGCGGCGTTCGTTGTGCCTCTGCGCACTTCCCCGGTTGCCACATTCGTGAGAATGACGTTCGCATTCGGCACCACCGCACCCGATGGGTCCGTCACTGCCCCGGACAGATCGGCATTTTCCTGCGCGCTTGCCGGCATGGAAAACACCAAAAACAGTCCAAATAACACCGGCAGCCAGCACAGCATTCCATACCTGCGCAAAATGCCGGAGTTCTTCCTCAGCCACACGTAGTGGGCCGGTCTTGCAAGTACCTGTCTCACGAATCGCCTCCTTGAAGAAAGTGCTCCGATTCCCGGAAGCACACCTTGCTTGCCGTCTCGAGTATTTCCGGGTGTTACGCCTCCACTCCGGCGCAATTCCGGTTCTTTTTTTCTGCTACCCGGGGACTGGAGCGAGAGACTAACAAGCGTTTTTATCAGTTGTCAAGCGATTTATTGAAGGAGTTACGCCCTCGGACAACGTCGTTGGGGGAGAACGCGCTACTCGAAAGTGGATACAAAGGATATCGTCGCCAGGCGCCCGGAGATTTTTGCCGGCCCTTCGCCTTGAATCAGGCCTGGTTCGTCAGTTGGCGCTGCCTCGATTGGGATGGTGGAGAGGGAAAGCTGCCGCAAAAGTGTCCCAGGACATGGGCAACGCCCGGAAGCGGCCGCTCAGGCTGCCGCCCTGGTTGTTAGGCTCAGCCCTCCCGGATTCGCAACCTCCGACGAGGCCAAACACGGCTCGATTTCCCGCTCCTTCTGCCGACGGGCGCCACGTGAACCGCCGGCCTCGAAACGAGGCATGGGATGAAGTACACTTCCTTAACAACTCTCTTCCGCCAGGACTTTCCCCCAGGAGCAGCTCAATGAGCCAGGTTGTCGTTATCGGAGCCGGACCCATGGGTTTAGCAGCGGCCTACCGGGCCGCGAAGAGTGGCCATAGCGTGGACCTCTTCGAAGCTGCTCCCGAGCCGGGCGGCATGGCCGGTCACTTCGATTTCGAAGGAGTTTCTCTTGAGCGCTTCTATCATTTCGTCTGCAAATCGGACACTCCGACGTTCGAGTTGATCCGGGAGCTTGGCATTGCCGACAAGCTGCGCTGGCGCCCAACCTCGATGGGCCTTTTTACCGCCGGACGGCTCTTCCCCTGGGGAAGCCCCCTGGCACTCCTGCGCTTTCCCCATCTCACTCCCCTGCAAAAACTCCGCTACGGAATTTTCGCCTTCATCTGCGCGCGCCGCGATCGCTGGCCGGAAATCGAGAATGAGCGGGCCCGCGCGTGGATCACTCGCTGGTGCGGCCACGACATCTACGAACGTTTTTGGAGTCCGCTTTTCCGGCACAAGTTCTATGAATATGCCGAAAACATCTCCGCAGCATGGATCTGGACCCGCATTCGCCGTGTCGGCCGATCGCGCCGCAGCATCTTCCAGGAAGAAATGGGCTATTTGGAAGGCGGCTCGTTGACTCTCGTCGAGGCCCTCTGCGAAGCCATTCGTCAGCATGGCGGCCGTATTCATCTCGGCCAGGGCGCGCAGCAGGTGCTGGTCGAGAACGGCCAGGTTACCGGCGTCCGCACCGCCGCGCGCACCGTTCCCGCCGACGCCGTGATCTCAACCATTCCAACCCCATTTGTGAGTGCTCTGGTTCCCGATCTGCCGCGGGAGTGGCAGCAGCGCTACGACGCAATCCACAACATCGGCGTCATCTGCGTGATTTTCAAACTACGGCGCTCCGTGAGCCCGCATTTCTGGATCAACGTCTCCGAACCGGATATCGAAATACCGGGAGTCATCGAATTCACGAACCTGCGTCCGCTCGGCCAGGACACCGTGGTCTACGTGCCATACTATATGCCGGTAACCAACATGAAGTTTTCCTGGCCCGATGACCGCCTCCTGGAAGAAGCGTTCGCCTGCCTGCAACGCATCAATCCGGCAGTGACCCAGGCCGATATCCGAGCGACGAAGGTGGCCCGCCTTCGCTATGGCCAGCCCATCTGCGAACCCGGGTTTGCCGCCAGGATCCCGCCCGTACAGACCCCCATCGCCGGGCTGCAGATCGCAGATACCTGCTTTTACTACCCCGAAGACCGGGGTATCGCGGAAAGCGTGCGGCTTGGTTCAGCGATGGCCCAGGCCGTTGACCGTTCGGCGATCATCGAAAGCAGCGACCCGCACCTCCAGGAACAGGTCGAGGTCGCCTGATTTGCGGCTGTCGGCTGTCAAATTTCGCAGAATCGCCCTTCATCCCGCCCTCTGGTGTGGAATCGCCGTGGCTGCATGTGTTTTCGCCTCGCATCCCCTGGTTCAGATGGGATTCGACGACGACTTCTCCTACATTTGGTCGGCTCGCGTGCTCGCGGACACCGGCCATATTGTCTACAACGGCTGGGCGGCGGCGATGCTGGGATGGCAGCTTTATTGGGGTGCCCTCTTCATCAGGCTCTTCGGATTCTCTTTCCCCATCGTGAATGTGTCGATCCTGCTGGTTGCTATGGTTGCAGCCGCCCTTGTCCAGCGAATATACGTCCGACTGGGATCCAATGAATGGAATGCCACCATTGCGACGCTTGCCGTCGTTCTCTCACCTTTGTTTCTCCCCCTCAGCTTCAGCTATATGTCAGACATTCCAGGCTTCTTCGCTATCCTGGTCTGCCTTTATGGCTGCGTTCGGGCGCTGCAGGCAGAGAGTGATCGGGCAACGATCGGATGGTTGATTTTTGCCGGCGTCTCCAATGCCATCGGCGGTACGGCGCGCCAGTTGTCCTGGTTCGGCGTTTTGCTGATGGTGCCCTGCACGGTCTGGATCATACGCAGGCGGCGAGGGGCCGTGACGATTGGTACGGCCATCTGGCTGTCTTCGATCATTTTCATTTTCTTTTGCACACAATGGTTCAAACACCAGCCATATGCAATTAGTTTGAGCCTTCTTCCCCGAGCGCATCATTTCGCCTTTCACAGCTGGCTGGCGATTCTGCTTTACGTCCTTCCAGTGACGATCGGATTTCTGGCCCGATATCCAATTCGAAAACGATGGGCGCGCATCCAGGGAGCTATTGCCGCTGGCGCGCTGGCCATCTGGGCTTTGTCCCTGGTGCTCTCGCACAGATCGTGGCGATGGTTAGCGCCCTTTTCTCGTGACTGGCTTACCGACAGCGGCCTGCACCGATCAACCATCCTGGGTGAAAACCCAAGGGTATTCCCCCTATGGCTCGAAGTAGTAACAACGGCAGTTACATTCGCCGCATTCCTCGCCTTCTTGATCTGCTTCTTTAATGCCCAGCGAATGAAAGAGAGAGAAGAACCTGCAGGTCGATATAAAGTCTCTGATCAGACTCTTATCGTGATGTTAGGGCCGTTTACAGCGGCATATTTGGTTCTTATAGGGACTCGGTTCGCCGTCTATGACCGGTACTTCATACCGGTCATCTTCGTAGCCTTCATTGTTCTCCTGCGTTTTTACGAGCGCCGCATTGCCGCTCGGCTCCCGATGTGGAGCATCGCATGCGTAATTCTCGGAGCGGTCGTCGCAGTATGTACTCTGCACGACTATATTGCTGCCGAACGCGCAAGCCTTGCAGCCGCGAACGAGCTGCAAGCCGCAGGAATACCGCGAAAGCTTATTTCCGCCCGATTCGAGTATGACGGATGGAGCCAGTTGCAGCTGGCGGGTCGTCTTAACGTGCGCTTCGTCGCCGCGTCGAACCTGGGTGTCGATCCACATACTGTTATTCCGTCCGATGCGGATCAAACCGTAGAGAATAAGGGCCCCCTTGCCCGGTGCCTGCCCTGGTTTGCATCTCTCTTTCCTGCGGTTCATGCACGCTATCAGTTTTCTTACTCGCGGTCGACCTGTCTGGATGAATCTCAATTCCCGCCGTTTGAGTATGACACCTGGCTGCCGCCACACAGGCGCAAAATCTACATATTGAGCACTCAGCAATGAGGCCTGTGGCTTACGCCTGACCTGGAACCGCCTTCCTTATTCCTCCCGCAAAGTCCTGGCCGGATCGATACCCGCAATCCGCAGTACGGGGATAAGTGTGGCCAGCAGGCTGACCCACGCCAACGTGAGAATCACAGTAACAATCGTTGCAAGGTCGTAGACACCAACTCCATAGATCACGCTCTGCATCGCCCGCAGCGCACCCCCGCAGAGAATGAGTCCGGCAAAGAGGCCCAGCATGGAGGCACGAACGCCGGAAATCCCCGTGTGCATCATGGCCTGTCGCGTCGTGGAACCAAGAGCCAGACGTATGCCGATCTCGCGTGTCTTTTGAGTAACTACGCTCGCAACCAGAGCAAAGATGCCCACCGCACTCAGCAACAGCGCAAGTCCGGCGAGACCGACGAGCAGCGCCACTTCCAGGCGCTGCGTGGCCAGCGTCTTCGCCAGCACGTCGCGCATGCTGTAGAACCCGGAGAAGGGCAATCCGGGATCGACCTCAGCAAGCGCGTGCTGCATCTGCTCTGTGAGCCCGGTCACGGGAGCGGCGGTCCGCACAATCCAGCTCGGCTGGAACCAGGCGTGCACCACGGAGAGCAGCGGGGCCTCGACCTGGGCTGCCGGGATGTACATCGTCGCCTCGCCGGTGAGCGGCGCTGCTGCGTCGATCCCCGGCGCCATGGCAACATCCTCCACCACGCCAACGATGCGAGTGTCCTTGTTCAAGATCCGGCCGATGGGATCGTCTCCATGAAAATACTGGCGAACGAAGAGACGGTTGACGATGGCCACGCGCTGCGCAGCAGAACCGTCGCCGGATGTGAATGTGCGACCGGCAAGAAGAGGAATCTCGAGGGTGGAAAAGTATCCGGGCGTCACGTAGACCTCGTCGGCCATAACCGTCTCGCCCGCTTCCCTGCCGCCACTGAACCTGATCCCGCCCATAATCAGTGAGCGCTCATAGGGCAGGCTCAGCCCCACAGCCGCGTCCTCGACGCCGGGGATTCGGCGCATGACCTCGGTGCTCTCATCGAGCAGCATGCGAAACGCTGCGGGATCGTGGTAACGAATGTTATCGAGCGAGGCGCTAGCGGTCATCACCCCACTGGGATTGAAGCCAGGCGGCAGCGTCGGCAGGTGAACAAGACTGCGCACCAGCAGGCCGGAAGCCGCGACCAGCACGACCGTCAAGGCAACCTCGCCGGCAATGAGAATCTGGCGGATGCGCAGGTGTCCACCGCCGGAGACCGTGCGGCATCCCATCGCGGAACGCAGATCGAATCGCCGCGTTACCAGCGCCGGCAACATGCCGAACAGCACGCTGGTGAGCGCCGACACAATCAGCGTGAACGCGAGAACCCGGCCATCCAGAGGAACCGCCGCCACCGGCAGCAAATGCGCGGGCACCAGGTGCAGCAGGCCGCGCAGCGCCAGATACCCCACGCCGACGCCGGCAGCCCCGCCCGCCGCCGCGAGCAGAAGATTTTCGATCCAGAGCTGCTGCTCAACCCTCCAGCGCGACGCGCCGAGCGCCATCCGCGTCGCAATCTCCGGGGTGCGCCGCAGCACGCGGACCAGCGTGAGGCCCGCAAGATTAGCGCAGGCGATCAGCAGGATGAAACCCGCCGCCAGCATCAGCGCCAAAACCTGCGGACGCAGAACCGCTGTTTCCCCTCTTTGCAGCGGAACCACGGAGTACGACACCTGAGCACCGGGGTTATCGGCGAGTTCGTAAGGATGGGCGCGCAGTGACCAGGCGCGGTTGATCTCGGCATCCGCCTGCTGCCACGTCGCGCCGTCGCGCAGTCTGACGATATCGATGAAGTTGGTCCCGCCGCCTTCGCCGGTGCGACTCGCCTGGATCGGCGTGTAGAGATCCGCAGTCTGCGGTGTCACCGCTCCCTGCGGCAGCACCCCGATCACCGTGTAGGGCTCACCCTTCAGCAGAATAGGCTGGCCAACGATACCAGGGTTCGCATCAAAGGCCGTCCGCCACAGACCGTAGCTGATCAGGACGACCTTCGGTGCGCCCGGTCGATCGTCATTTTCCGTGAAATTGCGGCCAAGGAAGGGTTGAATTCCGAGAACATCAAGGTAGTGCGCCGAGATGCGCGCCGCGTGCAGATAGGCAACATGCGATCCGGCCTGAAGATTGACACCCGCGGGCCGGATTCCCGAGATGGCCGCAACCAGGGCCGGAACGTGGTCGCGCAGCAGCTCCCACTGTTCGCCGTCGATGTGGTGACGGTCGTAAGAGGGCTGCGGACCGGAGATACGCGTGAAGATAGTCCCCAGGCGCTGCGGTTCCGGATAGGGCAGACTCCGCAGCAGCAGCGCGTTCACAATCGAGAAGATTGCGGTGTTGGCGCCGACGGAAAGGGCCAGGGTCAGGATCACCGTGAGAGTGAAGCCAGGGTTGCGCAGCATCTGCCGCAAGCCCCAGCGCATGTCCTGCCCCAGGCGGGCAATCCCTGCTCCGGCGCGGTGGTCGCGGACCGCCTGCCGAACCGGCTCGATGCCGCCGAACTGCGCCAGAGCCACCCGGCGCGCTTCATGCGGAGAGAGCCCGGCGGCGATCTTCTCATCGATGAGGAGCTGAACGCTGGCATGCAGCTCCTCGTCGAGGTTGTCTTCGATCTCGCGCCTGCGTTGCAGATTCCGCAGTACGCGGCCGATACGCTGCCAGGTTGGCATGGCTTACCTCTCCGGGACTCCTATCGAATCTCTGTATGAGAATGAGGCCTCTTCCTGCAGAATGTCAATAGAGTCGGGCCAGCCGAGCGCGTCTGCGGTACAAATGAACTGCGCTGTACGCTTCCTCCGCGCCTCGCTGAAGTCTGCCTCTTTCCCGACTACGCTCGACAACAGCAGGCTTATATCGCTTGTGGCCGTGCTGAGAGGTGCGGGTTCGGGTGCAGCGCTGATGTGAGGAGTGATTCGCCGGAGTTGCCCGCGAATCAGGATAAGGCTTTCGCCAAATCGCCCGAAGGATTTGAAACGGAATCTTCGCCCTGACCGCAATTCATCTGTTTTTTTGTTGTATTACTTCCTGGTTATTCCCTTCACTCCTTCGGGCGTGCCATTATGCTGGCTCAGTCTCGCAGGTCGTATTCGCTCTCAGAGACCGGCCCGCCTTCCCCATTTGCCTCGCACCTTGCCGTCGGCCTCCCAGCGGCAGCGGAAATTGATCGCCTGCACCTGCACCGCTCCCTGCCCCCCAATCGAGCGGTCCTGGTCTCAAGGAGAATCTCGCCATGGACTGCCGCCTCGCTGTGCGTTTCCTCTGCGCCTCTCTGAAATCCGCCTTTTCGCCGAACGCATTCGCCACCGGCAGGCTGAAGTCGCTTGCGGTCCTGCTGCTGCTGTTGGGCGGATTGGCGCCAGGGTACACCCAGGCGCAGACCCCGCCCGTCCCGCACAGGAGTATCATGCAGCCGTCGAATACCCCGCCTGGCTCGCTCCAGTTGCAGAGGTCGACGATCGCCCCGGTACAGACCCGTTTGAACCCGGTGAACACCGGCCCCGGGCTCGTCTTTACGTGCGACTCAACCCTGGCGGCGGCCACGTGTACCTATCTCAATACGACCGTGGCCGGCTACTACAACGACACCTTCACCAATGCGAACGCCAACATCTACGTTGAGATGGGCAGCACAGGTCTCGGAGAGAGCATTTATTACTTCAATTATGTGACCTATAGCCAATATGCCACCGCTTACGGCGGCATCCTCAACAAGAACTCGATCCAGACTTCGGCCAATTCCGCGCTGCCCGCCTACGACGCCACGCCCTACGGCAGCGACTACGTTTGGACCTAGCCCAGCCTCGCCGAGGCTCTCGGCCTCTCGGGAGAGGTCCAGGGTGGCGGCGTCGGCAGCGGACTCGGGCCTCTCGGCATACAGACCAATGAAAATTACTGCACTCTGGGCAGCTCCGGATGCTACAACGGCCTCATCATTGTTGCTAATTCGGGAGTAACCCTCTATTACGACAATCTCGGCGGAACCGAGCCGGCGGGCGCCTACGACTTCTATGCCGTGGTGGAACACGAGACCGACGAGGTACTCGGGACCGGATCCTGCATCAGCACACAATCGAGTCCGCTGAGCGATGTTTGCGACTCGGCCGCCGGAGCTTCCGCAGGACATGGTACCCCCTCTGCCGTCGACCTGTACCGTTATTCCGCTGCCGGGAGTCTTATCCTCGACAGCTCTCTGAGCACCGCCACCGGCGCATACTTCTCTTACAACGGCGGTTCCACCGACGGGGCCGTCGGCAGCGAGGCAGATCCGAAGTACTACAACACGCTGGACAATGGCGCCGACTACGCCGACTTTGCTCTCGTTTCTCCCTGCGGGCCGAACGAGTCGATCCAGGACGCCTACGGCTGTCCGGGCGCCGACGGCGGCCTGACCATCCTCAATGACGGCGGTGCCGAGGTCAACATTCTCAACGCCATCGGCTATCAGGAACCGGTCTCGCTGCCGGTCAGTCTTGGCGTCGCCAACGTCTGCCCAGGCGGAGTCGGTCCATCCCCCTGCAGCCAGTCGGCTACGGTGACCCTCCAGTTCACGGCAGCGGAGACCGGCATTTCGCCCTCCGTGGTCACGCAGGGAGCTACTGGCCTGGACTTTACCGACGCCGGGGGCGGCACCTGCGATACCAACGGGACCGGCCACGCCTACAACCCGGAGGATACCTGCACGGTGAACGTGAAGTTTGCGCCGAAAGTCGCCGGCGCGCGCGACGGAGCGGTCAAGCTGGTGAATGGCTCCAGCACCGTGGTCGCTACGACCTTCATTTACGGCACGGGCCAGGGGCCACAACTGGCCTTCGGCCCACCCGCAACGCCGACAACACTGGGCGGAGGCTTCAGCGGACCCGCGGCCGTGGCGGTGGACGGAAGCGGCAACGTATATATCGCCGATGGGTACCCGGCCAACGCGGTTAAGGAGATGCCCGCCGGCTGCACGTCGTCCAGTTGCGTCACCACTTTGGGTGGCGGATTCAACAGCCCCTCGGGTGTGGCGGTGGACGGTGCCGGCAACATCTATCTCGCCGATACTTTCAATAACGCGGTGAAGGTGATGCCGCCGGGCTGTACGTCGTCCAGCTGCGTGACAACGCTGGGCGGCGGCTTCAGTTACCCCGAAGGCGTGGCGGTGGACGGCAGCGGCAACGTTTATGTCGCTGATAACGGCAATAACGCAGTCAAGGAGATGCCCCCCGGATGTGCTTCTTCCGGTTGTGTGACCACGCTGGGCGCCGGTTTTAGCGCCCCCCAGGCCGTAGCCGTGGACGGGAGCGGCAACGTCTATGTCGCCGATTACAATAACAACGCCGTGAAGAAGATGACCCCTGGGTGCACCTCGTCGGGTTGCGTCACGACACTCGGTGGCGGATTCGACTACCCCGCCGGCGTAGCGGTCGACGGTGGCGGCAATGTCTATGTCGCCAATTACCAAGACGGCTCGCTGGACGAGATGCCTCCCGGCTGCAGCTCCTCGTCCTGTGTCGTCACGTTGCGCAGCGGCTTCGGCGCGCCCACCGGCCTGATGCTGGACGGCAGTGGCAATCTCTATGTCGCCGATTTCGGCAACGACACAGTGGACGAGCTGCCTCTGGCCACCCCGCCGAGTCTCAGCTTCGCCAGCACCAACGTCGGCTCGCAGAGCAGCGACAGCCCGCAATCCGTGACCCTGCGGAACATAGGCAACGCCTCGCTGACATTCCCGGTCCCCGGCACCGGCGAGAACCCCAGCATCTCCGCCAACTTTACTCTGGACGGATCGACGACCTGCCCTCAGGTTCTCAGCTCGGGATCGGCCGGCACGCTGGCCTCCGGAGCCAGCTGCAACCTGGCCGTGGACTTCATCCCCACCACCTCCGGATCGATTACCGGATCCGTGGTTGCGACCGACAACAGCCTCAACGCCTCCAATGCCACGCAGAGCATCGGACTCAGCGGAACCGGCGCGACCTCCACCCCGATTGTGCCCTACATCCAGGTGAACGGCGGAGCCTGGACACAGGAATCCACTGCGACTGTGAATGTGAGCGACACGGTGAACCTGGGCCCGCAGCCGGTCAGCGGCGGCACCTGGAGCTGGACCGGGCCCAACGGCTTCTCGTCCACCTCGCGGGTTCTCTATAGCATTCCGCTGGCGGCGGGCACCAACACCTACACCGCCACCTATACCAATACGTCCGGTGGACAAAGTACCCAGGCCTTCACCATCACCGTCAACACCCCGATCGTGCCCTACATCCAGGTG
>JBAUOP010000019.1:0-1931 GCA_049579805.1 Acidobacteriaceae bacterium
CCTTATAGGCGAGAACGCTGAAGATCACGCCGTTCTTCGACTGAAATGCTTTGATCAGAGCCTCGCCTTCGCTCGCCACCTCTGCACCAAGCTCAGGCTTGTCGATGGATGAGCCAACTTTTGCAAGAAAGTAGCGGGCGACCTCCTCGCTCTGCTGGCGCGGTCTGCGGCGGCGCTGCGGTTCCGCCTGTCCTGCCGGCGCTTGCATCTCCGCCACTTTCGCGAGTACGGTTTCCATCATCGGCCTCCCTGCTTTGTTGTGTCGTCCCCGCCCGGAATCAGGTCGGGCGTGTTAAGAATCTGGTTCATGCGCTCGCCATCGATTGGGCGCTCACTGTACTCGGCAATCCACAACCCGTCCGGATTTACGTCGGATCGGCGGTCCGGAATTAGCCGAATGCGGTATTCGTTGACGAAGTGGTCTGTTGTCTCGGTTCCATTCGACAGGTGGTGAACGTCCTTCACGCCGTAGACGAGATAGGCGAGCGGCTCTCCAGGTACTGTGTCAATCTCGCGAAGATGGAAGACGGACTGGATCTGGCCGTCATCGATCTTGCCGCGAGTGTCGTTGTCGCTCATCGCCTTCAGCGTGAAGGCGCGCAAATTGCGCGTCATCATATTGAGACTGGCGGCCCAGTGATCGTCCACATCGGATGGCGAGTAATTGAGGTAACTCGTTAGAAAGCGCTTCACGAAGGCCTCATCCAGGAATTCGTCCGTTCCTCCTGTGGCAAGATCAGTGACTGCGCCCTTCGCGGGCTTCCCCAGCACGGAAGCATCGCCATTGGGACCGATGCGAATGACGGTCGGCGGCTGCATGCGCACGAAGATTGCAAATCCGATCGCCAACAGCGCAATCGGGATGGTCAGGAAGGCGAGCAGCCAGGCACGGTTCGCATTAGCGCGGAGGGCCCCATCCATTTCGTAATACTTCGGCCTTGCAAGGGCCGCTTCGTCCGCTGTAGCTGTGCTGGTTTTCATCCGTCCTCCTACTCCTTATGGCTTGTGGCGCTTACGACGCTTTTCGCTGCTATCCGGGCGGCATGGTACGCAGTCCAAGTCCCCAGGTTGTACCGGTGCACCGTCGGTCCTCTTCGGATTGGCGCCGCCGATTTCTTGATGACCCCGGATTTCGGACTTCCTCCACTGGGCTGAACCTGTGAGACCGCGGAATCCTGCGTCGGAACACTAATTGCTCCGCTGTTTTCGTCGCTGGGTTCGTCCACGCCCATCACGTCACTGATCGAACCGCGAATCTGCTCGGCGTGACCTTCGAGTGTGGGAACGCCGTCACCGAGCGAGAGTCCCTTGGCGGCAGAAGAAGCGGCGATGGGCGCCGGCTGCGGCGGCGCGGGCTGGTTTCCTCCTCCGGTGGTTGAGAGCGCTCGCGCGGCTCCCGCGGTCGCTGTACCGGCAGAGCCCCCGGCTGAGGCTGCGCCAGCGGAACTGCCGCGCGCAGCCGCCACGCCGGCCGCCGCTCCTTCAAAACCGGCCGCGCCTGCAGTCAATGCCGTCACCGCCGTGCCCACCATCGCAACCGCGGTGCTTCCCACGTCGCCGCTGACGATGCGCTTCGCAATGAATGGAATGACTGCGATCGCAAGCGAGTAAACAATACTCACAATGCCGATCAGAATTGAGCCTTCGAGGTTGCCCAGGCCGCCAAGGAAATTGTTCTGACTGAGCATCTGACCAATTTGGCCCATTTGAACCGCGCTTAGCAGCGCCCCAAAGCCTCCATAGAGGATGGGCCACGCATTCCAAATGAAGATATTCTCGACATAGGCCTTGGCGATGCGATTGGCTGCACCCAATGGCATGAGAGCGATTACGATCGGTCCAAAGATGTAGAGAATGCTGCCGTAGAAGATATAGAAAAAACCGAAGACGACAATAACGATTGGATAGAGGAGATAGGCGACAAGAATCAG
>JBAUOP010000020.1:0-64534 GCA_049579805.1 Acidobacteriaceae bacterium
GGCATCTGCGCATGAGCGTGACGGTGGTGTTGGGCATGTTTTACATGACCAAAATATGACCACAGACCGTCCGCCGTCAATAACTCCTTTGTTGTAAACGACTTTTCGACTGATGGAGTGGAATCCCACTCTCTCCGCCATATCATTTGGATTAAGTAACTTAGGTCGGTTTAGCGATCCTCAGACCTGAACACCACCTTAACAGCGCACACTTTTGGGCCGGATCAGGATCACCCCGTCCGGGTCTCCTCAAGGATGAACTGCGCTTCGGCGAGTGTTTCAACGATGGTCGGTTCATTTTCTGTAACAGGCATAGTGACATGTTCCTTTCAGGTGTGATGTAGCCGGGGCATCGATGCCTTGATGCCCCCATTCTCCGGGGAGAGAGTTGCTATACACAGAAGTGCAGAGCGACTGAGTCAAATGTAAAGCGTGTGCAATCAACACTATATGCGCGTTGACTGTCAACGCAGATCATGCGACTCGCTATTGATTCTGGAGAGGTTTAGAGAGCCGGGCATCCAATTCAACGCACAACCAGCTCTTAAACTCGGCTTCAGACTTTCCCTCGATCACTTCCAACGGTGAGCAGATACTGCCAAAAAAGTGGGTGCTGTCCTGCACTTGCAACCTAACCGGACAGTCATCTGCTTTTGAGTACACCGAAATAGTCAGGCCGGTCGCGTTGGGGCATTGCCACGCCCAGCTTGCATACAGTTCCGCCTTCTGTGTCCAATAATTTGCAGATACAGATGGCGAGGGCGCGTATCGGGTTTGTCGCGCGGTGGTGGGACTCTCATCCACGCCCCAGATTTTCTTTCCGGTGATCCCCCGGATCGGCGCGATCCTTCACGGTCCAGTACTCCGCCATCGAAGCGTGCATGACGAAATTGCTGAGGGGTTGATACGCGGGCCGGTCTGCGGTCCCCAGGTTCACGAGGAACACCACAGGGGCAGAGGTCGCGCGCATGAGTCGGTAGCCGAGCGGGTTTGTGCTATGTTGTACGCAATCCGGGAGGCAAGTCGACGAATATGTTTGATGGACAACCTATGTCTCGCTCGAACAAGGTGGTCATCCTTCTCTTGTTCCTGCTCGTCTCCAGCCGATGGCTCCTGGCAGAGACGATCCCCGGCCTGGGCACAGCCACATTTCCCACATCGACGCACTCGGCGGCTGCGCAGCACGAGTTCATGCGCGGTCTGCTTTTGCTGCACGTTTTTGAATACACCGACGCGGCGAAGTCGTTTGCAGCAGCGGAAAGAATCGACCCCGGCTTTGCCATGGCCTACTGGGGAGAAGCGATGACGTTCAATCATCCGGTGTGGAACGAGGTGGACGTCCGGGCCGGGCAGGCGGCTCTGGCCCAATTTGGAGCCACGCCCGAAGCGCGCGCGCGGCGCATTGCGGATCCACGCGAGCGGGGCTACATGGCCGCGGTTGAGATTCTGTACAGCGGCGCAGGCACCAAGCGGGAGCGGGACGCACAGTATGCGAAGGCCATGCAGCGGTTGAGCCAGGCTTATCCGAAAGACGATGAGGCGCAGCTTTTCTATGCACTGGCGCTGCTGGGCAAAAGCGAAGGTGTGCGGGATGTTCCGACCTACCTGCAGGCTGCGGCCATCGCGAAAGCAGTGTTTATGAGGAATCCGGACAGTCCGGGCGCGGCTCACTACTGGATTCATGGCATGGATGACCCACAGCACGCGGCGGGAGCCCTGGTGTCCGCGCGCGCGTTGTCGAAGATCGCTCCGGACGCTGCGCACGCGCAGCATATGTGCTCGCACATCTTTCTGGCTCTGGGCATGTGGGATGGCGTGGTGCGCGCTAATATCGCAGCCACCACGGTGACGAACGAACACGCGGCGGCGGCAGGAAGGCCGCCCAGACATTGCGGCCATTACAACTTCTGGCTGGAATACGGCTTTCTGGAACAGGGCCGCATCGCTGAAGCGAAAAGAGTGGTGGCCGGCTGCCGCGCGGAGGCGATGGAATCGGGAATGGCGGCGCGGGCGCGCGGCACGGTGGACCCGGACGATGCGAGTATCTCTTCGTTTGTGGAAATGCGCTCCCGCTATATGGTCGATACCGGGCGCTGGCATGGCGAGGTGGCCGGGTGGAATGTGGATATGGGCGGGGCGCTGATGCCGGAGTTCAATCAAGCGTTCGGCAGCGGTTTTGCGGCTGCTGAGGACGGCGATTTCCCCGCAGCAAGGAGGGCGCTTGCCACCCTGGGCGAGCTTCTGCCGCAACTGCAGGCCGTTTTTGATCATGCTGGAATTCCTCCGGACGATCCGGCGCGGCATGTCCCGGAGATTCAAAAGATGCAACTGCAGGCGGTCATCCTCTCCGCCGAAGGCCATGGACATCAGGCGGTCGCAACGATGCAGCAAGCGGTGGCGATCGGCAGGGGATTGCCGTACGCGTTCGGCCCACCGAGCCCTGAAAAGCCTTCCCTGGAGCTACTCGGTGAGCTTTTGCTGAAAGAGAATGAGGCCCCACAGGCGCGCGAGGCTTTTGAGGCCGCTCTGAAACGCGCACCACGGAGAACGGAATCTTTGCTGGGGCTGGCACGCGCGGAAAGCGCGATGGGGAACTTTGCAGCAGCCACGGATACATACCGAGAAATGCTGGGGATCTGGAAGAACGCAGACCCCGGTTATGCGCCGGAGCAGGAGGCTCGACGCTATGTTTCTGTCCACTCGCGCGCGGAGCATTAGAACAGGGTGAACGAGGATCCGCGATCAACCAGGAAGATGCGACCGATGACCAGGCTCTCCAGCCCGCTTCCACGTCGATTTGGCGGTTCGCTCGATGGCCAGGGCTCCTTTCCGTCGCAGCAACAGCATCAACCACCGGAGTGTCTTCTGACCATCGTCCCGTGGGAGGGGACTTATCCGAATCTGAGGACAGGACTCACGCGTGCAGGGCGATGGCTGGAGCGAATCGCAGCGTGACGACGGTGATGTCGTCCTCCTGGCCGTGGGCCTGGGCGGCCTGCGCGATTTGTTCAGCGGGCTGGAGTGAGATTTGGCGCGTGCGCTCGAAGCCGAAGAGCTCGCCGGCGGCATTGCGGGCTTCGACAACCCCGTCGGAGAGGAAGGTGAGCCGGTCGCCGGGCGCTAATGCGAAACGCCGCTCCTCATAGCTCGCCTCGGTGACGATCCCGAGCGGCAGACCGCTGGGCACGGGCATCTCTTCGCCATTGCGGTAGGGCGGCAGGTGGCCGGCGGTGGCGATGGTCATGCCTCCGTCGTCGGCAATCAGAGCCACAGAACAGGTGACGAAGCCGCCGCTTTGTCCGCGGAGGACGCGGTTGAGATGGGCGAGCACCCGAGCGGGCTGACGATCCTCGCTGTCGCGCAGCGCGCCTACGATGGCGCTGACGGTCATGGCGGCCTTCAGTCCTTTGCCGCTTACGTCGCCGACGACAACGAGCAAGGAGCCGTCTTCGCCAGGCGCCACCTGAAAGAAATCGCCGCCGACTTCGGCTGCGGGGAGATAGACGTTTTCGACCTGGAAACCGGGTGTGGCCGGAGGCGCTGCGGGAATGAGGAGCGACTGAATGGTTCGGGCAGCCTCAAATTCGGCGGCCAGGCGCTCTTCTTCTTTGCGCGCCAGCGAGAAGCGGCGCACGAGGAAGACGAGGAGGGCGAGGAAGAATATGTAGCCGATCAGGCCGGCCAGGCCTGTGGGAAAGGGCCATTGGAACAGCGTGGGATTGAGCCAGCTAAACTCGTTCGACGAACCACCCAGTTGCCACACGATGCGGGCGGTGCGGCCCACGCAGTTGAAGCCATAGGCGAGCGTGACCGGCACCAGCAGGAGCCTTGCCGAGACATCCTTTCGTATCGCGCCCCGCAGGAGCATCGCAATCACCCACAAATAGGTGGGGAGGGTGCATATCCCGTCAAGAGCAAAAGCGGCTCCCACCTGGGCCCATTGAAGGTAAACGAGAGCCGCCGCGACGGGGCCGCCCGCCAGCAGCAGGCAGACGATCCACCACATTGCCGACCGGCGTGCCCGCAGAACGATGGAGAAAAAAGACAGGGCCGCGACCAACTCCGCGGTGCGGAAAGTGATCGCGAGCGCGTACCACAGCGGCCAGGGCAGCGAGCCCAGGTTCATCATAAGATGAACCGCCGCGCCTGCGGACTGAGCCAGCAGCAAAATGGAGAACCAGAGATACTCCTTGTCCCCTGGGCGGAGGAGAAAAAGCGCCAGAATGGCGAGGCCGATCATCGCGGCAAAAAGACCGAAGGCGTATTCGTTGCCAAAATCCAGCGTACGGAGTGCTCGCGAAAATTGAGTGTGCCTGACCAGCAGTGCCGGATCGCCGGCCTCGTTCCCCGTTTCAGTAGAGCCCGCGCCGTACCAGGAGGCAATGGGCCGATAGGTCCAGACCCGCACGGCAATCTGGATTGACTTCGGACCGCCGGCGACCGAGGGAAGGGTAAACGCCGCCGGTTGGGCCGCGAATACCGGATCGCGGGTAGCCACGGCCGCACCGGCGCTGCCGATGAGCCTGCCATCCGCGTAGACCTGATAGCCGCTGACGATTTCCGTCAGGAGCAGATCGACAGGGCGGCCGTCGCCTGGAACCTGAACCTTAAACCGATACCACGCATAGCCGTTGAAGGCGGGAACGCCCTGCTCCGTCCAGCTTTCGCCGGAGCGAATCAGCGGCCACTGGGAGTCGTCGAAGCCGGGGCTGGCCCAGGCGGGATTGTCTCCGGTGTGGAAATGCCACAAGCCGTCAAGCGAAGCGACCGGCTCGCGGCCCGTGGTCAGATTGAAGGTCTGCGCGTGCACCGGAAGTTGCATGGCGGACAGCAGCAACACCAGCCAGATGAGCCTGTAAGATCGATGCCGCGCATTACCAGGCCGCATGAATTGCCTCCTGAACACGAGTGAGGGTCAGCACGGTGATGTCGTCCTTCTGCCCGAACTGCTTCGCTGCGTGGGCAATCTGGTCAGCGGACTTCGCGGAGATGGCGGCCGTGCGGTCAAAGCCGAAAAGTTCGCCTTTGGCGTTGCGGGCCTCGACGACGCCGTCGGAGATCATGACCAGCCGATCGCTCTCTGAGAGGCGAAAGCGCATCACGGAGAACTCTGCTCCGTCCATCATCCCCAGCGGCAGAGCTCCCTCTATCTCCAGCGCGCGTCCGTTGAGGTAGGGCGGCAGATGGCCCGCATTCGCCAGGGTTGCGTTTCCCCCGGACTCGATTCTGAGCACGAGGCAGGTGGCCTGTGCGTGCTCCCTTCCGTAGAGCCGGGCATTCAGCACCTTCAGTATGGTGACGGGATCCGAGGTGTGAGCGGACTCGGTGCGAATTGCACCCACGAGCATCGCGACCAGCATTCCCGCCTGGAGGCCGTGGCCTGTAACGTCGCCGGCGACGACGAGAACACCGTCATCGGCGGCCGCGGGAATGATCTGAAAGAAGTCCCCGCCCACTTCCCGGGCGGGAAGGTATTCGCTCTCGATTTCAAGCCAGGACACGCGGGGCGATTTCTCCGGGATCATCAGCTGCTGCACTTCGCGCGCCTGCCGCATATCGTCGGCGAGGCGAACGTTCTCGCGCTGCTGCTGGGTGAAGCGCATGAGGAAGATGATGAGCACCGCGATGGGAACACAGGCGGAAATCAACGATGGAAACAGAAAGCCGCCTTTGATAATCCCAAAGGAATACAACAAATAGAGGTTGCAGTAGACGGCGAAGAGCATGCCCGGCGTCATCGGCAGCCAGGCTTTTCGACCGATGGTTCGCACGCCATCGACTGCGATTGCCAGCAGCAGACAGGCCAGCAGGGGTATAGCCAGCCACACTGTAACCGCGTCGATACGCTGCACAGAGGCGGTTGGCGGCAACAGACCGAGAGAGAATCCCGTATTCTGGACGACCCATGCCAGATTCAAAGCGGATACCAGGTAGTCGGCGCGGCGCCACAAGGGCCTGGGAACGCTCAACAGGTACATGGCGGCCAGCGGCATGGCAAATACAGCAAACTCGTATGCCACAGACGTCGCCAGTGCACACAGCTGAGCGGGAATCATCGTCTGCTGCATTTCTGCAAGAACAATGAAGACGATCATTGCGCCGAAGCCCGTCAGGCTGATTCCGGCCCACAGGTACTCTTTCTGGCCGCGGCTGAAGAGGAACAGAAACAGCGAAATGACACCGACTGTGACATACAGGGCGGCGACCAGCAAGTCCACCCGCGCCTGCGGCTGTGACTCCCACGTTTGCTGGCGCTCGCTTTGCTCGAGAATCCGGAGCAGGGACGATGGACCGATGACCGGCAATCCGCGAAGACCGCCATCCAGGTTGTGCTCGTCAGGCGCGGCTTCGTCCCGGCTACTCCAGAAGCGGAGCGCGAAGGTGACAGGCTGGCCGCTGCCGAGCGCGGCAGCCGGAAGGGAAAAGATCTGCGGCTGTCCGGAATATATGAGCTGCCATCCGTTCAGGTTGCCAAAGCCGCCAATCTTCGAGCCGTTGACGTAGACCTCGTAGGCGTCATCGACATCCTGGGGCATCAGCAGCGCCAGGGAGGGGAGATTCCGGGGCAGCTGCAGACGGATGCGATACCAGGCATAGCCGGTGTATCCAGGATGGCCGTGCTGTTGCCAGCCAGGCAGTTCAGCGGACCGGGTTATCTGGTCCGGAGTGAGCGGCGATGGCCCGGAAATGAGTTCGTAAGGTTGCCAGCCGGAATCGTCCAGGCCGGGATCGGCCCATTGCGGGTTGTCGCCGATGTGGAACTTCCAGGGGCCGGTGAGGGCGACGACGGAGTGGCCCAGGGTGACGGGCACCGCGGGCTCAGGGCGAGACGCGGGAGTGGAAGCGGAGGACTGTCCCATCAAGGCACAGGACGAGCCAACGAGAAGCGCCGAGAGAAGGATTCTCTTCATGCCGGTATCGCCTCCAGCAAGGGTGAGCGGGCAACGGTGAGGACGGTGATGTCGTCTTGCTGGCCCCAGTTTTGGGCGGCTTGAGCGATGGCGCCCGCAGGCTGGCTGGAGAGCGCAGCCATGCGGTCGAAGCCGAGCAACTCGCCCTTTGCGTCGCGGGCTTCAACTACGCCGTCGGAGACAAACGTGACTGCTGCACCGGTGGCGATCTGGGTTTCGGTGTAGACGGCTTCGGCGCCGATGCCGAGCGGGAGGCCGTTCTCCAGTTGCAGTTCCCGCCCGTCGAGATAGGGAGAGATGTGCCCCGCATTCGCCATGGCCACGCGTCCATCGGGATAGAAGCGCGCACAACACGCGGTAATGAATCCGCCTGCGGTGCGCCCCATCACGGCACGGTTGAGATATGCGAGCAGAGACGCGGGACTGCGATGCGTCTCGTTGGCAAGGCTGCCGAGAATGACGGCAACCAGCATGGCTGCGTCCAGGCCCTTACCGCTTACGTCCCCCACGAGCACCAGGAGAGACCCATCGTCCAGGCCAACCGTGCGGTAGAAATCGCCACCCACTTCGCGGGCTGGACGGTAGACGGCATCGACGGCGAAGCCGGGAGGATTCCTGGCGCTGCCGGCCAGCAACTGCTCCTGCATTCTGCGCGCCGCGGCCAGGTCCTCATCGATGACGGCGTGCCTGATTTGTTCGTCGCGGTAACGCAAATACAGCACCAGGAGAGTCACGAACACGAAGAGGACCGGGGGCAGACTGGGCACCTCGATCCGAAACGGCCCGGCGAAAACGGGGAAATTAAGGAACCATACCGCCCCGTTCAGCAACAGGCAGAAGGCGATGGCAAACGATCCAAAGCTACGATCCAGCAGCAGAGCCCCGGCTGCAATCAGCGCGAAGAGGGTAAGGCACCAGTCGCCGCCGTGCAGTAACGCCTGGATATTGGACTGCTGCACAGCAAACGAGTAGCCCGCAACAATTGCAAAAGAGCCCAGAATGACCGCTCCGAACTGAAGAATTCTGCGGATTCGGGGGCAAAGAGCTGCCAGAAAAAGAAGTGAAAACGCATTGGCGAAGCGGGGCGAGGCGAAGATGAGCACCATTCCCCAGGAACGGGCCATGACCGATTCATTCTCTACCAGCGGGATCGCAAGCAGGAAGGGGGCACCCAAAAGGAAGCAATAAATGCCAAGGTACAGATATTCGGCTTTGCGCTGCTGCACGCTGAAGAGAACAAAACTAATGGTAGCCGCAAACAGAAGAAGTACGGCCGCCAAATCCCAGGGCAGGCTCCTAACTGCGCCCGCCATAAGGTGAAGCTGCTCTTGAGGTTCGATTGCGGCCTTGAGTCCGATTTGCGGAGGATGCCAGAAACTAAAGGTTCCCGCTGAGGTGAACGTTTGCCAAAAGAGACCGCTTGCGCCTCTCCATTGACGAATGGCAATGTGCCCGACCGGCCCCTTGAGCAATCCCGCCGGCAGCGGAAAGGCAATGTGCCGCGGAAATGGTCCGCGCGGAGTTGGTTCCCAGGAGCCGTAGCGCCCGACCAGCACGCCCTCGACATAGACGTCGTAGACTTCTTCGAGCGGGGCCATGCCCAAGGCAAGTTCCTGTCCCTCAAAGTCGGCAGGCACCTGAAACGTCGCCCGATACCAGCGCGACCCGGTCGGGAGACCGGAATAATCGAGCCGGCTGTAATCGATCTGTGCCCACTGCGAATCGTCGAAGTTGGGGCTGGCCCAGGCGGGGTTGTCTCCCTTGTGGAAACGCCACGGGCCGTGGATCGAGATTACCGGCTCGCGGCCCCTCGTCTGGCTGAAGTTTTGAGCGACGATTGTTCCGGGCATCGCGAGGAGGAGGACGAGCGCCAGTTTATGCATGCAGCACCTCGGCGGGGGCGAAGGTGAGGGTGAGGACGGTGATGTCGTCTTCCTGGCCGAAGGCCTGGGCGGCCTGCGCGATGTGTTCGGCGGCTTGATTGCTGATGTCGCGAGTGCGGTCGAAGCCGAAGAGCTCGCCGGTGGCGTTGCGGGCTTCCACCACGCCGTCAGAGAGGAAGGTGAGGGTGTCGCCGGGAGCGAGCTGAATGGAGGATTCGCTGTATTCAGCAGCGGGATCCACGCCCAGGGGCAGGCCGGAATCGAACTCGGTTTCGCTGCCGTTGCGGTAGGGAGGAAGGTGGCCGGCATTGGCGATGGTCATGCCTCCATCCTGGCCGATGAGGGCGGCAGAGCAGGTGGCGAAGCCGGCGATATTCCCGTGGAGGATGCGGTTGAGATTGCGGAGAATTTGAGCGGGAGCGCGGCCGGGATCGTTACGGAGGGCGCCGATAATAATGCTGACGGTCATCGCAGCGTTGAGTCCCTTGCCGCTGACGTCCCCGCTGATGATGAGAAGCGAGCCGTCGCCGGCAGGCTGGATGTGGAAGAAGTCACCGCCGACTTCGGCCGCAGGCAGATAGACGGTCTCGACAGAGAAGCCCGGAGTGGCGGGCGGATGCGGCGGGATAAGAAGCGCCTGAATCGTGCGCGCGGCCTCGAACTCGCGCGAGAGGCGTTCTTCCTCGCGGCGCGCAAGCGAGAAGCGGCGAATGAGGAAGGCCATCATGAAGAACGCAAAGACGGTGTTCACAACGTCCTGGAAGTAAAGAGGGAAGGGATGACGAAGGAGGAGGGGATCGAGATAAATGGTGATCCTCTGCCATCCCCACTGATATGTAACTAAGGCGAGGCTACTGGCCACGCTATAGCCGAACATCAGGAGCGCGGGGAAAAGCAGCAGACGTGCGTCAGCGCCTTTACGGACCGCACTGCGCACCAGCACGATGAGAATCCAAAGCTGCGAAGGCAAAATGCAGAGAATTGCCAGCATGCCGGAGACGGGAACGGAGGTGAGACCGGACCAGTAAGCGAAAACAGTGATGGCATCCAGGGAGGCGGCACAGACCGCAAACCACCACCAAAACGTGCGTCTCGCGCGGAGCACGCGAGAGAAGAACAGCATGGCTGCAACCGAAAACAGCCCGGTCAGGAAGCCGTCGGACAGGTCGAAAATCTGAACAGGAATCAGCGACGGCCTGGCGATCTGTGCGGCGGCGTCTGCTGCTGAGGCCAATAACACCATTGCAAACCAGAGGTATTCGCGATCCGCGCGATTCAAAAGGAAAAGCCCAAGAGCTAACAATCCGAAGAGCGTTGCCAGAATGCTGTAGGTGTAAAGGTTCGCGTACCGGTGCGGTTCGAGGAGGTCGATCAGGCTTAGCTGCTGGTGAATCAGCGCGCTGTTTCCGGCAATATTCCCGGGGCTGACTGAGCCGCCGGGTACGTAGTAGGCCCAGACGGGGGCTTGCCACACGCGAATTGCAATCTGAATCGCGCGCGGGCCACGCCGGTCCGAGCGGGGAAGGTCGTAAGCCCTGGGCTGAGGATCTAAGGTAAGGGCGTGCGGCGGCAGATAGCCGAAGCCACCGATGAGCCTTCCATCGGCATAGACGCGGTAGCTGGTAAAGATATCCGTCAGCAGCAACGAGAGCGGCTTGCTGCCATCCGGGACCTGGAGTTGGAAGCGGTACCAGGCGTAGCGGCTGATTCCGGGATAGCCCTGCTTCGTCCAGCTTTCGCCGGAGCGAAGCAGGGGCCACTGGGAATCGTCGAAGCCGGAGCTGGCCCAGGCGGGATTGTCTCCGGGGTGGAAATGCCATAGACCGTCGAGCGAAGCGACGGGCTGGCGATTCGTTTCCAGATTAAAGATCTGGGCCAGGAGCGGAACAGGCGCGGCGAGGATGAGAACGAGGAGAAGCTTACGCATGGAGAACTCCAGCGGGGGCGAACTGAAGGGTGAGGACAGTGATGTCGTCTTCCTGGCCGAAGTTCTGGGCGGCCTGAGCGATGTGCTCGGCGGCTTGATTGCTGATGTCGCGAGTGCGGTCGAAGCCGAAGAGCTCGCCTTTGGGGTCGCGCGCTTCCACCACGCCGTCAGAGAGGAAGGTGAGGGTGTCGCCGGGAGCTAGCTGCAGGGTGGTTTCGGTGTAGGTGGCGTCGGGAGCGATGCCGAGTGGCAGGCCGGATTCGCACTCCACTTCCTGGCCGTTGCGGTAGAGGGGGAGATGCCCGGCGTTGGCAAAGGCCAGCTGCCCGCCGGTCAAAATGCGGGCGCAAAGGCAGGTGATGAAGCCGGAATCCTGCGCGGAAACGATTTGGCGGTTGAGACGGGCGAGAAGGTCGGCGGGACCGAGATCGTCGTCGGCGAGGGTGCGCAGTGCTCCGAGGGCGACGGCTCCGGTCATGGCGGCTTTGAGTCCTTTGCCGCTGACGTCTCCGATGACGATCAGCCTGGCGCCGCCGGGCTGATCGAGAATCTGATAGAAATCGCCTCCGACTTCCTCGGCGGGCAGGTAGGCCGCCTGAACCCGGCAGCCGGGAACGGGGGGCAGGGTGACAGGCACAAGCCGCTGCTGGATGTCGCGGGCGGCGGCGAATTCCGCGGCGGTGCGCGCCTGTTCGCGGCTGACGCGGGCGAAGCGGAAGAACATGACCACGCTGACGCCGAGTAGAAACAGAAGATCGCCAATATCGTCGGGCTGGAATCGAGCGGCGCCAATCGGGATCCAATGATGAAGAAAATCAAGGCGGTGCCAGCCAAGAAGGATCGAGGCGCCGGCCAGGTCGTTCAGCGTCACAAGGGCAGCGGGCACGAGGCTGGGCAGAATGAGCCAGCCTGCCTCACGATTTCCGCGCCGATACCAGACAAACAGCAGAATGGGAAGCAACGGCGCCACCGGCACAACGATCAGGCCTTCAATGATGAGATAGGTTGAGAGTGGCACCTGGCCATGCCAGACAAACCATGTGAGCAAAATCGGCGTGAGCAGCAGCACCTCGTATACACGCCAGAAGCGGCCGACGTGCCGGCCGCCAAAGCTGTAGGTGAATTCGATCTGGGCAATCGTGAAGAGGTAGACCATCGGATCGCCCACAAGGTAATTGGCCGAGAGCGGGAACAGGCCGTTGACCTGGCCACCCCATAGCCCGCTTGAAAGCCCTGTTAAAAGCAAGTAGAGCCCCAGCCACAGGTACTCCGGGTGCAACGGCTGGTTGCGATAGAGAGCAATCGCCCCGATGCCCGCCAGCAGTAGCAAGAGGTTGATAGCGATGGACGGAAATGCCGCATACAGACGGACGCTTTGCAGGGCCTGGCGCGCTTGTTCGATGACTGCCCGGGTGCCGAGCGATGCGGACATGAACTCGGGCAACTTCGTGGCAGGGTAGCAGGGCGGTACGTGGGTGCGCAGGGCGACTACGAGGTCGTCGCCAGAGACGTTGAGCTGGACGGTGCGCTCGGTTATGTCTCTGACGTACACACTGGAGCGGATTTTCGGACCGGGCACTGCGACGCCGTTAACGTAGACCTCATAAATGCCTTCGCCGCCTTCAATGAGGAGGGCTAAAGGCGAATGGTCCGCAGGGAGCCTGGTGTGCAGACGGAACCAGCGCCAGCCGGTTTGCGCGGCGCCGAGGTCGTCGAGTTGGACGGGCCGCCAGGAGGTGTCGTCGAAGCCGGGCTGGGCGTAGGCGGGGTTATCGCCCTCATGGCTGCGCCAGCCCTTGTCGATGTCGGTGATCCAGCCGGCAGGTCGAGCCTGGGTGCTGGCCCCTGCGAATGCGGAGAAAGCCGAGGAGGCCGCAGATTGCGCGTGCGCCATGCCGCAAGAGCACAGGACGAGCAGCAGGAGCGGCAAGGGCAGTTTCTTCATGAGTCGTTGATTCTATGACAACGGCGAACCAGCGGGGCGGCGAAGGCCGCGGCCCCATCGAGAACAGCTCGATATCATTCGCCAGACAGCCCGCACCTGAACAGGAGACAAAGCAGGAAATCTGACGAAAAATGCGTCCGACCTGAGCGTCTGAGGCCGGATTTATACCGCGAAGTCGGCCAGTATGGAGTTTTCTGGTCTAATGTCAAAACCGAGCTTGTGTCCAGGTTTCCCGGAACTGGTGTTTGAATCTCCAGCGCATTTGGCGGATGAGCATTTCAGTGCTCTGCGATTCCGAAGAGTGGCACACCGCCCTGCGGTTCACCTGGGCTCCTGGAGAAGAGGCGACCCCGCCAGTCATTGGCGACGGTCCTGCACCGTCAGTCGAATACCGAACGGTAAAACCCCATTCCCCCAAAAATTGGACATCGCAACGAAGCCACAGGTTCGACCATCCAATTTGACGTGTCGCCTACTCGTACCAGGGGAGGCGGGGCGGTTTCCGGGGGAAGGTAGCCAAATCGCTAACGCGAAGTCGGCCAGTGTCGGGACTTCGGGACGCGACCTGCGCCCGGTAAGTGGATCAGATGCCCGTTTTACCGTTACTTATGAAACGCGCGGCGACATTTCATTAACGGTCTTCTTTGCCCCAACTGAGCAGGTTTCATCGCATCCTCACATCCGCGGTAAAGTCCAGCAACGTTTTCGTCAGAAAGGCGGGCTGCTCCTCCTGAATGAAATGACCACATTCAGGAACGAGCACCGATTTGAGACTGGGCTGGATGCGGGCAAAGGACTGCGCTGTCAGGCCGGACATGCTGTGATCTCCATCCATCGCCAGAACGGGGAACGTCCAGGGGGGCGCAACGGTCTTCTCAAAAAATTCCTTCGAGCCTGCGACGGCGCGATAGTAGTCGAAACCGGCGGCAAGCCGGCCAGGCCGCGTTTGGTTGCGGATGTACCGATCGATATCGCCTGTGTCGAATGCGGCCTTCTGGTACGCGAAATCGCCAAACGCAAACGTGCTAAAGAATTCCCTTTCCCGGCCTCGAATCAGCATTTCCGCATAGGGCGAGCGAAGAAAGCCGAAGTGCCAAAAGGACGCGAACAGATCTTCCAGGCCGAAGCCGGACAGGGGCGACTCCATGGCAACGAAGGCAAGAACGTCGTCCCGGTGCTGCGCTGCGTAAGCTCCAACAACCTGGACTCCGAAATCCTGCCCAACCAGGATGAGTTCGCGGAGCCCGAGAGATTTCACGATCTCATAGAGATCGTCCGCCTCGTCCTGGATAGAAAAGTTGCGGGCGATCGACGAGTCTCCCGTACCGCGCGTGTCCGGTGCGATGACGGTGAAGTGTCGCGCCAATTCCGGCATCGCCTTCAGCCAGGCACGCGACGACTCGGGTTATCCATGAACCAGCAGGATCAGAGGCCCGGATCCGGCGCGCAGATAGTGAATCGTCTGTCCATTTACCTCGATATCGTGCGCAATGATGCCGGCCCCAGGATGTTCGCTTGTTTCAGGCTCTGCCGGATGGAAGCGGAAGGCTTCGCTAAACAGCCCGGCTTCGGGGGTACCCAGTGCAGCGAGCCTGTTTCGGCTCTCCAGAGCGGCCGGATCGTTGGCGATAGCTGCGTCGAAGGCCGCCTTGCTTTCCCATCGTCCCTCGACGATGACGCGAAGATCCTGCCCCTCTCCGTTCCACGCGGTCAGCTCGAGAAAGCCGGGCTTCGTCAGCAGACTGGGAGCTTCTTTGCGCATCGCATCCAGCAACTGCTGCTGCGTCTCTTTCGAACTGGTACGCCAGACATTGAAGAACGTCGCTTGCTCCATGGTGTCTTCCTCAAAAAGATTTCTGCCGCTCGAAAAATGTAGGCATGCGGCTCTGGTGATCTGGCCCGTCCCAAACAACACAGGAAAAGCCTCTTGTACAAATGTATTGAGCGCTACGGCAGCCCACTCTCTCCGCCATAAACCTCCGCACGCTCCTCCGAGCACTCTCACTTCCCGGGACTCAACCAAGGGAGCAGCTCACTGGATTTGCCAGGCCCGACTGTGGGCTTCTGTCTCCCTCTGGTTATTGAGCCGAGGGTGGCCGGAGAGCCATCAGTTTGTGAATTGGCTGCCCCTCGTCAATTTCGTATAGGGCATCGGCGGGGACATTTCGAAATTCCTGATGGAGACCACTGGGCCAGTGCACTTCGACTGTGGACATGGTCGACACCTTCCCCAGGCCGAAGTGCAGGCGCGTGTCGCTGCTGGAGTTGTAGCCGCTCCCCCCGCGGACCTCATCGATTTGCGTCATACCTCCCGCATGAACCGTGACTCGGGCCCCGATCGCCATGCGATTACTTCTGCTGCCTACCAGGCGGAGGAGAACGCGATGGTTTCCGTTGTGGCTGTCATTGAGGAACAAAGAAGGTGGGCCATTGACGTTGAAGACAACGAAATCCAGATTGCCATCGTTATTGACATCCCCGAATGCGATACCGCGGCGCGACTGGAGCGGTCCCGTGTTCAGGCCGGCCTGATCGGCAACATCTTCGAAAGCTTTCCCGTGGAGATTTCGAAAGAGCTGCATGGGCTCACGAAACCTGACTTCGCCCGGCAATTTGTCCATCAGGGATGAGAAGTTGCCATTGGCGATCAGGATATCGGGCCATCCGTCGTTGTCAAAATCTCCGAACCCGGTGCCCCATTTCACCGGTGAGACCGTATCTCTCGAAAGCCCAACTTCGGAAGCTACATCGGTAAAAGCAGACGGGTCGTTGCGGTACAGGCTGACCGGCTGTCCGCTGTAACGGGTGGTGATCAGATCGAGTCTGCCGTCACGGTTGAAATCTCCGAAATCGCCAGCCATGTTGCCGAAGGTCTCTCCATTGGCACCAAAAGCAACTCCTGTGACGATGCCCTCCTCTTCAAAGGTGCCATTACGGAGATTGTGGTAGAGATAATTTCTTCCTCCGTCGTTCGTGACAAACAGATCGGGCCACCCATCGTTGTCGTAATCTCCCCAAACCACTCCCATGCCGTGAAGCTTAGCCGGATTGCTGACCCCGGCTTTCCGTGACACATCTTCGAAGGTGCCGTCCCCGCGATTCCGCAGCAGAACGTCTGTTTCTCCATCCATTTCGGCCGGCACCTGAAGAATGACAGATCGATATCCAACGGCATTAGGGTCGGGCGCAGGCAGATGATGAAGGTCGGCGCGTACATAGCGGGCCACGAACAGATCGATGTGTCCGTCGCGATCGTAATCGGCCCAGGCGGCGCCGGTGCTGAAGCCGCTCAACTTCACCCCAGCCCGGTCGCTCACATCCTCAAAACGGCATCCTCCCAGGTTGTGATACAGAACATTGTGCCCATAGCCGGTCACATAGAGATCCGGCAGGCCGTCGTTGTCGTAATCACCAACGGCAATGGCCATTCCCCATCCGCGAGTGGTGAGACCGGCAGCTTTGGTAATGTCGGTGAAATGAATTTGTCCGTCGTGTCCATCCTGATGATAGAGGGTGATCATTGGATCGCCGCCGGCCAAATAGCGGTCGATCGTGGTGTCATTGACCACTGCGATGTCGAGCCTGCCGTCGTTATCGCAGTCAAAAAGCGCTATACCGCCGCCGCCCATCGTTTCGACAATGTAATGCCGTTCTGTCGATGAATGCGGAACAGTCGTCAGGCCCGCCTGCTGACTGATGTCGCGAAAATGAATCGACTCGGCCACACTTGCCGCCGAGCTTTGCGCGGCCTCGGCTGAATGGGAAGACACTCGCCGGGGATTTGACTGAGCGAAGAGGCAGGAGGAAAGGAGAAGAAAAGCGACACAGGAAGCCCGGGTGCACGATGCGAGGCATGCACCTTCGAAAGAATTCGTCCAACTACACGATCTGCCCCGTCCGAAAGCAAATATCACAGCGGAATTTTGCCTGTGCTTTGGTTTGCCAACGTCGAGGTGCTTCGCCGGATTGCAGAGTCGTTTGGCGTTCCGAATGCGGCGGATCCGGTCCAGGTACGCGAAGCCACGCTGTGAACCAGGCGGCACGCCATCACTGCGCGGCACCCGTAAGATGCTCAGGATGTAATTTTTCAACGAGCTGTTCGTTTTCCACTTTGTTCAGGTTCTTCGTTTTCTCAAACTCGGCTTGCGCTGCGGAGCGCATCCCTATGGATTGGTAAAGCCGCGCGAGGCGCCAGTGCACCTGAGAGTCGGAAGGAGTAAGGCGCACCGCACGTTTGAATTCTCGTATGGCATCGTCGTTGTGTCCGGTTTTGGCGTCAATAATGCCGAGGTCGAGCCATGGTAATTCCTGCGAGTCATTGAGTTTGAGGGCGCGCTGCAGCAAAGGCCGCGCCGCGTCCAGATGGTTGAGATGCACTTCCGAGTCGGCCCAGTACGCGATCGTCTGCGCGTCCCGGGGCGTATTGTCTGCCTCGAGCTGGAACTGCTGGGCCGCTTCCTCGAAATGGTTCTGGCACCACAGGAGATAGCCGAGGCCGAAGTGGACACCCGGCACTCGCGGGTCCACTCTGACGGCGTTCCGGAATTGCTGAATGGCGTCGTCATGGTCGCGCATCTCGTCGTAGGCTTCGCCGGCGAGCATATCGGCTTCGGCGGATTCAGCATTGAGACTGAGAATCTGGTGATAGACGTCGAGAACGCACTTATATTGCTTCGACCAGAGGCAGCTATGCGCCAGGACGAGGCGGTAGGGAAGGTTCTGCGGATCGCGCGCCATGGCTTCGCGCAGGAACGGAACGGCGGCGGCGTAGTCGGAGGCGCCGTAATCGGCCATCCCGATGAGAAGCCGGAGGCGCTGCGCGTCCGGCGAGTCGGGGTTTGCTTCGCGGTAGAGCGGCAGGAAGACACGGGTAGCTTCCTTCATTCTGCCCGCCTTGAAAAGCGCGAGACCGAGATTCATCTGCAGGCCGGGCAGCGTTGGGTTGAGGGCCGCGGCCTGGCTGTAGTAGCGGACAGCCTGCGGATAATGCTTCTGCTGCGATTCCAGAAAGCCAATGTTGCCGCAGGCTTCGGCGTCGGCGGGATGAGCTTTGAAGATAGCCTGCCACGCGGCTTCGGCCTCGACCGTTTCACCCTGCTGCTCAAGGGCAATGGCGGCGCTGCGCTGCTGCGCGTCTGAGGCCGGGGTCTGGCCGGGAGCGTAAGCGCAGGCAAGGGCGAGGAGGACGGCGACCAGCGTTCGTGGTGAAGGGGGGACCCGGATCACGTCCATCTCCAAAGGGCCATTGTCGCGCGCGGATAAGGGATTTCGCAATCGATAAAAAAACGGAGCGGCAGCAAAAATTTGCGGCCGCTCCTTCAGGGAGGCAAAACCTAAAGACGATCAGAAGACGAACTTTCCACCCAGCTCCATCGTGCGGGGACTGTAGTCCCCGGTTACGGCGCCGAAGTTGCCGTCATGGCTGCCGGTATCGACGTTCTGAAAGATGGTGTGGTTGAAGGTGTTGAAGGTTTCGAAGCGCAACTGGATGCTGGTTCCGTGCTCGTTGAGAAGGATGGCCTTAAAGAGCGAGAGATTCCAGTTGAAGAGGCCGGGGCCCACCGCCGAGTCTTTGCCGGCGTTGCCGAAGCCCTCGTTGGGGCCACCGTTCCATGGAGCGACCGGATCGGCATAGGAACTGGGGGTGAACCATTCCGATACCTTTTTCGGGTAAGAGGGTTTTGAAACGAGGTCGGGACGGTTGGTGAAGCAGCAGCCCAGACCGACAACGTCGCTGCCCGTGTAAGTGATGTACAGAGGCACGCCCGACTCCGCCGTGGTAATGCCGGAAATGGTCCAGCCCCCGATGGTATCCCGCTGCAGCATGCTGCCGTGGGCGCCGAACGGCAGGTTATAGACGTAGCTTACATTCAGATCGTTGCGATGGTCGAATGTGTCATCGGATCCGCGGTCGTACTTCAAATTGAAGGGATCGGATACCCCATATAGATCGTTGCTATAGAGGTCAATGTTGTGCGACCAGGTGTAGGCCACCTGCGTGGTTAGTCCGTGCTTGTTCTCCATGCGGATGCCGGCCTGGAGCGAGTTGTAGTTGAAATTGGATTCGTTCTCCTCCTGATTAATTGCGCTGAATCCAGGGAAGATGCGATAGATGTTCGCATTCAGTGTGCCGTTAGCGACGCCCTCTCGATCGTCATAGGGGTTTGCCGCATTGGCGGGATCGGCCAAAGGCAGGGTATTGACCTGCCGGTCGTCGCTCTGGTTCCATCCATCGGACCCCACATACTGCACCACTGCAACAACCGACGGCGCCAGCTCTCGCTGAATTCCCAGGCTGAAATCGATTGTGCCGGGGTTCGGATAGTGGTAGTTGATGTTGGTCAGATCGGAAGGGAAGGTTTGCGTGGTTGTCAGTCCCGTCAGTGCGCTCGTTGAGGTGTTGGAGAAGTAGACGTTGGTAGCCGATGGCTGGTAAGCAAAGGGCGGGTTGAGAGCCGCGTTGTAGACATCGTTGCCCTGGACGCGCTCATAGAAAGTGCCAAAACCGCCGCGCAGGACCGTCTTACCGTTGCCGTCGATGTTATAGGCAAACCCAATGCGCGGTTCCCACGTCTTGTAATCGTTCACCACCACCCCGCGTGGGAATCCATTCACGCCGGCTTCCTCCATGCCATTCAGATAGAACTGCTCGCCGTTGGTATTGCACCTCATGGTGCTGCAGGTAAACGTAGTGAGCGAAGATGGATCCAGAGTGCCAGCCGCCGTGACGGGATTACCCATCGAGTAGTTATAATCTGCCGCCACAAAATTCGCGAACTGATTGTAGCGTTCGAAAGCGTGAGGCATGCCGTCATAGCGGAAGCCGAGGTTGAGAGTCAGTCGCGGATTGACGTGCCAGTTGTCGTTGGCGTAGAAGCCATAGTTGTTGTTCACCCAGTGCTTGTTCGCCAGGTACTGGAGTTGGGTAAAGCTGGAGGTGTCGCCCAGCAGGAAGTTGACGTAAGAATCGTGCGAAAAGGCGCTGGAGTTGAACGCCGCCGTTCCCTGGGTATTCGCCTGCAGTTGCTGGTTCTTGTAATCGTGCAGCAGGCTAAACCCGAATTTGAACTGATGGCGGCCTTTGATCCAGGACAGATCGTCGCGATACTCGAAGCCCTCGTATCCGTTTCTCCATGGGTAGTAGGCTTCGCTCCAGTCCGTGTTCAGGGGCGATCCCTGCAGATCGATTTCCGGCATATCGTCGCCCACGTTGTCGGAGACGGGGAAGAAGCTGGTCGCCGACCAGCCGCTGGGCAGCTTGTAGCTCCCTCCGAAGCCGGCCTGCGGCGTCAGGGTAATTTTGTTGCCGCTGTACAGGAACGCCGTTTCGTTCAGCAGCGTCGGCGAGTAGGTCTGAGTGAGTTTAATGGCCACCGTGTAGGACGGGTTGGTCATGGCGGTTCCAACCGTCGGATAAGCGCTGTCGTTCCACAACGGCGGATAGAACGACTTTGCCATCGCGTCGTGCAGGTAGTGACCCATCAGCTGGAATTTGCTGTTAATGGTGTGGTCGATACGCGCTGCCTCTTCACGAATGTCGTCCGTCTGCGGCACCGAAGCTGTGAACTGGCTGGTTCCGAGATTCGGTTTCGGGAAGGTTCCGGCGTTCACCTCCAGGATCGCGTTCGCATCCATCAGGTTTGCGGGAATCACGTTGCCAGGGAAAGGCTGGCCAGCGGTCAGACCATCCTGAGTGTAGAGGGCCAGTTTGGCGGGATCCGAGGTTACCGGGACGATGGGCGCCGCGGTATTGTTAAAAGGCGTGTAGGTGAGGTTCTGGCCGGCGGTGGGAAAGTCACTGGTGGGAATCGTATTCGCCACCAGCGGCGTGCTGCCCTGAATGAGGCGGCGCCACTCTTCATTCCAGAAGAAAAAGGTACGGTTGCGATTTTGGTTGTAGACGTGCGGAATGAACAATGGGCCGCCGATGTTGAAGCCGGGCACATTGAGCTGGAAGGTAGGACGCGCGCCGCCAGTCTGTTTCACAAAATAGTCATTGGCGTCATAGTCGGTGTTGCGGTTGAACTCGTAGGCCTCGCCGTGGAAGTGGCTGGTACCGGATTTGAGCACGAGAACGATCGTGCCGCCCGAGCCGATGCCATAGTCGGGCGAGTAATTGCTGTCGAGGGTCTGGAACTCGGCGATGGCTTCCTGCGAAGGCAGGTTCATAAAGCAGCCGCCGCAGCCGCGGTCATTCTGCTCGGCTCCATCGAGCAGGTAGATGTTGTGCTCGGTGCGGGTGCCGTTGAAGCTGATGCCGTTCGCAGAGGTGAGTGCGTCAACACCGCTGAAGGCGGGCAGGTTGTTGGAGACGCCAAGGCCGAGAGCCGCGAGGGCAGTGACGTTGTTGCCGTTTGTGGATAGCTGTTCCACCTGCTGCCCGTTGATCAGCGTACTGACCTCGCTGGTTTCGGTCTGGGTCTGCAGAGCGTTGGCCTGGACAGAGACGGTTTGGGTGGAGCTGCCGACTTTGAACTGGATGTCTTCTTCCAGAGTCTGGGCGACGTTCACGACGATGCCGGTCTTAGTGTAGTTCTGGAAACCAGAGGCGGTGGCGTCGAGGGTCCAGGTGCCAATGCCGACATTGCCGAAGCGGTAGGCGCCGACGGAATTGGAGACCTCGTGGAGCGCGACACCGGTGGCATTATTCGTGAAGGTGATCTGGGCATTGGCGACGACGGCGCCGCTGGGATCGGTCACGGTGCCGTTGATGGTGGCGTTTTCCTGAGCGCGCAGCGCAGGAGCGGCGACGAGAAGCATTGCCAGAGCAATAAACAGGACGAGTCGATGTTTAAAGCTTTTCCCTTCATTCGCAGATGAAGGAAACAGGCGGTGAAAGGGGTTTAGTTTTGAAGCCATTTACGCCTCCCTGAGTAAACGTTTTCCTGAACAGCCGAGCGGTACCGCGAAGGCCCGCCACTCTCTGGATGAGTCGCAGTAAAGCGACTTATCGGCGGAAAAATATTTACTCCGATCAGGCACCCGTTGTCAAGTCCAAATAAATCACTGTGAAAATTCGGCTCGTGAGCCTGATGCCGTTTAGCGATGACCGGCTTTGAAAAGAGGGCCGTCAGGCGTATTTTGGGAAAACGCTTGCACGATGTTGTGGTACGTTGTAAACGCCTTCACAGGAAGCCGTTCTCTATGGCTGATTCGACGAGAAGGACAAGACGACGGTCGCCGATGGAATCCGAGCGCATGGATATTCATGCAGTCGCCCGTTTAGCTAACGTCTCGACAGCCACCGTGTCACGAACCATCAACGGTGTCCCTACCGTCAGCCCGAAACTCGCGAAGCGGGTGTGGGAGGCGATCCACGAGCTGAATTACCTCCCGAATACGCAGGCCCGCGCCCTGGTATCGGGGCGCAGCAGAATTCTGGGGTTGATTGTTTCCGAAATTACAAACCCGTTCTTCCCCGAACTGATCCAGGGGTTTGAGGATCTCGCCGTCGAGAATGGATACGAAATCCTGATTGGATCGACGAACTACGAGCCGGAGCGGATGCAACGATGCATCCGTCGCATGATGGAGCGCAATGCCGATGGCGTGGCGGTGATGACCTTCGGCATCGAGCAGCCTCTGCTCGATCAACTCGCAGACAGGAAGGTGCCTCTTGTCTTCGTGGATGTCGCGCCTGACCGCCCGGGCATCAGTGTCCTGAAAGTGGATTATCATCGCGGAATCCGGCAGGGGGTGCAGCACCTGGCTGCGCTGGGGCACAGAAGGATCGCCTTTGTGTCCGGACCGCTGCGGCTGCACTCGGCGGAGTCTCGTCTGACTGCATTCAGGAAATCCCTGGGCGAATGCGGCATCCCCGTGGAAGACAAACTGATCGTCGAGGGCGACCATACGATGGAAGGCGGCATGGCGGCCGCCAGGAAGCTCAAGACCCAGAAGGCTCTGCCAACCGCCATCATGTGCTCGAACGACATGCTGGCTATCGGGGTTCTGCACGAATTGTCGCACTCGGGCGTGCGGGTCCCCGACGAGGTTTCCATCATCGGGTTCGACGACATCCACATGGCGGCGATGATGATTCCTCCGCTCACATCCATCCAGATGTCCCGCGCCGATCTGGCGTCGGCTGCTGTGTCTGCTCTGCGCGGGCATCTGGAGGGCGCGCCAAAGCGGGAATACAAAATCGACACCCAGCTGGTCGTGCGGGAGTCGACGGGATTTCCGCGCGGGACGATGGCCCACCTTCGTCGTCACGAACAAAGAGATCGGGCTGCGGCGCGGGAGTAGAAATGCCACAGGGTCAAGCAAAGTCTGCGAAAACAGAAGCGGCAGAGATCGCACAGGAGGCGGCGGTTCAGGCCGCTCCAGATGTCACAAAAATGGGGTCAACATGAAGACGAAAGCCAATCCTGCACTGAGGCTCGCAGTAACGCTCGCCCTGATGGGCGCCGCATCGGTGATGGGGCCGCAGGCCCGTGCCCAATCCCATATTCCCTCCAGGCCGAAAGGCCCATGTGACATCTACGCCGCCGCCGGCGACCCCTGCGTGGCCGCCCACAGCACCACACGTGCGCTGTTTGCGTCCTACAATGGCCCGCTTTACCAGGTCCTGCGTCAGTCGGATGGCAGGACTCTGGACATCGGCGTCGTTCAGCCCGTCGCGTCGCCGGTCCCGGACCCGGGTGGGTACGCCGACGCGGCCGCACAGGACGCATTTTGCGCTAATACCTATTGCTGGATCACGAAGATCTACGACCAATCGGGTAAACACAACGACTTGACGCAGGCGCCTCGCGGCGGATTTAGTGGCCCGGCGATGGGCGGGTTCAACAATGTTCCGCTCGCCGACATGGCGCCGGTTACGATCATGGGCCACAAGGTTTACGGCGTGTTCATCGAGCCGGGCATGGGCCTGCGCAATGACGATCCAAAGGGCACAGCAGTTGACGACCAGGCCGAGGGGCAATACTGGGTGATTAACGGCCGGCACTTCAACTCCGGTTGCTGCTTCGATTATGGCAACGCTGAGATCGACAGCCGGGACGACGACAACGGCACCATGGAAACTGCTTACTTTGGCGATGCGACCCCCTGGTATCACGGAACCGGGCCCGGTCCGTGGATCATGACCGATCAGGAGAACAATCTGGTCGGCTGCGTCAATCCGGATGGATCTAAAGGCTGCGCTGACTTACCGAGCATTACATGGCGATTCGTGACTGCGATCGCCAGGGGCGAGCCGCACCACTGGACCTCCATGGGCGGCGATGCACAGCGGGGGGCATTGTCCGTGATGTTCGACGGGCCGCGTGTCAATGCGACTTATGACCCGATGCGCAAGCAGGGAGCCATCCTGCTGGGCAACGGCGGCGATAACAGCAACGGGTCGCAGGGGACTTTCTACGAAGGGGCAATGACGGCCGCAAACACCTTCCCAACAGACGCCACGGACCAGTTAGTGCAGGCAAACGTCGTTTCTGCGGGCTACGACGTGCCTGCCCTGACTTTGGCGCCGGCATCGGCCCTCGCCACTCCGCCGGGCCTGCAGACCTTCTCGCCGGGATCCTCGCAGGAGACCACCGTGACGTTTACCAACATCACGGGAGCGCCCGCGACGAACGTGAGGCTGAGCCTTACCGCGCCCAGGGACTGGAGGTCGGTGGTTTCGAACACGACGGATAAGTCGAAGATGTTCCCTGACCCGGTCGCGCCAGGCGCGAGCGTGAGCGCGACCTTCAGGATCACCTCAGGGCCCGCAGCCTTTAACGGCGACCTGGTCGGAAATGTGTCGTGGTCCGATCCGGCTGGTGCGCAGCGATCCGAGACAACGGCGGAGAAGGTGCGGAACGTCAGCCGCGTCAGGATCAACGAATTCCGAATCAGCTCCGGTCCACCTGCAAACGCGACTGACTCGTTCATTGAGCTCTACAACGCGGGCGCCAGCGCCATCAACATCTCTAACTGGACACTAACGGAGCATCCGACCCAGCAGGCCATCTTCTCAACGATCAAAATTCCGGCCGGAACCAGGCTCGGCTCGCACGAGTTTTACCTTCTCGGCCTCTCTAACTCCGGGCTGTCCGCGCCTGCGCATGCGGGCGATACCACCCTGTACGTCAGGAACACCACGGGGATGAAAATCGGCGATACCGTCGCCATCGGCACCGGCTCCGGCGCCGAGATGCGCAAAGTCGCAAGCATCGGTACTTCGGCCAGCCACAATACGACCCTGTGGCAACCTCTTCCCGATGGTCCGATCGTCACCATCCCGGCAGGCTCGACCAACGTGCCCGTCACAAGCGTGTCCGGCTTCGTGGCCGGCCAGAAGATCGCGCTCGGCTACGGAGCCACTTACCCCGATGTCGCCAGAACCAAGGAGCGGTACGAGGTGGCCACTGTCACTGCGGTTGGTAAGCCGGGCACACAAGCTTACCTGGCTGCCGCCGCACCCGCCGGCTCTACCAACATCAAAGCGACGTCCATTAGTGACGTCTCGGTCGGCGACAGGATCAGACTGGATATCGACAGCTTCGGCCATGGCGTCGAGACCGTTGTGGTCACGCGCGTTGGCACGTCCGCAACCCGCACCAACCTCCTGGCGAATGCAGACGCCGGCGCGACCAATATCAAGGTACGGAGTGTCAGGGGTTTCGCCGTGGGCGACAAGATCGCCGTCGGCACTCCCGCGAATCTGCAAACGGTCAGCATTACTGCCGTCGGCACCCCGGATACAACAGGCACGGGCATCGACTTTACGCCGGCCCTCAACCAGGCGCATATCAGCGATGAGGAAGTGGTCGCTCCAGGCACGGGCCTCGATCTTGCCGCACCCCTGAAGTTCAGTCATGCGGCCAATCTCCCTTTCAGCGATCGGGGAAGCGGGATTAGCTTCCAGCCGGCCACAGTCTTTGCCCACTCCAGCAATGAGCCCGTCCAGGCGCTCGGGACCGGCATCACCCTGGACAGTGCGCTGGCCAGGGATCATGGGATCGACGCAGTGGTGCGTGACGCCGCAATCACGGTTGCGGGATACCAGGGAACGCCGGCGCCCAACCAGTGGTTCGGGGGGCCCGAGCTCGCCACGAACGCTCCCTTCTTCGATCGCCGCATCACTCGCAGAGAGGGCAGCATGGTGCTGCGCGACGCCTCTGGCCTGGTGGTCGACAGCCTCAACTACGGCGGGCTGGTCGATCCATGGGCTGCCGAGGGATACCAGGCCACCTCCGGGGCAGAGCACAATGGTTGTTACGTGACCGCTCCCGGATGGGCGGCTTTTGTCTGGCCACCCGTTCCTACCGCAGGTATCTCCAATACCAGCGCGGGCCGTTTTCCCGACGGCCATAACACGGATAGTAACTGCACCGATTTCGTAACGGCGCCCGCTACTATTCTGTCGGCTCCTGCGGAGACCGGTGCCTCCAATATCAAAGTCGCCAGCGTGGCAGGCTTTGAGCCCGGCCAGACGATTCGGATTGATTCGGGCGCAAACTTCGAGACCGCCGTCATCGCCACGGTTGGCAAAGCCGGAGCCACCACGGTGAATTCCGGCACCAGGGTGGGCGCGACTGTGATCCCGGTGACGAGCGCGACCGGCTTCAGCAACGGCCAAACCATCACGATTGACAGTGGCGCGGACGCCGAGACAGCGGTCGTCGTCGCCCTCAGGAGGTTTGGTGTCGCCGCAATCTCTGTCGCTGCGCCGCTGACTCGTGCGCATCGCGCAGGCGCTCTGGTTTCCGGTACCGGTATTACTCTCACCGCTGCATTGACCCGGGAGCATGCGAACGGGGCACAGGTCACCGGCAGTCTTTCTACTCCCGGCGTCCCCAATCGCTATTTCAGAGCGCCTCACTGAGGGCAAGATGGCTGGATCGCAGGCTGGGGGAAGCCTTAGTCTTCGCAGATCAGTGATCTCTTCGATACCACACACTTGCAGGTCATGAACCGGGCGGTCGACCAGAGCGGCGCCTGCGACTTCACGGCGGCCGCGCACAGATTGTCGGTCAAACGGATGATGGCACGCGCGTGGACGCTGTGCGCTACTATCGTCGAAATGAGGCTACAAAACTGTAATCCTTCCGTCACGCCGCTGTGCGGCACACGCTTCTAATCTCGCCCCGATGGTGAAGTTGTCCACGCCCATCGTTACAAGTCTGTTACAGGCTCCTGGCAAAGATTGGTGCCCGCAATGTGCGGGGGTTGTACTACTGCAATCCCCGACGTCGCTCCGCCGATTCCCGATGCGTGAAGGAAAACCAAAGGAGGTACGCCCATGTTCCGAAAAACGTCTCCGTATTCATTTCTGATCAACCATTTGCGTCCCATCGCAGGCCTGCTCGCGATAGGGCTGAGCGTTCCGGCGCTCGCTCAGTCCGTGCCGTTCCCGACCTATGCACCCGGCCAGAACACCAGCGCGTCCACCGGCCCGACCTACACGCAGCCCACACCCAACCCCTGGGTCGTCAGTGATGGCGCCATCATCACCCCCGCCGGCACCCAGGTCTACCTCGGCATCACGACTCGTGCCAAAGCCATCGCGCTGAATCCGAATACCAGCACGCATACTGCCGCGGTCCTGCAAATGGGCGCCCCCAGGCCGTCACAATCTTCAACACCCAGACCGGCGCTGTCGTGCAGACCTACAGCGTGCCTTACACAACCTCAACAGGGACCGCCAGCACCGATTCAGACGGGAGCCAGAACGGCATCGCCTATACGCCGGATGGCCTGCACCTGCTGTTCAGCCAGGACGGCAGTTACGGCCCGAGCAGCTATGTCACCGTCGTCAACGTCAATGCCACCACGGGCATGCTCTCCGGTGGCACCCAGGTCAGCGTTCCGATCGACATCAGCAGCCAGGGTAATCTGACCACCGTCAACTGTTTCCCAAACAGCCCGGGTGGGACCTCAGGCAGCTTTAACATTCCGTGCGGCTACCCCTATTCCATTTTCTCGGATGATACGTTTACTTCCTATCCCACCGGCATCGCGACCTCGCCGGACGGCAAGACTGCGTATGCCGTACTGGACAACAACGATACGCTCACCAAAATCGACCTGACCGCAACCACCCCGAAAGAGGGTAGGGAAATCCGCGTCGGCAATATCCCGGCCAGCGTCGTGATCTCTCCGGATGGCAAGACCGCCTACGTTTCCAACGTGGCTGGGCGCATTGCTACCGAAAGGGACTTCCAGGAATATTCCAACGGCACCAACGTTGTCGCCATGAAGTCGACGGGTTCCGTGGCCAACGGCACCGTTTCCGTGGTCAACCTGTCCTCGTTTAGGGTTACCGGCAGCATCACGACCGGACACCACCCCACCGGGATGGCGTTCTACGGCCGGGACCTGCTGGTCGCCAACACCTATGACGACACCCTCTCTGTGATCAACACCGACGGCAACCAGGTGGTGCGGACGATCGACCTGGGGCTGCCGATCGGCGTGCCCAGCGAACGCACACCGGCCTACGGCGCGGGACCGAACTCCATCGCCGTCGATGCCGCGAACCACATCGCGTATGTGGCGCTGTACAACGCCAACGCGATCGCCGTAGTCGACCTCCGCGACGATGTGCGGAATCCGGTCATCGGCATGATCCCGGTGGCCTATGCGCCCAACTCGGTCGTGCTGGATGCGGCGGACGATGCACTGCTCGTCGCCAACGACAAGGGCATCGGCACCACGAGCTATGGCGTGGCGCCTCCACCGACGAATACTGCCGAAAATTCGTACGGGACCGCGCACGGCGTAACCAGCTTCAACACCCACCAGGACCTTGGCACCGTCAGCATCGTTCCGATTCCGAATCGCTCGGCGCTGGACGCGATGACGCAGCAGGTCTTCCAGAACAACCACTGGGATCTGGCGGAAAACATCATGTCTGCCTCCGGCGGCAACCCGCGGACCCGGCCGACCGTCATCCCGGCGAGGATCGGCGATCCCTCGCTGATCAAGCACGTGTTCCTGATCATCCGTGAAAACCGCACCTACGATCAGATGCTGGGCGACGTGGTGGGCGGCAATGGCGACCCGTCCCTGGCCGTCTTCGGCGACAACTCGACCTACGCCGAATACCCCGTCGTAACACCCAACGCACATACACTGGTGCAGCGCTTCCCGCTTCTGGATAACTTCTACGACCCCAGCCGCCAGTCGGCCGACGGTCACAACTGGATCGTGCAGGCCATGGCGCCTTACGGCGACGATATTCAGTCGCCGGACTGGCTCCGCGACTATCCTTCCAACGGTGGCGATGCCATCGCCTATCAGAATAAAGGCCACTTGTGGGACGCGGCGGCTAATGCCGGCGTCAGGGTGAAGAACTACGGCGAATACGTCGAGTACAACACATTCACCGTGCCGGGCTGCACTCCGAATAACATGACCCAGGATGATACTTATAATGGAACGAGTCCCTCTACGGCTCTGCCCTTTACCGTTTCCAACAGCTGCGAGCCAACGTGGAGCCAGTTCTACAACGACACGCTGGAATACGAGAGTGGCAACGAGTCCCAGCTCCAGTACTACAACATCATCGGCTCGGTCACCCCGCTCCCCAGCCTGTACAAGGTCACGGTCCAGAACTATCCACAGTTCGATCTGGGCATCCCCGACCAGTACCGCGTCGATATCTGGAAGCAGGACTTCGCCAAAGACGTGGCGGCCGGTAGGGTACCCCAGCTGGAAATCCTCTGGATCATGAGCGACCACACCACCGGGCCGCCGAACGCGACTGCCGAAGAGGCCGATAACGACCTGGCCGTTGGGCGCGTTGTCGACATCATCAGCCACAGCTCGGTGTGGAAGGACTCGGCGATCTTCATCGAGGAGGACGACGCGCAGGACGGCGTCGACCACGTCGACGGTCACCGCAGCCCTGGGTATGTCGTTAGCCCCTATGTTAAACAGAAGGTGAACGGCGACGGCACCGGAGCCGGAGTCACCGAAGACAGCACCTTCTACACCCAGGTCAACATGACGCGCACCATCGAGCAGATCCTCGGCATCACGCCGATGAATCAGAACGACCTCGTGGCCTCGCCCATGAAGACGCTCTTCACCGACAATCCGCCCGCGGAGAACTTCCTGCCCTGGGCGCATGTACCGAACCGGGTCCCCCTGTGTTACGGCGTTGCGGGATATGTGGCCCCGACGGACATCACCTCCAGCCTCAACACCTGCAGCACCGCAAGCGCGGCCCTGCAGGACAGCCCTTCAGTCAAAGTTCTGCGGGCTGGCTGGATGAAAATGAAGACGGAGGTGTTCGCCACCAGGTATCACGTGCCTGACTCCCTGGACCCGGACACCGTCAGCCACTTCGACTGGTACGAGGCCACCGGCTTTAAGGTCCCGTTCCCTGGCGAAAAAACCGTTCGTCCGGCGAGTGACTTCAAACATCCGGCGCTCGCCACCAGCCTGGACGCGGACGACTAAACTTCGTCCCGGGCCACAAAGGCCCTCTCCCCGGTTATCGGGGAGAGGGCCTTTTGTTTGTGCGGGATATGCAAAGTCGCGGCGATTAGGGGGCATAGCCGGCAACCCGCCTGCGCAAGGCGGCTGGAATAGCGGGATTTCGCGTTTCGTGAAACCTTAATGATAGCGTGACGCGGCCTTCATGATGTGTCCTTACAAATTTGTCATCTGCTCATCTGCAGAGTTCGTGTAATTCCATCATCGCTGACAATCATTCGATCGGACCAGAGTTCGTCGGTCCGCTGGAAGAAGTCTCCTGGAAATGGGCTGAGGGAGCCACGATCGCCTGGCATTCTGCGCCGCGTACCTGCGATCCGTATTGTGCCTGAGGCGCAGTTGGCGCCCCCGAATGCCCTTCCAGGGGGTAGCAAAAATACGGCGCTCGTCGTGGCGTGAGGAGCGCGACGCGAGGCTGCATATCCAGACCGGCCGCCGATAGCCGGTTTTTTCTGGAGGTCGTTATGCATCGCTCGATGGGGAGAGTTTCTTTGGCCTGCATGAGGTTTTCTGCGCCTCGAGGTCTTCGCGTTCTGATTAGCTTCATCGCGATGCTTTGCGCCGGGGTCGTTTCTTTCGCACAGGTCGATCGCAGCGGCCTGAGCGGCACGGTGACCGATTCCTCCGGCGGTCTGCTGCCGCAGGCGCATATCACGGCGTTCGAAAACGCGACCGGACTGCGCCGCGAGAGCGTTTCAGACGCCAGCGGCAACTACAGCGTTCTCCAGTTGCCGGTGGGCATTTACACCGTCACCTTCGAGCACCCGGGCTTCCGCAAGCTGGAGTTTGTCGACGTGGAGCAGGTCATCGGCAGGACGCACACGCTGAATGCGACGCTGCAGGTCGCAGGCGGCGAGGAACGCGTGGAAGTTACGCGCGCTTCGGCGCTGATGGACCACAACACCAGCGCGGTGACCGGTCTGATCGAGAAAGAGCAGGTGGATGAATTACCGCTCAATGGCCGCGACTGGTCGGCCCTGACGGCCTTCGTTCCCGGCGCCATCGACACGGGCGGCAGCAATCAGCGGACGGTTCGCTTTGCCGGACGCGGCCTCGACGACAGTAACTTCACCTACGACGGCGTGGACGCCACCAACATCGTGAATCAGACCCAGCGCCAGTGGGTGCGGCTCGCCATTCCGCTGGATGCGATCGACGAGTTCCGCGTCGATTCGCTGATGGCAACCGCCGAGGAAGGTGCTACCGGCGGCGCCCAATTGGCCGTCAGCTCGCCCGCGGGCACCAACAGGTTCCACGGACGGCTCTTCGAGTATCTGCGCAACGATATCTTTGACGCGCCGCTGCCCGTCTGGGCTTCGAACGGTGAGGCGCAGCAGCCGCTTCGCCTGAATCAGTTCGGCGGAGCGCTGGGCGGCCCTATCGTGCGTGACAAGACGTTTTTCTTCCTCGCTTCCGAAGCCTATCGGCAGAACTGGGGCTATCCGGTGAGCGGCGATGTGCCCAGCCAGTCGCTCAAATCGACGGTTCCGAGCACCTCTCCCGTGTATGCGATGATCAACGGATTCCCCGGAGCCGGTCCAAAGAGAATTCTCACCCCCTGGACGCCCGCCACCGACCCGGGAGATCCGAACTTCATGGACTATGACCTGCTGACCTGCGAATGCGAGCAGGTAGTCAATGAGGGCTCGGCGATGGTGCGCCTCGACCAGCACTTCACCGGGAAGACAACGGGCTTTATGCGTTTCAGCTACGACCGATCGGTCGATACGCAGCCGCTCTCGGCTTCCGCGACGGACCTGCAGCAGAAGGTTTCCGCGCCGGTCAACGGCGCGCTGGAGTTGCTGCACATCTTTAATTCCCACCTCGTGAACGAGGCCGAGGCAGGGTTCAATCGCTCCACCGATAACCAGTACAACTACAGTGACTCCGGGATTATTTATCAGGTTGCGATTGCGGAGGGTCCGGGACCGGGATTTGTCACCGAGAACTATAACTACGCCAGCGTCTACGTGGGCAATTCCTTTTCTGGGCTCGATAACCTGACCTGGGTTCACGACCGGCATACCTTCAAAGCCGGGGTGGAGATCCGTTACATCCAAATGAACCAGAACTACGGGCAACATGGAAAGCTCACGTTTTCCACCGTCGAGAATCTCGCGGAAAACTCAGTGAAGAAAGCCAGCCTGACAGGCGCCTTGCCGATCAACGATATGCGCAAGAACGATACCTTTCTCTACGTCCAGGACGAGTATAAGTGGCGGTCCGGTCTTGTCCTGAACCTGGGCGTACGCTACAGCATCTTCTGGCTCTTCAATGAGGAGCATGGGAAAGCTAACCCCTTCGACTTCGCCACCTGCGGGCCGCAGGGATTCTGTGGAGTGGGCGCCGGCTTCGGCCAGCAGAACTACGGCGATGTCGATCCCCGTGTGGCCTTCGCCTGGACGCCGTGGAAGAGCGGCCACACGGTGATTCGCGGCGGATTCGGCCTATACCACGAAGACGGACAGCTGGACGATCAGAATCTGCCCGCCAAAAATGAAGTCCCTTCCTATTCGGCAACGGGAACCTCGAGCTCGCCGCTTTCCTGGCCGGTCGTATTCGGCGCAGGAACCCTCTCGCCGAATGCCGAACAACGCGACCGCAAGGATACTTACGTTGAGCAGTGGAGCTTCTCGGTGCAGCGCGAGCTGCCTGCGAACTTCGTGAGCACGGTTTCTTATTTGGGAAGCCACGGCGTGCATTTGCTGGATACCAACGTAGTGAACCTCACCGATCCGGTCACAGGGACGGTGCAATATTCGGCCTTTGCTCCCGCCATTGGCTGGCGCGGCTCCATCGGCATGAGCTCCTACAACGGTCTCTCTGTGGCATTGCGGCGTTCGTTCTCCCGCGGCCTCCTGGTGACGGCCAATTACATGTGGTCGCACGAAATCGACAACGGCTCCAACGGCAGCGGCGATGGCGACGAGATCTCGCCGCAGAATCCGTTGTGCCTGGCCTGCGATCGCGCCAGCGGTGCCTGGGACGCTCGCCATGTGATCAATGGCAATGCGGTCTATCAGCTGCCGTTCGGCCTGGGTAAGCCTCTGCTGGACGAGCGCGGCATCGCCAACGCCCTCTTCGGCGGCTGGGAGCTGACGACGACCGCCCTGGCTCGCACCGGCTTCCCGGTCAATGTTCTGATGCCCAGCAGTTATGTCGCGCCGGATGGGGCCACGGGCACCGAGCGTCCCGACGTGGTGAAGGGCGTCTCGCTGACTCCGCCAGGCGGAAGAACGGTTGCGGAGTGGATCAATCCGGCAGCGTTTGCCGCTCCGGCTGGCGAATTCGGGACCGTGCCGCGCAATCCGGTTCGCGGGCCGGGTACATGGCAGATGGATCTCAGCGCCGGCAGGACATTTCCGCTGCCGGAGCGTGGGCGACTGGAGTTCCGCTCCGAGTTTTACAACATCTTCAATCACCCGCAGTTAGGACAGCCGCAGTCCACGTTCAACCCGTCGAACAGCACGGGGTTCGGCAGCATCGTCAATACGGTGAACACGGTATCGCCGGTAACTCCGGTAGGATCCGGAACCCCGCGCGAGATACAACTCGCACTGCGGTACGAATTCTGAAATCACATCGGCAAGCCGAGGCGACTGATGAAAATTCTGATCATTGAAGACGAACTCAAGACAGCCAGGTTTCTCAGAAAGGGACTTACGGAAGCCGGTTATGTCGCCGACGTCGCCGGCAACGGCATTCAGGGTCTGCACCTGACTCTGGAGCTCGATTTCGACCTCATCGTGCTTGACGTTATGCTGCCGGGGATGGACGGATGGCAGGTGCTTGCGCGCATGCGCGAGGCGGGGCGAAAAGCGCTCGTTCTCATGCTCACCGCCCGGGATGCCGTGCATCACCGGGTCCAGGGGTTTGAGCTGGGCGCCGATGATTACATGATCAAGCCGTTCGCCTTTTCCGAACTACTGGCCAGAGTGCGCTCGCTGTTGCGGCGCGGGGCGCCGCGCGCCACGGACACCCTCTGCATGGCCGATCTGGAGATCGACCTTTTGCGCCATCGCGCCAGCCGCGCCGGCCAGAAGCTGGATCTGACGGCAAAGGAATTTTTGCTGCTGACACTGCTCGCGCGGCGCTCAGGCGAAGTGCTGTCGCGGACCCTGATTGCGGAAATGGTCTGGGATATGAACTTCGACAGCGATACCAACGTGGTCGACGTGAATGTCCGCCGGCTGCGCAGCAAAGTGGACGATCCGTTTCCCATCAAGCTGATTCACACAGTTCGCGGGGCCGGTTATGTCCTCGAATCCGAGCAGTAGGGTTCCGGTTGCATTGAGCCCGCACAGAACCCTGGCGTTTCGACTGACGGCGGCTTACTCGCTGGTTGGCTTATTACTGGTGCTCCTCGCCACGGCCAGCCTTTACGTCGTGCTGCGGACGGAGCTGGACAAAAGCACGGATCTGTTTCTGGCTGACAAGCTGCACGTGCTGCGCACCATGCTGCGGGAGCGTCCCGACGACATGGATGGGTTGCGCGAGGAGATTCAGCTGGAAACTGCGGCCCGCCGGTACCAGCAGTTCTACATTCGGCTTCTCGATGAACACGGCGCGCCCATCCTGACGACGCCCGGAATGGCTGAACAGCTCGATGTCGCGGAACTCATCCGTCGCACCCGCAACCGTTCTGAACGCTCCGTTTCGATGACGGGGTTCCATGGACGGCCGTTCCGGATCGCCAGCGCAACGGCCTCGGTCGGCTTCCCGCCGGTTGGCAGCGATACGATTCAAATCGCCATCGACATCTCGCAGGAAGAAGAGTTGCTGCGGCGCTATCGGTCGTGGTTTTGGGCCATCCTGCTGACCAGCTCGGTACTGTTCCCGCTGTTGGGCTACCGGATCGCGCGCCAGGGCATTCGTCCCGTAGAAGAAATCGCTGCGACGGCACGGAGTATTACATCGACAAACCTGCGCGAACGGATTCAGGCGGAAGGCTATCCGTCAGAGCTGGCATCGCTGGCAGGGACCTTTAACGAGATGCTGGACCGTCTTGAAGAATCCTTTGAGCGGCTCTCAAGGTTCTCGGCGGACATTGCGCACGACCTGCGAACGCCGGTGAATAATATTCGCGGCGAAGCTGAGGTTGCTCTGGCACGCGCTCGAACGGTGAACGAGTACCGTGAGGTGGTTGACTCGACGCTGGAAGAAGCTGTTCGGCTTTCTGAACTGATCGGCGATCTCCTGTTTCTTGCGCGCGCGGAGGGTCCTTTGACGGAGCTGCGCCGCGAGTGCGTCAACGTTGGTAAGTTGCTGAGCGCAGTTCGCGATTACTATGAAGCTCCCGCTTCCGACGGAGGTATAACTCTGGTCGCAGACGAGGGCACCGAGCCCGTGGCCGCGGAACTCGATCGAGCGCTGATGTTGCGGGCGGTGAGTAACCTCGTCTCTAACGCCGTTGCGCACACCCCAGCGGGAGGTACTGTGACTCTAAATGCCAGGACCGAAGACGCAGCGATTCGCATCGAAGTCTGCGACACAGGCGCCGGTATCCCCGTCGAAGCGCTGCCCAGAGTATTCGATCGCTTTTTCCGCGTCGATCCCTCTCGATCCAGGACTTCGGGCGGCACCGGCCTGGGCCTGGCCATCGTGCAGAGCATCATGACCCTCCACGGTGGCAGCGCAGAGATTGCCAGTCAACCCGGACACGGTACTTGTGTCACCCTGCGGATGCCGCTGCAGTAGAATCGCGAAAGAGGGGGAATGTCATGGCGTATCGGAAGATCAACATGGAATTGATCGTCTTTGCAGACGAAACCGATTCCGTTGTTGCGGAATTGAATTCCGCTCTCGATCGGCTGGAACAGACTCACACCGTATTCGGCGGCGGGATTGAGGTTATCGCTGTTGAGCACAGCGGAACGCGAAGGAAATCGGCGCTGATGCACACCCTTGCGGCAGCAGACACGGCAGGCGCTGCGATCCGATTAGCGGGTGAGAAGGTTGCTGGCGCCTACAGGAAAGTCATCTGATATCGGTTTGGCCCGCGTTTCTGAGCCGCTCCGGGCACGATCGCTTTGCTGGCGGACCGAGTCATCTGCGAAGTGTTCACAGAAAAGTACAACCGCATCCCCTTCTTCCCCGCGGCTGAGCGCCAGCGGGTAAGAGCACACAGCTGGACCGTCTTCCGGTAGAATTTTTCCCGGTAGCCTTTACCTCGGTCCATCTGCACTGCAACCATTCTTCCGGGGGGCGGGTGGCCCGACTTTGCTGCAACCAGGACGTGCTTACCATGACAGCTGCAACTCAGACTTTTCGCACACCCAGCAATACTTCCCATTTTCCGCTCCGGCTTTCCGACCGGATGCAGAGGCTCGGTACCGAGACCGCTTTCGAGGTTCTGGCGCGGGCACGGGCTCTTGAGGCCAAAGGGCGCGACATCATTCATCTCGAGATCGGCGAACCGGACTTCGACACGCCGGAAAACATTGTAGAGGCCGGGGTCGATGCACTGCGCAGCGGCTGGACGCACTATGGACCTTCAGCGGGGCTGCCGGCTCTGCGCGAAGCGATCGCCGGCGAAGTTGGCCGCACGCGCGGCATAACCGTCACACCTGAAGAAGTGGTCGTTGTGCCGGGCGGCAAACCTATCCTTTTTTTCACCATCATGGCTCTGATTGGGGATGGGGACGAAGTAATTTATCCCAATCCCGGATTTCCGATCTACGAATCGATGATCGAGTTTGTGGGTGGCGTTCCCGTTCCCATCCCGCTCCGCGAACAACGCGACTTCCGCCTCGACGTCGACGAGCTGGCCGCGAAGATCACACCCCGCACCCGTCTGATCATTCTCAACTCTCCGGCCAATCCGACCGGCGGCGTGCTCACCGAACAGGACATTCGAGATATCGCAACGGCTATCGGCGACGCCAATATCATGGTGCTCTCCGACGAGATCTACAGCCGCCTGATCTTCGAGGGCAGCCACTTCTCACCGATCTCCATTCCGGACTTCCGCGAGCGCATCATCCTGCTCGACGGCTTCTCGAAGACCTATGCCATGACCGGCTGGCGTCTCGGTTACGGTGTCATGCGCCCGGACCTGGCCGCGCAGGTTTCGCGCCTGATGACCAATTCGAACTCCTGCACCGCCAGCTTTACCCAGATGGCGGGCGTTGCGGCCCTGACGGGTGACCAGGCATCGGTCGCACGCATGTGCGCGGCATTCCGCGAGCGACGCGATCTGATGGTCGACGGCCTCAACAAGATTCGCGGCTTTCGCTGCCTGCGACCGAAGGGAGCCTTCTATGTCTTTCCCAATATCGAAGGCACACGCAGGACGTCGCAGGATCTGGCTGCCAGGCTTCTGGAAGAAGCGGGCGTTGCCTGCCTCTCGGGCACAGCCTTTGGAAAATTCGGCGAGGGCTATCTGCGCTTCAGCGTGGCCAATTCCCCTGAAAATATCGGGAAGGCGCTGGAGCGCATTGAGCAGTGGGTGGGCGGCAATCTTTGAACCCAGCCTCAGCGATATTCGGCTAACCGATCATTTTGCGCTGATCGCCGATGCGGCGCTCGCGTTCACTTGCGAATCGCTCCACGCCCGCTAAAATCGAATCGGGATCGAGATGCGCCTCCGCGATCACTTCCAGTTCGAGGCCGCCGCTTCGCCAGCCATTGTCGAAGTCGGACGTGAGCGAGTACTCGTCCGTCAAAGGACCGAGGTTGCGCAGCGGCCACATCCGCCGCGTGCCCGTTGAGACCACCATCAAATCGCAGCGGGCCTCGGGCGGCAGCACGGAATCGCGATACGCCTGCGGCTGGCGATCGAACAGCTCCTCGCTGATGGCAGCGATCACCTTGACGTTTACGCCGGCCGCTTCGAGTTTGGGCAGCACTTTGACGAGATTTACGGTGGAACTCGATCCCTGCGCGAGCACGTAACCGTGGCGCGGCTGGTCCGGCGCGAAGTCGCGGATGACGTACAGGCCCTTTGCCGCGGCACGCAGATCGGAATCGGCGAAATGGCTGCGGTCCGCGACCGCGAAGTCAGGACGCGCCACTTCCAGCGTGATGATGCCCACGCGCGGGTCGCGCGCCGCGATTTCCGCCGCCGCGAAATAAGCGGGCGCGACATCGTTGTAATCCCAAAAACTCAGATTGATCACCTGACCGCGCGGAAACAGCTTCCACACCTGCGGCGCGAAGATGCCGAAGTGCGTGCGCGCGTCCGCCGCCGTTTCAGGACCGGAGTGCGCGGTGAGAATGTGCAGCACGCCAACACGGAATTTGCTGTCCTGATTCTGTTGGCTCCAGACGCGCGCCGGAGTGTACATGAGGGGCGTGAACGCTCCGTATGTGCCGCTTAAGGCCCACACGCCGGCGAATTTTTCGGGATCGACCGAAGCGCTTTGACTCACCAGCCCGATGGCCGTGGAAACATTACCCGCTTCCTGAATGGGTGCCTTCAGGCGCGTGCCCAGCGGATTATCCACGGGACTATAGTGCCCCCATAAGCTGCCGTGTTCCACGTTGATCGACTCCGAAAGGTCGGCGGCCACCGTGAAGAATCGTCCTTCGGTGACGTAATTCATCCACTTGATCATCTCGGAAATCGCGCGCCTCGCTCCGGCTATCTCGCCCGGCTTCCTGAACAGCGCGACGTTCACCTGCTTCTCTGCGCCGGAAATCGCATTGCAAACGGTGACCTTCTGCGGGTCTTCAGGCAGCGCCGCGACGCGCAGGCGATCGTCGAGGAACGGATCGCGCGAGGCGGAGATACGCAGCTTCAGGTCGTCGCGCACGGTGTCGCCGATTTCCACGAGGCGGTCGGCGAGGCGATCGCCCAATCCATTGCGATCGAGCAGCGACATCACCACGTCGATGTTCGTCTTAAACTGGATCAATCGCTCGCGATTGTCGCTCACCGGGCCCTTGCGAATTCCTTCGAACTCCACACCGTATTGCTTCTCGAAAGTCTGCGCCAGCGCGACAAAATACTCCGAGTTCATCTTCAGCGCGTAGGGATGGCTCGGGTAACTCACCAATTGATCGCCGTAGCCGGGGATTTTTCCGTTGGCAGCCGCGGGCCAGTAGCCCTTAGTCGTCTTGCCAATTGCGACGATGGGACGGCGGTCGCGCGGGTCCACTTCGTCCATGGCTTTCAGCGCCGCAGCCACTTCGTCGTAATTGTTACCGTCCGACAGGGTGAAGACGTTCCATCCATACGAGGTCCATTGATCCACCAGATTGTAGCCGTCGTACTGCGCGGCGATCACGCCGTCCAGCAGGCGATCGTCGATGCCCGCGTTGTTGTCGGAGACCATCACCCGCAAACGTTTTCCCACCTGCAGCGCGAGCGCCTGCGTCTTCATTTCCTGGGCGTGACCTTCGGTGAGTGCGAATTCGCCTTCCAGTGCGATCACCTTGGGCGAGTCTGGCGCGCCCACCACATCCCAGAACGCGGCTTTGCCCGCCGCGGTCGCGATGCCGACGCCCGAGGGTCCGCCGTTCACGTCGTTGGTGCAGTCGGTGCTTTCGGCATGTCCCGAGAGGGCACGAATGCCGCGGCCTTTTGCCTGCGCAAACAGCGGATGGTCTTCCAGATCCGTTTCGTGCAGCAGCGTTTTCAGCGCGCCTGCACCGCGCCGGAATCCCAGCGCGTCAATGGGCAGCATTGCGACGTGCGGGTCAACGCGATAACGCGGGTCGCCGGTCTGCTGATACCTGCGAGCCAGCGCCTGTCCCATGATCATCCACAGCGCGTAGCAGGTGGGGATCGAATGACCCGCCGCCAGCATGAATTTGTCGGAGTAAGGATGCTTCGGCCGGCGGTAATCGAAGCGGAGCCCGCCGTTTTCGGGACCGATCAAATGCGCCGCAACATTGTACGGTGTGTAAGCGAGCGGTCCGCCCAGATGCCCGGTCTGCGCGTAATTCCCGAGCAGCACCAGGGTCATGCAGGTCATGTATCCGATGTCGTCGAGCAGCGGATCGCAGGCCAAAACTTGTTGCTGAGAGGCAGAAGGTAATTCGTGCACGCGTGATGTCATATGTAGCCCAAAAGGAGACTACATCATTATCCATCGTCTGTTCAGTGATTCCTTCACCGTATCAGTGATTCCTTCACCGTATCGGTCCGGAGCCGAGCCGCTTTCCGCGCTCTGGGGTTTCGAAATGAAAAGAAAATTGAGCTGCCACATTCCTGCTCTGAGCGCGCGAATTGTATATTGAAACGTTTGAACCCCAGGGTATGATCGACCTGCCGCGCAGAATACCGCGCGAGTAGTGAGAACGATCGGGCCATCCGGTGGGAGGCTCTGCAGGTTCCCGGCAGATGCAGAGCAGGCTGTGCCGACGCGCCGGCCGGATGCCCGTACAGTTCCGGGAGGACAGCCTTTGTTCAGCAGAACCAGTGTGACGCTTGGATTCATTGCTTTCGCCGCCTTATCTCTCTCGGCCCAGACGGTGGACGTCGACATCACGCCGAGCCATGCGACGAACCACTTTGTTCCCCAGCAGACATTGGGAGCGGCACTGGACCGCATTTCGGTGGAAGCCATCGACAAGACGCTGACGCCGAAGGTGCTGGCTGCGGTGGCCCCGTCGGGATGGGAGCCGATCACGTATCGGCAAAATACCGAGCTGGCGGTTGAGGCCTGGCACTGGAATCCCATCGGCACCTGGAGCGATCCGGCGGGGCGCGGCTATTTCACGGGATCGACCAAGCCGACAGAGATGATTCGCTACTCTTACGGTTACTCGTTGCCGCGAAGGGGCTACACGCGCAACGACGGCACCGGCAACACGGGCTTCTCCCGGTTGACCGACGGAGATACCAGCACCTTCTGGAAGAGCAACCCGTATCTCACTGAGCGCTTCACCGGCGAATCGGACAAACTGCACCCGCAGTGGGTGATCGTCGACCTGGAGCAGAAAGACCTGATCGATGCGATCCGCATCGACTGGGCGGCGCCGTATGGGAAACATTACGAAGTCCAGTTCTGGACCGGGCTCGATCCGATCGGGAAGCCGACCGATGGCGTGTGGGAGACATTTCCCTCGGGCGCGGTGAGCGAAGGGAAGGGTGGCGAAGAGACCATCTCTCTGACGCACATTCCCATGTTGGTGCAGTTCCTTCGGATTGTAATGACCGAGTCGTCGAACACCTGCGATGCCGATGGGCCCTCCGATCCGCGTAACTGCGTCGGCTATGCGATTCGCGAACTGTACGTCGGAACGCTGGGGGCCCACGGCTCCCTGCACGACGTGGTGCGGCATACGCCCGATCAGGATCAGACGACGACTTATTGCTCATCCGTCGATCCATGGCATACGCCGGACGATCTGCTGAATAAACACCAGGCACAGGTGGGCTTCGACCTCTTCTACACCAGCGGCATCACCCATGGGCTACCGGCGATGATTCCCATTGCACTGCTGTACGGCCAGCCGGAGGACGCTGCGGCGGAAATCCAGTACATCGAAGCGCGCCATTATCCCATTTCCTATGTCGAGATGGGCGAAGAGGCAGACGGGCAGTACACATCCCCGGAGGACTATGCGGCCCTTTATCTGCAGTTTGCCGCAGCGATCCATAAGGTCGATCCTAACTTGAAACTGGGCGGCCCGGCCTTCCAGGGGGTAAACCAGGATGTTCAGGTGTGGCCGGATGCCAATGGGAATACGTCCTGGCTCAGCCGATTTCTGGACTATCTGCGCGCGCACGGACGGATACAGGACCTTGCCTTCTTTTCCTTCGAGCACTACCCGTTGACGCCGTGCATGTTCAACTGGGCCGATCTTTATGACGAACCGCAGCGGATCGAGCACATTGTGCAGGTATGGCATAACGACGGGCTGCCGAAGGATGTCCCGTTCTTCATCACGGAGTCGAATTTGTCGTCGAGCGCGAGTGAGGCCTACCTTGCCAACTTCGGTGGGCTGTGGCTTGCGGACTATATAGGTTCGTTTTTGACGGCCGGGGGAAACGGTGTCTATTACTTCCACTATCTGCCTCTGAAGGAGGATCGCGGGTGCAATAATTCCCCCGGTGTCTTTGGTATGTTCTCCGTCGATAAGAACTACAACATTCTGCAGCCCCTCTCGCAGTTTTTCGCCAGTGAGCTCATTAACCGTGAGTGGATCGAGCCGGGGACGAAGGAGAACACGATCTTCCCGGCCTCGAGTACGATCGGCGACGGGGTGGGGCACATGCTGGTGACGGCCTACGCCGATCTGCGGCCGGACGGACAGTGGTCACTAATGCTTGTGAATCGCGATCAGGAAGTGGCGCACACGGTCCACATTGCCTTTCATGACGCAGAAAAGATGCAGACCCTGGGATACTCAGGCAACGTGCATGCCGTAATCTTCGGCAAAGCGCAGTATGAGTGGCATCCGGCGCTGGTGTTCCCCATGTCGCATCCGGAACAGCCGAACGAACCGGTGATCGTGAGCGGGTACGGACACGCCGAGCCGGATGGTCCTCCCAGGCAGGAAGACCTGCAGGTTACGCCGGGGTCCGGATTCGAGATTCCCGCGGCCTCCATGATGGTTCTGCGCGGCCGGCTGGCCCCGGTGGGCTGAGCCGCACGGCCACCACCGCCGTCATCGTCACAAGTATCGGATCGCTGGGGAGGCAATAGCAAACGGCCGCTTCATCGCAGTGATCGAATGGCGCCTCCCGCTCCTCAACCGCGGGATTGGTTCATAACTGCATCCGCAGCCGCGCGCGCGTGGCTGCGCGAGCCACAAGCAGCATGGCCACAGTAAACGCGACGGCGCGGAGAACGCCGGGCCAGCCTCGACTCCAGTGGTCTTCCAGATACGCCGTACCCGTCAGTGCCGCCAGAAAGTAGTAGATATCCGGGATGAGATAGGTGAGCAGCGTATTCGACCCGGCTGGCCGCACCAGCCACGCCCAGCCAGTGCGCTTCTTTACGTCGCATAGCCAGTAAAGAGCGGTGAAGAGCAGACAGCACGCGGCAACAGTCCACAAGGCCCACGTCGGCGTTGCGCGAATCTTCGAGATGCCCAGCGGCCTGAGAAACCACCCGGCCGCAAAGGCCAGAATCCCCATCAGAATCCCCAGCTGCATTTTCCTTGCCGGTCCGCTGATCCGGCCTTCATCCAGGAAAATCAGCGAGGTCACGATGCCGGCCATGATCAGGCTGGCCATCGCTCCGTTGCCGAAAGGCCAAATATAGAGAGGCACATGGCCGATGCGGATCCAGTGAGCGCGGCAGGCAGAGTTGTAAGCGACCAGGACGATCAGCCACGCCAGCGGCGCCAGGCGCCACCGCCGCGTCGGGATGTACAGCAGGCAGACCGCGAAATAGGTCAGCCCGATCAGCCCAAGAATCTCGGGATAAGAGAAGTTGATCCACGCTTCGCCTCCCGGCACGGCGCGGCGGAAAATGGCAAAAACAAAAACGAGAAGAGCGGCGCCCACCAGTCGCAGGATCAGCACAACCTTACTGCTGAGGCCCGTGTATACGTTCCAGAGCAGAATCGCCCCGCCCAGACCGAGCAGAGCCCACACTTCGGGAGATAAGTGCATCCTGGCCGAATCGCAATGGTCAACATTGGCCAAAATCAGCCCGAGAGCCAGCAGCGCCGCCGAGCGCAACGTCACGTGCAGCCAGAGTCCGCCCACCGATGGATTCCGCCGCAGTCGTTGCCGCACCGCCAGAGGCAGCGACATACCCACGATGAAGAGAAAAGCGGGATACACCATGTCGACATAAGTCATCGCGTCGACGTTTGCCGGCATGTGATAGGTCCACTTGCTCAGGCCGCGCACACTCGACAGGTCGTTGACGAAGATCATCACCGCCATGGTGATGCCGCGAAAGATATCGATCGAGACAACGCGCGTGGAGGTCGTTTGTCCGGCAATGCCCGTCGATGGAGTTACCGGAGCCGTCGAGATCATCGTCCAGCCTCGGCGCTGTTCCTGCTCTCGCCGTGGAACGCATGATCGATCGCATTCAGCAACGCCCCTGAAGCGTCTGCGCTGTACTCCCAGAACATAACTCCGCCAAGATGCATGCGCTCAATATAAGCGCATTTCAGCGCGAGCGATTCGGGATCCTCATACGAGACGAACTGCTTTTTCTGCGCGTTGTACAGATAAGGAACCGAGGCTGAAGCATCCCAGTAACGCGTGAAACCCTGATCCAGCATGGTGCCCACGATGGCCCGATAGCCCGCGAAGGCGTTGGGCACCGGCGAGCCCGGCTGGAAAAGGCCATGGTTGGTCGGCGGTACATTTCCCCAAATATGTCCGTAGAATGGCACGCCGAGGACGATCTTCCGCGCCGGAACTCCCGCGCGTTCAAAATGTCGGACCGAAGTATCGGCCGAGACATGCCGCGGATCGGCCGGATCCGTGTAGAGCGGCGCGTGGTTGCCCGTCGTCCCCTCATCGCCCGGCTCGTAGTAGTCATAGGCCATCAGATTTACCGTATCGACATAGCGAGCGACCTGGCGCATCTCCGTATGTTCGAGAAAATCATCGTTCGAACCAGCCGCGACTGACAGCAACAAAGGCCGCCCCAGATTCCTCTCCTCGCGATCGAATCGCTTCCGCAACTCGGCCAGCAGCAGCGTGTAATCTCTTTTGTCCTGGGGTCGGAAGCGATTGCCGGCCCCGATCTCGCCCGGATACTCCCAGTCAATGTCCAGGCCATCGAGGTTGTACTGTTTCACGAAGGCCGCCACGCTTTCGATGAAGCGCGACCGGCTCTGTGGCGTGAGCGCCGCGTCGGAGAAGTTCCCCGACCAGAGCCACCCGCCCACGGAGATCAGCACCTGGAGTGATGAATTCTCCTGTTTCAGCGCAACCAGAGCGGCCAGATTGGGAGCATCGGCCGGGTTAACAATGACGATGCGGCCGTCCTGGATATTCGCAAAGGCGTAATTGATACGCGTCAGTTTCCGCGCTGCGATTTCGCCGGGCTGAATCACGTGGTCCCGCGGAAAGATGTAAGCAATCACCGCGGGGCCGGCCGGACGGTGCGTACCGAGTCCCGGCCGCGACGCCGCGGCGGGCAGGACAACGGCCATCAGCATCACGGCCATCAGCATCGGCCGACACATCATGGCTCGGCATCGCCGGGAAGTTCGCACATTTTCTCCTCAGAGGCAGAGCAGCACCTGGCATGGCGCGAACACCTGACGACAGCGCCCTCTGTTCTTCACGAATTTCAGAGTATAGCCGCAACCAGGGTTGCCGAGGATGCCTCAATCTTCCGTGATTCGGCTGCCGATTGGCGCGCTCGCGGTTTGCGTGCTGTGCACAGGTGTTGCACCGGGACAATGGTTGAAACCCTTGCTGGAAAGCCCCGCGGCCCGGGTGATCGATCAGGGAAGGCACCGATATTCGCCGGGCCCTTACGCCTGGACTCTTTAGCCGAACTGCTCCATGTTGATGTTCATGGTGTAGCGCTCCCCGTGTTGCAGCAGATCGTCCCACGTCACGGTACGCCCCGTATGTCCCGCCATCCGTCCCATCATGGCGCTCAGAGCGCTCTGCACGCCATCCGCCGTCTGGTTGTGGAACTGGCCGGAGGTGATGCTCTCGATGAACGACCGGTCCTTGTCCCGATCCGCGAACTCCAGATTGTCGCTGAAGGCCCCATTCGCCGCAAACTGAGCCGCCGGCGCTCCCGGCGCCGCGCTGCCTTCGCTCCAGTTCCACGCCTTGTCGCCAACAATGCGCACCGGCCCCGAGTACGGCGCCTCCGCGACACCCGTCGCGCCGAAGAACTGCTCCGTCACGTCGAACCATCCGGTGTTGCCCCACTGCGTCGACGAAAAGCTCAGATGCACATCGTTCGGATACGTGTAGATCACCTGGTAATTGTCCCAGCAGTCGCCTGCATGCCGGATTACGTTACGTCCGCCTGTCGCCGTGGCCTGCAGCGGATGGCTTCCGAGGACCCAGTTGCACAGATCGATCACATGAATGTTCTGCTCCACCAGAATGTCTCCGGAGAGCACCCGATCCCACAGCCAGTTGCGCAGCCGGAACTCATCCGCCGACCAGCCGGTCCCGCTGTGGCTCACCGCGTTGGGAGCGAAATAGTGCGCAGTAATCGCCGCCACCGGCCCAATATCTCCGGCGTGGATCCGCCGCACCACTTCGGCGATGGGCGGCGCACTGCGCACCTCGAAGCCCACATCCAGGCTCAGCTTTCCCTGGGCGCGCTTGCCGATCTCCAGCGCCTGCTGGGCCTGCGCCACATCCACCCCCATCGGCTTCTCGCAGTACGCATGCTTGCCCGCGCTCACCACCGCGTCGAGATGCTGAATGTGGAACCACGGCGGTGTCGAGATCTGGATTGCATCCACATCCTTCGACGCCGCGAGCTCCTCAAACGCATGAGATCCGCGAAACATCAGGCTCGGGTCGATGGCGGGCACGCCCAGCGCGGCGTTAACACCGTCAAAATGCGCTTTTCCCGCCGCCAGCTGATCCGGAAATAAATCTGCCAGAGCCACCACCCGCGCTGACGTGTTCTTCGCGAACGACGTGGCCACCGACGTGCCCCGATTCCCGCAGCCCAGCAGTCCCAGCCGCACCGCCGAGTTGGCCTCGTAGCCGAACGCCGTTTTTGAGTTCAGCAGCATCATCCCTGAAGCGGCCGCGCCGCCGATGAAGTTTCTTCTGTCCATAACATTGTTCCGTTCCTTTAGGCCGGCAGCACGCCTGCCAGCACCCGATCCAAATAGACCTTCTCCTGCTTCACATCGGCAATCTGCTGCGGCCCGGAAATCTCGCGCTCGATTGAGACCGCGCCCGTATACCCCAGCCGATGCAGCTTCGTGAACACCGCCTTGAAATCTACCAGGCCCGTGCCGATCAGCACCTCTTCGCCCAGCTTCATCGGATCGGTGGGCCAGCGCCCATCCTTGGCGTGAATGCTCCGCACGTGCATTCCGATGATGTCCGCTGCATCGCTCGGATTGGCCTTTCCGTAGAGAATCAGATTCGCTGTATCCAGGCCCACGCCCAGATTCGGCTGGTTCACTTCCAGGATCGCGCGCGACATTGTGGTCGGCGTCTCCTGCCCGGTCTCCATCAGAAACAGCTGTCCGTTCCCCGCGCAGTGCTGCGCCATCTCGCGGATCGCCGTCACTACCTCCGCGAAAAGCGGGTCAGCCGGATCCTCGGGCAAAAAACCGCAATGCGTCTGCACCTGTCGAATCCCCAGCAGCGCGGCAAAATCCGATGTCTGCTTCAGCGCGTCCATCCGCGCGGCGCGTGTCGCCCGCGGCACCAGCCCGATGGTTGAAGGACCCTGCAGAAAGTCCCACACCAGCGGCCCCGGGCCGACCACTTCCGCCGCCGTCGGCACCACGCTGTACTTCTCCAGCAGTCCCTGGAGTTGCCGGGCCAGATCGTTCGAATATTTCCCCAGATATCCATCCAGTGACAGGAAGCAGTTCGTCATCCCCATCTCATGCACGCGGCGGATGCTCTCCTCCGCGCCGTTGGCCGGCTGGATCAGCAGGCCCACCGCCATGGTGTCGAGATGCGGCCACGCCGGCGCGTCGGCGGCAGCAGGGAAGAGCGCCTCCGCCCGGCCGGCGGCAGACAGCATGGTCGCGCTCACTGCTCCTGCAAGAAATTCTCGTCTCTCCATCGGGCCCTCCCGGCGACAAACCCTTTATACGTCAGTCGCGGGTCCCCCGGAAGAGGAAGCGCTGAGCATCACCCTGATCGCTAAGCGAATTCGGGATGGCCTCGCCGGTGAAAGCGGGAAGGCGCGCGCCGCGGCGTACAATACGGGCGGTCAACCTGCAGACAATGTGCTGGCAGGAGAAGGACAAACTGTGCATCGGATGATCGAACTTCCAGGCCGCAAAAGCCGCTCGAATCGTATCGTTCTTATCCTCGTTTTCGTCGTCGTCGCCATCTTCCTCGGCAGCAGCACAGCCCTCTCCTACTTCGTCGATTCTCTCTGGTTTGGCTCTCTCGGCTATAAGGACGTTTTCTGGAAGAGCACCGGCCTCCAGTGGGGCGTCTTCGTGATTGCTTTCGTCCTCACCTTTCTGATTCTGTATGGCTGGTTCCTCGTTTTGTGGCGCATGCACCAGGCGGACCTGCCCCACGACCGCGCCGTCTTCATCGGACAACAGCGGCTCAGCCTGCCTCTGCGCCGCGTGCTGCGCATTCTCGGCATCGTGCTCTCTCTGGGCATCGCTTTTATCAGCGCTCTCGCCATCATGGCCGAGTGGCCCACCTTCGCCCTCTTCTGGTACGCGCCTCGGGCCATCGCTCCCCGACTCGATCCCGTTTTCGGACGACCCGTCAGCTTCTATCTCTTCACTCTGCCGGCCTGGCAACTGGTCGCCGGATGGCTCACCGTGCTCGCCGTGATCGCCTGCATCGCCGCCGGCGCTTTCCTGCTTCTCTCCAGCGGAACGCGCGCCATGGCCCGTGAGCACGAGAGTCTCGTCCTGCCTCTGCCGTGGCGTGGCATCTCCATCGCCTTCTCCTTTTTCCTGGTTATGATGGCGATACAGACCTACCTCGGCCGTTTCGGCGCGCTCTTCGCCGCCCACACCATCTTCAGCGGCGTCGACTTCACCGACGCGCACATCACCATCGCCGGCATGCTGGTGGTGGCCTTCGCTTTGCTGCTCGGCGCGGCCATCGCCGCCAGCAACGGCTTCACCGCCGCGCGCCCGGGACGCCTGGTGGCCGCGGTTGTCCCCGCCCTCGCCTGCTTTATTGTTGTGCAGCTGGTCGGCTGGTACATCACCAGCTTCATCGTCAAGCCGAATCAGCTCGATAAGGAGCGCCCCTACATCGCGTGGAACATCGCCTGGACCCGCCAGGCCTGGGATCTCGACCGCATCACCCGCGAAGAGTTTCCCGCCGAAACCACACCGAATGCTGCCGATCCCGACAACAACCAGGTCACGCTGAAAAACATCCGCCTCTGGGACTGGCGAGCCCTGCAGAGCACGCTTCGTCAGATTCAGGAAATTCGCACCTACTACGATTTTCCCGACATCGACATTGACCGCTACACCCTCAACGGCGACCTCCGCGAAGTCATGCTCGCCGTCCGGGAGCTCAGCCTCGACAAACTCCCCGACAGTAGCCGTAACTGGATCAACGAGAAACTCATCTACACCCATGGCTACGGCATCACCATGAACCCCGTGAATGGCTTCACGCCGGAGGGTTTGCCCACGCTGTATCTGAGCAACATGCCGGTCGAGAGCACCGTTCCTGGCCTCTCCGTCACCCAACCGGAAATCTATTACGGTGAGCTCACCAACTCCGACGTTTACGTCAAAACCCGGCAGAAGGAATTCAATTACCCGCAGGGTCAGGCCAACAATCTCACCTCGTATCAGGGAACCGGCGGCATCGTCCTCGGCGGCATGCTCCACCGCACTCTGATCGCCGCCAGTCGCGGCGACCTCTGGAAGGTTCCTTTCAGCGACGACATCACCCCCCAGAGCCGTCTGCTCATGCGCCGGAACATTCTCACTCGCGTCCAGGCGCTCGCCCCGTTCCTCAGCTGGGACTCTGACCCCTACATCGTCATCGGCGACAACGGCCACCTTTACTGGATCCTCGACGCCTTTACCACCTCCGACAGCTATCCCGATTCCGCCAGCTATCCCTATGGCGACGACACCATCAACTACATGCGCAACAGCGTCAAAGTCGTCATCGACGCCTACAACGGCACCACCACTTTCTACGTCTTCGATCCCCGCGATCCCATCATCACCGCCTGGCGCAGCATCTTCCCCTCGCTCTTTCGCGACGCCTCGGCCATGCCCACCGATCTCCGCCGCCACATCCGCTATCCGCAGCTCCTGCTCGAAGAGCAGGCCTCCGTCTACGGCCTGTACCACATGAGCGATCCTGAGGTTTTCTACAACCGCGAAGACCTCTGGACCGTCGCCTCCGAACTGGGTCTCGGCGACTCCGGCGACCAGGAGACTCAGGTCATGGAGCCGAACTACGTCCTCATGAAACTCCCCGGCGCAACCTCGGCCGAGTTCATCGGGATTCTTCCTTTCACGCCCGCCAACCGGAACAATCTCATTGGATGGATCGCCGGGCGCAGTGACGGCGTCCATTACGGCACCGCCATCGTCTACGATTTCCCCAAGACGAAACTGGTCGACGGCCCCATGCAGATCGAAGCCCGCATCGATCAGAACGCCCAGCTTTCCGGCCAGCTCACTCTCTGGAACCAGCAGGGCTCCCACGCCCGTCGCGGCACCCTCCTGGTCATCCCCTGCGGTCACGCGCTGCTCTATGCTGAGGCCATCTACCTCCAGGCCCAGCAAAGCCCCATGCCGGAGCTGCGTCTGGTTGTGCTGGCGCTGCAGGATCGCCTCGCCTACGGACCCACATTCCAGGACGCCCTGGCCGCGCTCTTTGGAGGCCAGCCATCGTCCCTCACCGAATCGGCAGCCGAGTCGCAGGCCGGAGTCTCCGCGCCATCCGGACCGCCCGGAACGTCCGCCGCCCCTGCTTCGATCAGCCCCGGTCGATCGGCTCTGATCTCCGCAGCCGCCCAGGACCTCGCCGACTACCAAAACCTCACGGCCCAGGGCAAACTTGCCGAAGCCGGGCAGAAACTTCAGGATCTCAAAAGCAAACTCAGCCAGCTCCAGGCAGGAGGCAAATAGGGCCTAATCCCCGCCAGGATTCGGGCGCTTATCTCCTCTTTCATCATGCCGCGAGGCGTGGCAGAACTTGGCGTGCCCTTCCCGGAGCAGGTCTTCCCAGGAGGCGCAGTGGCCCTGCTAAACTGGCCCATTCCGATCAACTGTTGAGAGGGCCCCTCTGCCATGCAACTCCTGCTCGTTGAAGATCAGCCAAACGACATTCGTATCGCTGCCAGGGCGGCGGAAGCATCCGGATTTTCGGAAGTCGAAGCACGGTCTTCGGCTGGAGCCGCGCGAGTTTATCTGGAGAAGGCGCTCACCGGGGCCCATCCCCTGCCGGATGCGATTCTGCTCGACCTTGACCTGGGTTACGAGAGCGGCTTTGAGCTGCTCCGCTTCTGGCACAGCGACCCTGAGATCGCAAAGGTCCCGCTGGTGGTCTGGACCGTCCTCGGAGACCAGTATCGGGAAATCTGCGGTCTGTTTCGGGTGAAAGCCTACATATACAAGGGCGAAGACCTTTCCGTGCTGCGGGAAGTTCTGAGCGGGCTGACCCGCCTCTCCGCATGAGGCGCCTTTCGCCTCTGTTGGTGTGCGACTTCCCCAATCCGGCCCATTCCCGGCGCCTCCTTCCGACACATTCCGCATCGTTTATCGTAAAGAGAGTAGCGTTACCTCCCAAAGGGGCCGATTCTCGGCCAATGCAGTTTCCTCAGCAATCGCAGAGAGGCTTCTATGAGTGACCTGGCAGAAATTATTGCCCGCAATGAAGAGCAGATCCGCTCCGAGTGGATCAGGGACATGAGCCAGTCGACGCAGCGCGCCGACCTGATGAGTAAGACTGAGCTGAATGAGCAGTGCGACACCCTCTTGAAGAGCCTCGTCGCGGGAGCGCGCAGCAGTGCGCCGACGGATGTCGCAACCTCCGGCTGGAGCCAGGCGCGTGAGGTTCTGGAAGGGATCTCGGCGACCCGGGCACGCCAGGGATTCTCGCCGACCGAAGTTGCAACCTTCGTCCTCTCTCTTAAAAGGCCGCTCTTTTCCGCGATTCGCCGCGAGATGGATAAGACGCCGGAGAAGCTGTTCGAAGCCATCTGGATGGCCACCGAGCTTCTCGATCGCCTGGCCCTGGTCACGACGGAAGCCTACATGGCGACACGCGAAGAGCTGATCATGAGGCAGCAGACGGAGCTGCTGGAGCTTTCGACGCCGGTTGTGAAACTGTGGGACGGCATCCTGGCGCTCCCGATCATCGGCACCCTGGACAGCGCGCGCACCCAGGTGGTGATGGAAAACCTGCTCCAGGCGGTGGTTTCCACAAATTCGAAGTACGCCATCATCGACATAACCGGAGTGCCCACGGTCGATACGCTGGTGGCGCAGCATCTGCTGAAGACCATTACCGCGGCCCGGCTGATGGGCGCGGATTGCATCATCAGTGGAGTACGCCCGCAGATCGCTCAGACCATCGTTCACCTTGGCATCAATCTGGAAGATGTGATTACCCGAGCGAAGCTTTCCGATGCGTTGGCTCTGGCGTTAAAGATGAGCGGACGTACGGTGGTGCGCCTGGCCACTCCTGCCGCGGGACCAAAAACCCTTCTGGCCGGACCTCTGGCCAAACAGGAGGGCTGAGTGGAACGGATTCCGGTTCTTCGCATGGGCAGCCTGCTGCTGATCACCATCCAGGTGGACATGCACGACAAGCTGGCCCTCCAACTGCAGGACGACGTGACCAGCCGCATCGCCGAATGGGGCTCTGCGGGCGTCCTGATCGATATCTCGTCGCTGGAGATCGTCGACTCCTTCATCGGCCGGATGCTGGCCAATATCGCGGCCATGTCCCGCGTGCTGGGCGCGGAAACCATCGTGGTGGGAATGCAGCCGGCGGTGGCCATTACCCTGGTCGAGCTGGGGATGTCGCTGCCCGGCGTGCGCACGGCGCTGAGCGTGGAGGCGGGGATGGAGTTGCTCTACGGAGCGGGAGCGGGGTTCCGCACGGGGAGCGACGATGAGCGAGACGAAGCGTGAGACCCTCCCGCTAAAGAATTCCAACGATGTTGTGCTGGCACGGCAAAAGGTCCGGCAGTGGGCCATCGAGCTGCGCTTCACTCTGGTGGACCAGACGAAGCTGGTCACAGCCGCCAGCGAACTGGCGCGGAACACCCTGGATCACGGCCGGGGCGGCACGATGACGATTGAACAGATCGCCCTGGGACCCCGTGTCGGCCTGAGGCTGACCTTCGAAGATCACGGGCCAGGCATCCCGGACCTCGAAATGGCTCTCAAAGATGGGTTCACCACCGGCAATGGAATGGGTCTGGGGCTGGGTGGCAGCAAGCGTCTGGTGAACGAGTTCGCCATCAATACAGTTCCAGGAGAAGGAACACGAGTGACGGTTATCCGATGGAAGTAGCTTCTACTGAATGGGTTCCCATTATCGACCAGAGTTCGGTGGGGGAGGCGCGGCGCAGGTCCCAGCTGATCGCGCAGCGGCTGGGTTTCGATGAGACCCGCTCCGGGGAGCTGACCCTCCTGGCCACGGAATCCTCGCGTAACGTCCTCGTCCACGGAGGAGGCGGCCAGTTGGTGATCTCGGCGATGCAGAGCGAGGGCTGCCGGGTGGCTCGCATCCTGGCCATGGACCAGGGTGGAGGCATCGCCAATATCGCGCAGGCGATGACCGACGGATACTCCACGGCCGGCACGATGGGAGAAGGCATGGGAGCCATGAAGCGGATGGCCACGGCCCTTGAGGTCTTCACCGGCCGTCACGGGACCATCGTGCTGCTCGAGGTGGGCGAAGCCCCAAAACCGCACCCGCTGCATATCGCAGGCCTGGCCGTTCCGTATCCCGGGGAACGCTTCTGTGGCGACGCCTGGGCTTTCCACGACACGCCGGAGCGGATGATGGTGCTGCTGGTCGACGGCCTGGGCCACGGCCGGGACGCGGCGGAGGCCGCCGGGGAAGCCATTGCGACCTTCCGGAAGCGTCAGGAACTGGCTCCGGCAGAAATTCTGGGCTATCTTCACGATGCTCTGAAGAAGACTCGCGGAGCCGTCGCAGCGGTTGCCGAGATTCGCCCTGGGAAGGGCACGTTGACCTACGCCGGCGTGGGCAATATATCGGCGAGCGTGATCTCGGCAAGCGCATCGCGGAGCCTGGTTTCGCATAATGGCACCCTGGGCATGGTGACGTCCCGCATTCAGGAGTTTCAATCGCCCTGGACCGCGGATGCCATCCTGGTGCTGCATTCCGACGGTCTGCACTCGAAGTGGGACCTGTCGTCCTACGCGGGTCTGATGGCCCGCCATCCCGCGATTATCGGGGCGGCGCTGCTGCGGGATTTCCGGCGGCAGCGCGATGACGCCAGCGTGGTTGTCGTAAAGGCGGCTTGAGCGATGTCGGTACCCGTCCTGCAACTTCTGCTGCGCACCGAGCGCGATGTGGTGCAGGCGCGGCAGCGGGCGCGCGAGGTCGCGGCCGAACTGGGACTGGACAATCAGGATCAGATCCGCATGGCAACCGCGACCTCTGAGATCGCCAGAAATGCGTTTCGCTACGCCCGAAATGGCCGAGTGCAGTTCGCCGTAGGCCTGGACGAGCCCCAGTATCTGGAAGTGACGATCACCGATTCCGGTCCCGGAATCGCGAACCTCGAGGAGATTCTCGAAGGCCGCTACAAATCCAGGACCGGCATGGGCATGGGCATTCTGGGAACCCGACGGCTGATGGACGATTTCGCCATCGAAGCGACGCCGGCCGGAACCACCGTCAGAATGGTCAAACGGATTTCGCGGCACCAGGCGGTCATGACGCAGCGCACCGTTCGCGAGCTGAGTCAGAGGCTGCAGGAGCGGGCGCCCGATGGCCCCTATGAGGAAATCGAGCGGCAGAACCAGGAGCTGCTGAAAACGCTGCAGGAGCTGCGAGCGCGCCAGGAGGAACTGGAACTACTGAACCGCGAGCTGGAAGATACCAATCGCGGCGTAGTCGCGCTGTATGCCGAGCTCGACGAACGAGCGGATTATCTGCGCCGCGCCTCCGAGCTCAAAACGAAATTCCTGTCGAATGTCTCCCACGAATTTCGTACGCCGCTGAACTCCATCATCTCCCTGGCGGGGCTGCTGATGGATCGCATGGACGGCGATCTCACCTCGGAGCAGATCAAGCAGGTGCGCTTCATCGAGAGCTCGGCCCGCGATTTGCAGGAGATGGTGAACGATCTACTGGATCTCGCGAAAGTGGAGGCGGGCAAGATCCGAATCCGCCCCAAAGAATTCGAGGTGCACGAGCTGTTCAGCGCGCTGAAAGGCATGCTGAAGCCGCTGCTGGCCGACAATACCTCCGTGGAACTGATCTTCGAAGATGCGCAGGCCGTGCCGAAGCTCTACACCGACGAAGGCAAGGTATCGCAGATCCTGAGGAATCTGATCTCGAACGCGCTGAAATTCACGCCCTCCGGCCACGTTCGCATTTCGGCGGAAATGCGCGGCGACGGGGTCGTTCTGTTTTCTGTCGAGGACAGCGGCATTGGCATTCCGGCCGAGCATCACGAGGGCATCTTTCGCGAGTTCAGCCAGATCGAGAATCCCCTCCAGGAGAAACATCGCGGCACCGGCCTGGGCCTGCCGCTGTGCCGTAATCTGGCGTTGCTGCTGGGCGGCAGGATATGGCTGGAAAGCGAACCGGGGCAGGGATCCACCTTCTATGTGGGGGTCCCCGCCGTTTACGTGGGCGAAGCCGAGGAAGCCGAGAACCTGCCCGCTCCCGATTTCCATCGTGCCCCGGTGCTGCTTCTGGAAGACAACGCGGAGACGGCACGCATCGTCGAGAGCTTTCTGCGCAACACTGAATTTCAGCCGATCCTGGCAGCTAACGTGGCTCAGGCAGAAACCTGGACGGCGCGCCACACGCCGGCCGCGGTCATCTCCGACGTCTATTTAGGGGACGATACGTCGTGGGGATTCCTCGGCCGCCTGCACCAGCGGCTGCCGGGTGTCGCCCTGATCGCGACCAGCGTTTATGAAGAAGGGGGCAGGGCCGCGGAGTGGGGAGCCGATGTGTTCCTGCCCAAGCCGCTCGACCGCGAAACGCTGCTGCGGGAGTTGCGCCGTCTGACCGCGCGCAACGGTACCCGCCGCCTGCTGATCGTTGACGATAACGACGTTTCCCGTTACATCCTGCGCGAGCTGCTCCATCAGCCCTGGCTGGAGCTGCAGGAAGCCAGAAATGGCAAAGAGGCAGTGGCCGCTCTTGCCGCTCACCCGCCCGACGCTCTCATTCTCGATCTTCTCCTGCCCGATCTGGGCGGAATCGAGATTTTGCGCCAGTTGCGCGCCGCCCCGGCAACCCAGGAGCTGCCTGTACTGATCTATACCTCCAAGAGATTAAGTGAGGCGGAGCGCACTCAGATCGAGGCGCTGCGAGCGCGGATCATTCGCAAAGAAGATGTCTCAACACGGCTTTCGGCCCAGCCATTTCTCGACTGGCTGATCGGTGCCGGGCTTTCGTCTGCCCAGCCTGCAAGCGATTCCCATGCCTGAACGGCAAACACGCATCCTGATTGTCGACGATCACGAACAAAATCGCTATGTCCTGGGCCGCGTTCTGCGCCAGGCCAGCTACGAGTGCGTGGAAGCGAGGAAGGGCGGGGAAGCGCTGGCGCTGGCCGCAACCCTGCCCGATCTCATCGTTCTGGATGTGAACCTGCCGGACATGTCGGGCTTTGAAGTCTGCCGCCGGATCAAGACCGATCCGGTCACCTCGCAGATTTCGATCCTGCAGATCTCAGCGTCCATGGTCTCCAGCGAGAATAAGGCGCGGGCCCTCGAGGCGGGCGCCGACGGGTACCTCATCCACCCCATTGACGGCGCGGTTTTGGTCGCTACGGTTCGCTCTCTGTTGCGGCTGCGGGCGGCCGAGGCCGTGGCGCGGCACGGCGCCGAACAGTGGCAGGCAACCTTCGATGCTCTTGCCGAGGGCCTGGCGGTTATCGGCGCAGATCGCCGGGTAATCCGCTGGAACGCAGCCTTCGCCGCGCTCTGCGGCCCGGAGAATCCGCCTGCCGCCGGCGGCGACGCAGTGGCTTTGCTGGATCGGCTGGTGGGGACGAGCGAACCGCTGTTTCGAAGTTCCCGCGATCGCGCGCGATCGGAATTTGTCATCGAGGACAGAACCATCCACATCACCATCAACCGAGTCGAGGCGAACTCCGAGTTCGGCCCCATGGTTCTCGTCGTTTCCGACGTCACCGACCGCAAGCTGGCCGAGTACGCTGTGCGCACCGCCGAAAAGCTCGCGGCCACCGGCAAACTGGCCAACGCCATCGCACACGAGATCAACAATCCTCTGGAGTCTCTGACCAACCTTGTGTATCTCGCCGAGGGCGCCTCTTCGATCGAGGGGGTGCGTCAATATTTGGCGGGCGCCAACGCTGAACTCGCGCGCATTTCGCGGATTACCCGGCAAACGCTCTCGTTCCATCGCGAAACCCGCACGCCGGTGGCGATCGATATCGGCGGCCTGGTTGCGGATGTCGTCGATCTGTTTGAAAAGTCGGCGGCGGCGCGCCGTATTCGCGTGCTCTTCGAGCGGCAGCCGACGCTCACCATTTATGGCTACCCCGGCCAACTGGGTCAGGTGTTCGGAAACCTGATACGCAACGCCGCGGAAGCGGCCAGGCCCGATTCGGATATCGTCATTCGCGTCCGGCCGGTTCACCGTGCCGTCGGGCAGGGCACCCGTGTCACGGTTCACGACCGGGGTACCGGCATTCCGAAACACGTGCAGAAGATGATGTTCGATCCCTTCTTCACCACCAAGGAACTGCGTGGTTCGGGGCTCGGCCTCTGGGTATCCAGAAACCTGGTGATGAATCACCATGGAACTATTCGCTTCCGCTCCTCCACGCGTCCTGAGCACAGTGGCACAACGTTTGAGGTTTTCCTGCCGGTGGGCGGACTTACCCCGGAGAGTTATCCCCTCGGCGAACCATGAGCTGAGTCGACCGGTTCATGATTCGAGCGGGCGCGCAGCTCAAGGCAGCGCGCCACGCCGTGTCAAAGCCAGCCCCGGCCGCCTGCTCGGTGGTTTACTGAGTGACCGCAAAATCGGCGTGCAGGCTGGCTCGGGAATCGCCGCCGGCCCACACGTCGAACTCCGTAGGCTCTACGACCCAGTGCTTCGACTGCGGATCCCAGAACTGCAGTTCGTGCCGTCCCAGTGGGAAGGTGAGAGTCTTCGTCTCACCCGGTTGCAGGGTGATGCGCTTGAATCCCTCCAGCTGCCGGACCGGCCTTGATGCCGACCCGTAACGCTGATGGATGTATATCTGAGCAACCGCATCGCCCGGCACCGAGCCGGTATTGGTCACGTCCACGCTTACTTCGTTGGTGTCACCGGTGGCCATGGTGGTCTTGCTCAGGTGGAGGTTGGCGAACTGGAAGGTTGTGTAACTAAGCCCATAACCAAACGGGTAGAGAGGCTTGGAATTCATATCCCAGTAGCGCGAGGTGAAACCGGGGCTATCCTCGGGCTCGTGGGTCAGATTGTGGTTGTAGTAGAGCGGTTCTGCGCCGGCGACGCGCGGCCAGCTGACGGGCAGCTTGCCTCCTGGGTTCACATCGCCAAACAGAATATCGGCGACCGCATCGCCGCCTTCTGTGCCGGGATACCATGACTCCAGAATGGCTGGCACATGCTCCGATGCCCAGCGGATATCGAGGGGGCGTCCATTTTCAAGGACGAGGACCACCGGCTTACCCGTGGATGCGACGGCCTCCAGCATCTGCTCCTGAATGCCCGGCAGGTTGAGGGTGGCGCGGGAAGCAGCCTCGCCGCTCATGCCGGCTAATTCGCCCATGACAGCGACGACCACGTCGGAATCGGCTGCGGCGGCTTTGGCTTTGGCAATCCAGTCGGCCGTTTCTTCGGGAGTGGGCGGTGGAAGCGGCTTCTTCCCCTGCATCTGGTCGAGGAGTCCGGGATACACCTTCTCGGGGGCAGGTCCGGAAACGAGCGTGACCTGCGCATCCGCGCCCAGCTTCGCCTTGATGCCCGCATAGACCGTGACGGGATGGCTCTTGCTCCCGGATCCAAACAGGCCTTCGACCGTCCATCCGCCCTCAATGTCATGCGCGGAGTCGGCCAGCGGCCCGATGACGGCGACCTTCTTCAGGTCCCTGGACAGCGGCAGCGTGTGATCCTCATTGCGCAGCAGCACCATGGACCGCCCTGCCAGCTTCCGCTCCAGGGCAAGACCCGCGGGTCGATCGAGGACGGCGTTGACTTTGGCTGCGTCGACGTAAGGGTGATCGAAAAGGCCCAGGTCGTATTTGGTTTCCAGGATCGGCAGCACCATCTGGTCGATCGTTGCCTCGCTCACCTTGCCTTCCTTCACCAGCGCGGCAAGGTTATGCGTGTAAGTCTGGCTGGCCATATCCATATTCACGCCGGCGGTAATCGCCTTATAGGCGGCGTCGGCCGGATCTTTGGCGAAGCCGTGCACCTGCAGGCTCGCAACGGCAAACGCATCGGTAACGACGAACCCCTGAAAGCCCCAGTCCTTGCGCAACACGTCCGTGAGCAGCCAATGATTGCCGCTGGCGGGGACGTCGTTCAGATCCATGTAGGCGCTCATGAAGCTGCCGGCTCCGGCTTCTTCTGCCGCATGGAACGGCACCAGATAAACGTTGTGCATCAGCTCTTCCGGCACGTACGACGAGTCATAGTCGCGTCCGCCGTCGGCTGCGCCGTAGCCGGCAAAGTGTTTCACGCAGGCCAGCACACTGTCCGGTCCGAGATGCGCACCCTGGAACCCCAGCACCTGCGCCCGCGCCATCGCAGCGCCAAGATACGGATCCTCACCGGCGCCTTCCACGATGCGCCCCCAGCGCGCGTCGCGTGCAATATCGACCATGGGCGTAAAGGTCCACTCGATGCCCGCGGCCCGCGCGTCCTGAGCCGCCCAATGCTGCGCCCGTTCCTCCACCGTTGGATCCCACGAGGACGCCATCGCCAGCGGGACCGGAAAGATAGTACGGTAGCCGTGAATGACGTCGAATCCGAAGAGAATGGGAATGTGCAGGCGCGACTTCTCCACCGCAAGATGCTGGAAACGGTTGATCTGGTTTACGTCGGTCAGCCAGAGGATCGAGCCGACCTTGCCCGCAGGGATCATTGCGTTGAGGTCGTCTCCCTTCATGCCCGGAAAAGTAATGCCGGCCGCCTGATCGAGCTGGCCCACCTTTTCGTCCAGAGTCATCTGCTGCAGCAGAGCCTCTGCTTTCTGCTTCGCCTGCGGGCTGAACAGATTCGCCTGGGCAACGACCGAAGGGCTGATGAGCACTGATAGGGAAAAACAAAAAAGGGCGTAAACCGCAAACCGCTTCAGGAACATCGTTCCGGGCCTCCAAAGAAATCCAAGGGGCATCTTAGAGTCGCGGTGAGGTTCCTTCAATAGGAAAGAAAAAGTGTGCAGGACCGCTGCATCGGCCGCGATTTGATCGCTTCATTGCAGCGGATGGCGAACCTCGACTCCCGGCATCTGCCTGGTGCGACGCCGTTGCATCGAGCCCGCAGGATTACGGCTCCACGGGCTTGCCCACAACGACGCCGGTGAGGTGATGATCCGCCATCTTTTGATTGAAGGCCGGTACGTCCGCCTTCAGGAAGTCATTGAACTTCGCAAGAGCTGCGTCGTACTCGGGATCCAGCAGCTTCTTTTGGTCGAGCATGGCGGCTGTGGGCGCGTCGTCCTCGCCTTCCAGGCCGCCGTACAGCATGAGCAGATGCTCATGGACCTGGTCCGGGACGCGAAGGGTTGACTCGGCCGCGTCTGGGTTGCTGCTGATCTGGCCCTCGGTCGCCTTGATTTGCTTTTCAAAGTCGTCAATCGCCGCGTTCGCCTGCTTCTCGTCCGGCGTGCCTTTGACCACCACGCGCAGTGCTCCGAGTTGCGCCTGCATGGCGTCGATACGATTGAGCGCAACGTCCAGCTGAGAAATCTCATGCAGGACGGCTTCGCTCACCCGGTAGCGCTGCTCCATACCAGCAGCGTCGCCGTGAGAATTGGGATCGTTATCGACCGTGAGTTTCCGGGTCATGGTTTGACCGCCGATCGTCAGCGTGGCCGTGTACTCACCGGGAGGAACCAGCGCCCCGGAGCGCGGCCCTTTGAGAAACGACTTGCCAGCCTCCCAACGCACGGGTCCGTCGGCGCGCAGATCCCACGCGAAGCGCTGCAAGCCCTCCTTCGTCGGGATCCACGGCACTTCTTTCGGAGCCTCAGCTTTTTGCTGCTCCGTGGCCGTCTTCTCGGGCGGTGGCTGCTGCTGCGTTTGCGAGGCCGTAGCCCCCTGCGGCGGTTTCGCCTCCTGCTGCTCGGGATGTTTTGCAGCAAGCGGCGGCTGCATTCCCGCAGCCGCCGGCAAATCGCCTTCCGCAGGTGGGGCCTCTCCATGTTCGAGCGTGTGCATGCCCTGCAGGGTGCGCACGATGTGGCCCTGGGCGTCGGTGATCACCAGCTTGCCCGGCTCCTTTTCATCATGCTCGACAAAATAGCTGAGCTCTGCGCCGTAAGGAGGATTCTTGCCGTAAAACGCGCCGTCGCCCAGCTCTTCCACCTGCGACCACCGCCAGAATCGTACGGCGGCTGGCGGTGTGAACAGGTGTGCTGTTGCATGCGCGATCTCCGGCGTGAACTGCTGGAATGGGGTGAGATCGTCGAGGACCCACACCGACCGCCCGTGCGTGCCCACGACCAGCGAATTCCGCTGCGCGTCGAGAGCGATATCGTAGACGGCGGCATTCGGCAGGCCCAGGCCAAACAGATACCAGTGGTCGCCGCCATCCCACGAGACGTACAGTCCGTTTTCGAGGCCGGCATAATACAGGCGTGGATTGTGCAGGTCGCGCCGCACAACATGCGCGTAAACATCGGCGGGCAGATTGCCGCTGATCGACGACCAGGTGGCGCCGTAATCCGTGGTGCGGAACAGATACGGTTTAAAGTCGCCGCTGAAATGGCGATCGACCGCGATCACAGCCTCGCCCGCATTGTCCGGCGCCACGTCGATCGATTCAATCCGTCCCCACGGCGGCAGGTCGGGAATGTGGGCGGTGAGATTAGTCCAGTTCGCGCCGCCATCGCGGGTCAGCTGCACCTGGCCGTCATCGGTGCCCACCCAGATCACCTTTGCATCGCTCTGCGCAGGTGTAATGCTCAGGATCGCGTCATAGACCTCGGCGCCGGAGTTGTCTTTGATCACCGGTCCGCCGGAAGACTGCTGCTTCGCTTTCTCGTTGAGAGTCAGGTCGGGGCTGATGGCTTTCCAGGTGCGTCCGCGATCCTCGCTTTTGAAGAGCACATTGCCACCTGCGTACAGCACCTTCGGATTCGCGGGCGAAACGGCGAATCCCGCGTCCCAGGCAAACCGATACGGCATATCGGCCACACCCGCGCCGGAGAAATCGCGTGGGTACGGCTCCATGTCGTGGACCTGCTCTTCACTGCGATCGAAGTTCATCCACACGCCATTTTGCGTGCTGTTATAGATGAGGTTGGGATTGTCCGCAGCCTGAATGGCAAAGATGCCATCGCCGCCGTTCAACGTAAACCACATACGATCGACAATCCCCGACGGATCTTTGCTGCGATTAGGACCGCACCAGGCGCTGTTGTCCTGCAGGCCGCCACACACGAGGTAAAAGGGGCCGCTGCCCGTGCTCACGTGGTAGAACTGGCCGATGGCCAGGTTGTCCACAAACGCCCAGTGCCGGGCATTGTCCAGCGAGAGCGCAACACCGCCATCGTTGCCTTCGATAATGCGTCCGCTGCCATCGGGATCGATCCAGACGGCGTGATGATCGACGTGGATCTGTTTGGCAATCGCGTGAAACGTGTGGCCGCCATCTTCTGACTCTTCCAGATCGTTGGAGAGCGCCAAAACGTGATCCGGATTTTTCGGATCGACCGCGATGTGAGAGAAGTAGAACGGCCGCGCGTCGACCTCCTGATCCTTGCTGACCAGATCCCAGTGTTCTCCGGAATCGTCGGACCGCCAAAGCACGCCTTCGTCCGAGCCCATCACCGCGTACACAATATTCGGCTCGCTGGGAGCAATGGCCAGCCCGATGCGCGTCACCGGCTTCTCCGGCAGCCCATGCCCGCTCAGCCTCTGCCAGGTGGTGCCGCCGTCGATGGATTTGTAAATGGCATCTTCCGGACCGCCGCCGGAATAGCTCCACGGCGTCCGGCGAAAGCGATACGCGGCGGCAAAAATCACCTGAGGATTCTTCGGATTCATCGCCATATCGGCGATGCCCACGCTCGGCCCCACGTACAGCACCTTCTGCCAGGTGGCGCCGCCATCCGTGGTGCGATAGATGCCGCGATCCTCGCTGTCCTGCCACGGGCTGCCCATCGCCGCGACCAGGACGGTATTCGGGTGCAGCGGATCGATGACGATGCGCGAGATCTGGAAAGAATGATCGAGCCCCATGCGCTTCCAGTGCGCGCCGCTGTCGGTGGATTTGTAGACGCCATCGCCAAAGGAAACATCGTTGCGGACATTGGCTTCGCCGGTTCCGGCCCACAGAACGCCGGGATTCTGCGGATCGACCGCCAGCGCTCCGATCGAGGCAACGCTTTCATTCTGGAAGAGAGCCTTCCAGGTGGTGCCGCCGTCTTCCGTGCGGAAGACGCCGCCATCGGCTGCGCCAACATAGTAGATGTCGGGATTGCCGGCCACTCCGGCAACAGCAGTGACTCGGCCGCCCGAGATCGCCGGGCCGATCTCGCGGAAGCCGATGCTGCGGCGGACGACCATCGGCAATTCGGTGCGGCCTTCGTCGTTCGCCTGTTGCGGACCGGAAGGTCCGGCGAAGGGCACGGTTTGCGCCATTTGCGCGAGTGCCATACCTGTGATGCTGCATGTCAGCAGCGCAACGAATCCAAAGGCCCCAAAACGAGAGCGCAGATGCATAGGTGATTCCTGGGAGAGGCAGAAGATGGGAGCCGACAAACGAGCCAGTGTATCACCGCGTCAAAAGCCAAAACCTGCCAGGAGCCGGCCAGCCGGAAGCGGGCGACGTTCGATCCGGGCCCGCACCGGCAGCAGGTTTCTCTCTGGTGCGACAATCGTAAGCGGTGTCTTGCCCTGTCTCTCAGGGGCTGCATAAGGAGATGATTGCTATGAAACGTTTTCTCATGGGCCTCAGTATTCTCGCCGTCGCCGTCAGCTTGCCCGCGCAAAAGAAGCCGGTGCTCAGCCCGCCCGCCAAAGCAACCGCCACCATTAACGGAAACACGATTTCCATTACTTATTCGTCGCCTCGTGTGCGTGACCGCGAAGGTCGTATCTTTACCAAAGACGGCCTCATCAGCCACGATCCGCACTATCCCGTGTGGCGCGCCGGCGCGAACTCGGCGACCTCGCTGCACACCGATGCCGATCTGAAAATCGGCGATTTGTCCGTCCCGAAAGGCGACTACACACTCTTCGTCGATATCGCCAATCCCGACCAGTGGGAGCTGATCGTGAACAAGCAGACCGGCGAGTGGGGTCTGAAGTATGACGGAAGCAAGGATCTGGGGCGGACCAAGATGCACATGAGCAAGCCGCCGCAGATGGTCGACGACCTGGTCTGGACGATCAAAGACGACGGTCACGGAAAGGGCATGATCACCCTGGCGTGGGAGGATCACAGCGCCTCGGTTCCGTTCCGGGTGCAATAAGCGGGAGAATCGTCAGCGCGGCCGGCGTGGGGATGAAGATCGTCGGCGCGCGCCTCCTTTTTCGTCTCGGTCCGATTGCAACCGGTGCAGCAGGT
>JBAUOP010000021.1:0-38359 GCA_049579805.1 Acidobacteriaceae bacterium
CGTAGCTGGCGATCTGCTTCTGGAAGCGGAGCAGCTTCCTCTCGTCGCGAGCCTCGATCAGTTCGCCGACCAGAGCAGCGGTGGTGGTGAAGCGCACGCGGTGTCCGCGCTGACATGCGGCCAGGCCCAGTGCCAGCGCGATATGCGACTTGCCGGTGCCGCTGTTGCCCAGCAGCAGAACGTTCTCGCGGCGGCCAATGAACTCCGATCGCGCCAGTTCCAGTACCAGGGACTTGTTCACCGATGGGATAGCGAGGAAGTCGAAGCTGTCCAGGGTCTTGACGACCGGGAACTTCGCCTGCCGGATACGGCGTTCGGTAGCCCGGCGCTCGCGGTCCAGCAGTTCCAGTTCAGTCATGCGCAGCAGATAGCGAGGATAGTCCACGCGCTCGACGGCGCACTGCCGCGCCACCTTGTCGTACTCGCGCAGGATGGTGGGCAGCCGCAGTTCCTTCAGGTGATGCTCCAGCAGCAGCTGTGGCGTGTCCGTCGTATGAGTCACAGTGCTCGTTCCGGAAGCATCGCTCATGCGCACACCTCAGCCAGCAGCGTCATGTAGTCGGCGGCCTGGGTGGTGCGCACCTGAGCCAGCGGCAGGTGGGGATAGTTCTCCATGTCCAGCCGCGGCGGCCGTCGCTCGATACAGCACAGCAGCAGATGACGCACCGCATCGAAGCTGATCGTACCCAGTTGCAGGGCATGGTCGACAGCGTGAGTTACCTTCGGGAGGTCGAAGGTCTCCAGCAGACGGAGCACCTGCACATACTCGCGCCTGCCATGCTTCTTCAGTCGCGCTTCGAGCAGGCGCCGCAGCTGCGCGAAACACTCCGGCAACTGCCAGCCGACCAGCGGCGCGGCCTGATCGAGGGCCCGCGTCTTCTCTTCGAGCAGTGCGAGGTAGTGCAGTGGATCGAAGACGATCGCCTCGCGTTCATAGCTGCGCCGGTGCCGGGCAATCACCTCGCTGGCGCAGGCGATCACCACTTCATGCACATAGCCCTTGACCCATACCTGTCGATGCCCATACCGGGTGGGCACCGAGTAGTCGTTCGAGCGATAGCGGACCAGCGACAGCGAACTGACCCGCACCGCGATCTTTTCGCAGGCTTCATAAGGCGCCGCGGGCAGCGGCAGCAGGGCCGCACGGTCGCGCTCGAAGCGCTCCCCGATAGTCTCCGTGTGTCCGCGCAGCGTCCGCTCGCGTCGCTTGCGGCACTGCTGTTCCAGGTGCGCGTTCAACTCTTCCCAGCTCGACACGCGCGGAATCGGGACCATGAAGTTGCGCCGCGCATAGCCGACCAGCCCTTCGACCTTACCCTTATCGTTGCCTTTTGCCGGGCGTCCGAACTTGTCGGCGAACAGATAACAGCTCTGCAGTTCGGAGAAGGCTCGCGTCTTCAACCGCTGCTCCCCACCCAGGATCTTCGCCACCGCGATCTTCGTGTTGTCGTACAGGATCCGCGTCGGCACTCCGCCGAAATACGCGAACGCCCGCACATGGCCTTCCAGAAACGCCTCGGTGGTCTCGGCCGGAAACGCCGCCACGAAGCAGTCGTCCGAGTGGGGCAGATCCATCGCCAGGTAGTGCGCCTTCTGCTCCACCCCGGCGATCACCACCAGCGCCTCTCCGAAATCAGCCTGGGCCTCGCCGGCCGGATGCACCAGCGGCACAAACATCTCCTGACTGCGCAACGTCGCCGTGCGCACGTAGTCCTTCACGATCGTGTAGCCGCCTGTGAAGTGATGTTCTTCTTTTAGCCGCTCGAAGATCCGCTTCGCCGTATGCCGCTGCTTCGCCGGTCTCTGCCGGTCATCGTTCAGAATCGCGTCGATCACACCCAGCCATGGTCCCAGCTTCGGCCGCCGGATCGGCTGCTGCCGCTGATAGCCCGGCGGCACCGCGAACCGCAGCATCTTCCGCACCGTCTCCCGCGACAGCCCGAACTCCCTGGCTACCGCCCGCTGACTCCTGCCCTCCACACGAACCGCCCGCCGTACACGTCCGTAGATCTCCACCTCGAACATCCCTCCGGTGTTCCATGAGCGCCGCTGTCAGGGCAACTGCTCACGAAACCAGGCTCCGGCGGTGGACTACTTTTGCTCCGCCGCAATGCGCCGCCCACGCGGCGCTCTGTGGCCTATTTTTGCTCCGGCGCTCATACATCAGTATTGTTAGACGGGCATAAGCATTTGAACGCGGCAATACGCTCCCACCCTCCCGCTCTGGGAACGGCAACCGCCACGATCACCAGGTTCCGAATCTGAATCCCCACAATTGCGTCGGCGGTGGCGTTATCGCCGAGGGGCACGAACAGCAGCTCGGATTGCCATGGGGTCGCAACTTCTTCCGCATCGCCATTCTTGCCATGGAGGGGCTCATACAAATCTTCATGATCTGCGCCCAGAAGGCGCAGTGCGTTAAGCCGCGCAGAGTCTGAGTCTGCCTGGAGGTCTCCAAGCAGGAGTTCGGGCAACGGCCACGGAGCTTCATCGTACCGTGACTCAATATTCCAGAATTCCACCTTGAAATGCCTTTGCTCAACATCTTTCCCAGTCTTGGATTGGCAGAGAAGCGAAGCTGACATTGCGGCCACAGCGATCAAAACGAGCCCGATGCGGCAAACGTAGCGGATCATAAGCGAAATTTACGCTCCACCGTCGCTCAGCCAAATAGCACATTGGTGCGGCTCCAGAGGCAGCAGCGCCTGATTCTGGAGAACGTGGAACCGAAGGTTCTCCTGGGCATCAGGATTTTTGGGTTTGTGCTTCCGAGCGGATCGTCGGCAATAGTTCCCTTTCGGGTGACAGGCCTCGGGCCAACCCCGGCGCCTCCTTACACCCGGGCCAGGTTCACCCCATAGCAAGAAACGAACTCCCCTCACAGCGATTCGTCAAAAGACTTCTTCTCCTCTGCCCACCCGCAGTACCGGATGCAGAACCGATTAGAAACGCCAGGGCGCCAGCGCTCCTGTCCTGTCGTCATCACCCACCAGTACGGAAATCCTTGGTGGACCCAGCCAAAACCCGCCACATCACAAATGATGCATGAAAAAGGGCGGGACGCATTTCGCGGTACAGATTGCGGCCCGATCTATTCCGAGCGCAGAGCCTGGGCAGGATCGGCGGCAGCGGCGCGCAGAGCGGGCAGGGCCGAAGCGAGGATCGCCAGGCCAAGCATGAGAAATACGCTTGCAGCGTAAACAACCGGGTTGGTTGCGCTGAGTCCGAAGAGGAATGCGCCGACCAGGCGAGACGCGGCGAGCGATCCCAAAGCACCCAGAGCGCAGCCGGCGACAGCGATCCTGGCGCCTGGGCCGAGCACAAGGCGAGCGATGTGGCCGCGCTGCGCGCCAAGCGCGATGCGGACGGCGATCTCCTGCGTCCGCTGGGAAACACTGAAGGCGATGACAGCGTAGATGCCCATCGCCGCGAGCAGCAGGGCGACAAGCGCGAAAGCCGCGATGAGGCTCGTATCGAAGCGGCGCGGGGCCTCCACCGCAGAGACAGCGTCGGCCATAGGCTGTATGGGATCGAGAGCCAGACCCGGGTCGATGCCGGCGACGACTGAGCGCAGAGTGTGGATCATCTGCTCAGGCGGCAGCGTCGAGCGGAGTGCGATCCACCCGCTGGACAGATCGAGCATCCCGGTCACGCCGGAGCCCTCGATGATGGCAGGCTGCTCCAGCGGGAAATACCATTGCTCACCAGCGGGCTGATCGGGCGCATCGATGCGGGCGTCCGGCACAACTCCGACCACGGTGGCCCAGGGCAGGTTGTGTTTGGGATTTCCCAGGTGCAGACCCTTTCCGATTGGGTTCTGGCCAGGCCACTCTTTTTTGGCCATGGATTGGTCGACGATGCAGACGAGCGGCGCGTCCGATCGGTCGCGGACTGTGAATGAGCGGCCGGCGATGAGGAGAATACCGAGAGCGCGGAAATAATCGCCATAGGTCTCGATAAAGGGAGCAAATCTCAGCTTCCATCCCGCAACGGGAGCGCCTTCGATGGTGAAGCCGCCGCGTCCTCCTCCGCCGGTATCAGGCAGCGTATTGGCCAGGCCCGCAGCTACGGTGGCCGGTTGGGCCGCGAGACGGCTGACGACCTCGCGATTGAAGGTGGCAATGGATGCATCGGTTCCGTATTGCCGCGTCGGCAACTGGTACCCGGCGATCAGGACATGGTTGGGGCGGAAGCCGGGGTCTACCGCAAGCATCTGCTGATAGCTGCGCAGGAACGCCAGCGACGCGGTGAGGAGGATCGTGGCGATGGCAATCTCGGCGACGACGATGGACGAGCGGAGCCAGTTCTGGCGCAGGCTGCCGGCGACCGAGCGCGCGTCTTCTCTGAGGCCCTCAAGCACATTGGTGCGGAGGGCAGCCCAAGCCGGAGCAAGGCTGCAAAGAACTCCGGTCGCCACGGCGATGAGGAGAGCGAAACTCGCAACCGCAGTGTTGACGGAGATGGAGTCGATGCGCGGCATGGAATCGGGAAGCAGCGGCACGGCGACGCGCAGGGCAGCTGCCGCCAGAGCCAGACCGAGGAGTCCTCCGGCAAGACTCAGCAGCAGACCCTCGCTGACACACCCGCCGAGGATGACGCTGGAGGGAGCTCCCAGCGCGAGACGCACGGCATGCTCACGGCGGCGGCGGATAGCGCGGACCAGCAGTAAAGTCGCCACATTGGCGCAGGTGATGAGCAGCACAATGCAGACCGCGAGAAAAAGCGTGCGGAGCAGAGGGCGCACGCCGGCTACGATGGATTCGCGCAGGGGAAGAACATCGCCACGGATGTGGATTGCGGCCAGCTCCGGGGGGAAATCCCGCATGACCTGCTGCGCGACGCGATCGGCGTCCTGGGCCGCCTGCTGCAGTGTGGCGCCATCCTTCAGTCGGGCGACGAGGTGCGTCCCCCATGCGCCCGAGGATGGCGAAAGCTCATCCGCGGTCAAGCTCATGGGCACCCACAGCTGTGCCTGCCCAACACGGCCGGGAAGCAGGGGGAATTCGAATCTGCGCGGCATGACGCCAATGACGGTGTAGTTCGTGCGGTCGAGCGTAATCGTGGCGCCTGCGACATTTGGATCGCGGTGAAATCGATTGAGCCACAATGCGTAACTAATGACCGTGACGGGAGCGTGGGCGTCGTCTTCCTGCTGGGTAAAGACGCGGCCGAGAGTGGGCGCTACGCCGAGCGTGGGGAAGACGCCGGCAGTGAGGCGCGCGCCATTGACCGATTCAGAGACCGGGCCACCGGAGAGCTCCCACGATGTCGTAATCCAGGCGCCCATCGAGGAGAAGGACCGCGCCGCATGCTCGTAGGTCGCCACTTCCGAAGCGGTGACGCCCAGCCGGAGATTATCGCCGAGGCGGTCGCCCAAAAGGACGAGACGCTGGGGATCGCGAAACGGGAGCGGACGCAGAAGCACCCCTTCCACGAGCGAGAACATGGCGGTGGTTGCCCCGATGCCCAGCGCATAGGTGAGAACGATGGTCAGGGAAAAGCCTGGAGCTTTCCAGAGCTGGCGGAGTGCTGGGCGAAGGTCACTCATAGGCAAAGGATTCCTGCTTAGCCCGCGATGCTAACGGATTTCCGGCTCCTCGGGGGCATGAATTTCGGCCGAAAGGCAAATGTTCGCAGCCGCAGATCCTGAACGTCAACTGTCGTGTACAGGGCAACGCCACTCATTGACAGGGTCCTGGATGGTTGGTCGGCAATCGAGCTGGACGCGTGGATCGGAACGCTCCCACAACCGCGCACCATGGCGATGGAAGCGACGATTTTCACAGGCTGGATCTACGACCATCCGTTGCCCCATGCCGAAGCGGTGGAGGTGGCGCATCCGCTGATGCTGCGAGCCATCGCTTTAGCCAAGAAGAAGAACGACAAGATTGATGCCAGCAAGCTCGCCGACTGCCTGCGCTGCGATTGCCTGCCGAAGTGCCACATGGCTTCCACGGAAATTCGCGACCGGCGGCGGGTTCTGCGCTACCGGCATCTGCTGGTGAGGCACTGGTCCGCTCGCACACTGGCTGCGTGTGCCGACTGCACGGCCCTCATCATCAATCCCATTGTCTATCCCGAGGTATCGATCGGTTTCAGCACCATTGAAGCCCTGGATGCTGCTCTGCCGCTCGCCTCCTACGAGCGGGAAAGCTCTGCCGTGGGAAGCCGGTTTCCTCGCCGGCAAATGATGCCAAATGGCCCGGCCCGGGCCGCGCCGGCAGAGTTTCAGATCACTGAGCGGGCCACGCGCTGAGATGCCAGAAGTACGGCTTGGCGGATTTCCTGTTCGAGATCAGAGTTTATGCGCAGGACTGGGGTCGAGAGGCTGAGCGCGGCGACCACCGGTTTTCCGGGAGGCCGGATTGCGGCGCTGTAACAGATGCCGCCCAGCACCGATTCCTCGCGGTCACAACCGATTCCAGTCTTGCGAATCTCTGCGAATTCCTGTGCCAGGCGCCTGCGATCCGTGATAGTGAACTCGGTGCGGGGCGAGAGACCGTAAACCTCAATAATCCGGTCGGCGAGTTCACTGTCCTGGAAGGCAGTGATAGTCTTGCCCATAGCGCTGCAATGTGGCGGCAAAACCCGGCCAATTCGGTTCGATATGCGAATCTCGTGAAAGCTCTCGATCGAATCGAGGACGTGAATGCGATCCTCGAACAAGTACGCCAAACTGGCTGTTTCGTTGAACTGGTGAGTCAGGCGCTCCAGTTCAGGGCGGGCCAATTCCCGTAGTACGTTACCTTCAGCAATCAGCCACCCAAAACGCAGCTTAGATGCGAGCTGATAGGTCCCATCCACCGCCTGCTCCAAGTACCGGTGCTTTTCCAGGGTGAGGAGTATACGAAACAGCGTGGACGCAGGCAGCTTGGTGTATGCCCCGATGTCCTTGAGGGCCAATGGCGTTTTTCCGTCAAAGCAGTCCAGAACATCCAGGGCACGGCCAAGTGCGCCCAGGTAGTACTGTCGGTTGGAATCGGCGCTCGTCGCAGTATTGAGCGCCCATTTTGGGATCCTGCGCTGTATGCTTTTTTCGCGCATTGGGCGTTTCCGAGTGCTCGCCATCAATAGTTTCAGCCTTCTGAGAATGTCCGATCGGACAATTATATTACACGGTACTCTGCGCGATAAGTTTCAGTTTTCAGTGAAATTACCACCATCCCTGTGCGGTCAAACCGCGTTGCTGCTGGGCACCCTATTCCGTAAGCTATCCAGTTCACGTTTTTCGCTTACTCGCTGATCGTCGAGTTAGCAGCGTCTTCTCGCAGAACATAGTTGAGAAGCAATCGTTCATGCGCCGATGACCCGCGCGCGAAGAAGGAAGCCACACCGGTGCTCCGCCGGCGGGGCGTGTCATCAGGCGCCAGCCCGGAATTCGGCCGCAGACATGCTTCGCGCTTCGGGCCTGCCGTGAAAGGCGCCGCGATAGATCGTTTCCGCGTCCTGCTGCGTCATACGACGGGGATTGTTTCGCATCAGCCGTGTCACGGCAAGCCCATCGGCCGCCAGCGAAGGAACCTCCGATTCCGATATCCCCAGCGCCAAAAGCCGCATCTCCAGCCCTGTTTCTGCGATCAGATCCCAGAGACGCTCGATGCCGGCGCACGCGATTTCTTCGGACGAGCCGTGCACGCGCGCGCCCAGCGCGACGGCAATTGCGGCATAGCGCTCCGGCATCGCGCGCAGGTTGAATTGGAGCACATGGGGCAAAAGGACCGCGTTCGCGTGGCCGTGCGCAATATGATGCCGGCTGCCCAGCGGATAGCTCAACGCGTGGACCGCCGCCGTATTGACTGGACCCAGGCAAAGGCCGCCATATAAGCTCCCCTGCGCCAGGTGCGTGCGCGCCTCGATGTTGCCGGGGTGGTGCACGGCTGTCACCAGATTGCCCGCGATGTGCCGGATACCATCCAGCGCCCACGTGTCTATGAGGGGGTGCGCAAAATTGTTGGCATACGCTTCGATGCAGTGCGTCAGCGCATCCAGCCCGGTTGCGGCCGTTACCGTCGCGGGCACGGTGACGGTGAGCGCCGGATCAATAAAAGCTGCATCCGGCACAAGATGCGGGCTGATCACCGCCTTTTTGCTTTGCGACTCCTCATCCAGCAGAAGCGCGTTCGGCGAAACCTCGCTGCCCGTACCCGAAGTGGTGGGCAGACAGACCAGCGGCAACTCGCGTCCTCTGAGATTCCCAATTCCCCACACTTCGTTCAGTGACTGCGAGCTGTTGCAGAGCGCTGCCACGAGTTTGGCTGCGTCCAGCGCGCTGCCTCCCCCGATGCCCACGATCGCGTCCGGGCGCGAAGCCCGCGCGGCATCGAGCAGGCCATGAAGGTGCTCCACCGATGGCTCATTCCGGGTGCTCACGTCAATCCGTGCGTCTGGGTGCAGCCGTTCCGCATCGCACCGCACATGAGGCACAGCTACAACAAATGGCCGCTTAATTCCCAGCGCCTGTAGGTGCTCGCCCGCGCAGGACAAAGCTCCTTTGCCAAACACGAGCCTGGGAACCTGGTTGATCCTGAGAACCATCGTTTTCCTCCAAACGCCCGCGGGCAGAAAACCGCAGCTCATCCGTCGTCGCGAATGCCGTCGGAAGCAGTCAAAGCCTCCACGCCCGCATCTGCTCTGCGCTGCAGAATTCCGCGCGCCTGACTCAGCAGTTCCCCTGCGGCCTGTTTCAGGCATGCAGTGTCGTTGGTGCAGAAGAGCAGGTCGATGCCCAGTCCCAGCCAGAAGCCATACTCATCCGGCGCGCAGGCCGTGGCCACGCACTTCAAGTGGGCGCGCGCCGTCTTCGCAATCGCGGTCGCGGCCGCACGCACTTTGGGGTGGCTGGTCTCCGAGGGGACGTCCAGGCTCGCCGCCAGGTCCGCCGGTCCAATGAACAGATCTACATCCGGCACCGCGGCCAGCTCATCCAGCCGGCTCATGGCCGCCTTGCTCTCAATCTGCGCCATCAGGCAGAGATCGGTGTTGAGGCTCTGCTGCCTGGCCACCACACCACCCGATATACCGTAGTTAATGGCCCGCGAGACGGAGAAATAGCCGCGGCTGCCCTCCGGCGCAAAGCGCGCGTAGGTGCGCAGCTCCTGCATCTGCTCCGGCCGCTCGATCATGGGAACGTCGAGAATGTCCGGCCCGCACTCGGCGGCCCTCAGCACGTTGGCCCGCTGCACGTCGGGAATGCGGATCATGGTCAGCATCCCCGTGCCCGCCGCCATGCGGCACAAATCCGCAGCCTGGGCAAACGTAATATGGCCGTGTTCCATCTCGATCCAGATGGCCTGGTAACCAAGATGTGCGCATATCTCAAGAAATACGGGGTCGTAAAAATATACAGCTGCGCCCAGAAGGGTCCTCCCGCCGTTTTCATGTACAGCTTGCCGTAAACGATTCATCTCGTATCTCCCGTTTGAATAGCCTGGATGGGGGCCGCTTACTTTCGGCAAGCCAGTCCCAAAGTATATGGTGCGAAGAAGCGCTGGCAGGAGCGGGAAAGAGTTGAAATCCCCGCAGCCCATCCGGGCACTGAGCGGCCGACTACAAAATACGCGTCCATGGTCTTCTGTCGTCCCGGGAACCGCAACCCGATTGCAACAAGCGCGAACAGGCAGACGGCGATGATGGCCGCCTCGAGGAGATGCATATCAGTGGCTGCCTGCGTCACCAGGTGCGGCCCCAGCCGCGGAAACTACACCATCGGGCCCTGCTCTGTCGGGTTCTGATTCGCGGCCCAAGGCGAGACTTCCATTAGCCATGCGCACCGCCAACCGCATCGCGTATTTCATATTAGTGGCGTCGGCAAGATTCCGCCCTGCGATATCGAAAGCCGTGCCGTGATCGACCGAAGTGCGGATGATCGGCGTGCCCAGGGACACGTTGACCGTGCCCGCAAAATCGACCAGCTTCATCGGAATATGGCCCTGGTCGTGATACATGGCCACGATCAGATCGAACTCCCCACGCACTCCGCGCACAAAGATGGTGTCGGGCGGATACGGGCCGGAACACTCGATGCCCAGCGCACGAGCTTCCTCTATGGCCGGCGCGATCGTCTCCCCATCCTGCGCGCCAAACAGCCCGTGCTCGCCGGCGTGCGGATTGAGCCCGCAGACCGCGATGACCGGCGGCCGTTGCAGCATCAGTGTGAGCGCAGTGTTCCCCAGCTCGATGGTGCGCACAATCCGCCGCCGGTCGAGCTGGCAGGCGCGCTCCAGCGGGATATGCGTGGACACATGTACCGTGGCCAGTTTGTCTGAAACGAGCAACATGCGTGACTCGGTGGCTCCGCACAGCTCGGCAATGTATTCCGTATGCCCTGAAAACGCGCGTCCCGACAACGTGACGGCTTCCTTATTCAGTGGCGCCGTGACCATGGCATCGGCTTCGCCCTGCAGGCAGAGTTTCACCGCGCGGCGAACGTATTCGATGGCGGCCAAACCGTATTCCGCGCTAAGCTGCCCGAACCGCACCTCGTGATCGTCCGCCAGAACACCGGCTTCGATCACCGAGCAGGGGAGAGCGCCGGGATCGATCCCTGTCATACGCCCGGCCGCGTTTAGTGCGGCTCGGTCTGCGACCAGGAGCCAATGCGCAAGCCCGCCAAAGTCCGGGTCGGCGAGCGCTTTGAGCGCAATCTCCGCACCCACTCCGGCGGGATCTCCGATACTGATAGCGATACGGGGTGCTGTGTTCATGCTCTCCCCGTCAGCATTTCCAGAACTTCGTTGAGAGCGGAAACAGCCCCGAATCCGCCCGATTTCGTCACAATTGTACTTCCATCCGCGGTACCACCCTCTGCAGAGCCCCAGGGAATCCCGGGCGTGCACTCGCCGCGCAGTACAAGCGAATGAACACCGAGCGCGCGCAGGGCCAGCAAAGCAGTGTCCCCGCCGGTCAGCACCATGGCCTGGGGATGGACCGCTTCGAACGCTGCCCGGATGCGGTTTTCGTCGCCGTTCTCGCATCGGATGCGAAGCACCTCGACCGCGACAAACCGTTTGTGATCGAGATCCTTAAGCTGAAGCTCCGTGACGGGATGCGAAGTTCCACACACCACCAGCGTACGTGTCGCTCCCGGAATCCTGGAGGGAGGGACACGTGTAGCATAAGGCCCGGCAATGGCTTGCGCGAGTCCTGCCGATCCCGCGTACAGCAGCCCACGCAGCGGCTGCGCCGCCCGCGCCAGTCGATCCAGATCCTCTTGCGTCATGCCGTCGCATATCAGCACTGTCTTGCCGCGCTCCAGTGCCGGCGCAAGCTCATCGGCGCCGGCGAGTTGGGCAACGCTGTCCTCCATGCTCCGCGGAAAAAGATCGCGGATGCGCTTCGTTTCACGCCGCCCGCTGACATCCTCCACTTCCAGGATGCCGTGGCGCACCGTCCTTCTCGCGGCTGGAAACGCCGGGGCAAGCAGAATGGCGCGGGTGCGCAGCCCCTGATGGGCTGCATTGAGCTCGGCCGCAATCGGCCCGCGAAGAGCCGAGTCGATCTTCTTGAAAAACAGCGTCCGATCGCCGCCCCGGAATGCAGCTGCCGCACTCGAAACCGCTCTGGCAGCTTCGTCGGGTGGCAGGGCCCGTGACGCCGTGTTGACAGCCTGGACCGTTTCCGGCGCAGCGAAGGATGCCTGCGCCCCGGCCCACACCCGCACCCTCAGCCCGGCCCGCAGAAACGCTGCACCGGCATCGCAGCCGCCGGTCAGATCGTCAGCCAGAAGCCATATCCTGTCGGGACGCGGAGCAGGCAGCGCGGCTTCAGAATGATTCGGGGTGGCGGAAGAGAGATGAATGGCTGATAGGCTCCATTTACTTTCGAAATAATACATTTATTTTCTTCTTTTGTCTACGTCAAAGATTGCCCGATAGAGCAGGACCGCCGTAGCCCCTGGTCCTGAACCACCCGGCTCTGCAGGCACACCGCGGCGCATCCCCGGATCTCCCTGCGTTTTCCCACGAATGCCATTGACAGTCCTAAAATTTATTGAACACTATAGAACATTGATAGCACATTATGAAAATACATATTGACAAATACCCATCCTGCGGCGTAGTTTCCCCTCTCGGTACCCTTAGTTTCCTCTGGAGGTGAGTCGTATGCAGTATCCCAGCTTTCCGCGCGCAGCCATCCTGATCAGTCTCCTGCTGGCATGCTCGACGTTCGGGTTTGGGCAGATCAACACGGGAACGATCGCGGGAACAATTACCGATCCGAGCGGAGCGGCCATTCCAGGTGCCGAGATCAAGGCGACGGATGCTGCTACCGGGCTGACCCGCAGTGTGACTTCGAACTCGAGCGGAAGCTACGTATTGAGCGCGCTGCCGCTCGGCAGCTACTCGCTGACGGTAACTGCCAATGGGTTCACCACCCAGACGCGGGCCGGGTTGCAGCCCACAGCCGGGCAGTCATTGTTCATGGACCTCAAGCTCAGTATCCACGGGGCCACCCAGACCGTGACCGTGTCGGCGGCGCCACCCATACTTGCTACCAGCAGCGTAGAGCTACAGGGAAACGTGGCGTCCGCGCAGCTTCATAAGCTGCCCCTGCAGGCGCAGGACTGGACTTCGCTCCTCACGACGACCATGGTGGGGGTCCAGAACACGCCGGCAACGGGTCCGAAGAGTGTTTCAATCAGCAGCATGGTAGTCAACGGGATGCCGTCTTCTTCGCTGAATGTAACGGTGGACGGTACCGACGCGGAGGCCGACCCGGAGGTTTCCGGCCTCGGCTCCTATGGAGGATTCAACACCATCAACATAGTAAACACGGCGGACATTGACCAGATCACCCTCAGCAAGGGCATCGCTCCGCCGTCGGCCGGAATCGGGATGACCGGCACCGTCAACATCATTACAAAGAGCGGCGGTAACCAGTTCCACGGTTCCGCTTTCGAATTCAACAACAATAGTGCACTCGGCGCCCGCAATCAGTTCCTCACCACTAAGCCGTTCAGCAACTTCAACCAGTTCGGTTTCGCGCTTGGAGGGCCGATCATAAAGAATCGCCTCTTCTTCTTTGGGACCTATGAAGGGGTTCGCAATCCCACATTCGCTCTGGTTTCCGGCACAGTCCCCACTCCGGTGTTTACAGATGAGGCCGTTGCCGCCGTGCCGGCGTACGCCTACGTGATGGACTCGTTTCCGGCCCCGAATCAGTCCTACTCCCCTGGCGCCGAAACAGGCTTCTACGAATCGTCGGGGAGGGATGTTAAGAACGATAACAATGCCACCGCGCGTGTGGACTATGAGATCAATAACAACAATCTGTTAACACTGCGCGTCATCCGTGGCCGTCCTTCCGAGCTGATCCCTAATCTGATACCCATCAACTTCCGCACATTTACGGGAAAGTCGAACCTGTATAACGCCCAATATACCCATTCCGCGAATAGCTGGACCAGCGCGACTCGCTTTGGCCTGAACTGGATGACGGAGCAGAGGCTGGATCACGGCTACAGCGCAGAAATCGCGGGCAGCAGCCCGGGTTTGGACGAGCTGATATTCGGAGGATTCGACAGTGACGGAGCGGAAGATTTCAACATCTTCGGAACGACGCTCACCTTCCAGGAGGACGTCACCGCATCGATCGGGCGTCATACCATTGAGTTCGGCGGCCTGGTCCAGCATATGAGCGACGGCAGAATCGACGACACAACGACGACGTTTGAATACTCGACCCTCGATCACTTCCTCGGCAATACTCCGGACCAGATTCAGATCAACTTCCCGCTTTCAAAATTTACCTTGAATCGGTGGGAGTACGGAGGATATCTCCAGGACACATACCGTTATACGCCGCATCTGACACTGATAGCCGGAATGCGCTATGACTATTGGACAGTTCCCACCGAGCCGGATGGCAGAATCTACACGCGCAATGCCACACCCCTTGGCCCTGGCACCGGTTCCCTGCGCCCGCCTTCGCAAATGTATACGCCGAGCTGGGGCGGATTCGGCCCACGCATCGGATTTTCCTGGAGCCTTGGCAGGAATCAGAACACCGTTATCCGGACCGGGCTCGGGATGTTCGTCAGCGGCACCACGATCTTTGGTGGTCCCGTTGATGACGTCCTCGACAGCCCGTATGTGCCCTTTCGGTTGACTTTGGACGGACAACAGGCAAAGGCCATGAATCTGAACCTGCCCGTTGACAAGACGGCGGTTCAGGCGACTTTGGAGCAGGCGGAGTCGCCGGTCGCCACCTCCTCTCTGGCTGAAGATTTCCACAATCCCTACAGCTATCAGTACCTGCTTGACATTCAGCATCAGTTCGCCCACGGCATCGTGTTCGACACCGCCTACGTCGGAACGCTCGGAAGACACATCGAGCTGGTCGAAGATACAAATCTCCCCGCGAGAACCACCGGGGTTGTGCCGTACCCGGCGTTTGGGTCGTTCAAGTACTACAATCCTGCGAATAACGCTGCCTACAACGGGTGGCAGACATCTCTGAGCAAACATATAACCAACGATCTCCAGTTCGCCTTTGACTACACATGGTCCAGGTCAATGTCCTATGACGATTATGGTGACACGGGCCAGACGAATGAAACGACGGCCTTCACGGATGATTTAGCCGCGAACTACGGGCCGACCTATTGGGACACACCGAGTTATTTTTCCGCGACCGTTCTCTATCTGCCCCAGATCGGACGCTGGCTGGATGTACACAATCATGCCCTTAAGGCCATTGCCGACGGATGGCAGCTATCTACCATCGTGTCCGCTTCTGATGGCACTCCGAACGATATCTCGGACAGCAGTTCGACCTACCCGGGGGATCGGCCAGATCGGGTCACCGGCCAGAGCCTTCGGCTCAGTAATTATTCAATCTCTCACCTGCAATATGCGAATCCGGCCGCCTTCTCGGCGGTTCCCATCAACGCGCTAAGTGGGGCGCAGGACTACATGGGAAACTTGAGTAGAGCCGCTCTTCGCGGGCCCGGAATGTGGAACGACGATTTCGAGGCATCCAAGAACTTCCCGATCCGAGAGAGCCTCCAGTTCAGTATCGAGGGCGCCTTCTTTAACCTGTTCAATCACACTAACCTCAGCAATCCAGTTGCGAACATCAGCAGTAGCAGCTTCGGGAAACTGACATCGGCTACCTCAAGATCGATTCAGCTCGGCGGACGCCTGACCTTTTAGCGTTATGGCAGGGAAGTGACAGCACGCACGCGACGGTTGAAGGGATACTGTCTATGTATATCAATACGCGTAGAGTGAGTCGCTGTATTGTCGGCGCTGCGGTCGTTGCCGGGGTGGTTCTCGGAGGCAGCGCCCGAAGCGAGAATACGGTGCAAGCAGACTCCACGGTGTATCAGATGGCGGATGGCGTCGTCCGTGCGGCCCCGCAACCTTTGCTGGGAGCGCAGGAAGCATATCTGCCGATCATAGAGGCGAGCAATCACGCATCGAATCTGCTCTCTCTTCCTGATGGAGATCTCCTCGACTTTTGGTTTGCCGGCACCTGGGAGGGCAACTCAGATGTATCCATCGTAATGTCCAGACTGGATCATAATGCGGGTGTCTGGACGTTGCCGAAGGTCGTCGCCAGCCGCCCCGGCTGGTCGAACCAGAACCCGGTCCCGTTCCTTAGCCCGACCGGAAAGCTGTTGCTCTTTTACACTTCCCAGAAGGCCCACGGCGGGGAGACGACATCAGCGATTTATGAGATGACGTCGGAGGATGAAGGCCGCACCTGGACCGGGCAAAGGCCGGCGTTCTCGAAGCCGGGCTCCTTTGACCGCCAACATATCGTCGTTGATCGCGACGAGTGGCTCTTCCCGATCTACATCGCGGCTGGTTTCGGCATCGGCAGTAATTCACAGAACGATCAATCAATCGTAGAGGTCTCGCAAGGCAGCGGAGCTACGTGGAAAGCCTGCCCGGTTCCAGGATCGGGCGGGCTCGTTCAGATGGACATCGTGAAATCGCCTCCGGATGGATTGCTCGCTTTCTTCCGCAGTCGGTATGCAGACTGGATCTACGAGAGTAAGTCGCCTGATGGATGCCATTGGACCGATCCCGTTGCTACTTGTCTACCGAACAATAATGCGTCGATCCAGGCCGTTCGGCTTGAGGATGGACATCTGGTGATGGCCTTCAACAACACCCAGGCCACAACAAGCCGCGGTGAACCGCGGAGCGCATCACGGGGAATCCTCTCGGTTGCGTTGTCAGTCGATAACGGCAGAACATGGCCTTGGGTCCGTGACGTGCAGTCAGGACCTACGCCGCCAGAGTTCCGTCCCGGGGAAGATCTCGAGTACAGCTATCCTTCGATTATCCAGTCCCCGAATGGGACGCTCCACATGAGCTTCACGTTCCGCCGCGAGACAATCAAGTACCTGAGCTTTTCAGAGGACTGGATTAAAGGCGGCCATACCGCAGGAGTATTCGATGGGAGCTGCCGGGGTCTGCCTGGAGATAAGGATAAGGGACAAAAACCGTTCGACCTGTCCCTACGGAAGTAGCAGCTGCGCGGCTGACGGAAAGCGGGTTGCCGCAGGCGTCAGCACTAAGGGCATCCCGTTTTGGATCCAGCACAGGGTTGACCTTTTCATTTTCGCACCAATGATCTCGCGACGGTGAAATCAGGAGTTCAGGGGCGATGGATGCGGCGACGGATGCGATATCGAGAATACATTGATGTTTTGACGGGTTAGGACGGCTATCGTCCCCACGCTTCTGCGGATGTCAGAATCCGGGATCATTCGGGGACAACCACAACCGTCGACAGCAGGCCAAGATTCGTGATGCCTGAATGCCAGGGAGGGCCAGACGAGCATGAGTGCCGACGCTCCAAGTCGGATGCGGTGGATCCTGGTCGGATGGCTGGCGGTGATCGGCGCCATCAGCTATCTGGACCGCGTGAATCTCTCGATCGCCGCCCCGTCCATTGCCCACGAATTTCACTTGAGTAATGTGCGACTGGGGCTTGTCTTCAGCGCTTTTAACATCGGCTACGGGATCTGTCAGCTGCCGGGAGGATGGGTGGCCGATCGGTTAGGCCCGCGGAAGGTGCTGACGTTTAGCGCGCTCTGGTGGGCACTGTTCACCAGCTTGACCGCTTCGATCCCGACGGGAATCGTCTTCGCGGCTCTAACCTTCTGGTCGGCACGCTTTCTGCTCGGGGTTGGCGAGTCGGTTATGTACCCCAGCTCTAACTGCTGGATTGCCAGTTGGATCCCTACCGGAGAGCGCGGCGTCGCGAACGGCGTCATCTTCGCCGGAGTGGGAACCGGCGCCGCGATAACTCCTCCGATCATCGCCTTGGCCATGGCGAGGTTCGGCTGGCGCGCCTCCTTCCATTTCTGCGCTCTCATGGGCGTTCTTGGCGGGCTGGTATGGCTTTGGCTGTCCAGAGACCGGCCGGACGCGCACCCTCATGTGAACGAGGCGGAGGCGCAGATCATCGCGCGGGGGATCGAGGGGGGTGATGTCCGGCGGAAGCCGCGACTAGCCTGGAGCGCCATGTTACGAAATCGAAGCGTCTGGGGTGTGACAATCAGCTATTTCTGTTACGGGTATGTGGCCTTCATTTTTTTCACTTGGTTCTACATATACCTGAACACCGTTCGCAAAGTTGACGTAAAGAGCAGTTCCTACTACGCGATGCTGCCGTTTGTCGCAATGGCTTGTTGTTCGGCGGCGGGCGGCGTCATCAGCGATGCGGTCAGCCGGCGCTTCGGTCCCCGGTGGGGCCGATGTGGAGTGGCGATCGTCGCGCTCCTCACCGCCGCGATCTTCGTCGCTCTTGGGGCGACCGCAGAAAGCGCCCGGTCCGCCAGTATCATTCTCGCCGGTGGCGCTGGCGCGCTATATCTTTCTCAAAGCTCCTACTGGTCCGTCTCAGCAGATCTGGGCGGGGCCTCAGCTGGCTCGCTCTCCGGACTGATGAACATGGGCGCACAAGCAGGCAGCGCAATCACCGCTGCTCTGACTCCGGTTATCGCTGACCACATCGGGTGGACGTCGTCTTTCCTGGTGGCCTCGGGCTTCTGTGTGCTCGGAGCGCTCGCTTGGCTGATCGTCAATCCACACCAAACCATATCGTCGCAGACAGAGTAACGAGAGCTTGCAGGAGATGCCTCGTCAGCAGAATTCGTGGGTGGTTTCTGGTTCGGGCAGCCGTCTAAGTGTGTGACACAAAGACGTTCCCGTAGTTTTGTAGGTTCGAAATCCCAGGACTGTCCCGTTACCACTGATAGTAACTGGGTAGGGGGAATCGATTTTTTCTACATCCAACGCGTAAAGCGGAGGTTGCATGCCAGCCTTTGCGGGAGCCTGGGAGACCGTTGCCGCCAATCAGGGTGCTTAGTCGCTATTTCAATTTTCCCTCAGAGGCATGCTGCAGGAACGCCCGTACCGGCGTTTCAACTGCACAGTTGATGGCATCGGACATCTCGTGAAGGTCAGGGATCAGCGTGCTGAATTCAATCGACAGCAGGTGCTCCTGCATGCGCTCCGAGTCATCTCGAGTGTCACGTCGCTCGCAGTCGGTCACGATCTGGGCATCAATGCGATCTCGGCGTTAACATTACGGGGTCTGCAGTCTGCAGATGACCGGTCCTGACGACATGCGGCGTGACCAGGATGACCAGTTCCATGGTATTAGTAGTACTCTGACGATTCGTCGCGTCCTCAAAACCTGGGATTTCGCTCAGCCCCGGGACGCCCGTCAGTTCCTGCGAGTCCTGCTCTGAAATGGCGCTGACGAGCAGGGCGCTGTTTCCGGGACGCACCGAGACCACTGCCGAGTACTGCCGGTTCGTAAGAATGGGAATGTCATTGATACTGGAGCCGGCAAGGGAATCCAGCATCACATCCAGGCGGAGGGTGATGTCGCCCGATCCCTCAACGTAGGGCCTCGCTTTTAATGTGAGACCCAGATCCGTGTACTGAATCTGAGGGGTTGTCTGAGCAGAAGAATCCGCTACGCCGGAGAGTACGGAGTAAGTTGATGTGGTGATAGGATAACGTTCTCCGACCTGAAACGTTGCTTCCTCCTGATCCGTCACACGCAATTGTATTTCATTAAGCGACTTCACATCAGAAGTGCTGAGAAGCATGTTGGCGGCTGTGGTGTTCCATTCCGCACCTGTTTCCGTTAACCCGCCGCCGAATACGGCGAAGGCATTGTTGAACACGGTGCCGGATAAGGCGCCAGACGCGATCAGGATGGCGATGATCTTTTGCCAGGCTCCCGCAACGGCTTCGCCGCTCGAAACGATCTCCTGAACAAGAGCCGCATTATTGGCCAAAATGCTGTCGGCCTCCGAATGCACATTGAAGGGCATCGCTGAGTTCGGCAGGATCATCCCCGCATTCGTTTCTTTGGAGCGATCGATCTCATATACATGTACATCCAGTTGAACTTCGCTTCGATCACTAACCAACTCCCTATAGATCTCGTTCAGGGCCGTCAGTTCGGGTTCGGGCGCGCGAAAAGTAATAGTTCCCTGGGTCGAATGCATCACTGCGTGTTCGATGCCCAATACATTACGCGCGACATTTTCCATCTCGCTCAACTCCATATTGTTAAGTCCGGGGAAGGAGATTGTCTCGACGATCAGCGGTTGAAACTTCGAGCGGTTCTGCCTAGTATCGGCCAGAGCCAGAACACGATGCGGATCGAGCGGTACCATGAAGGTAGCGGTTGCGAGCTGCAGAATCCTGAGCGCATCTCTGAAGTCGAGATCTGTGGCATCGAAGGGCACGATGCGGCTCACGATGCTATCGTCAACCGTCGCCTGAATGCCATAAGCACTGAGCACTTGAGGAATCAATTCTCGTTCGTTCATCCGAAGATGAAAATTGCGAAAGAATCTCTCCGGTGCGAGGCGGATGGGAGCGTTCCCGTTGTCATTGTCTGTGCGAATCGCAGGCCGCTCGGCCGAGGAATCCACAGCGGAGCCGTGCAGATATTGAGCTACCAGAGGGTTCCCGGGATCAAGATCCATGGCCTCTTTGATGGCACTCCTGTCGCCAGCATTGTTCCCACCATGTCCTGCCTTGCCGCGACGATCAATGAGCTGCGTCACCATGGATTGTCGAGCGATCTCGGCCGATCGGACATAAGTCGGGTTGCCTGGATCCAGCTTCTGTGCACGGACAAACTGATCCTCCGCCACCGTCAGGCGATTCTGTTCAAAGGCGCGCGCGCCGGCGAGGAACGCCTCGATCGCTTCATTCCTCTTGCGTTGTGACGGCTTCTTAGCCTCGGTTCCTGCAACGGTGACCCGCGGTACTGGTTTGCCAGGCGGAGCGGAAGCAGGGCTGCTCATCAAGGGTGCGGATGACTTCGCCGGCTTGGCTTGCTGCGCCGAGACATTTCCCGCAAGCAGCGTCAGAGCAACGGCGACAACCGCGAGGCTACATTTTCCGTTCATGGCTCCGCCCCGGACGCAAAACCCGCCCTGAGCCCGCCGCAAACTGCAGCTTTTGCGTAGTAGCGTAGACAAAGTCATCTGTGCGGATCGGATTGGGGCACCTGCGCCGCTGGTTCGCGGAGCTGGATGGCTGTCTCTGTTCCAGTATCAATTTCACGCTCGACGTTGTCGTCGAATGCAGGAGCGCGAACAACGTGAGGGGTGATCAGGAAGACCAGTTCGTCGGACTTCACTTCATGCTGTTGCGTGCTGAAGAAATACTTCAGCAGCGGAATTTCGCCAAATCCCGGCCAGCCGCTAACCGTCTGACTGGTTTGCTTTTGCAGAAGACCTGCCAGGATCGTTGATTCGCCGTTCTTAAGCCGCACTACCTGATCGGCTTTCTCCTGGCTGATAATCGGTTCGTTGACTCCCTCGAGAGGCTCCGTTCCACTCTCCGAAGAAAGCTCCACTGTGAGCTTGAGAGTCACATCGCGATCGGCATGGATTTCCGGGGTCATTTCGATATTTACGCCGACATCAAGGTACTGAAATTGCGTCTCTGCGGCAGCCGCAGTGGTAGAGGTTGGTATTGTGTAGGAGCCCGTGGCAACCGGCAGCTTTTCTCCGAGTTTGAGATCAGCTTTTTGACCGTCCAGGGCACGCAAACGTGGATTCTGCAGGATGCGCGTATCGGAATCTGTCAGAAGAAACTCTGCGGCGGCTTGCCCGATGGTGATGCTGTAGGCAGAGGTATGACCGATCTGCTCAAGCGTCTGCGAAGATCCGGAATTGACCGTGATCGAAGTGGGCGGCGACAGGCCGATCTCACGCATCTTATCCCGGCTGACCTCCATCACGGTGATGTCGACCAGCACCTCCGGTTTTGGTTCGTCGAGACCGGCAATCAGCATTTTTGCCAGCCGCAACTCGGCGGGAGTGCCGCGCATGACGATCGCGTTCTCGCTGGCTACTCCATTAATCCGGGCTGTCTGAAACAAGTTTCGGAGAACGGTCTGGATTTCGGTGAAATCGTTCTGCTGGGAGACGTTCTTAAGATAGAAGACCTCGAGCGCCTGCTCGCCCAGTTCCTGCCTCTTTGCTCGTGTATCCTGCGCTACGAAGATCGTGTTGTGCGTAACCGGCTCCCAGAAGGTTCCTGATACCTTGGCGACAATTTGCAATGCCTGGTATGGCGTGACATCCACCAGGTCCACTTGAATTCGCTTCGACGAATACGCGGGGTCGAAAAGCACGTTGACGCCGAGGGTCTTCCCGATCGCCTGATAGATGATCCTGCTGTCCTCTACCATGTGCAGCGTGACTGGGCCATTTGCTGGGATCTCTAGCCCGGCCGGTCCCTCCGGCCCGCCTGGCGCGCGCCCGGATCTGATCGTTTCCGTTGCGGCATGGACCGGCTCTTCCAGCGTATACTCGAGCCTTCGCGCATCGGACTCCGCTACCTCGTCCCCGGGATCGGCGTCGAGGGCCTTGAGAAAGGCGGCGAGAGCGGGAGCAAAGTTGTTCTGCGCGGCGAACTGCTCGCCCTCCCGTACGTATTTTGCAGCTGCGGAAACACGGATTCGTTCCAGAGTCGCGCGGTACTTCAGTTCCTCGGGTTTCAGTTCATATGCTCGCTTGTATGCGACATACGCAGCGATCACGTCGTTCTGGGCTTCCGCGGCCTGACCTTGCTTAAAGTATTGGCTGGCAGATTCACTTTCTGCGCTCCCTCCGGAGCACAGGAGAACCAACATTGCTGTTGCGAGGCAGATAACCAACGAGCGTCTCTGTCTGTAATCGATCACTGAAAGGCACCCCTAAGGGTATTTAGCGGGGAGTGGGAATACTTCCCGCGCGGAGTCGATTTTTCGGTGAGGAATAAAGACTCTTGAGGCAGACAGGTGCGTGATATCTGACCATTAGGAACAGGTAAGAGAAGACTTCGAGCCCCAAGTCCGTCTGGCAGTCATAATCTGCCAACGACATATTTGGTCAGTGTCTGTACGACAGACGCAGCCGATCGCAAAAGCGCTCGGGAACAGCTCTGCCGGCTAGAGCTTGGCTGACGTTCCCTCGGTCGCCGGGATGCGAACCTCTAAATGAGCGCAGACTTCCGCAGGCATATGTATTGCTTTAACCGTAAGGGACTGGACAGAACAGCCTGGGTACTGAAGGTGTAGGGTTTGATTATTCAAGATTTGCCGTACACCAGAGCCTGGGTCATGGTGGCGGCGTCATCGGCCGGGACTAAACATCTAGTGGAGTGAGAGTGATCGCCCAGATGCCTCTGGACGTCTTCCGGATGGAGGCAACGCTTGAATGCCGTATCGCGAGAAATCCTGCCGCTGCGCACCAATTCAGCCAGTGACTGCACCATCGTAGCTATGTCCTCAGTTCGCCCCGTCTCAATGTGTACGCGCAGTTGATGGTCGTCTCCGCGTCAGATCAGGTTCCGCGTTTCACCGTTAGCCACCATCAATTCCTCAGCGGGGTACCTGCCGACACCCTTCTTCGGGTATTAGGCAAGGAGCGCAACAAACTTCCCGAGATCAATTCAGCCCGGGGAACACCGGGAGATCACGACCGGCTATTGAGGAGGCGGAGGAGGCGGGGAATCGGCATGAGGTTCCGGAGGAGCCGATTTTTCAATGGTATAGCCGGGTGGGATACGAAACAGGCTCCTATCAGGATCTGTCAGCCGCAGATCGATAAGCGAGTAGGTCGTTCTGCCAAACCGAGGATCATCGCGAACGCTCAGTAGGACGAGTTTGAGCTTCGAGGAATACCAGGTGTCCTCAGTCGTGATAAGTGGCCTGTCATTCCCGATTGCGCCGGCGGGAAGAGTCCAGACTCGACGCGTGCCTCTGGTTTCGACTCCTTCAATGATTTTCTTTCCGAGAGGTTCTGTCTTCTCTGCGGATTCGCCAGCATCCGCTATGATAACCGGCCCGGCGTCTCCGTCTGCCACAACCATCCCGCGTCCCTGACCCCGGCCACTTTCTTCAGGCCGGCCCAAGAATGCAGCGACAGTGGCCGGTCTTCCATCTTCCAAATGGTCGGAGACGGAGAAACCGCGATCGTTCGTAGGCTCCAGAATGGGCAATACGCGCGCGACCTTCTCGTCGGATGTGAAATCGATGTGCTCTTTGGCTACCGGATCAAAGATCGTGGTGAGAAGCGGAGGCTGGGCATCGGCAGATCCAGGAACAGGGCTCCCGGGAATGTGAAATGCCAGGAAGGGACCGTAGGTGCCGAGCCTTTGAGATCGGACCGTCCGTCCTTCTCGGTCACGCGCGACGGTGGCTGTAACCGTCTGATCGATGTGCGTGCCATTGGCCAGAGTTTGCCGGATCTCTGTTACGGCCTGGGCCTGATAGGGCTCCTCCCTGACAACCTGGGATATTTCGGGCATTCCGAAGACAGGTCCGCCCGTCAGGACTCCAATCTGGAGCGCTCCTCCCGGTACAGTCCGGACGGCAACTGTGCTCTGCTGTCCGGAGCATCCCGATCCGGCGTCTCCACGGCAGTCAACCGAGCCGGCCACCTGTGCGCCGGCGGCGCTGCACAGAGACAACGGGAGTACCAAAATGAGGCTGAGAGCCGGGCTCTTCCCGCTGCATTTCATTTCCCGGCCTCAACTGCTGTCAGAGGCAGGGGCACGCTGATTGCACGAGGCAGACCGTCGTCTCCCAGGATCATCTCGGCCATGAAACGACGATCATCCACTGTGGGATTGAGGGAAACTCCGAGAGACAAGAGTTCATCCTGGGACAGCGATACCCTGATCATCGTACCAGTTCCGGTATCAACCGCACTGTCGGAATAAGGAAGAGAGATCACGAGATTGCCGGGTCGTCCCGCATCATTTTCGGAACGGGGCGCTCGACTGCGACGGTGCGGTTTGGCAACAAGCAGGGGAGCGGTGACATTCGTAGCCGCGGGCACAGCCGCCGTTGGCTCCTCCCGTGCGATGCGATTCATCTTGCCGCCGGGGGCTTCTTCATGCACGAAGAATCCGATGAACGCCGCACATGCAATGAGAATCGCGGCAATCAGTCCAATTGCCGGAATGGTGAAGATCGGCCTGCGCAGCAGAGGTGTGCGCGAAATCCTTTGCGGAGGGTCTTCCCCCAGTCGTGCAGAACTCATCTCGGCGAGCCGCGCACGGAGGTCCGCAGGGGGGTCATGCCTCACGGCAGCGCGCAACACCAGAAGAAGCTGGTCGACTCGCGATACATCCGCAGTCTGGTTCCTAAATGATGATCGTTGCTTCAGCATTGACCCTCCTTTCCGCGTCTGCCTGCAGATGTGCCGACTTCATCAGATTGCGAATTTCGCAGCCTGGCCGCAAGCAGCCCCTTTGCGCGGTTCATTCGCGATGCGATCGTTCCCTCAGAAATACCCAGAAGAGCCGCAGCTTCCTGATAGCTTTTTTCCGCCAGGCCGCACAAGACGATCGCCTCCCGATAATGAACCGGCAGCTTAAGAATAGCCTTATACAAGGCTCTCACTTCAGATTGTGCGACGACCAGCGCAAGGCCGTCCCGAGATCGGCCGTCCTCGGCAAATGTCTCCAATAGTCGCTGCCATTCCGGCGTCTCTAGTGCACCGTCGAGCGAGATAAGACGGTGATTCCTGCGCAACTCTACTCTGGCGAGATTGCGTGCAATCCCCAGCAGATATCCCTCAAGTGTCCCTTTCGACGGGTCAAACCGCGCCATCGTTCCGGCGGAGATCGCGTTAAGAATCGCGACGAAGACTTCCTGCGTCAGTTCTTCGGCGAGAGCGACGGACCCGGTCATATGGACCAGAAAGCGGTATACAGTCCGGCCGTGACGATCATAAAGGTCCAGAAACGCCAGTTCGTCCCGCTGGCTTAGCCGAGCTGCGATCTCGGCGTCTGATTCAGCATGGGCGTTCGACTGCTCTGTCCTGGTATCCCGCCGAAACCACAGCAATCTTGTTTCCTGCCTTGTATTGCACTGCCGACGCACGAAGCTTCCCAAATGCTCAGATTTAAAATTCGGTTGTTGTCGGAGGGGGCGAGACACACCCGCGCTACTACCGGACGGCGCCCACGAGCTCTCCGTCAGAGATGGCTCTTTCTCCAGGGGAGCTTCTCTGAGTTCTCAGTCGCTCTCAATCAACGGCCAGGATAAGGGTCGTGGAGGTGGTGATGCCGGAATCCGAACTGTCTGCCCAGCGTAATAAACCCCCTGGGTACAACATTTGCCTTAGAGCCCGGGTTTGAATCGCCAACACAGCTGATGGGCAACCCATAGAAAGCCCGATCAGGCCGAAACAGCTGACCGAGCCCGCGATTCTGGTTCGGTGCCGCCGTAGTCCGAAAGTCAAAGCAGATGAAATCGGATCACTGAATCCTCAGCGGATACGAGTACCAGTCATCCTGTCCGCTCGGCTCAGCGAGGAGGACGCAACTTCCGGGTCGGGCGCGAAACGGATCTCTTTCAGCGCAGGTATTCCAGAAACCGTGAATATCCAACTGCGGACATCCGTGTCTACGCTATAGCCAGTGGAAATGCCGATGAGGCGTTTGGGAGGTCGAGAGACAGGCCTTCGCCACCATGAGGCCTGCTGGCAGGACTCTCGGAGGGATGTAAGAGTGAACAATCTCCTCGCAGCCCGATCGCAGATGGGAATGTCTCTGGCATTCCACATCATCTTTGCGGCCATTGGTATTGCTCTTCCTCTTATGATGGTGATCGCAGAGTGGAGATGGATTGTCACCAGGGATGATGCATATCTGCTGCTGGCCAAGAGATGGGCGAAAGGAACGACGATTCTCGTTGCGGTGGGAGCCGTTTCCGGAACGGTTCTCTCCTTCGAACTGGGCCTGCTGTGGCCGCAGTTCATGCGATACGCGGGAGCGGTCATCGGAATGCCTTTTTCTCTTGAGGGATTCGCCTTCTTCACCGAGGCGATCTTCCTTGGAATCTATCTTTATGGCTGGAATAGAGTCCCCATTTCCTATCCGGCGTGATCGTGGCGCTCAGCAAACTCCTCTCCGCGATGTTCGTCACATTGGTGAATGGCTGGATGAACACGCCAACAGGTTTCATTTTGGTTGACCGGAAGTTCACGCATATCCGCCCGTTTGCCGCCATGTTGAATCCTGCGGGGATACCAGAGGCGGTGCACATGGTCCTCGCTGCCTATACCGCAGCAGGCTTCGCCACAGCGGGAATCCATGGCTGGCTGCTCCTGCGCCGCGGCAGAAATCGATTCGACGAAGTCGCGATAGGAATTGCTTTGGCGGTCGGCGGCACCGCAGTCCTGTTGCAGAACGTGAGTGGAGATGTCGTGGCCCGTATGGTTGCCGCCACTCAGCCCGCCAAGCTCGCGAGCCTGGAAGGCCAATTTACAACGGAAGCCGGAGCCCCGCTTCGTATCGGTGGCCTGCCTTACCCTGACGAACGGGTGACCAAGTACGCCCTTGAAATTCCTCACGGATTGAGCATCCTGGCCTTTCACGATCCAAACGCCGTTGTGAAGGCGCTGGACCAGATTCCAGAGGCGGATTGGCCCAAAGTCCGCGCGGTTCATCTCTGTTTCCAAACAATGGTCGGCTGTGGAAGCATTCTGTCCCTGTTTTCGCTGGTCGCGCTTTGGTTCCATCGCAAGAGGAGGCTCTTCTCTCCGCCGGCAATCCTCTTCGTCGTTATTGTGAGCCCGCTCGGGTTTGTGGCGCTTGGAGCGGGTTGGATGGTCACGGAACTCGGAAGGCAACCGTGGATCATTTATCACCTGCTCCGCACACGAGATGCAGTCACCTCTTTGCCACACATATCGGTAATGTTCATTCTGATGACAATCCTCTATCTGATTCTCGGAGTCATTGCGGCGTGGCTCCTCGCAAAACATGTGATCGCCTCGCCCGAAACGCGCCTCATTGAACACGAGGAGACGGTATGAGCGCCGTGAATCTCCTCGCCGGCGCGATGCTGGCTGGCCTTGTCATGTATTCCCTGCCGGCGGGCGCCGATTACGGCGCCGGCTTCTGGGATCTGACGTGCCGTGGTCCCCGGCAAGAACAACAGAGACACTTGTCGAACGGGCGCTTGGCCCCGTTTGGGAGGCAAATCACGTCTGGCTCATTCTCTCGATCGTCCTGTTGTTCTCAGGCTTTCCCGAGGCGTTTGGTGCGTTGTGCGTGGCGTTGGCGATTCCATTGCTCCTTGTCTTGCTTGGCATCGTCCTTCGCGGCTGTTCCTTTGTCTTCCGCTCCTATTTCACCGGCGAGAGACGGACCCAGCTGTATTGGGGAAAGGTCTTTTCCATTTCGAGCAGTATGACGCCTCTCTTCCTCGGAATCCTTATTGGGGCCATCTCCGGCGACAGAGTGATCATGAACCGTGGCATCAGTGAGAACGGCTTCCTGAACACCTGGATATTTCCGTTTCCGATCGCCGTCGGCATCCTGGCGCTGTCACTTTTTGCCTATCTATCCGCGTGTTACCTTGCGGTCGAGGCAGGGAACACAGCGCTCGAGGATGATTTCCGGTTTCGTGCGTTGATCTCGGGCGCGGTTTCGATAGCCATGGCCCTTGCCACCTACGCCCTGGCGGGGGCCTCTGCCACCGCAATTCGACAGGGACTCTCAAACAGACCGGCTGCCTGGATCGCAGCTGATGCCTTTTTACCCTCGTTGAGCACACTGGTGGTCGCCAGCTCCAAGTCCAGAGTTTCGCCGGGCGGCGATTTCTTCGGTGGCGCTCTCGCCCTTCATAAAGCGGTCACTGCGACACCGCGTATCTCGTCGGAATCGAACTCATCATGTGCGCGTGTAATACACCGTCTGTCAGCTGCATTTCCCGTAGTCAAATTCGTCAGGAGGATGGTCGCATGCGAGGAGGATGCAGGACTGCCCTTCGAGACGAATCATCTCGGCAGAATAGAGAAAGCACCGGAGGTCCCCGGACCGAATTCTGAATTGGGTGAGGGCCGCGTGGATTTTCCTTCCATGGCGCAGGTTTGTCGCCAGCGTAGCCCGTTCCGCGGAATCAGGCCAGAGGCCAAGTTCGGTGGAGGTCCTTCCGACCAATTCATCTCGCGTATAGCCAAACCGCCGCTCGAATGTTTCGTTCACTTCAATAAATCGTCCATCCTCAAGGGCTGTCACCGATAGCGCGACTGGAGCGAAGCGAAAAACCTTGCTGAAACATTCCGCCGAGCTCAAGCGCTCCTTCTCCGATTGCGCGAGAGCCCGTTCGGCATTGCGCAGTTCGGAGAGCCGTCTTTCGAGCTCCGCGGCATAAATCTCCGCTCGCTCATAGAGACGCGCATTCTGAATGGCCACGGCCGCCGAGACGGCGAGAGATTCGGTAATTCGCAAATGCTCGGGAAGAAACTGGTCTGGTAGTGGGTGGGCGACGGCGAGAAATCCGATGACCTGGTCGGCGGCCCACAACGGAACTCCCGCCCACGATCGCACCGGAACACTCACCGGCAGGTCGCGCCAGTCTTTCAACGAATTGGTATCGCCTATCAGGGTCCCCCTGCGGCTGTGGAGGGCCCCCCACAGGACCGGGTATTCGGAGGCATCAAGTGTTTCGATGCCTCCTGGTGCCTGGCTCCCTGAAGCGGTGTCGCACGCTTCGCGGGCGAGGAAAATCCTGGTGCCGCTCTCGACCAGAAAGAGCTGAGCTATGTCATAGGGAACGAGCGACCGCAGCGTATGAAGGAGAGTATCGAGAACAGGATTGAGACGCAGTTCCCGCGCGAGAGCGAGGGTCGCCCTGCGGAGAGCGTACGCCTCCCGCAGCGCCGATCGGGCCATCTCCAGGCTTCGGTTCCTGGATTTCTCGGCTCGCCGGCGCTCCGTGATGTCCCGAAACACAAGAAGATGTCGGTCGGGCACAAAGTTTCTGGAGATCGCATACTCCACGGTGAGGGTTCCTCCGGTCGAGCGGATCATCTCCATTTGGCCGAAGTCGCGACTCGCAGTTGTCGCAGTGTGGCTGATCGGAGATTCCCGGGAATCGGCGCAAAACACCGCGATCGACCGACCGCACAGCCGTTCCCGACTCGCTCCCAGAAGCTGAAAGGCGGCCGGATTGGCGTGGCGGCAGATCCCTCGTGCGTCGATGATCACGATCGAGTCCAGTGCGCCGTCGAATACGGCATCCAGTTCACGCGTACGCCTGTCAAGAATACCGCCTGCGGAACGAACCGTGGATTGCGCCAGATGAATGGATCGCACAAGCAGCGCCACAACGATTCCGAGTGCCAACAGGGAAGTTCCGAGCAGTCCGGTCCGGGGCTCTGGGTGCGGTGAAAGCAGCAGGACCACGGCGCAAATCAGAGCCGAACAGACTGCAGTAAGAGAAGCTGCCTTCCACGCGCGACCCGAGCCAACCGGGGAAGAAGCGCCGCGATCCGGAAGCAAAGAATGCATGGCACATACTCGTGCCCGACTGTTCGAACTATGAACCATCAGGCATTGACCATTGTGCCATCGTTTGGAAGGAAACGGATTGTGGAGTACTCACACGAGCAATTTGACGACACCTTGCCCGAACAGTCTGCAAACACTACTGCTTCTCTTTCGGCGTATGGATAAGAACGGTCCGTCTGCGCCGGACGATCAGCGTGGGGCGCTTGCGTGGAGCGCGCGCCTTGAGACCGCCGCCTTTGATGAATTCATCATTACCGGTGTAATCAAAAAGAGACGATTGAGGTACATCCAACGAACTCCCGAGAAGCGCCAAGGTTTGTTCTCTGACCCAGCTCTTTCCCCGTTCGATATTGCCGACCTGATCCTCCGAAAGCCCAATCCGATCTGCAAGCTGCAGTTGGCTCAGTCCCTTATTCAAACGAAGCCTTTTGACGCGGATTCCGAAATTGGGCTGAACGATCTCCACGGGAAAAAGTGTGGAGATGTTGAGAGTTTGAGGACACCGAGTGTCATTACGGGTTATGATCTCTGTAAATTGGGGTTTTTCTGCGCCTGCGGCTTCAGATCAGGCGAAAAATCAAAGAAATCGCGCACAGGTACCCCGAGCGTGATCGAGAAGGCCTCGATAGACTCAAAGGAAGGAGCATTCAGTCCCCTCTCGATAAGACTCAAAAAATCAATCGAAATATCCAAGAACTCGGCGAATTGTTCTTGAGTCATCTCCCGACTTTTGCGGATCGAGCGTAGTTTTTTCCCGAATTGTATCCGCAATGTCGGCACACGTGAAGTGTGTCCATTTGGACCCAGCAATAACACCGAGCATCATTACGGATTATTCCCTTTAGGTACCTGAATCGAGGGTTCTGAAAGAAACCGTATGGGTTCCGAAACTGCCTACTTCCCGCACGCAATCACCAGGACAGGGGAAGTGCGCGACGGTGCAAGCAACTCGCCGGAGGGGCTTCCTAGTTCTTCACACAAAACGCTGGAATCGCCTGCTGCTGATCGACTCACTGCCATCTCCGACGAAGAGCAATTGAAACAGATTCGTGCCGGGGATAAAGAAGCGCTGGGCACGCTCTTCCGTCGCTATGCGCGTATGGTGCGGACGGTGGCTCGCCGCATCCTGCGCGATGCGTCCGAGGCGGATGATCTGGTTCAGGACGTATTTCTCTTCGTATTCCGAAAAGCGTCTCTCTTTGATCCGGCTATGGGATCTGTCCGTTCCTGGCTGATCCAGGTCACCTGGCACCGCGCGATCGACCGTCGCCGCCACCTTGCGGCGCGCCACTTTTATACCCGTGTTGATCTGGAGGAGGATCTGCTGGGTTCGGACGCGGGTCAGGGGCTGCTGAGGTTTTACGAAGACTCGATGGAGGGGGCGCTGGGGCGGGAGACGCTGCGCAGGATCGAGGAATCGCTTTCTGACGACCAGCGCCGGGTCGTTCGCCTGTACTTTTTCGAGGGACACACGGTCGGAGAAATAGCCGCGTTGCTCGGCCAGACACCGGGAAACGTCCGGAATCACTATTATCGTGCTCTGGAGAAGATGCGCCGCGAAATCTTCCCCGCACAACTGCGCAAGAGATGAGCGAGATGATGCAAAATGGCTCCAGCAGAGGAGCCCAACCGTTGCCGTTCGGCGAATCCCATGACGTGTTCCTGGAGCTCTGCGCCCTTTCAACGACCGATGCCCTGAGCGCAGAGGAAAGAGAGCGTCTCAGCCGGCACCTCGCCAGCTGTGCGGAGTGCCGGGAAACCCTTGCGCAATACCAGGCCCTGATCGCCGCCGGTGTCCCCGCTGCATCCCTCGACGGGTCGAGCGAAGTACGTCTCGATTCCGATCCGGAGTGGTCGCTTGAAGAAGCGGAAGCTCGGCTACTCGCTCAGCTTGAAAACGAAGACAAGCCAGCTGGAGCTGACTCCCCGGTACCCGTGCCTGTCTCATCCTTCGACGGGCTCGGGGCGTCGGAAAGTGCCGCTCCCCGCGTGGACACTCTTTGGGGACACCTGTGGCTGCAGGCGGTTGCCGCGCTGTTCCTGGTCGTCGCCCTCGGATACACGGCCTACCGGATGGGAATGGAACGGGGGGCCCGGACACAGCAGCTGGCAGTGAAAACCTCGCTGCCTGCGGGGAGCTTTCATTCTCAGGCTACACCGGCGGTAGGAGATAAGGAGCTGGCGCGGGCCGAAGCAGCCGTTCGCGACGCCCGGGCACAGCTCGCCGCTCTCGACTCCCGTCTCAGGAGACAGACCGCGGAGATCGCCGACATCGAAGCACAGAACAGCCACGATCAGACCGATCTGGGTAGTGCCGCTGCAACGCAGGCCAGCCTTCAGCAGTCCCGGGACGATCTTGCCCGGCAACTGGCCGCGGCCAGGTCGAATCTCGATCAGGCTCGGCAACAGCTCGGGGATGTTTCCGCGGAGAACTCCAGGGATACGTTGGAGGTAAGCGCGCTGCGCCAGCAGATCGACGACCTGAATAACAGTCTTGCCGAGCGCGACCAGAATTTGACCCGCGCCCAGGCGCTCCTCGACCATGACCGGGATATCCGCGATCTGATGGGTTCGCGCAATCTGTACATTGCCGAAGTGTACGATGTCGCCAAAAACGGCCAGACGAAGAAACCCTTCGGGCGCGTCTTCTACACGAAAGGCAGATCGCTGATCTTCTACGCCTACGATCTCGACCAGCAGCCGGGCATCCGGGATTCGAGCACGTTTCAGGCATGGGGCAGCCGCGGCCCCGACCGATCCGATGCGGTCAGCCTCGGCATCTTTTATCAGGACAAGGTCGCCAACAAATGCTGGGTCCTCAAAGCCGAGAATCCGAAGGCGCTTTCCGGCATTGACGCGGTTTTCGTCACGGTCGAGCCCCGCGGGGGCAGCAACCATCCAAGCGGCGAGCCGCTTCTCTACGCGTACCTCCACATCGAGCCGAACCATCCGTAAGGGTGCCCGCGCTGGCTGGGAGAATGCAGGGATACCTCTGACCATGCGCTGAGTGCGTTTGCGTTCGAGGGCCACCGCGACGAATCCCGATATCCGAAAGCACTGGGTACGCCTGCGTAGACGCTCAGAGCTCACTGTCTGGTATTCCGACCAGGCGGACCTCGCCGGGCTGCATCGCCCGCGAATTTTCCGAATCATCTGATAAAGAATCGTCGGGTCCTGCGTAGACAGGATGAGTCCAGGAAATTCCCGTCCTCTCCAGGAGAATTGCGTGAGTCCGAGACACATCTTTCGGCTGTTGCTGTTTGTCTCTCTGGTAGTTAGCCCAGCCCTGGCCCAGTCGACCAGCGCCGTCGTCAGCGGTCTCGTGCTCGACCCGAGCGGGAGAGCAATCGCCGGTGCCGACCTGGAGATGGTCAATGACGCGACCGGGATCCGCTATCCCGGCGCTACCAACGGCGAGGGTATCTACGAGATTCCCAATCTGGCGCCCGGTCACTATCGGCTCCAGGTCTCAAAAATCGGATTCAAGACCCTCATCAAACCCGACATCGTTCTCAATATTCAGGACGCATTGGCGATCAATTTCACTCTGCCCGTGGGAGCGATTTCAGAGACGGTGACCATCAAGGGCGGAACTTCGCTGATTAACACGGAGTCGGCCACAGTGAGCACCGTGATTGATCGCCGGTTCGTCGAAAACCTGCCCCTCAACGGCCGCAGCTTCAACACGCTTCTACAACTCACTCCCGGTGTGGTCATAGCGCCGTCCAATAATATGGGAGGCAACCCCGGACAGTTCAGCGTCGCAGGGCAGAGAACCGATGCCAACAGTTTTTCCGTCGATGGCGTCTCCGCAAATTTCGGCGTTTCCGTTGGCACCGACGGATATATGGGAGCAGCCGGCACAGGCAGTGCGCAGGCATTCAGTGTTCTTGGGGGATCGAGTAGTTTGGTATCGGTTGATGCACTTCAGGAATTCCGCGTGGAGACGTCGTCGTTTGCGCCGGAGTTCGGAAGACAACCCGGCGGTCAGGTTATTTTGACCACGCGTTCCGGGACGAACGATTTCAATGGCGGGATATTCGATTATTTCCGTAACACGGTAATGGATGCCAACAACTGGTTTGCGAATCAGGCTAAGGAGCCCCGTGCGCCCGAGCATCACAACGATTTTGGAGGCTTTCTGGGAGGCCCCCTGCGGAAGGACAGAACCTTCTTCTTCGCTTCCTATGAGGGAGCGAGGCTGGATGAGCCGGAGACTACGCAAATCGAAGTTCCGTCCTCCTATGCACGGGCTACGGCCCCGACGAATCTTGCCCCTTTCCTGAATGCTTATCCACTCCCGGGCGACACGACCGTGGTACCAGGCGTCTACACGTCACCATTCACGGGGAATTACGCAAGTCGAGCCACCCTGAATGCGGGAAGCATCCGGATCGACCACACGATAAGCGATCGATTCTCCATCTTCGGCCGCTACAACGAAGCACCCTCCAGCCAGCAATCACCCACCCTGAGTCTGAGCACTCTACAAAGCACTGTCGTTAACACAAGAACGCTGACGTACGGGCTCAATGCAGCATTCGGGAAAAACGTCTCGAATGCATATCGCGGAAACTACTCGGCGCAGACGGCAAACACAGCCTACACGCTGACATCGTATGAAGGAGCGGCCCCTCTCTCGTCGCCGCTTCTGATTGGCTCCTTGTCGGCGACCAACACGCTGGGGAGTTTCGCTCCGCTCGATACAGCAGGAGCCGATCTGCAATTCGGACCGGCAGCCCGAAACCACGCCGGTCAAAACAACTTCGTCGACGATCTGTCGTGGGCGAAGGGCACTCACCAGATCAAAATAGGAGGCGACTACCGTCTGATTGAGACCAGCACAGCGCCTCCAGGGAACACTGTGGCCTTTGATCCGACTTCAGTCCAGAGTTTCCTGGCAACCGGAGATGCCGATCTCGTGGCATTGACCTCGGGAAGTGCAACGTTCCATACGCAGGCTCTTTCGCTGTTCGCACAGGACGGCTGGAAAATCGGGACGAGAACGAATGTTACCTACGGATTGCGATGGGATGTCAGTCCTGCACCTGCGCCCACAGGTGACACACGTTTCGCCACCTGGCAGAACCTGGGCAATCCGTCGGAAATCAGCCTCGCCCCTTTGGGGAACTCGCTATGGGAGACCTCTTATGAAAACGTGGCTCCGCGCATCGGAATCGCGTATGCATTAACATCAAATGGTGACACAGTGATTCGAGCCGGTGCTGGTATTTTCTACGACCTGGGTTTGGGACAGTCGGCAAATGTTGCGACAACCTTCCCGAACGGCGTGTTGCTCTCGTCCACCGGCGTGAGTTTGCCTGTCAGCGACCTCTCTTCCTATCTGCCCATCATCAGCCTCGAACCGCCGTACGGCGGCCTCATTTACGCCTTCGAACCGGATCTGAAGACACCGCGTTCGTATGAGTGGAACATAGCTCTCGAAAAATTGTTTGCGAGACAGCAGACTCTGTCGGTCACATATGTGGGACAGACAAGCAGGGACCTTCTGAGAAACGAAGCACTCACGACGCCGAACGCGAACTTCGCGCCTGGCAGTTTTCTTTATGTCACCCAAAGCAACTCGAGTTCTAACTACAATGCGCTGCAGGTGCAGTTGCGCAGACCACTGGCGAATGGTTTCCAGGCGCTTCTGAATTACACGTATTCGCACTCGCTCGATGACACCTCTGACGACACGGTCAGTACGATTTCGAGCACCGTGTATTCGAATAAGAACGACTGGGGTTCGTCCAGCTTCGATGTCCGACAGAGCTTTTCCGGCGCATTGTTTTACGAGATTCCTTCCGCGGCCCGATCCGGTCCGATCGCCTCTCTCACCGGCGGATGGTCAGTCGATGCGGTCGCAGTGGCACGATCCGGATTCCCTTTCAACCTCACCTTGCTAACCCTGGGCGCGATCGGGGGCGCTTACCCGCGGCCGGACATTATCCCCGGCCGGCCTCTCTGGGTGTCAGCGCCCGGCGCACCCGCCGGCAAGATGGTCAACCCGCTGGCGTTCGCTGTGCCGTCGACCCTCAGGCAGGGCACGGAAGCACGGAACGACATTCCAGGCTTAGGCTTTACTCAGCCAGATTTTTCCCTCGCGCGTAAATTCAAACTCGGCGAGCGCGTGCGCCTGCAATTTCGCGCTGATGCATTCAACGCGATGAATCATCCGAATTTCACGAACCCGCCTGGCTACTATATCTCGAACTCGTTCACCACCTATCTGCAGTCTATTTCGACGCTAAATGAGGGACTGGGCGGATTGAATCCGCTCTTTCAGGAAGGTGGTCCGCGCTCACTTCAACTGTCGCTGCGGCTGTCTTTCTAAACCCGGACAAGAAGCGGAGTTCCGGACGGACAACCCCTGGAGACACGAGATGACCGGACAGCGCCACGACGACATAAATAAGCGATCGACTGCGACAACAAGAAGAATAATGCGAACCGTTCAGTCGCTTGCGGCCTGTTCGGTGCTCTTCGGACTTCTCCTCGCGAGAGCAGAGCAGCGTCCCATACTTCCTGAGGAGATGCTGGATGTACAACTCCTGGGAGAAGGATCACAGCCTGACTTCTCGCCGGACGGGAAGTGGATTGCGTATGCGATACGGAAGAATCTTCGGGGGGAATCATCTGTCCCCGGCCAGGCTGGTGCTTCTCGCTGTTCCGAGGTGCCCTGGCATGCCCTCAACTCGTGGATCGTTCTGAAGAATATCCTGAGCGGAGAAACGATTCGGCTCGGGGAGGAGAACGATGACAGCTGGCTGCCGCGATGGTCTCCCGATGGAAAGTACGTAGCATTTCTGTCGGACCGCGATGGGAGCGGCAGAGCCAAGTTATGGCTATGGGAACGCTCGAGCCAGAGGATGAGAAAGCTCTCGGATGTAGCTGTCGCGGCGGAGGAGATCGAGTGGACGGCAGACAGTCGGGAAATTCTTACGACGGTGGAGCACAAAAGCGAAACGACCGAAGGAAATGACTGTTGGTCTGGGAGGGTGATGGAATCACCTTCCCGGAAGGCCACCCCTGCGGCAGTGATTGTTTACCAATCGAATCCCCAGGCTCCCGCCGCCGGAGACCGGGGCCCCTGGAATCTTGATCGGGATATCCGGGACCTGGCGTTTTTTGTCGTCCGGAGCGGAAAAGTAAAGAAGCTGACGAACGGGGAGCGGATCGAATGGTTTGCACTTTCCCCTGATGGCTCGCGTGTGGCATATAGTTCCGCAAAGCGGTTCGAGCGAGACGGTTCGCAACAGCTCCGATTTGATCTCGTGGTCGTCAGACGGGAGGACGGAAAACGATCTGTTGCCGCACGAGATATCCGGCTCTTTGTGCGCGGACGGGCATTTGGGTGGGACGCGGACGGGGACGGACTCGTTTTCGAGACAGGCGGGCCGCTCGAGACACGCGGCGATTGCTATTGGGCCAGCGCTGACGGCGGGAAAGAGCGCAACCTTACACGATTTGCGAGCCCCCTACGGACGGCTACGTTTTTCCCGCCCGCTTCGGGGCCGGACGGAACCCATTTCTATTTCCTTCGTGATGGCGCGATCTGGGAGACGGCGCTCGACGGGCACAGGACCCGCGAATTCGCACAAATCCCCGGGCGGGAGATCGTTTACATCGCTTCTGACGGGGGGAAGCTCGCAACAACCCGCAGAGGAAAAATGATTGTTGTCACCCGCGATGAACAAACAGAGCAGAACGGATTCTACGCGGTGGATCTTCGAAATGCTTCCTCTGCTTTGCTTCTCGAGCGGGATGAATGTTACTGGTTCAGTTTCGACAAGAACTTCATCAGCGTCTCGCCTGATGGCGGGACGATCGTGTACTCCGCACAGGATGCGGGGCATCCCCCGGATTTGTGGGTCAGCGACACGACTTTTGAAAACCCCCGGAGGTTGACGCAGATTAACCCGCAACTGGGGCGTTATGCGATGGGTGCCGCCGAACTGATTGACTGGCGGAGTCTTGACGGGAAGAACCTGCGGGGGGCATTGCTGTTGCCACCGGGTTATCAGAAGAACAGAAAATATCCCCTCGTCGTGTGGGTGTATGGTGGAGCGGATCTTTCAGAACAGGTCCACGAGTTCGGGTTCACAGGCTTGGGACAACCATTCAACTTGCAGTTGTTTTCGACCCGAGGGTATGTGGTGCTCGCCCCCGATTCTCCGCAACATCTCGGAACGCCGATGCTTGATCTTTTGAAGACCATTCTGCCCGGAGTCGACCGTGTGGTGGACATGGGAATTGCCGATCCCGCACGAATCGGCGTGCTGGGAGCCAGCTATGGGGGTTACAGTGTGATGAGTCTGTTGGTGCTGACATCCCGTTTCAAGGCAGCGGTGGCGATAGACGGCTTCGCCGATCTCCTGAGCGCCTATGGATGATTTTGGCAACTGGCTTTGGCCCATCTGCGGAAGTTAACACGGGCCCACCTTCGGCGGTTAACTGGACAGCTTCGGTGTTCTGGCGAGGCGATGGGCTTCGGGCTGGAGCGTAGCGGAAGCCCGAAGTTCATCGCGGGCGTCCTTCAGCCCGCCGCTTTGCTCCTTCCT